>JAQCEA010000033.1 GCA_027620495.1 Pseudomonadota bacterium | reverse complement strand
GAAGGGATAGACATAAACAATGGCAACGGCGTTGGCGTAATCTACATGCTGAACGCCATACATAAATGCCATGTTTCCCAAGGCCAGAGTCAGCCCTCGAATAATCTGAACAACGGGCCGCTGCGGTCTGAGCACTCGCCATCCATGTCGAATAAAGGCAAGTGGCAGCAACAGCAGAAAATAACCGGCAAAGCGAAAAAAGCTGATGAGCGGCGGTGACATGGTATCTGCCAGAAGCTTCATAAAAGCCGCACTCAAAGCCGCCAGAAAAAGCGCGAAAACCATGACCAGCACGGCTGTATGCTGTCTTGGGACCGGCACGTCCATCTGTTAGTTATCTGATGACACAATGAGCCTGGACGATGGCATGATGTTCGCAGGAGAGTGTTCGCTGCAAAAAACACATGATCTTCTCTTGGACTTTGGACGACAGGTGTCGACCGACGCCCCTTTGCCTTGCCGAATTATACATCGTCATAGCCGAAACGAAAACTTTCATCAGCAGGATGAAAGACGGCACCATCTGGACCATAACAGCTGTGGCGATGCCATGGGTGAGCAGTTGCATCAGCCAACTTCGAAATTTCCTCGAAATAACCGAGACCCCCGTCAGCAAGCCCCTCGACGACCTGTTTCCAATCAGGATAAGCCGCAAAAGCATCTTGCCAAATAGCGCGACCAGCGAGGAAACCTGAAGCGCCAGCCTTGAAGGCATGTACGAGTATCTCGCGAAAGGATTCTTTGCCCGCGCCAGCAGACAACATGACCCAGGGCCTCCCTGCAAGTCGACCCATTTCATCAAATAAGGCTTGAATATTTGTTGAACCATCGATTGCATCTGCGTTCACCGGGCTTTCCAGCTTAAACATATCCACCCCATATTCCGCACGGGCAAATTCATCAACTGATGCAAGTACTTGATCACTTGCCTTTGCCTTCATCTCGACATATCCGCGCGATGTGGCCACCTCACTGGCAAAAGGATAGAGCAACAGCTCTAGCAAAAACGGAATGTCAAAACGGGCGCATTCATCACCGATCCGTTTTACATATTCTTTCTGAAAAGCAATATTTTCAGGTGATGCATCCGGCCTATACCATGCAAGGACCTTCACTGCATCACCGCCAAGCCGCTTGATTTTACTGACCGACCACGCATCGATATTTGCCGAAAACCGCTCCCCATTAATCTCCTTAAAGACTGAATCCTCTAATGTGACAACAAGCCCCTTGCTTCCTCCAAGAACATCAAAGGCCGCTGGAATTCCGTAATGCGGATCCAACAAAACAGCAGAGCTTGGCCCTTGAAGCTGGCGGACAATCTCCATTTTAAACCTAGCCACTTCAGACCATGGAGCCTCAGGTAGACTAAGCTTTGTAGCAATCGGATCCTTTATTGGGGGTCGCTGGTCAGCGGCCACCATTTTAAACAATCCATTTTTATCTGCCATTCGGCGCATACCCAAAAGCTTTCCCGGGGTTAGTTGCATATCGACTGTTCCTCAATAAAGGCATCACAATTCAGACGATTAGGAGATGCGGCTATTCCACCAAATTCTCTACATTTCATGGCCGCTGCAGCATTCGCCGTTTTTATCGCAGCTCTTTCAACTTGCCCTTCACCAAGACATAGAGTGAAGATTCCGTGCCAGACATCACCTGCACCAACAGTATCTATAGCATCAACTTTGAAGGCTGGCACATTTATTACCTCGCCACCCTCCAAATACCAGACACCGTTCTCGCCATCTGTCACGCACACCCAACATTCGGTTTCCTCGCGTGCTTGCCTTAAACCAGCCTGAATGTTTTGCCGTGGCGAAAAGGAATCAAGTCCCTGTCTTGAAAACGCAAGGTGCGTCGCGCCAAGAGCATGGTCCGCGACGAAGGGCGCTTCAGCATCAATCACAATTGGAACTCCATGCAGGCGTCCAAGGGCAATCGCCCCAAAAGTCAATTCTGGATGACGGTTGTCAGCCAGAACAGCACAAGGGGCATCAGCAGTGGCAACAGCCAGAGATAACTGTTCGAACCCCTGCCCCGCAAAATTTATTGTTTGGCGTTCACCATATTTGTTCACAAATGCAGCTGAAACAGAAGATCGCGCATCTGGGGTTAGCGGACTCATTGACATGTCAACCGACTCATCAATGAGTGTCTGATAGATGAATTGGCCCATCATATCATCACCAATATAGCTCACCAGCGCTGGTCTACCACCAAATCGCGCTATGGCAATGCTTGCATTTGCACCAGGACCGCCAACCACGAAACGCGATCCATGCGCATGTATCTTTTCACCTTGCGCTGAAAATTGGTCAATCTCCATAATTAAATCAACAGTAGCTCGGCCCGCCACGATTATTTTTGAAGATTCAACCATTGGCAAAAGTAGGGGCACCAAACCCATGGATTCTGACATTGATACAGGCCGGTTTACCACTTGCGAGAGCACGCTCAAACGCAGGCCCAATTTCTGCCAGATTTGTTACAAATTCACCATGTCCACCAAGAGCAGTAGCCACTAGGTCGTAACGGGCATCACTCAAGCCACAGGCAAATACGCGATCCGGCCCATAGTCACGTTCCTGTATTTTCACCTCTGCATTCCACTGCATATCATTGCCAATGACCGCGACAACATGCAGATTTTCTCGGACAGCTGTCTCAAATTCGGCCAAATGAAAGCCAACGGTTCCATCGCCCATGAATGCCAGCACATTTTTATCAGGTAAAACCTGTTTGATAGCCATAGCGTAGCTTAAGCTACCACCAATTGCCCCTGACACGCCGTTGATCATCACAAGATAACGAGTCAGAACAGACTGAATCCATTGACCTATTTCACCACCGTCAGAAACGGCGACAACATTATCTTGCAAGCTCAAAACATCCTTCAAAGCATTGCTGAATGACAGAGAGTCCAATTCATTGACATCACGGCTTGTTTGAAAAGCAGAAAAATCACGACTGGCAATAGCGCTTCTTATGGAGTCATGCCAATTGGAGTCAACGCACACATTTGGTAATTTTGTAAGCATGGCGATGGCCGCGACAGGCGACATCACAACCCCATCATGCAAACGATCGCCAAGGTTTCTGCGTGCCTGTAAAACAAGTTGCTCTTCTCCAACGAATACAAACCACTTGGCATCAGCATTAAATGGTCCAACAGCCCCATAGGAAATCGAAAAATCTACAGGCTTGCCAACTAATATGATCAAATCAGCAAGGCGCGCTATTGCCTTGAAATTTCCAAGCCGGGGATCGTTCAAACCCCGTGGGCTGTCCATTGGCACCACAGGCACACCCAATCTCGTTTCAAGCGAGTGCAACACATCCACATGATGAGGCATGCAAAGCGACGGGCCAGCTATAATCAATGGTCTTTGAGATGATTTCAAAGTCTCCATAAAACCTGCCGAAGCTTCAATTGATTCAGCATTTTTTGAGAGAACCTGCTTTTCAATATTAGGTGAATCTTCAAGTTCATTTGTCAGCATATCTGCCGCAAGTGCGAGATGAACAGGTCCCGGAGTGCCTGTTGTTGCCACCGTTATTGCAGTATTTATTGCGCCTTCAAGTTCAGATGTTTGACAAATCCGCTTGGACAATTTTGTCACTGCACAGGTGATCTGGACTTGGTTCATTTCTTGAAAACTACCCATGTTGTCGAGATTTGCCTCAGAATCACCGCTGAGCAAAAGAACTGGTGTTTGTGACTGGGACGCGGTGAACAAAGGTGCAATGGCATTGCAAAGGCCAGCGCCGGCGGTAACCATGGCGACTCCAATGCCACCCGTAATACGGGCATGTGCTTCAGCCATATAGACCGCTGCGGCTTCATGGCGTACGTGGATAACGCGGATTCCCTCATCAAGACAGGCATCAAAAATTGGCATAATCTGATTTCCAGACAGGGCAAAAATTGTTTTCACCCCCCAAGCCTTCAATATTTTTATCAAACCAACTGACGCTCTCACAGCACTAACTTTCAATGCTTGCCAATAATTTAACCAATGTCCCAAATCCTAAAAACTTCTTTTTAACCAATGGAATACCCTCCATCAACAACAAGGGTTTGCCCGGTGATGAAACCCGCTTGTTGACTAGCCAGAAATAGGGCTGGGCCAGCAATGTCATCTGGCTTCCCCCAGCGGGCAAATGGTGTGCGTGCGATTACAGCTTCATAATGCACGGTATCAGCACGGCCTCGCTCAGTTTGTTCAGTGACAACAAATCCTGGAGCAATCGCGTTAACTCTTATCCCTTGTGGTGCATATTTAAGCGCCAAAGATTTGGTCAGCTGATGGATCGCGGCTTTGCTAGCCCCATAAGCAGGTACTTTTGGACTGCCAAAAAAACTGTACATTGAAGCGATATTAATAACATTGCCTTGAGCTACCATTAGCGCTTTTTCGAATTTCCTCACCACATCAAAATTTCCTATGAGGTTGACGTCTATAACTTGGCGAAAAACCTCTAGATCGTCTTCAAGGTCCCGCCTTGAAATCGCAGCACAATTAACAAGTACATCAAGCTGGGAAAACTGACGAGCAAGCAAAGCAATTGCCGATGTGTCACATACATCAAGCTGATGATATCTAGTGACCCCTTCCGGCATCGACAATGGTTCAGATTCAGCGCCTGTGATGACCACTCGATCGCCCTGCGCGGCTGCCGCCCTGGCAATCGCAGCGCCAATACCGTCTCGGCTTGCACCAATCACGAGCCAATCACGCTGTTCAATCACACCCATCACATCGCACCGTTGTTCAAATCACAAAACCGCCACCGCCGAGGTTCAGCAGTGATCCACTCGCATAGCTGAATTTTCCAGATATCAGTTCGATCACCGGTGTAGCAATATCCGCCGGCTCAGCTACTTTACCACAGGCAATCGATGCCTCAATTGCTGCCTTAGTGACCGGATTGGCAAGAGCATCACCGGTCATATCGGTACGGGTCACACCCGGGCGCACAGAAAACATCGAAATGCCATGCGGCGCAAGTTCCTTTGCAGCACCGATGGTAAACACATCTACTGCTCCCTTGCTAGCCGCATAAACACTTTTATACTCGCGGCCGCCGATGGTGGCTGCCATTGATGACAAATTGACAACAACCCCACCCCCACCTTCTTTTATCGCGTAGGCGGCAAATTCCCGACAACAAAGGATCAAGCCAACCACATTTACCACCATGGTCAGATGGACAAATTCGTGATCAATTTCAGCAATTGACCGCGGGCCTTTATCAACACCGGCGGCTGTTACCAATGCACGTGGTGAGCCCATTTCATTTTCAATACTGGCAAAGAATTTTGTGATGCTGTCTGGGTTGGCAACATCCAGCTCAAAGGCCTTCATTCTGCCATTTGAGTCAGCAACCATCTGGTGAGCCAATTGTGGATTATGTCCAAAGCTTATCGCAACCCGCCATCCAGCATCCACTGCAGACAGGGCAATTTGTTTGCCAATGCCCCTATTGCCACCTGTAACAACAAGAAGTTGATCTTTTGTCATAGTGCATCCTTCAATCTAGGTAACATGAATTGTCCTTCGCCGATCGCCTCTGACGCTGTTACAGCACCGTTGAAAACCATATTCATCTTGGAAAGCACTGCTAGTTGTGCACCAACACGGTCGAGTTTGCCGGTGAAATAGTCATCCAATTCAACGTCTATATCATCGCTCCAATGACGCAATGTTTCTGGATTACCACAGATTTTAATTACTGGGCACAATGGGTTTCCAGAGGGGTTGAATACACCCATTGCAAATAGTCCAAAGTTACAGCCAGCCATCATCATGCCAGTAAGCGAAACAGGACTGAAAAAGGGGGTATCCATGAAATGCAGACCGGGTGAATTTGGTGACATTCCATACTCAAGCGCGGAAATAAAGTTCGTTGTCCCCGTTTTACTTACGGCCCCCATTGATTTTTCAATGAGTGTCGTCAGACCACCAGCAATATTTTCTTGAGTAGGATTAGTGCCGCGATAATCTTTGCCGCTATCTTGTTCCATCAAAGCTATCCGATAGCCAATGAAATCCAAAGCTGCTTTTCTTGTCACTTGGTCGTGGCATCTATCATTAAAAACTGCCTCAGCACCAATAAATTCCGCAGTCTCTGAAACCACCGCTAACCCACCTGAAGTGACAATAAAATCGCATATATCACCAATGACAGGGTTGCTACAGATACTACTGGAAACATCGCTACCACCACATTCAAGCGCCATCGAGACATCGCCGGGACCGACTACAGTCCGCTGCTGTTCTAGCGCATTTTGCCGTGTAGCAAGCATCTGCAGCTTTTCACCGCCAATCTTAACGGCATTTCCACGACCGTCACAATTCATGAATGCCAAATATTCAACAGGTATTGACACCTTAACAACTTTGGCAAGATGATCTGCTGACGCCATATCATGCGTGATCACCAATGCTGCTCCTACATTGGGATGGGTTAGAACGCTCTGGATGAATCTCTCAACCAAACGCTCATCGGCTCGCTGTAATCCTCGGGAAAATGCTCCGGTGACGCAAAGAGCCTCATGATCCATAGATGCAATGGTGGCTGCAAGTCTGTCTGTCAACGCAACGATAGACAGCACGATCCTATGATTACGAATGCCCACCCTTCCATCAGCACGGCGATAACCGCGCCATTCAAGACTACTCGAAAAATCAAAAAGATCGGAACTATTGGCAGTTGTGGACATGTACATGATCGCCCTGTTCGATAGTCTGTGTGGCCGAACCGATCTCCACACCATATTTAACAATTGCTTCTCCAATGGAAATTTGGCGCAGACTAACCTTATGACCAAAAGGCACAGACTCTGCGATGCGCATACCATTGCTGAGCCGATTTATTTTGCTCTCTTCATCAAGCAAGGTTGCCACATTGTCAGAAGGATCAAGCACTAAAAAACGTCTGCCGACCCTCTTGTCTAGCTGCATATAATGCCTCCATCCACATTGATCACCTGACCCGTGACATATGCCGAGTCAGGACCCAAAAGGAATTGAATTACGCTTGCTACTTCATCCGCGGTACCGAGGCGCTTCATCGGTATCTCACCAAGCACAGCGTCTATCCCGCGTTTGGCAATAATTTTCTGTGGCATAGTCGTATCGATAAAGCCGGGTGCCACGACATTAACCAAAAGATTTGGCGCTTCCTTTCTGGCCAATGACCGCGCCATTCCAACCAGAGCTCCCTTTGCTGCACTGTAGGCAGTATGACCAGGTGCACCCCGGCGAAAGGCTAAAGAACTGACAAGTACAACTCGGGCATGAACCTCTCTCAACAACGACTCACGGATACTGGCATACAGTCCATATACATTTCGGACATTTGCTAACATGACCGGATCATAAACTGCCTCAGTATCACCAGCTGTCATATCATCAGGCACAAAAATACCGGCAAGATGGACAAGCCCATATATATGCGTCTCCTTGCCCAAAATTGCGCGACATGTTTGTTCATCTTCTAGAGAGGAGCAGAAATAAACAAGGCGACTAGCATCGGATATTTCAGATTGCAAAATCTCCGCCCCATGTGGGTTGATATCTATAGCGATTACTCTAGCGCCAAGCCCACATAGACGACTAACAAGAGGAACACCGATACCGCCCGATGCTCCTGTCACAATTATTGTTTTTCCTTCAAACATACAAAGTCGCCATCAATAGGTTTTTTTTCAGCTACGCGTTACCTTAAATAAAAGGCGGGCCCATAGTTCTACGGGCCCGCCAAAGATCCAGAGTCATGACTCTTTTAGAAAATTAACGGCCGATAACACGCTTATTCCTGTCGGCAACATCAGCTTCGGCCTCAGCTACAGCTTTCTCGAATTTTTTCAGCCATGTATCACCGTACTTGTCGGCAAACCAAACTTTCATTTTGTCACGCGCCGCCACAAAAGTTGCTTTTTCCTCCGGAGTTGGCACATATATTTCACCACCAAAACCAGCAAACTCCTTGAGCGCCCGAGCATCATATTCTTTGTTCCAGTCAGACTGAATCATTGACGCCTGCTGAACGCCGTCAATAACCAGGTCTTGCAGGTCAGCGGGCAAGCTTTGGAGCCAGGAATCTGACATCCACCAAAAGGCAAAGAGATAGGCATGTTCATCAAGCGTTACATGTTTCACAGCCTCGTACATCTTTGTTGGAATAATATCAGTTGCCGCATTCTTTGTGCCTTCAACAACACCTGTTTGCAAAGACGTATAAAGTTCGCCCCATGCAACTGGCGTTGGATTGCCACCAAGCGCCTTTATAAACTCAATCTGCAATGGTGAGTTGATTGTTCTCATTTTAACGCCCTTCATGTCGGCGGCAGACTTAATCAACTTGTTAGTGGTAAAGAAATTGCGCCAACGGCCTGTATTACCGACAGCAACGAGACGCACATTACCAGTTGTTTTCAAAATTTCCTCACGAACTTCATCAAAGAATGAACTCTGAGAAATACGCTCAGCAATTGAGTCACCATTCATCATATAAGGAATATCTGTTACCTGCAGTTCAGGCCAGAAGCTGGCAATACCACCAACCGTTGTATGGGTAAGCTCCAGTGTGTTCAATTGTACCTGTTCAATCATATCGCGAAAGTTACCAAGCTGTGCGCCTGGGTAGATTTCAACAGCAATACGCCCATTAGAACGGCTCTCTAGGAATGACTTCAAAAATTCACCAGGCACCTGGTCATCTGATGTTACTGGACCAACGTGGCCGTATTTTAACGTGAATTCAGCCGCAAATGAGACTGCTGGCAGACACGTGGCCACGACCCCTGCCACGATTATCTTGCGAATAAGAGACTTCATTTCAATTCCTCCCTTTTGATTGTTTCACAAATAATGACACCGGTATCATATGTTGTAAATAACTTTCATAAATGTAACCTCACGCTAACCAAAACCCAGCAACTTTGGCACCGTCATCGAAATCGCAGGCACATAAGTGACGAGAACGATAATACCGATATGGACGATGTAAAAAGGCACCATTTCCGACACCACGGATTCAATCCTCTCGCGGCTGACGGCTGACGCTACAAACAGAATAAGTCCCATTGGAGGTGTGGCAAGACCAATTGTGAGGTTAACACACATGATGATAGCAAAGTGCAAAGGGTCAACCCCAACAGCCAGCGCAGTCGGCGTTAAGATTGGTCCAAGGATCAAAATAGCCGGGCCAGCATCAAGAAACATGCCTATGACAATCAGCAACAGATTGATCAAAAGCAGCACAAGATATTTATTGTCTGTATATTCGAACAAAAAGGCGGTCAAAAGTTTTGGCACGCCCGAGAGCGTGGCAATCCAAGCAAAAACACTGGCCATGCCAACTGCCAATAAGATCACACTGGACGAGACTGCAGTGCGAAACAGCATGTTTTTCACTCGCATCAAGGGTAGGCTTTTCATGGCCACGCATAATATTAATGCATAAACAACAGCGGCTCCCGCGGCCTCCGTCGGCGTAAAGACCCCAGAGAGAATTCCACCCATAATGATAATTGGTGTTAACAGAGGCCAGAATGCATCGAGGCCCGCACGCGCAGCAACACGCATTCCAGGAAATTTATCAGCAACAGGATAATTCCGTCGCCGCGCAATGATTGAGACAACTGTCATCAAGCCAACACCAGTGAGCAGTCCCGGAACAATGCCGGCCAGGAATAGAGCAGCGACTGATATTTCCATGATATACGCGTAAACAACCATGATAATGCTTGGTGGGATGATAGGCCCAATCACTGACGATGCAGCAGTCACCGCTGCAGAAAACTTGCGTGAATAGCCTTGTTTTTCCATTGCAGGAATAAGCATAGAGCCAAGCGCCGAAGTGTCTGCGACTGCAGACCCACTTAAACCCGCAAAGAAAATTGAAGAGATTATATTTACATGCGCCAGACCACCGCGTAGATGTCCAACCAGAACTTTGGCAAAATAAACTAGTCGTTCTGTAATGCCACCAACATTCATGATCTCTCCAGCGAGAATAAACATTGGTATCGCAAGGAGTGGAAATTGGTTAATACCAATATATAATTTCTGCGCTATAATCGCGAGAAAAGCACCTTTGTCAGCTAAAACCAAGCCCAACATAGGTGCAGCTCCAAGAGCAAATACAATTGGCATTCCGACGCTAATCAGTCCAAGCAAAATCCATATAAAAGTAACAGGGATCATTTCAGCGTCCTCATAATTTCGTTACTTAGAACTCTTCAAGAACTGGCTTGTGTTTAGCCACAAAAGCATCCCGTTCTATAAGATTATTAGTGAATAATGAGTATGCGTCTTCCAAAAATTGCTGAAGAGATACAAGTGCCATACTAGCCATCCCCAAAGGTATTGAAACGAAAAACCAATACATAGAGACATCACCTACCGAAATTGCAACCTGCGTTCGTCCATTCCACGCGAAATCATGGCTTTTAATGGCAAGGAAAGCACAAAACAGGCACACTGCCAAATGCATGATTGCCAGCACGACCTTGGTCATCCTCGATGGCAATCTCGAAATGAACACTTCGATGTTTGGGTGAACGCCGAGACGAAGCGCTATCGGTGCGCCAAGGAACACCAGCCACAGCATTGCGTATTTGGCAAGCTCTTCTGACCAAGACAAACTGTCATTTAGAACGTATCGAAAGAACACACCAGCCGAGACAATCGCCGCGATCGCGAGTACAAGTAACATCGCACCCAATCGAAAAAAACCCAACTGGACCGCGTTGATTGCAGATAAAAATCTGATTGCTAAAGTCATGGCTGTGTTACCTCCCCTACCTGATACTCATCCTGACATAGTCGTGACATCCACACCATATTCTCGCATTGCAACCAAATCTGGGACAATACCAATACCATTGCCCAAGGGAAGGTTGATTCGTCCACCGCCTGATGGCCTTAGATCCCAATCTGCAAGTTTTTCCCTGATCGGATTTTCATTCACATCAACCTCCAGAAAACCAGCATCACCAACTATAGTCAACATATGTGCAGATGCTGCCAGCCCAACCATACCACCCAACCAGTGTGGACAATACACACGCTTTTTCGTCGGGCCAGCCGTGTTAAAACTCGCAAAAATACGAAGCAGCCCTGTGAAGCCACCAATTTTTCCGATATCTGGTTGCATGAAGGAAAAGAGACCTTTTTTCCAAAAAGAACCAACAGCATCCAACGTTGGCAAATTTTCGCCAGCTGCGAGAGGCACATTTATCATGCTTTGTAAAATCTGCCAGTCTTCTTGTGCAGCACTTGCCCACAGCGGCTCTTCAATCCAGGTCAAATCAAACCCATTTAAGGCGTTGATGTTATAAGCCGCTTCTTGTGGCGATTTCCAAGCTTGATTGGCATCAATCATTAATTGCCGCTGGCCTTCAATCAGTTCACGGGCAGTAATCAGTCCCGCTTTATCGATTTCCGGGCCAAATCCCACTTTTACCTTGAAAGATAAAAACCCACGATCTTGCGCGATTTGAACACGCTCGCGCACCTCTTTTGGATGAATACCGCTGGCATATGCTTTCACCGAATTTCCGTGTACACCAAACAAATCACAAAGTTTTTCCCCCTGCTGACGCGCCACCAGATCCCACAACGCTTGATCCACGCCGGCAATCACTTGTAACAATGTCCCAGGGTCAGCAGTTTGAAGGCCAAGCACCTGAAACGCAGCGGTTAATCCGTCAAATATCTCTGCTGGTGAGCTAAAGCGGCGACCTTTGAGCCAGTACGCAAATTCATTAACCAAGAGACCAGCTTTATATTCGGCACCACCCGAAGGAAAGTTACACCATACTTCACCATACCCCACGCAACCATCAGCGTCGGTGATTTGAACAAGCAAGGCCGGTCGGTCATACATTGTTCCAAATGACGTTTGTACTGGCACATCGATTTTGGCGCGAAGAATGATGGCTTCAATATGCCTTATTTCATAAATCTGCCCGGCTAAACGTTGCTCCGCAGCGTCCAATGCGCCACCTTGCTTAACAGTTTGTGCAGCTGGCTTCATGTTTGAAATGTTATCTCACAAAATTAATGACATCGGTATCATTTCAACGTATTTTTTAAAAGTCAACGTTGAGATTAATGAATTCAGAGTTGCAGAACATGGAAAAGAATTACGATTTTATCATTGCAGGCGCTGGTTCTGCAGGATGCCTGCTTGCCAACAGATTATCAGAAAACCCTGCCCACAAAGTCCTTTTAGTAGAGGCCGGTAGTTCAGATCGTCGGTTTTGGTCACGCATTCCCATTGGCTATTACAAGACCATATATAATAAAACATTTTCACGCGTATTTGATACTGAGCCATGTGAAGGCAGCGGTGGCCGTGCAATAAAATGGCCGCGCGGACGGATTATTGGCGGGTCCAGTAGCATCAATGGGTTGATTTTTATACGCGGCCAAAAAGAGGACTTTGATGATTGGCAGAGCCTCGGTGCGACAGGTTGGGATTTTCAAACTGTACTGCCCTTTTTTAGAAAGCTTGAGGGTTACAAGGGGGGCGAAAGCCAATTCCGCGGCAGCTTTGGTGAACTCAAGGTTGATGATCTTCGCTTGCGACATCCTGCCTGTGAAGCGTGGCTAAAGGCGGCGATAGAATGGGGATTACCAGCCATTGACGATTTTAATGGTAGCGAATCATTTGGTGCTAGCAGGTATCAACTCACGCTTGATGGACGATGGCGCTCAAGCTCTGCGCGGGCGTTCCTGCACCCTATTTCACATCGCGATAACCTGACGGTTATTTCAGGTGCGCTTGTAGAAAAAATCACTTTTTCGGGAAAAAACGCAACCGGTATTGTTACGAGGCGCAACGGCGTTCAGGAGACCTATCAAGCAAAGAAAATTGTTGTAAGTGCAGGCGCGTTGCAATCACCGCAAATTCTTCAATTATCAGGCATAGGCCCGGCGACATTGTTAAAAAAACATAATATCCCAGTTATTCATCGGTCAGATGAGGTAGGTCAGAATCTCCAGGATCACTATCAAATGCGCACAATTGTCCAGATGCGAAACGGGATGTCGCTTAATATCGACAGCCGCAATCCTCTAAAAATGGCGATCCAAGGTCTGAAATGGATCAAGGACGGATCTGGCATATTGTCAGTTGGCGCAGGCCAGGTTGGCGCAGGAGCCTGCACAAAATATGCAGAAGATGGTCGCCCAGATGTGCAACTTCTTGTGATGCCACTGTCTGTCGACAAACCTGGTGAGCCATTGCACGAATATCCCGGCTTCACTGCAACTGTCTGGCAATGTCATCCAAAGTCCAGAGGTTCCGTCGAAATCCGCTCAACCGATCCAGAAGCAGACCCCAAAATACAACCAAACTACATTTCTGACGAATATGATCAAAAAGTTATGGTTGAAGGTGTCAAAATGATGCGGGAAATTTATCACATGGCTGCTTTCAGAGATTTATGGGATACTGAAATTGTACCTGGTAGCGGTGTTGATAGTGATGAGGCAATACTGGACTGCATTCGAAACAACGGTGGTACAGTTTTCCATCCTGTAGGCACATGCCGTATGGGGGCGGATTCCAGCGCAGTTGTTGATCCTGAATTACGCGTCAATGGCGTTGAGGGGTTATACGTTGCCGATGCCTCAGTGATGCCAAAGATCACATCGGCCAACACAAATGCACCATCCTTGATGATTGGTGAAAAGGCCGCCTACCACATTTTGCAACACCAATTGCAATAGTTTTTTTGAACTCCGTCTTCGCCGTCAAGCTTGTTGTAATGCTTATGAGGGCTTCCCATCACCGCCAGCTATGATACGTTTCCCGTAAATGAAGGCATGCACCACAATGATGGATGAGTAAGCATTTGATAGGTTCATAGGCTGGTGATATCTGTAGTTCAAAAACCTTTTATTAAAAAAGGCTAAGACAATTATGTCATCAAACATTGATCACAAACCAGTTACTATTCGTGATGTGGCAAGAATTGCAGGCGTTTCGCCAATCACCGCTTCCCGCGCACTAAGCAAGTCGCATTTGGTCAAAGCTGCCACACGAAAAAAAGTCGAAGCTGCAGCTGCTGAACTGAACTTTATTGGTAATGTCGCTGCTGGCAGCTTATCAAACCGCCGCAGCAACATGGTCGGCATCATCGTGCCAACACTATCCAATTCAATTTTTGCCGATACGATCCAATCGATCACCAGCAGCCTGATGCCTGAGGGTTTCCAAGCGTTGGTCGGTAGCAATGAATACTGCGTGCAACGTGAAGAAGACATTATCCGTACATTTATTTCGCACCGTGCCGATGCGCTGATCCTAACTGGTCATACACATAGCCAAACCTCAGAAGAACTCATTGCGCAATACATGATACCGACAGTTGAGATCTGGAATATATCAGACAAAAGCAAGCATATTTGTGTAGGCATGTCGAATTATCAAGCAGCGTTTGAGATGACATCATTCCTAATTTCCAGAGGCTACAAGAATATAGGGTATATTGGCGGGATTTTAGAAAATAATGATAGGTCTCAAGACCGCATGCGTGGCTATCGGGACGCAATTGAAAATTATGGCTGGTCAGTAGATCCATCAATAATGCGCGAGTCTGCATATGAATTTGCCAGCGGCGCGGCAGCGATGCAAAGCTTATTGACCAAGAGCCACAATCTTGATTGCGTCTTTGCATCATCTGATATACTGGCCTTTGGGGCGCTTATGGAATGCCAGCGTAATGATCTCAAAATACCGCAAGACATCGCATTGGCTGGGTTTGATAACACCTCCATAGGCGAAATTCACAAGCCAGCGCTTACAACTATTTCAGTTCCTTGGCAGCGTATTGGTCTCAAAGCTGCAGAGATAGCCCTTCGTTTGATAAGAGGTGAGACCGGCATTAGTAAGATTAATGACCTTGGGTTTGATTTAAAAATTCGTGATACAGCATGAATTTTCGGAACACCAGAATTTGCTGGCAACCCAGTAAAAAGCTGGCGAACAGTCGTCTCACATCTTTTGCACAGTTAAGCCAAACAAAGACTACATAATTGCATTTATATATGGTACCCGTATCATTGTAACTTGTGCCTCCTATCTTGAATAACCAATAGCGATCAAACACTCTGGGCAATAGATGCAAAAAACAAAGGGCCTGAAGCTGTATGAAGGCGGATAACAGAACCAAAATAAGCGAGTTACAAGCCATAGCTAAAACCATTCGCATGGATGTGATCCGAATGGTTGCACGCCATGGTCAAGGCTATGTTCAGCAAGGTCTTGGAGCAGCAGATTTATTTACCCATCTTTATTTTCAGGAGCTTCGTCTCGACAGTAGTGACCTCAAATGGCAGGACCGAGACCGGTTCATTCTGTCAACCGCTCATAATACAGCAGTCTATTACGCCACTCTAGCCAGAGCTGGATTGATTTACCCAGAGATGCTGGAAGATTACTGCGTTGACGGTTCTGTGTTGGAAATTAACGCTTCTGAACGGTTGACACCGCTGATTGAATGCACCTGTGGCTCACTCGGCCAAGGCTTGTCAGTTGCCGCAGGGCTCGCTATGGGTGCCAAACTTCAACAGAGAAACTCAAATATCTATCTGATGCTTGGTGATGGCGAGTTAGAAGAGGGTCAAGTGTGGGAAGCAGCATTGTTTGCAGCTACGCACAAACTCTCAAATCTGATTATGGTCATCGATCTAAACTATATGCAGGTTGAAGGGGACGCGCGCAATGTTGCCGCAATAGACCCAGTTGATTCTAAGCTTGAAAATTTTGGATGGCAGACAACGGTTATCAATGGGCATGATTTTGATGAAATGTTTGCCAGTTTCGAGGCGGCAAAGGCCGACAAAGAACGCCCATCCTGCATCATTGCCCATACCATACCGGGAAAGGGTGTACCCTTTCTTGAAGGCCAAAAGAGTCATAATATGGTGCTACCCCCACATATCGCTATCGATGCCCTAGACTGGCTGGGGGGCAGACCATGACCGCCTCTGGAAAAGATACATCTAAGTCTAATGCCTTACATCTTGATGATTTCTCTGTGAAGCAGGATACAGTCCAGCATTCCGTTCCCAAATATTATGGCGAAGCTCTGCTCGCCGCCGCACGGGCTAATATATCAATCTTGGCGCTTACCGCCGACCTTACAGCACCAACAGAAACTGATCTTGTCCGCGATCATCTACCCAATCAATTTATCATGGCTGGTATCGCCGAAGCCAATATGGTTGGCGTCGGGGCTGGTCTAGCCAGAGCCGGTTTCATTCCATTTGTACATTCCTTTTCAGTTTTTTTGTCAAGACGCAGCTTTGATCAAATTGCAATGCAAGTTGCATATCCCAAAACAAATGTGAAGCTAGTCGGATTTATGCCCGGCATCGACTCGCTTCTCGGAGTTTCACATCAGGCGATTGACGACATTGCCCTAATGCGGACATTACCAAATATGACTGTGCTGGAGCCTGCCAGCCCTGCCGATTATGAAGATGCGGTTGCTGCCACGCTAGCACATGAAGGACCAGTGTATCTGCGCTTATATCGAGCAACAAAACAAGATCTACGGCCCAACAACTTGCCCTCACTCCATGTTGGTAAAATCAGATGTCTCCATGCGGGTAGCGACGCCGCAATTTTTGCCACAGGTTTGATGGTCGAACAGGCACTGCATGCCGCCATCAATTTGAAACAGCAGGGTATCAACACCTCAGTTATAGATTGTGCCAGCATAAAGCCGCTGGATATTGAGGGCATCCTAAATGTTATCAAACAAAGCAAAATCATCGTCTCTGCAGAAAACCACTCCGTTGTAGGTGGGCTGGGATCAGCCATTGCCGAAGTGATGGCAAGCAGCAATATCGCTAGACCGTTCTTTCGCATTGGCGTGCAGGACTGTTTCGCAGAAGGCGGTAGTCGGGATTTTCTATTTAAAAAATATGGCCTGACCGCGGACGCCATTACTGCGAAG
>JAQCEA010000011.1 GCA_027620495.1 Pseudomonadota bacterium | reverse complement strand
CATGCGGCGGGGCGGGTGACGGCTGTCCAATTGGCATCAGGTGATGTTGTGGTGCCGGGGGTGGTGATTAATGCGGCTGGCCCGCGCGCCAGCGAAGTGTCAGCGATGGCTGGTTTTGACTTGCCGGTGGAACCGCGACGCCGGTTTAGTTTTGTGTTTAGTACAAAAACCCCAATCGCACAGAGTTTACCTCTGACAATTGATCCGTCTGGTGTGCATTTTTTGCGCCACGGTGCCTATTATCTTGCTGGCTGTGCGCCGGATCATGATGTGGCTGTCGCCCCCGACAATTTCGAGATGGATTTGCAAATTTGGCAAGACAAAGTTTGGCCAGCGTTGGCGCATCGGGTGCCAGCTTTTGAAGCGGTCAAGGTAGAACGTGAATGGGTCGGGCATTATGCATATAATGTGCTTGACGCAAATGCGGTGATCGGGCCGCATCCTGATATGCCAAATTTTTATTTTATGAATGGCTTTTCTGGCCATGGCCTGCAGCAGTCACCCGCAATGGGCCGGGGCATTGCCGAACATATTGTGTCTGGCACCTATCAGACGCTGAATTTAAGCGCCTTTGGGTTTGAACGTATTTTGACCAAGACACCACTGCTGGAAACGGCGATCATATAACAAGCGTCGTGCAAAGAATTACTGGCCGAGGGAGAGGCAAAAAACATTTCGGTTGTTGCCAAGCAATGCTAGTCTCGCACACGCTATGTTATCTAAAGGGACAATCGCAAATGAAACTCTGTCACAGCCAATCATCGCCTTTCGTGCGCAAAGTCAAGCTGGCCGCCCATGTTTTGGGGTTTGCTGGTGAACTGGAACTTGTCGAGACCAATACAATGGATGCCAATGACCCGATCCGTTCGGTCAATCCACTTGGTAAAATCCCGGCGCTTGAGGATGGTGGTACCGTTCTTTATGACAGCCGGGTGATTGTTGAATATCTTGATGCCAGAGCTGGAGGCGGCAAGCTTATTCCTGCCGCGGGTGCGGCGCGGTTTGAAACATTAACCCGGGCGGCGCTGATGGACGGCATCATGGATGCGGCCATCTTGGTTGTTTATGAGGGCCGCATGCGGCCTGAAGACAAATATGTCGAAAGCTTTGTCACCTTTCAGCGCGAAAAAATACAACGCGGACTCGAAGTCATCGCGGCATCATCACCCCACTATCGTAATGGGGCGATGCCTGATTTGGGGGAAATTGCCTTGGCCTGCGTTCTTGATTATCTGGATTTCAGACAACAGCTGAACTGGCGGGATCATGCGGCCAATCTGCAGGACTGGCTCGCTGATTTTGCGGCGGCGGTGCCCGGTTATAAAGAAACATTGCCGCCTGCTTCATAGGCAAATGACACCGATTAGGCATCGTGCCATCATCTGTTGTGCCACCATTTGTTGCAGATGATGTCTAATCGGTGGTTGTCGGGCCGGCGGCATACCATTGCGTGCGGATAATGTGAAAGCCAAGCGCCGCCAATGCCACCGCGGTGCCGCCCATCATCATCGCTGAGGGACGCTCGCCAATGCCAAGCCAGACCCAAAATGGCCCGATCACCATTTCCAATAGCATCACCAGACTGACAACCGCAGCACTGGTGTAGCGCGGTGCTAGATTGAGGCAGGTGAAAGACACTGGCAACAAAACCAGCCCCATGGTCAATACGGTCCATAATGGCACATCAAATATTTTGTCTTGTTCAGCCAGTGAAAGACCAATCATGCCGCTGATAAAAGCGCCAAGCGCAGCGGCTGGCAGAATTGCCAGCCAAGGATATTTGCGAGCAAAGGTAAAAGTGACCGCAAGGCCGATGGCGGTCAACACGCCATAAAGCGCGCCAAGCATGACCGAACCGCCCGGCTGGCCAATGGCGTTGCTTCCGTCAGCCACCACAATGCCAACACCGGCCATTGCGGCGAAAATCGCCGCCCAGCCAAGCCAGCCCTGTCTTTCCTGTAATAAAAACGCCGATAAAATCGCTGCAAATACCGGCATGGTGGCAACAGCTGTTAACACTACGCTGGCCGATGTTTCGACAATGCCAAGGGTAAAAGTAACTGAATTCATGCTGAATGTGGCAATCACGAACAGCCCTTGCCATGTCATAACGCTACGCAAATCACGCCATGGCTGACGGGTGAATAAAAGCCACCAGATGGCGAATGACATCACCCCCATTAATATGCCGCGCCAGCCCATCAGGGTCCAGCGTTCAAGCCCAGACAGCCTGATCACCAATGTATCAGGCGTTAAGACCAATATGCCGGCCAGTGCCAACAAGGTGCCAAACCTGGCAGGCTTGCCATTCATATAAGAGGTAAACCAGCCCGGCATTACCATGGTGATGACCAACCTGTGATGTGATGATTTGACAAAGCCGAGACACCTAAGCCGCATAAACCGATATGGCATAAATTTTTACAACATAAATTTACGCCATATGACAAGCGGCACTCTGCCCCGAACCAGACGTGGCTGTCAATCGCTAGCAGGCTGTGTTGATCGCATTGGCCAACTGGTTTCAAGAAGGTGGCGTCATGGTATTTTTCTGCTTGCCTGTTGGGGCGATCCATAGTCCAGTAACAACATCCAAATCGATTTATAGCGGGGCGGCGTGGCCCAGGAGTGTTTTTTCATGAAACTGCCACCATTTGGACTTGGTCATTCCCTTTATCGCGGCAATTTACATGGGCATTCGACCCATTCCGATGGGGTGTTGTCGGCGCAAGCCGTGGTCGAGACATATGCCGATCTTGGCTATGATTTCACCTGTTTGTCCGACCATTTATGGATCGATGACAAATTTGCCGCAACAAGCGTGTGTGATGGCCGCGCCCTTGATCGCAAAGGCTTTATTACGTTGCCATCAGCCGAACTTCATTGCTATGGTAAAACATATGATCAAGACGGCGTATGGCACATTGTGGCCAACGGCTTGCCACTTGATTTTGCCTGCCCAGATGCAAACGAAACCGCCCCAGACCTGATCGCGCGGGCGCAAGCCGCGGGTGCCTATGTGTCGCTGGCACATCCAGAATGGTATACCATGACAACCGATGAAGCCATGCAGGTGGCGGCGGCTGATGCGGTGGAAATCTATAACCATTCTTGTGTGGTCACATCGGCACGTGGTAGCGGCATTGCGATTGCCGATTATTTGCTGAATGAGGGCAAAAAAATAAGCTTTACCGCGACCGATGATTCGCATTTCGAACTGCCAGATTGGGGCGGCGGTTGGGTTATGGTGGCCGCCGCTGAACTGTCGCAAAATGCGCTCGTCGCGGCGTTGAAAGCTGGTCATCATTATGCCTCCACCGGTGCTGATTTTACCGATCTGCAAATAGAAGATGGGGTTTTGACGGTGTCCTCGTCACCGGTTGAAAATGTGGTGATCAGCGGGGCCGGTCATATGGCCATGGCCGAAACAGGCAAAAATATGACCGTGACACAATTTGATCTTAGCAAATTTCGGTCAGATTGGTTTCGTATCACCCTGCGCGATGCGGCCGGAAAGATGGCGTGGTCAAACCCCTATTATAAAAGCGATTTAACTTAAGTAATCGATATGTTTGTGTCATTCACTTGCCTATAATAAAAAAAGTCGCATAAAAACAAGTATTTAAAATACACCAAAAGAAACGGTTTGTTTACGATTGCGTAAATGATGGGGAATCACATACCATGTTGGCAAATCTAAATTTGGAGAGGAAAAATTTCATGATCAGAAGAACGATTTTATCAGCGGCGGCAGGGATCGCGATGTTCGCCACTGGCGCGAATGCTGCGACTACACTCGAAGCTGTCAAGGCTAAAGGGTTCGTGCAATGTGGGGTTTCTCAAGGCTTGCCAGGATTTTCTAATGCGGACGATAGCGGAAACTGGACTGGTATTGATGTTGATCTTTGCCGGGCTGTGGCAGCCGCAATATTTGGTGATGGAAGCAAAGTCAAATTTTCGCCGCTCTCTGCGAAGCAGCGGTTTACCGCGCTTGGATCCGGCGAAATTGATATTTTGTCTCGCAACACCACTTGGACAATGACCCGTGACACTCAGCTAGGTCTCAATTTTGCTGGTGTAAACTACTATGATGGGCAAGGCATGATGGTGCCGGCGGGCCTTGGCGTGAAATCAGCTACAGAGTTGGATGGCGCCAATATTTGCACCAACACAGGTACCACAACCGAACTGAACATCACCGACTATTTCCGTGCAAACAACATGAGTTTTAATTTGGTAGCTTTTGAAAAAGCCGATGAGGTTGTTGCCGCATATGATGCGGGGCGGTGTGATGTGTACACGACAGACCGGTCTGGTCTGGCCGCACAACGCACAAAGCTGACCAACCCGGACGCACATTTGGTGTTGCCAGAAATCATCTCAAAAGAGCCACTTGGCCCGGTAGTGCGCCAAGGTGACGACCAATGGTTTAACATCGTGCGTTGGACGTTGAATGCCTTAATCAATGCCGAAGAAATGGGTATTACAAAGGCAAATGCTAAATCACGACTGGCGGGAACAGAAAACCCTGCGATCAAACGTTTGCTTGGTGGTGAAGGTAAGTTTGGCGAAGAACTTGGCCTCTCAAATGACTGGGCGCTCAACGCAATTACGGCAGTCGGCAATTATGGTGAAAGTTATGAAGCCAATGTAGGGCCGAATACACCATTAAAGCTTGACCGTGGTGTGAACGCGCTCTGGAACAAAGGCGGCATTCTTTACGCGGCCCCGATCCGTTAAAACGAAACGAAATTAGAGCGCCCAGTTCGTTGAGCTGGGCGCTTTTTTGCTAATCATATGGGTGATTGTTTTGACTTCGAAACAATTGACAAAAATATCAAAAGCTAATTTGCTGAATGACGAAAATGCCCGAGGCATAATTTTTCAAGCCCTTCTGCTATGTGCTATTGGTGTCGGCTTATATTGGTTGATCGATAACACCGTCACCAACCTAGATAATCAGGGCAAATCACTTGGATTTGATTTCCTGAGTAGCACGGCTGGTTTTCAAATTAGTCAAACATTCGGAACATGGTTGTTGGACTATGAGGTTGGCCAATCAACGTATTGGGATGTCTATTTGATAGGAATCGCCAACACTTTTTTAGTGGCGATTTTGGGAATAATTGCTGCAACTGTCATCGGTTTCACGATGGGCATAATGCGTTTGTCAAACAATATAATTTTTAAATCCTTTGCCACCACATACATCGAAGTCCTTCGGAATGTGCCCATTTTGTTGCAATTATTCTTCTGGTATTTTGCGGTCTTGCGCGCCATGCCGAGCAAAAGGGAAAAGTTTGAACTCATTCCGGACGTCGCGGGCTTGAATATCACCGGGCTTTATTTGCCTGCCCCAGTGCCTGAGCAAGGCTTTGGTGTTGTGTTTTTGGCGCTACTATTTAATGTTCCGCTGGTTTTTTTCCTTCGCCTTTGGGCAAAAAGAAAACAAGAACAGACTGGTCAATTTATTCCGATTTTTTGGTTAAGCGCAGCCATATTGATATTGATACCAACCGTAGTATATTTCGTGATGGGTAGCCCATTGTCATGGGAATTTCCGGAGTTTAAAGACACAGGACCAATGCTTCGCAGAGGGTATCAATCGGGCTTAGGCATGCTCGTTGTGCCAGAAATGCTTGCCGTTTGGTTTGCGTTATCACTCTACACTGCGGCGTTTATCGCTGAAATTGTACGTGCGGGTATTCTTGCTGTGAGTAAGGGGCAAACTGAGGCTGCCTCTGCTTTGGGATTACGGCCAAACTTTACGCTTCGGCTGGTGGTGATTCCGCAAGCACTAAGGGTAATCATTCCTCCCCTAACTTCGCAGTATCTCAACATAACAAAAAATTCATCTTTGGCAGTCGCGATTGCCTATCCTGAACTGGTTTCTGTCTTTGCTGGTACAGCGTTAAATCAGGTTGGTAAAGAAATTGAGATGATATTTATGATGATGATGGTTTATCTAACTTTCTCGCTTTTGACTGCTGCGTTTATGAATTGGTACAACAGTAAAGTTAAACTAATCGAGCGGTGAGATGAGACAAACGGACAAATCAGATCCAAGGAGCACATCGTCGATTAGCTCTGATGCCTATGTCAGAGAGACAGAGGCCCCGTACTTGCCGCCGCCGCCGTCTGAGGTTGGAATAAAAGGCTGGCTTTACAACAATATTTTTCAGAGCATGTCTGATTTTTCGTCGCCGGCGGCAAGTATGCGATCGCTATTGGTGGCGATGTTCACTGTCTTTGTTTTTTATTTTTTTGCAACTCAACTATACGGTTTGGTTGACTTTGCTCTGCTCTCGGCAGTTTGGAGTGATGCAGACGGTGTTAAACGCCAAGCGTGTTGGACTGTGGAGCAGGGTGGGAGCCTGCCGGAGGGGTGGCATGGTGCATGTTGGCCCTACATCTTTGCAAAGACAAAATTCATACTTTTTGGCGCATATCCGCTGGAAGATCTGTGGCGCGTAAAAACCACCTATTTGGTTGGAAGCCTTTTACTAGTTTGGGTGTTGATTGAGCCGTTACCCTACAGAAAATTAGCAAGTTTATTGCTGCTAGTTGTTTTTCCAATGTTCGCAACGCTCATGTTAACTGGTGGCGGATTTGGTTATTCCCAGACAACCGTTGGCTTATACACATTGCTCGGCTTGGCCCTAATTACACTGCGTCGTTTGGGTATTGCTGGCAGGCTGACTGGCGTATTTTCTGACCTTGCGTCTGTCTCGGGGATTGCCGGTTGGACCTTAATTTTTATTGCAGCGTTTATGGCGATTATCGGTCATGATTTTGGGCTGACTAACATAGATACGCGTGACTGGGGCGGGTTGCTGATCACTCTGGTTGTTGCGATTACTGCAATCGTTGCTTCGCTTCCACTTGGCATCTTGCTTGCGTTGGGCAGGCGCTCGCAAATGCCAATCGCACGCACGCTGTCAATCGTCTTCATTGAATTTTGGCGGGGAGTGCCGTTGATCACAGTTCTTTTTATGGCATCTGTGATGATCCCCTTGTTTATGCCGGAAGGCGTAAATTTTGACTCACTTCTAAGAGCATTAATCGGGGTAACGCTGTGGCAGTCAGCATACATGGCTGAGGTAATAAGGGGTGGTTTGCAGGCCATTGACAAAGGTCAATACGAAGCCGCAGACGCGATGGGATTGACATATTGGCAGTCCATGAGGCTAGTGATTTTGCCGCAAGCGCTCAAACATGTTCTACCAGGAATCGTCAACACAGTAATTAGTGTGTTCAAAGACACCTCTTTGGTAAGTATTGTGGGCATTTTTGACTTACTCGGAGCCACTCAATCAACATTGGCTGACGCTGCATGGTCTTCGCCGGTACAAAGTCCAACAGGCTATCTAGTTGTGGCCAGTGTCTTTTTCTTTTTCTGCTTCGGAATGTCTCGCTATTCCATATACCTTGAAAAGAAACTAGATCGAGGTCATTGATTTTACTGCAGTAAAAAAGGGTTCAAAATGGCACGAAAAAACCGCCAAGTTCAAACAGACGAACCAGTTGTCTTGATGCAACATGTAAACAAATGGTTTGGTCAATTTCATGTGTTAAGGGACATAAATTTACGTGTGGCTAAGGGCGAGAGGATTGTCGTATGCGGGCCGTCCGGTTCGGGCAAATCTACCTTAATTCGCTGTCTAAACCGGCTCGAACAACATCAACAGGGTGATATCCATGTGCATGGTATCGAACTGAATAACGATGTTAAAAACATTGATGAAATCCGCCGCGAAGTCGGCATGGTGTTTCAACATTTCAATCTATTTCCGCATTTGTCCATATTAGAAAATTGCATGCTTGCGCCAATCTGGGTGCGCAAAACACCGCGGGCTGAAGCTGAAAAAACCGCCATGCATTTTCTGACCCGCGTCAAAATTCCGGAACAGGCGCATAAATATCCCGGTCAATTATCAGGCGGACAGCAACAGCGTGTGGCCATCGCGCGCGCTTTATGTATGCAACCACAGCTGATGTTGTTTGACGAACCAACCTCGGCACTTGACCCAGAAATGATCAAAGAGGTTCTCGATACGATGGTCGAACTTGCCGAAGATGGCATGACGATGATCTGTGTGACGCATGAAATGGGCTTTGCACGCAAAGTGGCTGACCGGGTGATTTTTATGGATGAGGGGCAGATTATCGAACAAAATGAGCCTGAGGCCTTTTTTAGCGCCCCGAAATCAGACCGGACAAAATTATTCCTCAGCCAGATTTTGGGTCATTGACATGGGCTGCAAATGGCGCGTTTGGGGGAATGGGCTAGGCTGGTTTGGCCCGCCTGCGCCATTGCGAAATAAACAGGCCGCCCAGAATAATGCCGAGTGCTATTAAAAAATGGCCCGGCAAGGCTTCACCAAGCACCGTTGCGCCAATAATGACCGCCCATACAGGCACCTGATAATTCACCAAAGATAAAAAAGGCGGGCCAGCGCGCCGCACCACAATTGTCAGCAAGATGGTCGCCACCGCCGTTGGAAATACCGCAAGATAGCCAACGCCAAAAATTGCCATAATGCCCGGCATTTGCGGCATTCCCTCTATCCAAATGGCCATCGGGACAAGCATGAAACCGCCAAGCATTAACCCGCAGGCCGCATAGGATACTGTGCTGACCGGCGGGCATAATCTGGTGATGATAGAGCCGATTGCATAACAACAGCTTGCGGCAACGCAGGCAAGTTGTGCCATCAGCAACATCGGCGTTTGGGGCTGGCCAGCAAAAATTTTATCGCCGCCAACAAGCAACACCACACCGGCAAAACCAAACAAAAACCCAATGATCTTGGCCCGGCTCAATATTTCACCAGGCACCAAAAAATGGCTAAGCGGCAAAACAAACAACGGCACAACCGCCATGCTGATCCCGGCGAATCCAGATGTTACCGCCTGCTGGCCCCACGACAGCAGGCTGAATGGTAGTGCGTTGGTAAATAACGCCATGCCAAAGCAATGCAGCCAGATACGTTTATCGGTTTTGGTTTTTATCTGTGGCAAGCCACTCCCAAATAAATAGGCATAAGCCAGCAAAATCAGTGCGGCGACGGCAACCCGCCCCGCAGCAACGGTGATTGGGCCAAATCCAGTTAATCCAATTTCAACACCCAGAAAACTGCCGCCCCAGATAAAGCCAAGGGCGGCCAGCATAATCCAGTCCATTGAAGAGGCAGGCGCACTAAGCGATGTTGGTGTCATGTCCGAGACGCTATCTCGAATTGGTCGTCAAGGTCAAAGCAAAAGCGCCCGCTAGCCACCGATAATTTGCCGCCAAAAACACCGCCAGAAATCCCGCCAGAAATGCCGCCAGAAATGCTGGAGGGCAGGGCCTAGAAATAGCCGTTAACGAGTTTCGGCCAAATATGCATGCCACCCGGCGGTATGTGCCGCCATCGCCGGCCAAGCGGGCAGGGTCAATGCCGCTTGCCAAAATCTGTTAAACAGGCATAAGGGCTGCATGGGCCAGCCAAATCGCGCAATAGGCCAAAATGCCTGCCCGTGACCCGTCACGCGGCGAAACCTTCCTATTTATCTGATTTTATATGATATATCTTGAAAATTGACATATTTTAGCCACAATTATTGCATTTTTAGCAAAACTCATTTTGCTTTTTTAATTAATTGAATCTAAATAATAAAATTCACGGGTCGAGATTTTCCCCGTTTTCCGCATTGCCGAATGAAACCTCTGTCAGATACCTTTTGCCGCAGGTAAAGCGACAGTTTGTCGCGGTGCCTGTTGCCGCACCACTCGCGGCCATTCTGTTAACGGAGGACTTAATGTTAAGATTTTCTAAACTCGGTGTGACTTCGGCGCTCGCCGTTGCAGCTATGGCGTTAACGCCTATTGCGGCGCATGCGGAAGCACTCACATTGAAATCCGACGATTACGTCGGCATTTCATTCTGGCTGATTTCGATGGCTTTGGTGGCCTCGACAGCCTTCTTCTTTCTCGAAACGCAGCGCGTTGACGGGAAGTGGAAAACATCACTGACCGTGTCTGGTCTGGTGACTTTGATTGCCGCTGTGCACTATTTCTATATGCGCGACGTCTGGGTAATGACCGGTGAAACACCAACCGTATATCGTTACATTGACTGGTTGATCACAGTGCCATTGCTGATGATTGAATTCTATCTCATCTTGCGTGCGATCACGGCTGTATCAGGCGGTGTCTTCTGGCGTTTGATGATCGGTACATTGGTGATGCTGGTTGGCGGTTACGCTGGCGAAATTGGCTACATCAATGCATGGGCCGGTTTCATCATTGGTATGCTCGGTTGGGCCTACATCCTGTATGAAATCTTTGCTGGTGAAGCCAGCCGTGTAGCGGCTGAAAAAGCCCCAGCATCGGTGCAGTCTGCATTCTCAACAATGCGTTGGATTGTGACCATCGGTTGGGCGATTTACCCGCTTGGTTATTTCATGGGCTATCTGAACGGCGCGGTCAGTGACGAAGCACTGAACGTGATTTACAACATTGCCGACGTCTGGAACAAGATCGCCTTTGGTGTGATCATCTGGAACGTGGCGGTGACCGAATCAGAGTCATCTAAATAATTATCAGGTGGGGCAACCGGCTTGGCTGGTTGCCCTGCTCTTGCTTGTTCTAAAGCCATAATCAAACCACGCCAATGAGAGTTTACAATGAATGAATTATCGACATTGCTAGGCGTTATGGCGACTGACCGGGTCTCGTCATCACCGCAACATCGGGATGAACAGGATCAGGTTCACAATTTCATTTTACAAAGATTGCCAAAAAGCTGGCAGCCTCTTGCCGCCGCTGCCGCCCACCATTTTGAAAATCCCGGCAAAATGCTGCGGGCAAAGATGGTGATGCGCGGTGCTTATCTTTTAAATGTTGATTTCAACGCGGCGATCAGATGGGCAGCGGCCATTGAGCTGTTGCATAATGCATCGCTGGTGCACGACGATATATGTGATGGTGACAAATTGCGCCGTGGCCAGCAGGCCATTTGGGCGAAGTTTGGACGCCATGTGGCGTTAACGCTTGGCGACTGGCTGATCGCCTTGTCATTCGAACTGGCGTCCGAAGCCTCACAAATCGCCAAAACGCCAAAGCTGGTGACGTTGCTGGCCCGCCATATGGCGACCACTACCGCTGGCGAGGCGATGGAGTTTGAATCAGACCGTAGCTATGATTGGGACAGATATCTGCAAATTGCGGCAGATAAAACCGCACCGCTATTAACCGCCCCGCTTCAAGGGGTTGCGATTATGGCGCTTGATGCCCGTGCTGAAATTGTTGTGGCCTCTTATTTCAGATATCTTGGCAAAGCCTATCAGATCGCGAATGACATCATGAATTTTGATGGCAATGATGGAGCCAAATCCATTGGAAGCGATTTGGCACGCCGGGCGCCAAATGCTGTCACGCTGTGTTTTCGCGATTGCCTATCGCCTGCTGAACAAGCCAAATTTGATCTATGGTACGAGGCTGGAGATAACGCCGCACTTATGGATTGGCAGGCGGCCATCCGTAAATCCGATGCAATGGAACGTGCGGGCCGGTGTATGTTGTCTATTCTGGATGATGCCGAAGCAAAGGCTGAATCCTTATCCGTTGAAATTTATGAGGTGATCAGCCCTGTACATGCGCTGTTAAAGCGTGTTTGCTTGAACTCTGTGAAACATCTCAAGGTTTAAGCCATGCCAGACCAGGTTGGTGCGGCCCGTTCAGCCCCCCTGACACCCAGCGAACAACCTCTGTCAGATACGGCGCGTTCTGTTCTTGTGATTGGTGCTGGCTTTGGCGGTATTGCATCGGCCTTGCGGATGCGTGCGCGCGGTTATGATGTCACATTGATTGACCGGCTAGACGCCATTGGCGGGCGGGCGCAGGTGTTCGAACATGGTGGGTTCCGGCATGATGCTGGCCCGACGGTTATTACCGCGCCATTTCTATTTGATGAATTATTTGCCTTATTTGGCGAACGCCGCGAGGATCATGTCGAATTTCGCGCGCTTGACCCGTGGTATCGATTTTATTTTCATACCGGCGAACAATTTGATTACCGGCCATCCATTGAAGATACAAATGAAGAAATCCGACGCTTTTCGCCGCAGGATGTTGCCGGATATGCCAAGTTGCTAGAGGTGTCTAAATCAATTTTTGAAATCGGCTTTGAAAAACTGGCCGACAAGCCCTTTACCAAATTCACTGATATGCTGGCACAAATCCCAAGTCTGCTAAGGCTGCAAAGCTATCATTCGGTGGCTGGAATTGTGCATAAATATATCAAACATCCATTGTTGCGGCAGGCGTTTTCGATCCACCCCTTGCTTGTCGGGGGCAACCCGTTCAGCACAACATCCATTTACAGCCTGATCCATTATCTAGAGCGCCGCTGGGGTGTGTTTTTTGCCATGGGTGGCACCGGCAAGCTGGTGGCCGCGCTGGATGGTTTGTTGCGCCGGTCCGGGGTACGGGTTGTTCTTGGCCAGGATATCGCCCAAATAGACGTTGATAACGGCCGGGCGATCGGTGCCACAACGGTGGATGGCCAATTTTTTCCTGCCAGCAAAGTGATTTGTAATGCAGACCCGCCAACCGTTTATAGCCAGATGCTGCCGGCGCATAGAAACCGGTGCAAACGGTTGCTGCCTGACAAGCTGACCCATTATTCGATGGGACTATTTGTGTTGTTTTTCGGAACGCGCAAAACCTATGATGATATCGCCCATCACACAATCTGGATGGGGCCGCGCTATAAGGAACTGCTTGCTGATATTTTTGACCGTAAAATTCTGGCAGATGATTTTTCATTATATTTGCACCGGCCCACGGCCACCGACAGCAGTTTTGCACCGTCTGGTTGTGATAGTTTCTATGTATTGTGTCCAGTGCCAAATTTGCGCGGTGCGATTGATTGGCAGACAACAGGCCCAGTCTTGCAGGAACGGATTGTTGTGGCACTTGGCGATACCATCATGCCTGATCTTAAATCCGTGATCACCGATGCTTTTTATATGACGCCAGAAGATTTTAAGACAGATTATCGGTCAATGCATGGTGCAGGATTTTCGATTGCGCCAATTTTCGTCCAGTCGGCATGGTTTCGCTTTCATAACCGTGACCCGCATATCGAAAATTTATATTTTGCGGCTGCGGGGGCGCATCCTGGGGCCGGTATGCCAGGTGTGTTATGTTCGGCTAAAGTGGTCGAGACATTGGTGGCAGAGGATGATGCCAAAGCCATGTTATAGGTCGCTTGATGGCTGGTGACTGATCCAGATTTATGTATTTTGGGGGTTAGGCTTCGTGCAGATGGCAAAAAGCGAATTCATGACACCGCATCAGGCACTTGCCGCTAATGGCAAGAGTTTTGACTGGGCCCGGCGTTTTCTTGGCAACCGGATGGGGGGTGATGCGGCCACCTTATATCGGTTTTGCCGGGTGCTTGATGATATGGCCGATGGTGATATTCCCGATGGGCCGCACCGCTTGTTAACGATCCGTGACGATCTGGCCGGGCGGCGCCGTGCCACCGACCCGCTTTTGGCTGATTTTCTGCCCTTTATCTATCAGCAAAATTTGCCCATACCGGTCATTATCGCGCTTATTGACGGGCTGTTGCAGGATCAAAAGCCGGTGCGTATTGCGGATGAACGGGCGCTACGCCGCTATGCCTATCGGGTCGCCGGGACGGTTGGTTTGTTAATGTGTCATGTGCTTGATTGTGACGATGATGCGGCGCGTGCGCATGCCATTGACCTTGGTATTGCCATGCAACTGACCAACATTGCGCGTGATATTTTAGAAGATGCCAAAATGGGACGCCGGTATCTGCCAGCAAGCTGGACCGGGGATGTGACACCAGTACATATCACCGCCGCCAGCCATGCACCAGATGGCGAATTGGCAAGGTCAGTCAGCGCGGCTCAGCGCCAGCTTTTGTCAATGGCTGATGACTATTATCAAAGTGGGGCCGCCGGTTTGACATATCTGCCCTTGCGCGCCCATATTGCGATCGCGGTCGCGGCGCGGGTTTATCGTCAGATCGGGGTACAGATTACGGCAACTGGATATGGCTGGCATCACGGCCGACAAGTGACCAGCCGGGTCACAAAAATCATATGCAGCCTGCAGGCATGTGGATCAATCTGGCGGCGGCTGTGGCCGCGCGCACCGCATCGCAAACAGCTTCATGATGGTTTGGAAGGTCTGCCCGATGTCCGTTGATCGACAACAGCCATTGCCGGTAAGCGTCATTGGTGCGGGCTGTGCCGGATTGTCACTAGCGGCGCGCGCCGCCGATTTGCCGGGCCACAAGCTATCGCTCATCGCCCCGAAACAAGATGATGCAGATGATCATATCTGGGGGTTTTGGGCGATGGAATGGCTGCAACCAGCGACATCAGCCGCGCGCAAACAATGGGCCAATTGGCAGATTATCAGCGACGACCAGCATGTTGTGCATCACGCGGTGCGGCATCCTTATTGTGCCATTCACCGCCATCTCTGGTTACAAGATTGCCAAGATAAAGCAAAGGCCAGCGGCGTAGAGTTTCGCCATGATTTGGGTCTGCCAGCGCCCACTCAACAAACTTTGGCTGAACAAACCATAGCTGGCCAGATTTTAGATAGCCGACCGCCCCCGGTGCCAGATGGTATGATGCTGCAGCATTTTGTTGGCTGGGAGGTGCGGGCCGCGGCTGGTACGTTTGATCCGACAACAGCTATTTTAATGGATTTTCGCTGTGATCAAACGCAGGGGATGCATTTCATTTACTGTCTGCCATTTTCAGATCAAGAAGCCTTGATTGAATCGACTTTGTTTTCACCTGAACTGGCACCTGCTGATTTTTATGACGCCGCCATCACCAGCTATTTAAAAAGCATTTGTCATCTATCGGCGTTTGAGATCAACCGCCGTGAATCCGGGGTAATCCCGCTTGGGGTGCTGGGCCGACATGATCCGGGACTTGTTGGTATTGGGGCAAATGGCGGGGCGATTAGACCGTCAAGCGGCTATGCGTTTAGCTTTATCCAAAAGCAAATTGATCATGCGGTGTCGCGCGCTGTTGCTGGCAAGCCTCTGGCTGTAGGTGTTCCGCATAGCGCCTTTGAATTATGGATGGATCGTATTTTTCTGGCTGTTTTGCGCCGCCACCCGGAATTGGCACCACATATTTTTACCGCTATGGCGGCGGCGCTGACCGGTGATGAATTTGCCCGTTTTTTAAGTGGTGAAGCCGGCATGAAAACCTGGGCAAAGGTGATTATGGCCATGCCAAAAATACCGTTTCTATGGGGTTTATTGCACCCAGAAGCAAAGGCGGTGTTATGACGATGGATATGGGCATGACCGATCGTCTGTTTATGCTGGATCATGCCAGCTTGGTGGCGCTGGCATTTGTGGTGGTGATTGGTTTGCCGCACGGGGCGTTTGACGGGGCGATTGCCCGGCATTTGGGGTATTCGCGCACGCTCGGCGGTTTAATCAAATTCATCACGGTTTATCTTGGTTTTGCTGGGGCGGTGGTGGCGTTTTGGGTGTGGCAACCGGGGCTGGCATTGGCACTATTTCTGCTGATTTCAGCGGTGCATTTTGGCCATGGTGATGCAACTGCAACCAATGGAATTGCCCGGGCTGTGCAAATCGCCGCGCATGGCGGTGTGGCGGTGTTTGGCATCAGCCTGTTTCATTTGCAACAGGTGACACCAATATATGCGGCATTGACCAATGGCGATATCATGCTGGCGGTTATGATGACCGAAATGTTCCCCATATTTATAATGCCAGTGGCGGCGCTTTATTTGATCGTGGCTATCCGTGATGCTGGGTTGCGGCCCCGTTTGGTTGAATTGGCGTTATTGTGCCTTTTATTAAGCGTGGTCCCACCATTGGTCGGCTTTGCCATTTATTTTTGTGTGATCCATACGGGCCGACATATGCGTCATATTTGGGATCATGTCAGCTCGCACGCCACGCCGCGACATATGTTATCGCAAGCAATGCTGTTCACTTTGGCAAGTTGGGGCGGCGGTGCTATGATGTTGTGGTGGCTTGACAGCGGTAATATCAGTCAAGATTTGTTGCAGGTGATTTTTATCGGTCTAGCGGCGTTGACTGTACCCCATATGATTCTGGTTGACGGGCTGTTCCGGCGGCGTGATGTAAAGGATGCCATGTGATGCAATCAGACAAGCCAGCCGCCGCACGCAAGGATTCGCATCTTGAACTTGCGCTTGACCCCCGCACCCGGTCAGGCGGCGAAAATGGGTTCGACCGGATCAGTTTCACCCATTGCGCTTTGCCCGAGGTTCGCCTCGCCGCCATTGACCTATCGACAGAATTTTTAGGCTACCGGCTAGGGGCACCGCTGATGATTGGGGCGATGACCGGCGGGACCAAGCGGGCTGACCAAATTAATCATGCCTTGGCTGGTGTCGCTGAAGACCAGTTAATTGCCCTTGCAGTAGGGTCGCAACGCGCCGCATTAGAGGCTGGCCAGACGGCGCGCCGCTTGCGCGATCTTGCCCCTCATATACCAATTATTGGCAATTTAGGCGGTGTTCAGCTTGCCCAATCTGGCGGTCTTGATCTAGCGCGGGCGGCAATTGATGATTTGCAGGCCGATGCCATTGCGATCCATCTAAATCCCTTGCAAGAGGCAGTACAGCCAGAGGGTGAAACCGATTGGACTGGGGTCAAATCGGCGATTGCGGCACTTGTCAAAAACGCTGCCGTTCCAGTGATCGTCAAGGAAGTGGGCGCTGGCATTAATGCGATTCTGGCGGCTGAATTGTTTGATATGGGGGTTACAGCCGTTGATGTTGCTGGGTTTGGCGGGACCAACTGGGCACGGATAGAAGCCGCGCGGCGCGATGGTGATGCCGAAATCTTTGCCCCGTTTTTTGATTGGGGCATGCCAACTGTTGACTGTCTGCGAACCGTTTGCCGCGCCTGCCCGGGCCAGCTTGTTATTGCCTCTGGCGGTGTGCGTCATGGGTTGGATGCGGCCAAAGCCATCCGGCTTGGCGCGACCATGGTATCGGCAGCTGGGCCGATGCTGGCACATTTGGTGGCTGATGATAGCGATTTAGATGCACCGAAATTACAGGATTTTGTCACAGGCTGGAAACAGCAGATGTCCATTGCATTATTTTTGACCGGGGCGCCAAATCTGGCGGCATTTGGCGGCGTCGAAATGCGATTTGATGAGGATATGATTCCGCCGTGCAAGGCAGGGTCATAACCACTGCAAGGCCAGTAGGGCGACGACAATATACCGGCCAGTTTTTGCTATCCCAACAATAAGCAAAAACCGTAAAAGCGGCTCGCGCATGATGCCAGCCACCACCGTTAATGGGTCGCCGATAACTGGCACCCAGCTTAACAGCAAGCTCCATCGGCCGTAACGGCTATACCAGTTGGTCGCCCGCGATAGCTGGTCTTCGCTTGCCGGAAACCAGCGTTTGCCGGTAAAGCGGTTTATGCCGCGGCCAAGATACCAATTCACCACTGATCCTAAAATATTGCCGAGGCTGGCGGTCGCAACAAGCAATGTGACCGATGCCGGAGATGCCAGAATGAGCGCGGCAAGCCCGGCCTCTGATTGTGCTGGTAAAATTGTTGCGGCCAAAAATGCGGCGATAAACAACCCGCTATAGGCCCCGAGATGTGCCAGCAAATAACTATGCCTCCAGCAAACTAAGACCGGCGCGCCAGCACCGACAGACAAGCTCTAGCAATAGAGGGCGGTTTTGGGCAATTCGGAAATGATCTGCTGTGAAATAGGCGTTGTCAAAATTTGTCAAAACACTTGATTTACATTTTTACAAATGTAAAACTTTACTCAAGGCTTAGATGACATCATTTTTTTACATACCCAACCCACGGGAGGTTTTCATGCGGTTCAATCAAGAAGTTAAAAAATGGGCAACAGATCTTCATATTTTCCTGCATAAGGCCGAACAGTTTTTGCCGCAATGCAACGCACCAGAAGAGTTTATCGCCAAGGTGTTTGATAGCTTTGAAGAAAAGCCACAATTTTTGTCAAATGATGAAGTTGAGGAAATGTTGCTGGAATTATGGAGCGCCTATAAAGACGGTCGACTGACACATATTGATTAGACAGACCCAAAGGGCGTGGCCAAGATATCAGGCGGCGCCCTTGCCGATCACATGGTGATGAGTGTGCCGTGATTTTCCAGTGCAATTTCACGCATCAAAATGGAAAATCTATCCGTTGTTGCGTTTGGATTAATAAAATTAATCGCATTGATGCGGGCATCGCCGCTATTCAGCTTGCGCACCGCTTCGATAACACTATCAAAATCACCACCAGAAAAATCATCACCCAACACATAGATCGACATGTCTTTGGTCGAAGATTGAAAATCTGTGAGCGCGCGCACCAGCCCTTCGGCCGGGCTAGAGTTTGATGTCGATGACCATAAATTAAATAGTCGTAAAATCCGCTCGCGCATTTTCGGGGTGTCCGTGATCCAGCGTTTGGCATAGGCAGATACAAGATAGCTGCCATTGTCATTCATCACCTGGATGCCCTTGACCTGTGGGTGCTGCAGTAAAATTTGGTTCATTCGATCCGCCACGCGCCCCCATATTTCACGCATACTGCCAGATGTATCAACAATGAATATGACATAGTCCCGATCTACCAAAATACCGCCGGCTTCATCATCCGGGTCACTTGGCACTTCGGTTGTGGCCCCAGCAATTTTGACTTGCTCAATCTGGCGTTTCAACGCGGCAAGCTGTTGTTGCTTTTCTGCGTTGCTCGCTTGTTTGGCGGCAAGTTGCTGGCGTGATTGATCTAGCTGTTGTTGCAGCCTTTGTGCAGTTTCGTTGCTGGCGGTTTGTGCAGCTGACATATCATCAAGTGCCGCTTTTGCCTGTTTGGTTTTTTCACTGATGGCGGCCTCAGCCAAAATGCTGTTATAGGCGGCGGCAGTGTCGGTTGGCGGCGGTGGGGCGGCTCTGTCATCTGGAAATGGGTCAAACCGAAAAATCAGGATAAGCACAACAACCGCGCCAAACCCGCAGGAAATAATATCGAGAAAAGACAGGCTGAACGGGTCGAGCCTTTCACGCTTTTGCGCGGCTGTTGGTTGTCTGCTCATGGCCAGTTCCTTGCCGCGCTCAGCAAAACGCCACCTTTGCTAAGCGCCCATTTAGAAAATAGCGGGGCCGCATCCGGGTCGCCTTCAAGCGGCATCAACACAATCGAAATGCGCACCGGCTTGCCAGCGGCGGCGGCAACCGTACGTTGAAATAGGCTAACTCGGCATTCGCCTGTTACTTGCTTGCGTTTGAACCATTTGCTGCCACATCCATCAAGGCCAAGCAGAGTCTGGCCGCCCGGCGCGGCTGTCGGCAGACCATCGGTAATGATATAAATGCTGTCGGCCCCAGTTTTAATGGCGGCGTCAACAGCATCTTCTAAATTAGTGCTACCTTCAGGCACCAGAGAGGCCATTTCGGCTTTCACGGCGCTCAACGCCGCGCTGTCGTTTGTTCTAATCCAATTTGTGGTATGAAATCTTGTATTGGTGCTAAATGAGGCAATTTGGATTTGCGATTGCGCCGGGGCGCGGGCGGTCATCCACCAGACAGCATTCAGCGCGTTGACCCATTTTTCTGCACGCTGGCGCGCGGTGCTGGGGCCTGCTTTATATTGCACGATCTTGACAAGGTCTCTGGCGGTCATGGACGCGCTACGGTCAAGCAGAACGACAATTTTTTTGCCGGTCACTTTCAGCCCGACCAGATATTGTGGCTGGGTGGTACGCACTGTGTCGATGGCGTCTGGCGGGGGTTCTGTTTGTTGTTGTGCCAATGTGTTTTTGGCACTGGCAATGGCTTGGTCCAATGCCGCGTCTTGGGTGTTGGCAGATACCAGATCATTTTGGGTCTTTTCAAGGGCGGTATTGATCGCGGCCACAATTTGTTGTTGTTTGGTCAAATCGCCTTTGGCGGTATCTTGTGCGGCAAGCAATGCGGCCAATTCATTTTGCAGATTATTTAAATCAGCTTCGGTCTGTTCGGCACTGACAATTGGTTCAGGCTGGGGCGGGGTATTAGGTGGGGCTTGTTGTTTCAGCACAACAAGAATCAAGATGACAGCACCTAACCCGCACGCCATCACATCTAGAAAGGCCAATGTTGAAGTTTCGGTGCGGCGCATGATGATCAGCCACTGCTGGCTTTGCTCAGCCGGTCTAACACCTTTTGTTGCAGATAATCATTGACCGAAACAATAAGGCTGTCTTGCAAGCGCTGTAATTGATGGAGCAGAAACATCAAAACAATGCTGATCACCAACGCCACAAGTGTTGAATTGAACGCCACGCCAAGGCTGCTTGTCATACCGGAAATATTGCCTGCCAGCGCCTCATCAGCCCGCGATAATGCCTCGCCAATACCGCGCACAGTGCCAATAAATCCAATCGATGGCACCGCCCAGATCAAATAGCGGATCATTGAATTTTCTGCTTCATTTTTATTGGCAAGCGCGGCGCATTCGCTTTCGACAACTTCTGAGGCAGAATGAATATCCCCAGCAACCAGAAATCGGCGCAGACTTGACCGCAACACCCGGATCAAAGGCGCATCAGCAAGATCATGTTTCATGGAATCAAGTTCGGCCAGAACCTGCTTTATGTTGGACGGCGATAAATCATTATCTTTCAAGAAATCGACATCAAACAAAAAGCTGCTTTTGGTGATTTGCATGATTTTATCGAAAATCAGAAACATCGCCCAAAACATCAAAATGAAACAGACTTCCTGTTCAAAATCTTTCAAGATGATCCAGATTGAACGGGTCAATTCGGGCTGACCTTGCGCGGCCAGCGCTTCCATCATCATGGCTTTTGGCCTGATCACGATAATATACATCGCATGAACCGCGATTGTTGATAGGCTGAGCGCCAATAAACCCTTGATTGTCTGTCCCATTAAATATCCACCGGAAATGTGACGGCCGTGCCGACTTTGATTTTTGCCGCATAAACCACGCCAGCGGTACCAGCGACAACGAACCCTAACAGCATCAGAATGAAGATTTTTCGCATATCAGCCTCATCATTATGTTGTGACTATCTGCTGTCCAGCAGGTAAATTTTTATTCAAGACCTGATCAAACCATACCAAATTGGCCGGTTTATAGATAGCGGGCAAGCCGAAACCCAACATCATCACGTGGCGTATCACTGCCATCACGAAATGCGGCGCGCAATTCGGTGCGGCTAGCCGATTTAAAATTCGCACCCTTAATGACATGCGGCCCAGCGCTGTATTGGCCAAGCGGGTCTATTTCAATCTTGTCAGATGGTGGCGGCGTAAACATATAGGAATCATGTGTCCATTCACTGACATTGCCGACAAAATCATACAGGCCAGATAGATCAGCTGGAAAGGATTTGGCAGGTGCAAGGCCGCTAAATCCATCTTGATAGCCAGCAATATAGCTGTCCGAGGCTGGCTTGGCTTTATCACCAGCTAAGTTACCAACATTTGGTGGTACCACTGCATCATCCCCCCATGGAAAGATGGTTTGCTTTGGTCGGCGATAGGCGCGGGCAAGAAATTCCCATTCGGCTTCAGAAATAAACCGATAGCCATCCGCCATTGGATCAAACCCACTGATACGACCATTTTTAGTGCGATAGAAGGGTGTCAGACCTTCAGCTATGCTTAGTTCATTACAAAAGATGGCCACCTGTTCCCAGCTGAGATTAACCACTGGCAGGTTGCTGCCTTTGCCATAAAATTGTGCTTCGGTCAGTTCATGCGTGGCCACATAGAATGGGCGTTGCAATTCAATTTGCCGCAAAAATTCATTTGCCCGCTGGCCCTTTTCTGACCGTTTGCCGCCCATCTCAAACCGCGCATTTCTTGGTTTGATCAGACGAAAATCAATGCCGTTCGCATTTTTATAGGATTGTGGCGCATTTTGTAATTTTGCCGTGGCGGTGGTGATCAGGGTAAATTCATGGATTTGCGGTTGTTTCGGTTTTGGGGTGATTGATTTTGTTTCGCCTTTATAGCCATCGGCGCGTACCTCTAGCGTTGCTGGCACTGTTGGCACAGATATCTGCAATGGGGTTGTCCCCAAAAGCTGTCCATCAAGATAAATATCAGCGGTGATATTGGCGGTGATCGTGATGTCGGCAAATTCTGGGTCAAGCACAAGTGATAATGCGACCATCTCGCCGGGCGCAACGGTTTGCGATTGTGTTTTGGTCACAAAACCGGGCTTGGCATATTCGATATCTAGCCTTTTGCGATAGGGGATCTCGATTGTGTTTTTGCTGATATCTTGCCGCTTGCCATTCACAAATAAATTGCCGCCGGGCGGGGTCAATTGGTGTTGCATGCGTATGGGAAGCGGTTGCAGATTATACGACCGGGTAAAATCACGCTGTGTTTGGGTGATGGTGATGCTGTCGCTGACAGATTTATGGCCGGGGGCTGTAAGGTCGATGAGATGCGGGCCGGGGCCAAGGGTGATGGGAGACGTGCTATCGACAGGCTGGCCATCAATCAGCATTGTGCCGGGTGGGGTCATTGTGGCGCGCAGGGTACCGGTAATGCCCGGCAAATCAATGGCAAGGCTGGTATCGTCATCCGCCGTAATCGTCAGATCGCGTTCAACCCTCTCATGATAGTCAGATGTCAAGGCAAGCTGGTAGTCGCCGGGGGCAAGTTCGGTATCAAGACGGTTGGACTGGCTGACAAAATTTCCGTTGAGATACCAATTTACCGATGTTGACGGCGTGACCAAGGCACGCAACCGGCCAGGTTTTGGCAGTAAAATCACGGTCATATCACTGCCAAAATCTGAACCATGAATGGTAAGATTTGCGGTCTGATATTTCGCCGCGGATATGTTGATTTGGACTTGGTCAGAGACAGCATAAATGCGACTGGCAAGGGAAAAGGCCAGACCGTCAGTAACCTCAATCATGGCGGTTTGTTTGGCGTTTTCTGGTTGCACCACAATCGACAGGCTGCGAAATGACAGAAAATAACCGGCCAGCACAAGGCCAAACACCAAAATAGCAAAACTGGCAATCACCGCGGTGGTGCGTTTGCCGCGGGCGGCGCGGCGCAGATCATCATCAAATCTGTTCATGGGCAATCACCGAAATTTCTTTGCCTGAATCACCAGGGCGCAGCGCTACGGGTACCTGAATGGTGACATAGCCCTTGCGCTTGCCAACAAAAACATAATCGCCCGGCAGTAATTGAATGGTCTTTTGTACGACCGTGCCAACTTGGCCAACTGATTTAACCTCGACAAAGGTGACATTGTCGGACATCACAATAATATCAAGCGGCGTTGTATAGCTGGCCAAATGCTCGCTGAGTGCGGCGCTTAATTTGGTCAAGGTTGGGCTATAGGCAAGCGCCAATTTTGCATCGACGATCAGCCTGGTTGCCAGCTTCTTGGTTGATGGCTTGATGAAGTCATCAGGGCTATCAAGAAGTTTTGTCACGCGAGTGATCAGTTGATATATCTGCTCGATAAAATCGGCACGTTGTTGAAATGTTTGATAGGTCGCAAAATCTTTTCGATGGCGGTTGGCCAGTTTTTGTGCCGCGGCCCAATTGTCATTAGCCGCAAATTGGTCCATCGCCCGCATGGTCGTTTGAAAGGCAATTTGTTCTTCAAGCTGCGCTAAATCGGCACCCAATTTTGAAATTTCCGGTGTGTTTGGATCAAGCGCGCGCAATTTGGCCAATGCTGTGCGGGCTGTATTGGCGTCATCTGCGGCCAGTGCCGCGGCAATGCGGCCAAGCAAATCATCAACGCGCTGTTGGTGCAGTCGTCTGCCTACATCGGCCAATCGGTCATCCAAGCCAGCGATGTCATGCTGAAGCCCGGTGATGATCTGTAATGCTTTTTGTTCGTCTGCAGGGTTATTTTCAATACCGGCTGTATCGGCGCGTTGCAGCGCCACGCTTATCGCAGGCCAGTCATCCGCAAGTGCCTGAAAATGAATTATAGGGTCTTGGTTTCCTTGATAAATAGCGCCTGCTTTGGCCAAAATTCCGGCAAGATTTGCCAGTTCCTTTTTTTGCCATGCTGTGTCGGCCTCACCAATCAATTGATCAAATTTATCGAGTTCTGCCCCCATCATAGTTTCAAGCATGGTGGCAGTGCTGGCGAGGGTGGCGGCGGCATCTTTATAGCGGTTTTGCCCGGTTAGGCTGACCAGATCAGCTTCAAGCTGGTTGATCATTTGCAGATAGTCTGATGACGCGGCCAGTTCGGGAAACAGCGCCGCCTCTGCCTTTATGCCGCTGTTAAATTCTTGCACCGCGCTCAAAAAACGCTTTTTGTCTTCAGCTGATTCAGCCGCAGTAGCTGGGTCAGCCGCGTTTGAGGTAACAGCTTGTTCACTGCCAGCAGATAATGGCCCGGATGTGGTTAGCCCGGATGTGGTTGGCCCGGATGCTGGGCTGGTGGGTGCATTTTTTGTTGGCGCGGCAGATGAGCTGGTATCTGTCGGCGGTGGGGGCGTTACCTCGGTTGTGGCGTCCAGCATGACCAGCCCAAGACCGATGGCGATCACCGCCAACCCAGCAAGCATGCCACCAAACATGATGCGGTTGCGACGCTGAAGCTGGGCGATGAGCAAATCCGAATTGGGCATCGTTTCCTTGTGGGTTTTTTTAGGGCTTCGATGGCGGCTATAAAGTTTTGGCTGGGGTTTTTTCCAGTTCATAAATTGTTTTCAGAAATGCCCGCCATTGGGCAAATTGCTCTTTTGCATCACCAACAAGCTCTTTTTCTTTTTCTTCAAACGCTACCACTTTCGGGGCCACATCAATTTCCACTGAATCACCAAGTTCTTTGATCAAATCATTGTGCATTTTGGCTTCTTCAGCACTTTTGATGGCGTCACTGGCAAGGCCAACACTGATCATACCAGCACCAACCATGGCAGTTGCCGCCAACGTGTCGCCAACCGGGTCATAATTATTGTCATAGGCTGATGATCCAGCGGCAATGGCCAGCCCCAGCATAAGCGCCGCACCAACAGCCGCTTTGGCGGTATCTTTTTTGGCCTGCCGCTGGGCTTGATATTCGGTCAGTGTTTGTTCTTGCCACAACCGATAGCTTGGTGCGATTTTTGCGGCAAATTGTTCGTAATCGGTTTGTAATTGATCCACAAAAAGCTGGTCACGCACGCGGATGGCGCGGACTTTTTTATACATGCTGTCATCTTCACTTGGCAGGCTTGTCAAAATAACCCGGCCTTGTTTGGTTTCCATATGTTCGGCAAAGGCATCTTCAGAAAAACTGGCGGCAAATCGCATATCGGTTAATTTGTTCAGGTCATTGACCTGTTTGTTGTCATAGGTTTCCAGAAGATCAACAACAAAGGCGGCGGCCTCGTCAAATAGTGGCTGATAAGGTTGTTTGTCCTTATGTCGCGGATTTTTGAAAAATTTTTCATCGACATTATGCGAAAATGATTTGGTTTTGAAAATATCATGCAGTTTTGGTTTGCGCTTGCCAAAGCCAAACCCGCCCTTTTCATCGACCAAATCACGACCTGAGATATCCGCTACGGCAAGATCAATTTCAACCTCATGGCCTTTTGATTCAGCAATGCGCCCCATAACATAGATAGCTGCGGTTGCTGACCGGTCTGGTGTGACCCGAACCGCGCCAAATTTTTCTGTACGTTCAAGTGCGTTTTTCAGCTCAATTGCAAATAGATTGGCCTCTGCACGGCGCAATTCCGGCCACACTGGGGCGTCGCCGTCTTTGGTGGCGGTGAGACCGGCATCAAAAGTTGGTACAACAATATCAAGCGTGCGGGTTGGCGCATCGGCGGCCTGTTTTTCGGCCTGTTCGGCCTGTTCAATCGTTTGTGACAACGCCGGGCCAACTGCCGGACTGCTGGTATTTGGCTTACTGCCAAGATTGCCCAAAAGGCTCTGTGTGCCGACGCCACAAGCTTGCAAGCTGATAATCAGCAGCATTGCGATGATACGATTGAAAAGTTTCATTTTCGTCTCACTTTTGTTCAGGAAGCCCCTTATAGCGGCGATATTCATTCCATAAATTCTTTTTGGTTTCCGGGTCGGTTTCTGCCATTGCCGCCGCCCGGATTTGGGCTTCAAATACCGAGTCATTATCCGCATCTGGAATATCATCAGGTGTCTTGTCATTTGTCAATCTGAGGTCTTGTTCGGCGGTGTCGGTTTGCGCCCCGGTGGTGCTGGTTTCGGATGGGGTGGGTTGCGGTGTGGTTCCCGCCATATTCGACGTAGATGGCGCGGCAAACGCCGCGGCTGGTGCGGTCATGGTCTGATCAAAATTGGTGCCGACCAAACTGCCACTGGCGGTTGGGGCGGCGGCCGGTTGGGTCGCTTGACTGGTGGATTGCCCATCAGATTGGTCTTCAGATTGGGCATCCAATTGGTTTGCATTTTGTGTTGCCGCCATATAGCTGGCTGAACCGTCTGTTGCTGTGTTGTCTGTGTTTATATTGGTAGGATTTTCGCTATTTGATGGGGCTGTCATTTGTTCAGATGATGCGCTGGCCGCATCGGTGCTGGCATTGCTGGCGGTTTCAGCATCTGCATCGGTGCTGGCTGTTGAATCGGCCGCGCCGCCGCCATCACTTGTCGCATTGGCCCCATCAGCATCGCCGCTGGAAGATGCGCTATCGCTGTCGGATGAAGACGCCGCATCATCACGATCTTGTGCACGGTCACAATGTTCAATTGTGTTAACCGATTGAAAAAATTGCTGTGAAAGCCGCGCTAAATTTTCCTCGCGTGAGGCATCTTGATCAATCACGGCCTCTAGTTCAATTTCGGTGCAATCGCGCATTTTTGACAATTCTGTATTGGCACTTGCCGCCGATGCAAATTGCCAGCAGGCGAAAACGCACCCGCAAATGATGATGTTGAAATTATGTCGTTGCATCGCTTTCCTCGGGCCGGTGCTGGCACCAATTGGCATAATACTAACACGATTAGGAAAAATAAATGCCGCAACAACTTGGCATTTTTGGGGCAGGGCCAAAAAAAACCCTCTAACAACTTTCGTTGTCAGAGGGCATTTCTTCAGGAGGGTATTGTTATTCAGCGGCCAGTGTCAGTGGCTTGCGTGAGTCGGTGTAATATTCCACCGCGGCACCAACACCGGATCCGGCTCTAAATGAAATGCCAGCATCGCGCAACGCCATTTCGGTGCCGCCCAATGCTTGCAGAACCATGGTTTCGTTCAACCAGCCAAGATGACCAATGCGGAACACTTTGCCAGCCACTTTGCCAAGGCCCCCACCAAGTGAGACACCATAATTATGATAGGCGGCCTGAATGACGTCATTGGCATTATGACCATCTGGCACCAAAATTGCGGTGACGGTATCAGAATGCCATTTTGGTGCCACCGCACAATTGCGCAGGCCCCAAGCATCAATTGCGGCCCGAACGCCATTGGCCAAACGATGGTGGCGGGCCACAACATTTGACAGGCCTTCATCGGTCAACATATCAATCGACGCGCGCAAACCCCGCAACAATGTGGCGGCTGGCGTATAGGGGAAATAGCCTTGCTCGTTCATCTTCAACATGTCGTGGAAATTGAAATAGCTTGATGGCAAATTTGACCCAGCACAGGCATCTAATGCTTTTTGACTGACGCCAACAATGGCGAGGCCAGTTGGCATCATAAATCCTTTTTGTGAGCCGGAAACAGCCACGTCAACGCCCCATTCATCCATGCGGAAATCGAGGCTGCCAACCGAACTAACGCCATCAACAAACAACAATGCGGGATGTCCAAGGTCATCCAGAATGCGCCGAACAGCGCCGACATCACTGGTAACGCCGGTCGCGGTTTCATTGTGACAGACCAGAACAGCTTTGATCTGGTGGGCGGTGTCAGCTTCAAGCGCGGCGTGATATTGGTCAAGCGGTACGCCTTCGCCCCATGTGACATCGCAATTCACGACATCGAGGCCAAATTCACGGCACATCGCAACCCACAGCGAAGAAAACTGGCCAAAGCTGGATGTCAGCACCCGGTCACTAGTTGACAAGGTATTGCTGATGGCGGCTTCCCAGCCACCTGTACCAGATCCGGGGAACACGAAAACACGGCCCGAAGTGGTACGAAAGATTGTTTTAAGGTCAGCCAGAAGCGGCAAGGTAAATTCTGGGAAATCAGGTGCGCGGTGATCTTCCAGAGGCACTTCCATAGCACGGCGCACTTCAAATGGCATATTCGTTGGGCCGGGAACAGCCAGTGTTTTAAATCCAATCATGTTTCACTCCGTTTTTTTATCTGTTCGCATCATTGGGCAGAAATTTCGCAAAATCACCAAAATAAGTGTTTTTGTGTGTCTTGTTTATTTAACAAAAAGAAAATATGTTAATTTTGTTAATTTTTGAAACGAGACCATCTGGATAGATAAAGGCGGCGCGATGCAAAAAACATTTATTGGTACACAATTGCGTCAGTTGCGCCGTGACCATGGCCAAACGCAGGCAGAAATGGGCCGCGTATTAGGGGTGAGTGCGGCCTATATCAACCTTCTTGAAAAAAACCAGCGCAGCTTGTCTGTACCGGTGCTTATGGCTTTGGCTGATCATTACAATGTCGATTGGCGCGATGTTGTGATGGATAAAAGCGCCAATATACTGGCTGATTTGCGCAACGCCATTCAAGACCCGTTATTTGCTGGCAGCCAGCCGGATATTCAGGAGTTGCGCGCCGCCATCGACCATGCGCCATCGCTGGTGCAAAATTTTCTTAAACTTCATCAAAGCCACCGTACCGCCATGGATAATATTATGCGGTTTGGCAGCGAACGCATGCCGCCTGAATTGCTGACGTCTTCACCTGATTCCATCATCTATGATTTCTTTCGTGACCATTTTAATTATTTTGACGTGCTGGAACGGGCGGCAGACGCGCTAGGCGCGGAAGAACCGAGCCAACCCTATGAGATGCAGCGCACCTTGCGACAGCGGCTATTGACACGGCATGGCATAGAAGTTGAAACCCGGCCAGTTGAACAGATGGATGAATCTTTGCGGATTTATGATGCTGAACAGGGGGTGATTCAGCTATCTGAAGCGCTGGATTATCAAAACCGCACATTTCAATTGGCGCATATTCTGTGTTTTGTTGAATTGTCCGATATCTTGCATGACATCACTGCCGAGATGAAAGCCGAGTCAAAGCGTGCCATTGCCAGATGTCATGTAGAACTTGCCAATTATTTTGCGGCGGCGGTGTTGATGCCTTATGACGCCTTTCATGCAATGGCAGAACAAAGCGGCTATGATATTGACCGGATGGCCTCGGCATTTGCTGTATCTTTTGAACAGGTGTGCCAGCGTTTAACGACGTTGCAACGCGAAACCAAACGCGGCGTGCCGTTTTTCTTTTTGCGCGTTGATAAGGCGGGCAATGTCACCAAAAGATTCAATGCAACCACCTTTAATATTGCTGAATATGGCGGGTCATGCCCGGTGTGGAACCTGCATACAGCCTTTCGTACGCCGGGGGTGATTTTGCCGCAATTTGTTGAACTGCCTGATGGCGAGAAATTTTTCACCCTCGCGCGCACCACCGAGCGCCCGGTATATTCCATGCAGACACAAGACCGGCGTCTTGCCATATCGCTTGGTTGCGAGATCAAACATGCGCATAAATTAATTTATAATTCGACCTTTCAAAAACTGGCGGATGACGCGTTTAGCAAGATTGGCATTAATTGTCATTTATGTTTGCGGCGCAATTGTTCTCAGCGGGCGCATGATCCATTATTTACTGAACTCACCACCGATACCAGCCGGCGTGGTGAAACCCGATATGAAAGCTGATGTGATGAAAGATGATGCCGCCAGTTTGCACCGCCCGGACCTGTCAAACCAAAAATTGCGGGCCATGTTGCTGGCATTGATCGCCAGCGTGGTTTTGTTTGTGCTGATCAAACCATATTTGGGGCCGGACTGGCAGCGCCCCGGTACAGTTTTGATGCAATCTATTGCCATTGGCGGGGCATTGTTGTTGCTGGTGCCGTTTCTATTTTCTATTGGCAAGCGTGGCGGGTATAGCGCGGTGCCAAATAAATTATTTATTCTGCATGTTGCTGCCAGCATATGTGGCAGCTTTCTGGTGGCATGTCATGCTGTTGCCAGATTTGATGGCCCGCCCTTAATGATGCTGGCCGCCCTTGTTTTGCTGATGATCACCGGGGCGTTTGGCCGGGTATATGCCAACCGGGTCTTTGCCGCATCATTTGCCATGAAACCAACACCATTTGGCGCGCATGATGACAGCACCAAGGCGGCATTAAAAAACTTGATTGAGGCGAAAGTCGCGGTGCTGAAGCGGCTTGACCCAGCGGCAAAGGAAGCGGTGTTTTCAGTTACCTTGGGCCATTGGTTGCGGCGGCCAGTCTTATCCATGGCTTATGCAAGGCTGGCACACCGCGAATCTATGCTGGTAAAAACCCGCCAATCATTGCCGCGATCCGGTGCCTATTGGCGGCCGTTGCATCTGTTGTTGGCATGGTTGTTTTTAGCCGGCATGATCATTCATATCATTGTGGTGACGTTTTTTGCCGGTTACGCTGCTGATGGCGGTGAAATCTATTGGTGGCATATAACAGCATGGTGATAAGCTGCATCTGTAATCGGTCGTTTGTGGAGAACTGATTTGTCACAATTGTCGCTGATGATTGACCTGGAACGCTGTATCGGGTGCAAAAGCTGTGAGGCGGCATGCAAGGCTGAACATGGTCTTGGGCCAACCGAAAATCACAACCGGGTGGTCTGGCTAGCACATCATGACAGGCCAGGGCTGGATTTTTTGACCCTGTCTTGTCAACATTGTGACCGTCCAGCTTGTGTCAGGTCGTGTCCGGTCAATCCAAAAGCCATAACAAAACATCCTGAAACAGGTGTTGTTGAGATTAATGAGGCGCTTTGCACTGGGTGCGGTGAATGCGTGGTGGCCTGCCCCTATGGGGCGATGGGCTATGATCAAATTGATCATCATGCGGTGAAATGTGATCTTTGCAGCGCGCGGCGTGCCGATGGGTTGCGCCCGGCCTGTGCAACAGTGTGTCCCGGCGGCGCGATCAGCTTTGGCGAGCGTCAGTCACATCTACAGCAGATGCAAGAAGAGGGGCGCACCGCCATCGACCATGATGCATTCCTGCTTGGCCCGTCCAATATCTTTTTACCGCGGCAAACAAACTGGGTTGATGATGTAATGGCCGCTGACAGCATCAATCTGATGGATTTCACCACAACAGACCGCCAGCGCCCGGCGGTTGTTGATGATCCAGTGCGCAAGGAATCTTTGCTCGGCAATGCCACTGCCTATCCCTATCGACGCAAGCGCGAGGATCGCCAGCCTGACCGCGTTGTTGCCGGGGGGTGCAATATCTGTTTCAACTGCTGTCCGGTGCATTACCATATCAAGGATGACAAGCTTGTGCGCGTCACCGGCAATGAAGACGACCCGTTATGGCGCGGGAAAATCTGTCCAAAATCACAATTTTTACTGCAACTTCACAACAGCCCTGAACGGCTGACGACCCCGCTTAAACGCGTTGGGGAACGCGGTGAAGGCAAATTTGAACCGATAAGCTGGGACCAAGCGCTTGACGAAATTGCCGCTAAATTGCAGGGCGTCAAGGACCAGTTTGGCGCGGAATCATTGGCGATATTTGCTGGTACACGCACGGGCACTTTGACCAGACGCGGCTATATTCGCCTGTTCACACAATTATGGGGGACGCCAAATTTTGGTGATACCGAGGCGTTTTGTTCAGAAGCCAAGCGGGTGTCTTTTCAAGCAACATTGGGGGCGGGCGGCAGTGGCAACAGCTATACCGAAGCTGATCTAGGTAGTGCGGCGCTCTATGTTTATTTTGGTGATAATCAGGCAGAAACCCGCCCGGTGCATTTTGGCATGATCAATAATTGGCGGCTAAAGAATAACGCCAAAATGGTGGTGATTGATCCGCGGATGACAGTCACCGCAACCAAAGCCAATCAATGGCTGGCGATCCGCCCGGGCACTGATCTGGCTTTGGCGCTGGGGCTTGCCTATCATATTCTTGCGCATGATCTGCATGACTCGCGGTTTTGTGAAAACTGGATTGCTGGCTGGCAAGAATGGCGTGATTTTCTGTTTGAAAAAAATTACTCGCCAGACTGGGCCGCCGCAATTGTTGGGATTGATGCGGCTGTGATTCGGACACTTGCCGAGGAAATTGCCACGGCTGATGGATGCGTGCTGTTTGCCTCACGCGGCGTTAATCAGCATAGCAATGGTGGCCAGACCAACCGTGCTTTGATGTTTGTCGCGGCAATTACCGGCAATATTGGACGAAAAGGTGGGGCCTATTTCAATTTGAGCATGCCCGTTCCGATTGCCGCTAATGCCCCTGACGCGCGCAAAACCTTTCCAAAAAAGCCAATGATTGGGTCAAATTCGGTCAGCTGGCTAAATGCCATTGAACACCATGACCCCTATCCGCTGAGGGCCGTGATCACATCAAATAATCCAATGATGGCATGGCCAAATCAAGACCGTGTGCGGGCCGCCTTTAAACAGCTTGATTTGATGGTGCATATCGACCTGTTTATGAATGAAACCAGCCATTTTGCCGATTATGTATTACCTGCCGCGACCGGGATCGAAAAAGGCGAAATCAGCCGGGCAGCCGAAGACCGGCGCATTGTCTGGATCGATAAATCAATACCACCGCCCGGCGATGCAAAACCGGATGATTGGTTCTGGATCGAGCTTGGCAAAAGATTTGGTTATGATGACGTGTTGAAAGACAGCTACAAGGACCCGGCTGTTTTTTGGGATGAAATGCTGATTAATGACCCCTATATGCGCGGATGTACGCAGGACCGGTTGCACCAAACACCGCGGCGCTGGTTGCGGGTGCCATTGGCAGATGAAGATGCAGACGAAATTGAAACGCTGTATCTTGAAGGCACCAGCGCCTTTGGCAAACCTGCCGGGCATCGGTTTCCAACGGCAAGCGGCAAATTGGAATTTTGGACACCAGCACTTGACCAGACATTGACTGGGTTGGGCCTGTCGGCATTGCCAGAATTTTACGCTGACCGCGAACATCTGATCGAACTTCCCTATGTTGCACGGCGCGAAGATGGCATGGCAGAGGTTGAACGCCCGTTTATTCACGGCAAGGCCATGGTCAAACCGTTTGAAATTATTCAGCCACATGCCGATTCTCCGGGCCAGAATTTGCAACGTCAGGGGTTTGATACACATTTGATCACCGGCCGCCCGCCCGCGCCGCATTTCCATTCATGGACACATTATGCTTGGCAAGCCCAAGAAATGTGGCCGGATATGTATGTGCAAATGCACCCGGACAAAGCCGCTGAACTTGATATCGCTGACGGGGAAAATGTATCGATTGAGACCGCGCATGGCATGGTGACGGCGCGGGCATGGCTGTATGCTGGTATGCGGCGTGATACGGTTTTTGTGCCAATTGGTTGGGATTCGTCACAGCCCTATCACCCATGGAATTCAGTGAATTATCTCACCGATGAAGACCAGCGTGACCCGTTGTCTGACCATTCCAATTTAAAAAGCTATTTATGCCGGGTGACGCGGTGATTTGGTGCGGTGTGGCGGCAAAAACGCTGAAAAGGAATAAACATGCGTGATGGTCAGGGCCTTGCTGTAACCGCTTTGGATGATGCGGCGGTTTCCACCTATAATGCAGCCATTGCCGAATGGTTGGATTATAAAATCACCGCCATGCGCACGCTGAAACAGGCCATTGAAATCGACCCTGATTTTTGTATGGCACATTGTTTTCGTGGCTATTTATTTGTCACATTTAATTCAGCCGCGGTGTTGCCAGCCGCAACCGCGTCGCTGGCCAAAGCGGCGGCTTTGACAAGCACAGCATCGGTGCGCGAACAACGCCATTTCGCGGCATTGCGGCATCTGCTAGACGGGGCGCCGCATAAGGCCTGTGCCTGTTGGGAAGAAATCACCGCTGATCATCCACATGATATCTTGGCGCTGCGCATGCATCACTATACCTGTTTTTGGAGCGGTTATCGTCAACAGCTTTCGGCCCTGCCAGCCGCGGTCTTGCCAGCATGGGACGATACGGTGCCGCATTATGGCAATCTTCTTGGCATGGTGGCATTCGGGCTGGAAGAGCTGGGGCTATATGATCAGGCCGAACGATTTGGCCGTGACGCGGCTGATCAAAACCCAAATGATTTATGGGCGGTGCATGCCGTCGCCCATGTCATGGAAATGCAGCAACGCGCCGCAGATGGCATCAAATGGCTGGATTACAGCTTTGATCATTTTCGTGATTTCAACCCATTTCGAGGGCATATATGGTGGCATAAAGGTTTGTTTTTAATCGAGGCTGGATCGCTGGACGCCGCCTTGTCGCTGTATGATCATGCCATTCACGATACCCAGTCTGAATTTTTTCTGGATGTGCAGAATTCGGTGTCGTTTCTGGCGCGGCTGGAATTAAGCGGTGTTGATGTTGGTGATCGCTGGCAGGTACTTGCCGATATTGCCGCTGGCAACAGCGATGGACACAATCTTGTCTTTACCGATCTGCATCACATCATTGCCTTATGCAGGGGGCAGAAATATGATGCCGCCGCCGCCCATATTGAATCTATGCAACATGTTGCCGCGACACAAACATCGCATAGCGCAACGGTGATCAAAAAGGTTGGTGTGCCAATCGGGCAGAGTCTTTTGGCATATGAACAAGGCGATTATGATACCGCGCTGGATTTGATGATGACGCATCGTATGTTTACGCCGCAACTAGGTGCCAGCAACGCCCAGCGCGATTTGCTGACACTGTTTGGTATTGATATGGCGCGCCGGGCCAAGGCCAGCGCCTTGCAGGCACAATGGATCCAAGAACGCGAATTTGCCCGCCAATTGGCACGGCCGTAACAGCGATGATTTGCGCATCTATGGGTAACGGCTATAATTAACAACTTGGAATTAGCGACTTGGAATTAGCGACTTGGGATATACAACGAAAGGTAGATTAATGAGTGACGCAATCACCGCCGATGATTTGGCAGTTTTGACGCAATGGGATACGCCAACGATATGCAACGCGCTGGAAGAAATTGTGCCAGAACGCCGCGGGCATGGCTTTACCACCCAGCATCTTTTTGCGCTTGATCCCAGCTTGCCACCTGTATGCGGATTTGCCCGCACCGCCACCATTCGGGCGGCCGAACCACCACGAGAGACAGCCGCCGAAATGGCCGCGAAGCGCACCGCCTATTATGAATATGTGGCGGCCGGGCCAATGCCGACAATTGCCGTCATTCAGGATTTAGACCCGGTGCCCGGCATTGGGGCCTTTTGGGGTGAGGTGCAAACCACCGTGCATAAGGGTCTTGGCACTGTTGGCGCGGTGACAAACGGATCATTTCGTGATGTGCCAGATAGCGCCAGAGGGTTTCACCTGATCGGCGGCAAAGTCGGGCCAAGCCATGCCTATGTCCACCTTGTTGACATTGATTGTCTGGTAACGGTTCACGGTCTGACCGTATCAACGAATGATATTGTTCATATGGACCAGCATGGTGCGGTGATGATCCCGCCTGAAGCTGTTAAAAAAATTCCTGCCGCGGTTGATCTGATTGCACGGCGTGAACATGTGATTATCGCGGCCGCGCAAGCTGATGATTTCACTATTGATAAATTAAAGACGGCGATTGGCCAAACGGCTGATATTCACTAGCCGGAATGGGGTTTATCCTGATCGCGTAGAAGCGAGCGCTGCAAGAATAAGGGGCATGTGATGCGCAAACGGATGCTGGCTGTTGGCACCGGGCTTATGATCCTGATGATGATGCCAGCCCACGCTGATGACAGTCTGATATGCGGTGACACCACATTTGATGTCGAACAAGGGTTTGTCGGGGGTGCGGTTACGGCCGTGACCGCCACTGGCACCACCCCATTTTGTGTCAGTGACAACCCGGCAGTGCTGACCAAAACATTGTCATTTCGTGATCAGGAAGTGTGGTGCGTGACATTGCATCATCTATCATCTGATAGCCGCCCGCTGGCCAAGCAATTATGGGTGTTAAACCGGCTGAGCAAAAAGCTGTATCATTATGATTATCTGTTTGCTGATGGTATCTGGCAGTTGCAGGAAGAACGCCACGAAATATGCAAACCAGCCAAGTAACATGCGATTGCTTAGGCTGGGTTTAGCCGGGCCAAGGCGCTTTGAATCAGCGGTTCATAAAGGGGGACCCCCTTATAAAGTTTTGTTGCAGGTGACATATCTTGCATCATATCAGCCATCGATTGCAAAGCGTCCCGATCATTCTGCCATAATGTCATTGGCAGGATATGTGTGCGGATGGTAAAAACGACATATCCTGTATCCGGCAATTTGCGTAACGTTTGGTTTTCTATACGCAAAAAAAGCTGATGGAAATCATCGTCATTTGAGGCAGCTTTGCGTGATACGCGCCGCGGGGTAAATAGGTCTTGGCCAATTTGCAATGACCAGTTCATACGACTGCTGATCGGGCCAATCTGCATAGCGGTAAAAAATCGATCAACCGGGCGTGCCAGCCGTTCATCATAATGCGGGACAGGCTGGTGGATCATTTGCATGGGCTTGCCCATTTTTTCGGCCAGCACCCAATGCGCCGGAAAGGCAAGCGCGGCGGCCTCTAGATGCCAGGTTAGATCGTCTGAATTATCTTGGCGATGCGGTGCAAGTAACAACAAATCTTCTGGCACAAGGCGTGCCGCGGCTTCGAGCGGGTGTTGCGTTGGGTCTATGTCTGGTAGTGGCGCGTTGTGGTATGCAGTGATGTGATCACAAACCATATGTAGCATTTCTTTGCTGGCGGCGCTGGCAGATGGAAAAGCGGCAAAAATATCGGCATGATTATGCGCGAATAAATGCTGTTTCTGGCGTATTTGTTCGTCACGTTCGGTGTCAATGCCAAACAGATTATCGCGGGGCAGCCAACAGGATTCTTGGCGCGGCCGCAGCCCTAGTTTCAGTTGGAAACCAAGTTTTTGCCATGGTGCCTCCATTGGTCTTGCCTGCCTGTATTTGTTGCAATCTTGCGTTTAGGCGGATGATGGGCTGGTGAACTGTTTTTTTAAGCTGGTAAAAAACTGCCGCGTTAAATGTTTGACAACACCCATCAACACACGTTGGCCAACACCAGCGACCAGCCCGCCAACATCACCGTCAGCCTCATAGCTGATGGTGGATTTGCCATCGCCGGCATCCGCAATCACCACGCTGGCGGTACCGTTGCCAGTACCCAATGTTCCTGCGCCAGATACAGTGATCTGGCAACGAGATGGCGACTTCATATCAAAAAGCGCAATTTTGCCTTCAAAACTGCCGCCAACCGCGGCTACTTTTAAATCCACCGCCATGATATATTCAGCCTCGCCAACGGCGCGCATTTCACGGCACCCCGGCACGACCTTTTGCAAAATTTCAGGATCAATCACCGCATCCCACAACGTTTGCGGGGCAACCTCAATTGTTTCTTTGCCACTGAAGTTAATTTTCATTTGATGTCTCTTGCCGCCTTTATAGGCCAAATAAGGTTTTGGCAACGCCGCAGAGCATATCCTGTTTTTGCGCCGCTGAAATAGAGAGTCTGTTAAAAATATCCAATGGGGCCGGGTCACCAATCGGAAATGGCATGTCAGAGCCAAGCATGACGCGGTCACTGCCAACCGAGCTAATCAAAAATTGCAAGGCGGCTGGATCATGCAGCAAGCTATCATAATATAAAAGTGACAAGGCCCGTTGCGGATCAGCAAGGCTGTCTTTGTGCAGATTGTAATTGCGTTGCATCCGGCCAAGCACGTAAGGCAATCCGGCACCACCAATGCCAATCACGATGCGCGCCCCTTGATAGCGTTCAACATGGCCAGAATAAATAAGTCTAGAAATGGCAATGAGCGTGTCTGTAATCCGGCCAATGGCATTATTCATGCCGTAATCTTCAACCCGCGCGTCACCTGAATCAAAGACTGGGTGGATAAATAAAACCGAACGATTGCGGTCAGCGGCTTGCCAAAAGGGGGTGAGCGCTGGATCATCAAGCACACCGCCAGACCCATACGGCTGGGTGCCGATCATTGCCCCTTTGAACCCGGCTTTATGGGCGTCATCCAAAACCCGGGCGGCGGCGTCTCCATTTTGCATGGGTAGGCTTGCCAGCGGGATAAATCGCCCCTTTTGCGCCGCGGCGAAGGCACCAAGATGTTTGTTGATCAGACGCGACCATCTTTCGCCATCTTCAGCAGGCATTTCATAGCCAAACATATCAAGCCAGCCGCCAACCACCTGATGGTCAATTTGATGCTGATCCATCCAATCTAGGCGCCCGGCAACGTCAGATAATGATGGGCTGACTGGCCGTGTTGGCTTGCTACCCGCAAAGGAAAATCCAAACCCGGTGTCATGCTTAACCAGCGTTAACGCTGGAAAATCAGCCGCGGTATCGGCGATTTCGGCTAGCAATGAAGGCGGCACAAAATGCGCGTGACTGTCAATAATCATTCACTGTCCGATCGATGCTGGGTGGCGGCGGCGATCTTATCGCTGATAACGCTCATCCGTATGGGAAGTTTGTCAAAAGAAATATTCAGCCCGGCAACCGCATGATTGATCGCGCTTGAAATCGCGGCTGGCGCGCCTAGATAGCCGCTTTCGCCAGATCCCTTTTGACCAAAGACGGTATGCGGCGATGGGGTGCAATGTTTAACCAGTTGAATATCAGGCACCTCATGCGAAGAGGGCATCAGATAGTCGAGGAAGCTTTGTGTCATCAGCTGGCCGCTCTCATCATAGGCAAATTCCTCGAGCAGGGCGGCCCCGATACCATGCGCAATACCGCCATAGGTCATGCCGCTGACAATCGCCGGGTTGATCACCGTGCCGCAATCATGCCCAATGGTATAGGAGCGAATTTCAGGTTTGCCAATAATTGGATCAAACGTTACCAGCACCAAATGAAATTCAAATGAATAGCATGGGTACATATGCACCTTGCCATCCTTTGGCAGGTCACCGCCGGTTGGCACCTGCATGATATCAAAACTGGCCAGCCCGGGGTCCATGCCGTCTGGCAATCCATGGATCTGGCGGTGGGCTAATTCAATAATATCACCCCATGTAATATGGCGGCCATTGGCAGACAGCATAGCGCCGCCCTGATAGTCGATATTGGCGGCATCACATTGCAAATGGTGCGCGGCAATGGCCAAGATTTTGGCCTTTAGTTTTTCCGCCGCACGCGCCGCGGCCCCACCAAGCATAATGGCCATGCGGCTGCCAACGGGGGAATTGCCCGGCAAGCTTTCTAGTGAATTTGGCCGAACTACACGAATGCTGTCGGGATCAATACCCAAAATTTCACCAATAACGGTACTAACCAATGTTTCATGCCCTTGACCAGATGATGTGGTATGGATGCGCGCGGTAACCGCACCCAGAGCGTCAATGTTAATTTGGCATGATTCCATCCATGTGGTGGTCTGGTTGCTTTCATTTAATAATGGTTCAAAGGATGCATTGCCGCCGCTTGGTTCAAGACAAGCGGCAATACCAATGCCAGCCATCATGCCGTCTTTGCGCAACTGGTTGCATGTAGCGACCAGTCTAGGGTAATCGGCCGCCGCCATCACTTTATCAATGACTGTATGATAATCGCCACTGTCATAGGTGCTGCCGCTTGGAATCAAATAGGGGAATTCATCAGCTTTGATTAAATTATGTTGGCGTAATGCCAACCGGTCCATATCCAGAAATGCCGCCACCCGATCCATCGCGGTTTCAAGTGCATAATTTGTCGGTGCCTGACCAAAGCCGCGCACCGCTTCTTGTGCGGCTTTATTGGTTGTTACCGAAATGGCCTGATAGGCGACCGAGCCGATGCGGTACGGGCCAACAATCGCGCCGATAGGTTTGCCAAGTTGAAATGGCGCCCGGCCAGCATAGGCCCCGGCATTGTCTAGCGCCCGCATTTTCATTGATCGCACCGTGCCATCCTTGTCAAAGGCAACCGATACGTCAAATTTGCGTTCTGGCCCATGCGCATCCCCAGCGCGCATATTTTCCAAACGGTCTTCAATCAAGCGGACTGGGCGATGGAGCTTTAGTGCCAGATAACCAGTTAAAACAGCATGTTTAATACCGCGTTTGACGCCATAGCTGCCACCAACATCAATATCGTAATGAACACGCACCTGATTGCCAGCAAGCCCCAATGCACGGGCAATCTGGTCGGCATATTTTGGCATCTGTACCGATGCCCGAATATCAAGCATCTGCGCCCACGCATTCCATTCAGCAACCACGCCAAATGTTTCAATCGGCACTGTTGAATTGCGCCCCCAGGTTACGCAAAAATCCAGCTGATGGTCAGCCGCGGCAAAATCATCATCCACCGGCCCCCAGACAAATTTTTTATCAAGCAATAGATTGCTGTTATGGTCTGGATGCACAGGCGGGCTGTCGTCACGTAATGCCTGTTCTGGATCAAGCACAAACGGCAGGGCTGTTGTTTCAAGGCGAATATGTTCAATGGCGTCTTCGGCGATCGCACGGCTTTCGGCAATCACCGCACACACCCATTCACCCGCATAACGCACCTGTCCGACGGCAAGTGGGTAACGTCTGACTTTGGGGGTGTCCAGACCATTCATCAATGGGTCGATTGCGGCGGCAAGTTCGGCCCCGGTTACAACGTCAATGACGCCGGGCATGGCCAATGCGGCACTGGCATCAATGGCGTCAATTCTGGCGGCTGGCAGATGACAAGGCATCAGCGCGACATGCGCCATATCAGCATGGTCATAATCGGCAATATAATGACCTTTACCAGCTACAAATCGGCGGTCTTCTACAACCCGGCGGGGTTGCGATAAAAATCTATATTTTTTATCTCGCATTGGTTTAGGCCCCCTATTATGCACCATCGGCCGGTTGGTTGCGGCCCTGGAGCCTTTCCGCCGCCAGCATAATGGCGTCTATGATTTGCACATAACCAGTACAGCGACAAATATTGCCTGAAATGGCGTCGCGCACCTGTTCACGGCTTGGCGTTGGGTTATGTTGCAGTAATGTTTTTGCCGCCAGCACCATGCCGGGTGTGCAATAGCCGCATTGCAAACCATGCGATTCACAAAACGCATCCTGAATAATTGATAATTCACCCGGCTGGCGCGTTGTCCCATCAACCGCTTCGATTGTTGTGATCTGGCTGCCCTCGGCCTGTGCGGCCAAAATCAGACATGATCGCACCGCTTCACCATCAAGCAATACCGTACAGGCACCGCACACCCCATGTTCGCATCCGGCATGGGTGCCTTTTAACCCGGCAACATCTCGAACGAAATCAAGCAGAGTCACCCGTGGTTCAATGGCCGCGGTGACGTCTTTGCCGTTAATATCAATTGTGATGTTCATGACAAATCCTGTGCTATCTCGCGTAAAGCATCATCGACAGCGCGGCGTGCAAGTTCCGCGGCCACTCGCCGCCGATAGCTGGCGCTGGCATGCATATCTTCGACAATATCAACGTCATCAAGCGCCGCATCAATGGCAGTGGTAAGGCTGGTGCCTAGGTCTGCCATGCCAGCCGAAAGATCGATATGGATATCTATTGGCAGGCGTTGCGGAAAATCGCTGATGCCGCCAATCGCAAGCCGCAAATCCTGAACGACGCCAGCATCATCAGCCTCAATATGCGCCGCCGCCGCGGCCAATGCGTAATCGCTTCGCCGTGCGGCAACTTCATGAAACCCCGTGCCAACATAGGCACAGGTTGGTTTTGCAAAGGAAATTTCAAAAAGACAAGCTGTTGGCGGGGTCATGGTCAACATCGGGCCGATAAAAAATTCTTCGGCGTGAAATTCAACATCTTCACCGGCATCGCGCATTCGCAAGCTGGCACCAAGTGTCACCGCAACAAGCGGAATTTCTGCTGATGGGTCAGCATGTACCAGCGAACCACCAACGGTACCGCGCGCCCGTGTTGGCGGGTGTCCCACATGCGTCAGGGCTTTGGCAAGAAGCGGAAGATGCGTAGCAACCAATAGGTCAGATAAAGCTTTGGCCTGACGGACCATTGCCCCTATGACCACCGCACTATCATCGTCTCGAATGGCCGAAAGCCCGTCTATATGCGCAATATCAATCACCAATGATGGCCGGGCAAGACGCATCGCTAGCATCGGTACAAGCGATTGACCTCCAGCAATGATCCGCGCATCTGGATGGCTGGCAAGACAGGCACAGACGGCATCAAGCGTGTCTGGCCGAATATAGTCAAAGGACGCTGATTTCATCGTGTTGTCGTCCGTTTCATTGGTTTGTTCTGTTTATGCGGCATAGGGGGTTTGCTTGGTGGGTTCATTTGTGACGCATGCAGTTGAAAATCTGCGTTGCATCAGTTTGCCAAAATATAAGCGGTTAGCAATATTTTTCTGGACCGACCCATTGGGCAGGCGAATAGCGGTCACCATGCGCCCAGCCAACTGGCAGTAAGGTTTCGATATCTGCCAGATCGCTAGCTGTCAGATGTAATCTTGCCCCGTCACAATGTTGCCGAAAATGCGTTACCGAGCGCGTGCCGGGAATGGGAATAATGTGGGGGGCTTGGTGCAAAATCCAGGCAATGGCTAGCGCCGCAGCACTGCATCCCTTGTCGCTCGCAAAGGCCCGAAAACCAGCTGTAGCGGCCACATTAGCCACGAGATTTTCAGCAGTAAACCGTGGATTTTGTCGAAGCCAGCCCATCGATTGCACGGCGTCCAAATCATGCGGCTTGTCAGTCAAAAGTGACCGGCCGACCGGCGAGAATGCCACAAACGCGGTGCCTAATGCGGCGGTTGCCTGAAGCAGGCCAAGTTCGGGACTGCGCACAGACAAGGAATATTCAGATTGCACCGCGGTCACATGATGAATGGCCGCTGCCCGGCAAAGCGATGTTGGCGCAATTTCAGAAAACCCAAACCCGCCGATCTTGCCCGTTTTAACAAGACCGACCAGCGTTTCAGTGACTTCCTCTATCGGGGTGTCTGCATCGCGGCGATGTACATAAAACAAATCAATATGTTCAAGGCCCAAACGTGCCAAACTGCGATCAACAGCTTGCTGGAGATAGGCGGCCGTATTGTCAAAATAGCGCTTGCCGCTATCGCTGTCGGTGGCGATTCCAGCCTTTGTTGCAATTGAAAACATATTATGTTTTTGGCCGCCTTGACGCCCTAGAAATGAACCGATTACAGCCTCAGAGGTGCCATTTCCATAGACGTCAGCTGTGTCAATATGGGTGACGCCTTCATCCAAAGCGGCGGTTAAAATAGCATGCGATTCAGCCTCGGATGTGGCACCATAAAAATCGCTAAATGACATGGCGCCAATACCAATGGCAGATATTGTGGGGCCATGTGAGCCAAGCTGACGTTGTTGCATAAAGATCTCTTTATTGATTTTGGAACATAACGCCCGCGCAAGGCACCATGGGTTGTTGATCGGGTAATAGTTTAGGCCCAAAAATAACAATCGCAACCATTAGCTGTGGGTGGTGCGTGATGGGCAGGGGCGTTTATCGATCTGCGGCACCGGTGGCATCAAAAGATGGATACGCCGCGGCGAGTTTGTTTGCCAGATAAACGCGGGTTTGCTAGACAGGGGCCGGATTGGCAAGGCTGGGCTGGGATAGCAAGGCTGGGCTGTTCTGGTGCAATGGCGGGTGAAGGCATGTTTGGAAAATTCATTATTCTGACAATTGCCATTCTGGCGATCGGTGCCTTGTTGCACAAATTGGCAACCCGCGTTGGGTTGATACAGCCAAAACCGCCAGTCACCCAATCGGCAAGGCAGATTGGCAATACCGGGATCAGGCTGACCAAATTTAATGTCGCCATGTTATGTCTTGTTGGGTTGTATCTTTTGTGGGGTGCAACGCAAATTTTTCGCTAACTCATCACGCGTTCTGTCCAGATATAGCCACCATCAGCTGTCTGCGTGACGATTTGCCATTTTGCCCATTGGGTGTCGGTGTCCATTGCATCTTCGCGGCATTGCACCCCGCGGCTTTCCGGGCGCCGCGCCGCAGCTTCGCACATAAGCTGGCCTAAAATAGCCATCTGCAGAATATCTTGGTCTGCCGGGTGCAGAAGTTGGGGGGCAGGCAATTTATCGACAATCTTTGAAAACACCTGCCGCGCCGCGGCGATGCCAGATTGATTGCGAATAATGCCAAGACCATGGCCAGCCGCATCGCGCATGGCATTAATCAGCTTTGTGCGCATGGCGGTATCCAGCCTGTCTGGGGCGGTCAAGCCAAGTGGCGCATGATTTGGCTGGGGGGTTTTTCTTACCGTGACGCTGGCGTTTTTGCCAGCAATTCTTCCCATGACCACACAGGCCGTTAGCCCATTGCCAGATAATCGGCCTGCCCCATGAATGCCAGTCACATTCTCGCCTGCAGCAAATAATCCGGCGACGGTGGTGGCACCTTGCGGGTCAATCACCAGCCCGGCAAGAACTGAATGGGCCGCTGGCACGACTTCAATTTTTTGTGTGCGATAATTGCCGCCTGCGGCGGTGATTTTGGATAGAATCACATCACCTTGACTGGCTTCGAATTCAGCCCATACAGCATCTGAAAAATCTGTGCAATCAAGCCATACAGGCCCACGCCCGGCCCCTATTTCGGTTTGTACAAGGCGCAAAATTTCTGCCCGGCCGATTTGTTCGGACGGCGTGCCAGCAAAATGCATGGCCAAAAGATCAGCGCCATCATCATTCAGCAATCGGCCACCGCGGCTTAAAAATGGTGCCATGCCAGCAATGCGTAACAGCTGTTGATTGACGCGATAAATCAGCGTGTATTCGACAAATTCCAGATTGGCAAGGGCCGCCCCGGCCTGTAGCCCCAGCACCAGCCCGTTGCCGACATTATCAGTGTCACCGCTGACCGTGGGAAAAAGCCCAGTTGCCCCACCTGCACATAACACCACCGCACCGGCGGTGATATGGCGCGGGGTACCGGCGGCATCGCAAAAGGCCGCACCAATCACCCGCCCATCTTTGCTGAGCAATCTATAGGCCGAAAGCTGGTCTAAAAATACCACGCCCATGCGCCGTGCAACATCAATCATAACTTCTAGAATGGCGCTGCCCCCGCCAATCGCGGAACAGGCACGCGGCCGTGAATTGCCGGGGGCGTTGAGCTGAACAAATTTGCCAGTTTCGGTCCGGCTAAATGCAACGCCGTGCTGTGCTAACCAATTGACCGCATCACATCCCTGTTCAGCGATGATTGTCACCAGTTCTGGCGCGCCGAGATGATAACCAACGGCAAGGCTGTCAGCGGCATGATGGGCCGGGCTATCATCAATGGAAATCCCATCCAGCCCGCCATGACCAAATGCGGCGGCTAAAATACCAGCGGCCTTTGCCGAAGATCCAGATTTGCCGGTGATCCCTTTATTGGCAACAATCACCGCCGCGCCGGTTTCCGCCGCCCCAATCGCGGCACAAATCGCCGCAAGCCCGCCGCCAATGACCAATATATCGCTTGTGTTTTGATGTGCCATGGCGCGAGGCTAGCAAACAATGACCAGTGCGGCAAAGCGGTTGCAACCGCATGGTCTGTGCGTGCTTTTCAGCATAGTGATCAATCACCCAAATACATCAATCAATAGATGTATACCGGTGATGCCCAAAATCACATGAAGCACAAAGTAAAATTGCTTGTCCGTTAATAGCTGGTTCATTTTTTTACCAAGCAAGACGCCAAGCGGGATGGCTGGCAACAGCAACGCCGCGACCATGACGACATCCATATTCAAAATGCCTAAATCCCAATACAGCGGCAGTTTTGATAAATTCAACAAGAAGAAAAATGCCGCCGCCGTGCCAACGTAAAAGGCGCGCGGTAATTTGTAGGGAAGCAAAAATATTTGTAACGGTATACCGCCGGTGACCGAAATAAAGCTGGATACCCCGGACAAGCTGCACCAAAGTGCCCCACGCCGCCACATATGTGATGCAGAATAACTGGCTGTTGCAGATTGCGATGCGGCGCTGAATTGGCGTTTAAAAAATAAAATGGCGGTAAATACCGACATCCCCCCAATAAAGGCTGTCAGCATATCATTTGAAATATAGTCAAAAAAGGCCCAGCCAATACCATGACCAGCCATGCCAAATATGGTCATGATCACGAGAAGTTGGCGGTTAATTTTATCACGCATGGCATAAAGAACCCAAACGTCAATCACCAGCAAAATAGGCAAAGTGACGCCAAGCGCGATGCGCGGCGTTGTCACCAGCAATAAAATAGGGATGCCAATAGCCACAGCACCGCCAAACCCGGCTTTTGATATGGCGGTGGTCAAGGCCGCGCAAAAGGCAAGCGCCAGAAACAAAGCAGGGTTGGTGACGTCAAGTGACGCCATAAGCGGCGCAAAATTCATTTTATCTGATCACATATGATAAAAAAGATGCCTCACTGTCTCTGAAACTGCTAGGCTTGGCAATCTGTAAATATCAAAATGGCGCGATCACAAAGACCAGTGATGACCAGCAGACGCGGCATAAATTTAGAGGTGCAAATGGGGTGTATCCATAAACAGGAAATCAATATAGCGGCGAGTTGGCGCGGGGCCGATCTTGTTGGCGATCAATCTTGGGTGGTGGATTTTACCGATGCAGAAATCGCCGCTCTTGATCAGGCCGTTGCGGCGGTGATGGCGCGCGGTTTGCGGTTTCCCGATTTTGGCAAAGATGATTTTCCTCTGTCAGGGTGGGACGACCGGCTTTGGTCATTTGCCGATGAATTGGAAAATGGGCGCGGTTTTTTATTGGCGCGCGGCCTGCCTGTTGACCGCTATAGTGACGCAGAGATTGAGATTGCCTATTACGGCATCGGACTTCACCTTGGACAACCAGTCAGGCAAAATCCGCGCGGTGATCTTTTGGGCGTGGTGATGAATGTCGGCGATCCAAATGATAAAAACACCCGTGTTTATCAGACCAATCAATATCTTCCCTATCATACCGATCCGTCAGATGTTGTAGGGCTGTTATGTGTGCGTAAGGCCAAACAGGGCGGTGAAAGTAGCCTTGTCAGTATTGCAGCGCTCTATAACCGTTTGCTTCGTGACCACCCGGAATATCTGGGGCTGTTGCATCGGCCATTTTACTATGCGCATCTTGGTGGTGATTTGCCGACCTTGTCGCCGCTGTTGAGTTTTTTTGATGGTAAATTAGCCTGCCGCTATTTGCGGCACTATATAGAACTAGGGCATGAGGTGATGGGGGCGCCATTGTCACAGGTGGAAATAGAGGCGCTCGATATCATTGACAGCATCACCCACGATCCCGCCATGCGTCTTGATATGATGCTTGAGCCGGGTGATATTCAATTCGCCAATAATTATATGGTGATGCATTCTAGAACCAGTTTCGTGGATGATGATCCGGCGCGTCACCGCAAAAAATTGCGTTTGTGGCTGAAAATGGACAATGCGCGACGCCTAGCCCCAGATTTTCCGGGGCGGAATGGGTTTGATTGACAACGGCTATCGCCATAGGCGGTGCATATGATGGTTAGGTTATGATTATAGAATTACCGCGCGCTTTGCGTTTTATCGCCCGGCATTTTGCTGGGACCCGAAAATTCTTTGCAGAACAATATATGCCAGGGTCTATCACCGCTTGCCGTTTTGAAGATGTTACTTATCCATTTGATGCTGGGGTAATGGATGGTAAACGGCTCATTGCGTTGGCGGCTGGGGCGATTGAGGCTGAAGAGATCGCGCTGGCAAGAAAATATCTCACCGCGGATGATGTTGTGGTCGAATTTGGATCAGGTCTTGGCATTGCCGCGGCGCGTGTGCATCGGGCTATTCATCCAAAAGCACATTTTTGTTTTGAGGCTAATCCAGTTGCGGCCGCCTATTCCAGACATCTATTCACATTGAATCACATGCAAATTGACGTTGATCAACGGGCGCTAGGCAACGGGTCAACATCTCAATTTTATGCCGCCAATGACTATATCTTGAGTTCGTTTGATGCTCCAAAGGATACCAAACATTTCACGAAAATTGAGATTCCGACAGTCAGTCTGGCCACAATTATAAAAGAGAAAAATCCAACAGCTATTTTTTGCGACATCGAAGGTGCTGAAAATGAATTTCTGCCACCAAAAGATCTGCAAAATGTTGAAAAGGTGATTATTGAGTTGCACCCCAGCCATTATGGTATGCAAGGCGTCCAGCAAATCAAAGACAGATTCGCAAAGCATGGGTTTCTAGCTGTTGAACAGCGACAAGATACCTATTGTTTTTTGCGCCGCTAACCGCATTTGGATTATGCGCCAGCCCGGGCGTTCTTGGTTGATGCGCCGACAGGCAAGATTTCGTTTATGTGCGGGCATCAGGCAAGATAAAATCGTGACAGCCCGTTACATACACAGGCTGTCACCATTTCTAATGTGTTTTATTCAACCGTTTCTGGCAGCACCAGATTCAGAATGATTGCCAGTGCCGCGGCTGGCAAAAGACCAGATGTCATCAACACCTTAACAGTACCGGATAAATGCTGCAGGGCGCCGGGCTCTAGCTGCAGACCGAGGCCAACCGATATTGAAATGGCAAAGATCATCAGGTTGCGCCGGTTCCAGTCAACGCTCGACAAGAGTGACACGCCAGCCGCGCTAACCATGCCAAACATCACAATCACGCCGCCACCCAAAACTTCGATTGGGATGGTGGAAATGATGGCACCGACTTTTGGAATGAGGCCAGCCACAATCAACAAAATTGCCCCGATTGTCACCACATGGCGGCTCATCACGCCGGTCATGGCAATCAGCCCTACATTTTGGCTAAAGGATGTATTTGGCAAGGCACCAAAAAATCCAGACACCGCTGTACCGATACCATCGGCGTAAGTCGCGCCTTTGATTTCATCGTCGGTTGCTTCGCGGTTGGCACCGCCTTTGGTGATACCAGAGACGTCACCAACGGTTTCAACAGCCGAGACAAAGGCCATGGCACAAAATCCGATTATGGCAGCGGCGGTAAATTCAACACCAAAGTGAAACGGCTTTGGCAAAGCCACAGCAGCGGCCCGGCCAACATTACCAAAATCGACCATACCCATGGCAAAAGCAACAGCATAGCCAGCCAATATACCAATAAGAACAGCCGCCACCGATAGCATGCCGCGCGCAAAAAATTTAAGCGCCAAGGTCACCACAATGACCACGCCGGCAACCGACCAATTTTGCAGGCTGCCATATTCCGGTTTGCCAATAGCGGGAACACCACCAGCGGCATATTGAATACCGACTTTGATCAAGGCCAACCCAATCATCAGCACGATTAACCCGGTCACAAGCGGTGGCAGGGCAAATCTGATCCGACCAATAAATAGGCCAAGGATGGCATGGAAAATACCGCCCACAATGACCCCGCCCATAAGAATGGCAATGGCATCAACGCCTTTGCCAGCAACCAAAGGCACCATAATCGGGACAAATGCAAAACTGGTCCCTTGTACCACTGGCAATCTGGCGCCAACCGGGCCAAATCCGATGGTTTGAATCAAAGTGGCGATGCCGGCGAAAAACATGCTCATCTGGATCATGTAGATCATTTGAGGGAAATCGGGTGAATTTGAACCAAACCCGAAACCAGCCGCGCCGCAAACAATAATGGCGGGCGTTACATTTGATATGAACATTGCAAGAATATGTTGAATGCCAAGCGGCACGGCCTGCCCCATCGGGGGCATGTAATGCGGGTCGCGCAACTGTTCGGCGGTACCATATGAAGTATCATTAGCCATAAGTTTCCTCCTCCAACTAATTGGCTTTTACACTGGGTCAATGAAAAGGCAGAGGAACAACAAATCTATGCGATCACAGTATATGCCTCGTCAAACCAATGTTCTTCTAGGTTTGTGTCATTGCCAATACGGTCAATCACAGCAAACAGGCCCGGCGCGCTGAGCGGTGTCAGCACACCATGCCAAATATTTTTGTGAATGTTGATGCCGGTATGCGGCGCCGTCAAAAACGCCTGCGGTTGGCCGGGCTGACCATTTTCATCAGCCGCAACAATCACTAAAAAAGAAGCATCATGCATCGGCACAAAAGCCTGACTGCCTTTGGGGTGCCGCTCCATCATATCAAGCGTGTAAGGTAGCGCACGCGGGGTAGCATCAAATACGCTGATACCAGCCTGTCCGCCCCCGGCAAATGCAAGTTTTGCTAGATTATGATGCCGGCCGCACATGCCCTGATTAATGATTTGGTCGGGTTTTGCCTTTACCGCAAGAACATCGCCAAATTCTGCAAAAGCTGTCTTGGTAAGCGGCTTTAGGCGGATTTGGCGATCAGCGGTTGTCATCTGGCCGCCCCACCAAGAGTTAGCGGCATATGCCGGTTTACATCTTTATAGAGCAAATAGCGAAAAGGTTCAGGCCCGGCGGCATAACAGGCTTGCGGGCAAAAGGCGCGCAACCACATGTAATCACCGGCTTCGACCTCTTTCCAATCTCCGTTCAGATAATAGACCCCTTTGCCCTGCAACACATAAAGCCCATGTTCCATCACATGGGTTTCGGCAAATGGGATCACCCCGCCGGGCTGAAAGGTCACGATATTTACATGCATGTCATGCCGCAAATCCGCTGGATCAACAAAACGGCTGGTTGCCCATACCCCATTTGTATCCGGCATAGGCACCGGCGTGACTGCCGAATCTGATGTAATGAATACCTCTGGTGCGGGGATGCCGTTTACCGGCTGATAGCGTTTTCTGATCCAATGAAAATTTGCCTTGTCTGCACCTTCATTACGCGCCGACCAGTCAAGGCCCGCTGGCAAATAAGCATAGCCGCCAGCAGTTAATGATTTGATGTCACCATTAAATGCCAATGTGATTGTGCCGCTGGTCACAAATAAAACATGCTGGGACTCGGCATCGTCATCGGGCCGGTCTGATCCCCCATTTGGCCCAACTTCCATCAGATAATGTGAAAATGTTTCTGCAAAACCGCTTAATGGGCGTGCCAAAACCCACAATCGTGTCTGTTCCCAAAACGGCAGCGCGCTGGTGACAATGTCGGTCATCACTGTTTTCGGAATAAAGGCATAGGCCGTGGTAAACACCGCGCGGTCGGCAAGACGTTGTGACTGTGCTGGCAGGCCGCCGGGCGGCAGCGCATAGCTGATGTCCAGTTCAGGCTTGGTCAAATTATTTCTCCCAGTCGTGCGCTATACGCTATCATTCTTTTATTGGTTATACCATGTCTTGAAGACGTAGTAGGGCGATTTTCTCAACCTGTTGACATGCTGCGGCAAATTCGCTGTCCCGGTCATGTTCTAATCTGGTTTTGAATGCCGCGATGATGTCTGATTTTTTCAGCCCCTTTACAGCGATGATAAAGGGAAAGCCAAATTTTTCCCGATACCGGTCATTGAGGTCGGTGAACGTTTTATGTTCATCAGCTGTTAGGGCGTCGAGTCCGGCGGATGCCTGTTCATCAGTGCTATGCTGGGTCAGGCGTTTGGCGGCGGCTAGCTTGCCTGCCAAATCAGGATGCGCCTGCAATACGCCAAGTTTTTGCTGTTCGCTGGCCGCGCGAAACACCCGGCAAAATGCGTTATGTAATCCGGTTGCGGTGTCGTGTGCTGAGCCAAGTTCTAACATAAACGCGCCTTCGGCAACCCACGGGGATAATTCAAAAACATCACTAAACCGGTCTAGGAAACGGGCTTTGTTCATGCCGCTTGGCCGGTTGTGCCATGCGTGAACATCAAAGGGATAGGTCTGATGCCAATAGGCGGCAATATCAATACGGCGCGGACACCACACATCATCATGCGACTGGATATAGTCGATAAAGCGGCGCAATGATTCAATGCGCCCGGGACGGCCAATCAAGCGGCAATGCAGCCCTATAGATAAGATTTTTGGCTGTCCATTCGCACCTTCGCGGTAGAGCGCGTCAAAACTATCACGTAAATAATTGTAAAATTGATCGCCAGCATTAAACCCTTGCGGCGCGGCAAACCGCATATCATTGGCGTCAAGCGTGTAGGGAATGATCAGATGCGGTGTGTCCTGATGCATGTGCCAATAGGGCAAATCATCGGCATAGGAATCAGAAATATAGGAAAATCCACCAGCCTCACAAACAAGATCAACAGTGTGTTCCGAACAACGGCCGGTATACCAGCCTTGCGGTCGAGACCCGGTCACCTGCTGATGTAATTCAATCGCCATAGCGATATGGTTTGCCTCATCAGCGCGGCTGAAATCTTTATAATCAATCCATTTATAGCCATGACTGGCAATTTCCCAATTGGCGGCCTGCATCGCCAGCATTTGATCAGGGCTGCGGGCCAGCGCGGTCGCCACCCCATAGACAGTCACCGGAATGGCTGCTGTGGTAAACAAATCATAAAGCCGCCAAAAGCCAGCGCGCGCACCATAATCATAGATGCTTTCCATGTTCCAGTGACGTTGTCCCGGCCATGGTTGCGCCCCAACAATTTCAGATAAAAACGCCTCTGAATGCGAATCTCCATGAAGTAGACAATTTTCCCCACCTTCTTCATAATTGACCACAAATTGAACAGCAATTTTGGCGTTGTTGGGCCAACTGATCATTTGTTGGCGGCGGTGGCCACTCATGTCACGTGGGTATCTGTTCATCATTTTGCATCTGCTGATTTAAATATGGTCAACCATCTGGCTGGCCAGATAAGTTTGCCGTGAAATCATAATAAAAAACTGATGCGATGAAAACCAATAAGCATGGCGGTGTTTTAAGATGCGCATATGGAGGCACATATTTAGAGGCGCATATCTGGAGGCATATATCTGGAGGCATATATGTGGAGGCATATATGTGGAGATAGGCTTATGGGAAAGCTATGGATTGACCGCGCATAATCAGATATAGCTATGGGTAAGATCAACAAGACAATATTGGTGGGGATGATATGGCTTTAGGGTTTCTGACCACGCATGTTTTGGATACAGCCCGCGGGTGCCCAGCGGCCGATCTTTCAATCAGTTTATTTCGTATTGACGGGGAGTCCCGGCATCATATTCGCACAATGCAAACCAATGCTGATGGGCGGACGGATAGCCCGATTTTGCCGCAGGCAGAGATCGCGGTTGGTGTGTATGAATTGGTATTTGCCGCTGGTAATTATTTGCGGGCATGCGGCCATGATGCTGACAGTCTGTTTCTAGATGATGTACCGGTTCGTTTTGGTCTGACTGATGCTGATCAGCATTACCATGTGCCGCTTCTATTATCACCATTTGGTTACACAACCTATCGGGGTAGTTAAGTGACATCAGATTTTTTTTTTCCATTTATCATTGCATGGGGCGAATTCGCCGTAAGGTGGCTTCATGTGATCACGGCCATCTCGTGGATTGGATCATCTTTTTATTTTATCGCGCTCGATTTAGGGCTTCGTAAAGCCCCGCATTTGTCGCCAAAAGCACATGGTGAAGAATGGCAGGTGCATGGCGGCGGATTTTACCATATCCAAAAATATCTAGTCGCCCCGGATAATTTGCCCGAACATTTGACCTGGTTTAAATGGGAATCCTATGCCACCTGGCTGTCGGGATTTGCCCTGTTGTCGATCGTCTATTATGGCGGTGCGGAATTATATCTGATTGACCCAAATAAGCTTGATATGTCGGTGCCGGTGGCAGTGGGCATATCGCTGTTATCGTTGGCTGGCGTTTGGGTGTTTTACAGCGCGCTTTGCCGGTCACAGCTTGCGAAAAATCCAACCTGGCTGATGGTGATTTTGTATCTGGTATTGGTGGCGCTGTCATGGGGATTTCATCAGATATTTACCAGCCGTGCCGCTTTTATCCATCTGGGGGCGGTGACGGCGACCATCATGTCCGCCAATGTATTTATGGTGATTATTCCCAATCAGAAAATTGTTGTGGCTGATTTAAAAGCTGGTCGGACACCAGATGCCAGCTATGGGCAAATTGCCAAATTACGATCGACCCATAATAACTATCTGACATTGCCGGTCATATTCTTGATGCTGTCAGGGCATTATCCACTTGCCTTTGCAACAGACTATAGCTGGATCATTGCTAGCCTTGTGTTTTTGATGGGCGTAACGATCCGTCATTATTTTAATACGCGGCACGCGAGGGCTGGAAACCCGCGTTGGACGTGGGGCGTTACGGCACTAATTTTTTTGATAATTATGATTTTGTCACTATGGCCCGCCCTTCGTTCGGATAGAGAGCTATCTGATCAGGCCGCGGCAGAATTGCCGGGCCAGATGCCGCCACATGCCGCGGCTTTTGTTGATGATCAACAATTTGCTGATGTAAGTGATATTATTGCCGGGCGCTGTTCGATGTGCCATGCCCGTGCACCATTGTGGGACGGCATGATCACCGCACCAAAAGGCGTTGTTCTGGAAACATCCTATGATATCGCCAGCAGCGCCCGCGCTATTTATCTGCAATCTGCTGTCAGCCATGCCATGCCACCGGCAAATTTGTCATATATGGAACCACAGGAACGTGTGTTGATCCGTCAATGGTTTGAACGGGCCAGCCAGCGTTAGTGGTCAGACATGTATTTTATATCGCCCGCCGTGATGCGGCACTATGCGCTATACATTTTTCGATCCTATTGATACGCTTTTGCCAACAAATGAGAAACCTCGGGGGATATGTTCGATGAGCAATGAAATCAAAGTTGACGGCGCCTGCTATTGCGGTGATGTCACGATCAATGGCACCGTATCAACCGACAAGGTGATGGCCTGTCACTGTACAGATTGCAAAAAATTCAGTGGCGCACCATTTCGCGCGGTGGCGGTGATGAGCGCTGAACAGGTCACCATATCCGGTGCGGTGAAAGAATATCTAAAAATCGCCGATAGCGGTAATGAACGGGTACAGGGTTTTTGTGGCAATTGCGGCAGCCAAATTTTTGCCGCTGATCCCGCCAAGACATTATATTTGGTACGCACCGGTTGTTTGTCGCAACATGACCAGCTGGTACCAGCGAAACATATTTTTGGTAAATCGGCGACATCATGGCTCGGTTCGATCGAAAATCAACAATGGGTGACTGAGGGGCCAACCAGCGCCGAAATGGCGCCGCCCACCCGTAAATAGTCGATCAAGAACCAGACCAGACAATCGCTGTGAACGCGCATGGCCATCTACCCACCGGTCTTGGCTGGCTTGGTGATGGGCTATTGGGCCACTTTCTTGCTGATGCGACGATGCCAGTTGATTACCGTGTCGGCGGCGCGTTTCACCTGACTGGGTGATACCACCTGTCCGGTGATCAGATGGTTTAATTCATCTTCACTATCGCCGCCATTGATCCGCATGATGGTTTTTGGCCCAGGCCAGCGCGCGATAAATTTTTCGGTTTTTTGTGGGTCAACCACCTTGTCATCAGGGCTAAAGTAAAATAGCGCTGGCACTGTGCTTTGGCCGAGTTGATCATGATCGACCTGATCGATCAATTGCATCATCGGGATCAGCGATATTGTTGGATAAGATGTTGTCCAATAGCGGGCATGTAAATCGTTACGCGGCGTGCTGGTTTGCATCTCGCCGCCAATAAACGGCGCCCAATAGCGGGCCAACGGCCATGTCAAAAGCGGTGCCATTTGATCCTGCACGCCGAAATTTGGCGCAAAAAACACCGTGCTAAATAATTGTTCAGAAAAAACGCCATTGGCCATGCCGGCGGCCACCAATGTGCCGCCTGTCGAACAGGATAATATGATGACCTTATCGCCAATCATTGTGCCGATCTCAAAGGCTTCGGCAAGATCCTGCATCCACGCTGTAAAACTGGATTCACGCATGGCATCGGCGGTGCGGCCATGTCCGGTCAGGCGGGTGTAAAATATATTGGCCCCAAGGCTGGCGGCGACCATATCGGGTACTGGCCGTAATTCTTCTTTGGATGCGGAAAACCCGTGAATATACACAATGGCATAGGCGGTGCGGCGGTGCGGTGCGCCCGCCCATATGATGGATTTTTCCAGCCCGGGTCTGATATCGGGGATTTGGCTTTCGGCAATTTTTATGCGGTTTTCGATTTGATCCAGCGAAATTGGCGGGTTGCTGTTGGTCTGATCGGTGGCGGCGCGCGCCTGCCAACTGCCGCCAATGGCCGCAAGCATGGCGATGATCAGGGCCGGAACAACCCATGTGAAAGATGCAGACGGGCGCATATATGATCCGGGCGGTTGGCTAGGGGAATGCCCCCCATAAAAAAATCTCGTTTCATATGTTTGCCCATAATAACGAGGGCTGACAAGACGCGGGTGAAGCGGCCGCATTTTTTTTGACAATCGCATCATGGCTGATTAAGGTAGGTCAACTCTTGGGGTGCCTGACGCAGGCTGAGAAAAACCCATTGAACCTGACCCAGGTTATGCTGGCGGAGGAAAGAGTGCCGAGATAGTTATCTCCTGATCTTACCCCGACAGCATCGACGCCTGACTTTTACAGATAGGATCGTATGATGCTGAAATTTATCATCTCATTTTTTACTGCCGTTGGCGTCATGGCCAGCACGGCAAACGCAAACGACAAGCCAGAGCTGGTCATTTATACCTATGACAGTTTTGCCTCTGAATGGGGGCCTGGCCCACAAATCAAAACTGAATTTGAAAAAACATGTGACTGTGTCGTGACCTTTGTCGGTCTTGATAGTTCGGTTGGTATTCTTGGCCGCATTAAGCTAGAAGGGGCCGCATCAAAGGCTGATATAGCATTGGGGCTGGATACCAGCTTGACGTCTGTTGCCGCTAGCACCGGTTTGTTTGCGCCGCATCGCGTTGATACGGCTGGCAAGCTGGCACTGCCGGATGATGTATCTGGCTGGACTGATCCGCATTTTGTGCCGTATGACTGGGGATATTTCGCCTTTAATTATGATACATCACGCCTTGCAGATGCCCCTTCATCATTTGAACAGCTTGTTTCTGAAACGAATGATCTAAAGATTGTTATTCAGGACCCACGCACCGCTACGCCCGGGCTGGGACTGATGTTGTGGGTAAATGCGGTGTATGGCGATGACGCCCCGAAATTATGGGCCAAGCTGGCACCAAAACTGGTCACAGTCACCAAAGGGTGGTGGGATGCCTATTCTATGTTTCTTGAAGGTGAAGCCGATATGGTTTTGTCCTATTCGACATCACCAGCGTATCACCTGATTGCCGAGGGCAAAGACCATTATGCCGCCGCCGCCTTTGATGAAGGGCATTATCTCCAGATCGAGGTTGCGGGCATATTGAAATCTTCCAAGCACCCGGTGTTGGCCCAGAAATTTCTGGAAACATTGATCGATAAAAATGTGCAATCATTGTTGCCCACCACAAATTGGATGTATCCGGCTGCCGCGTCAGGCGTTGTACCAGATGGGTTTGACGGGTTGATCAGACCATCAAAATCCTATCTTTTTGACCCGCAACAAATTGCCAAAAATCGGGACGTCTGGGTGAAGGACTGGGTACAAGGCTTAAGCCAATAAGCCAAAGCCCCGACCACAGAACATGACCGCTTTGATCTATCCACGCTATCGTATCATCACCGGATTGCTGGTGACGGGTGCGCTGATGCTGATCGGGGTGGGGGCGATCATGTCTTTGGCGCTAACACCATCGGCTGGTGGCCAGCCAGCAGCACTATTTGCGGCTGTCGATAGCCCGCGCGTGATCTATAGCGTTCAAAGCGCCGCCATACAGGCGGCATTGTCGGTGCTGTGTTCGATTTGTCTTGCCATACCGGTATCAATTGCCATGGCACGGCGGCGGCATTGGCCGGGCATGTCCATGCTCATTTTATCAATGAGTCTGGCGATGGTGCTGCCAACAACAGTTGCGGCGATGGGGCTATTGGCGGTCTGGGGGCGAACAGGCCTGCTGGCACAGCTATGTTTTGGCATGTGTGATTTTACCATTTACGGCCTGCATGGTGTGGTGTTGGCGCATATGATGCTGAATGTGCCATTGGCGGTGCGGGTGATGATGCCGTTATTGCATGCGGTGCCATCGACGAAATGGCGGTTATGCGCCCATCTAGGCATGACATCTATACAACGGTTTTATCATGTCGAATGGCCAGCTATTCGCGGCGCTATCCCGGGATTGTCCAGCCTTATTTTTCTTTTATGTTTTACCTCATTCGCGCTGGTGCTGATGCTTGGTGGCGGCCCTGCTGTCACCACGCTAGAGGTCGAAATATATAGTGCCATTCGGTTTGATTTTAATATGCTAGCCGCGGCAGGCCTGAGCCTGATTCAATTTGCCCTAACAGCATTGGTGGTGGGAATTGGCGCGGCATGTGGGGGGATGATGGCACCGGCGGTGATCACCAGCCATATGACCATTACCAATCGGTTTGATTTGTCACGTTGCGACCGTGTGGTTGACTGGCTTGCCATCACATTGGCGGGGCTGTTGATTATGTTGCCGGTTGGTCTGATCGCGCTGAATGGTATGAATTTGGCTTTGCTAAAGCTGGTGTCGCGTCCGCAATTTTGGGATGCGCTTGTCACCAGCATCAATATTGCCGTGATCACCGCGGCAATTGTTACGGTGCTGGCGTTGGTGATGGCGGTGGCAAAAGCCGAATTGACCCTGCCGCACCGATTTGGACAGATTTTCGGGGCGCGCTATTTTCGGGTGATCATGGATCAAGGCGTGATGCTGTATCTGGTCATTCCATCAGTGGTTTTGGGAACGGCTGCATTTATTTTGTTGCGAAGCCGCGGTGATGTTTTTGGCTATGCATTTGGCGTTGTAATTTTGGCAAATACGCTGATGGCGTTGCCCTTTGCCTATCGTTTGCTTGAAGTGCGCATGACATCGCTTATGGCCCGTCATGATCGTCTGGCGGCGCAATTGGGTATTCGGGGTATGGTGCGTTTGCGGGTGCTAACATTGCCAGCTTTGCGACAGGATTTAGGTCTGATTGCCGGATTATCAGCGGCTTTATCCTTTGGTGATCTTGGTGTCATTGCATTATTTGCGAATGCCGATTTTCGGACATTACCATGGCTGTTGTATCAATTAGCTGGCAAATATGCGGCAGGCGAAGCCAATGCGCTGGCCATGCTGGTGATGCTGTTGACAGTTGGATTATTTTTGGCGGCGCGTTTTGCCACAGATCGGGCTTTAAGGGGGCGTCATGCTTGAGGTCAAAGATGTGACATTTTCCTATGCTGGATCATCGGTGCCAGAATTTTTCTTTAGCCTTGCTGTTGGCCGCGGTGACATTGTTGTTGTGTCTGGGCGTTCTGGGGCAGGCAAATCCACTTTGCTGAATTTGATCGCTGGGTTCTTAACGCCTGATCAGGGCAAAATTATCTGGCAGGGACAGGATCTGGCAGACACGCCGCCAGCAGACAGACCATTGTCGATGATCTTTCAAGATGACAATCTGTTTGATCATCTTAGCTGTCGGTTAAATGTTGCCTTGGGGTTGCGGCCGTCTTTATCCTTATCGAAAGATGAATGGCACGCGGTTGATGCGGCGATGTATGAACTGGGCATTTTGGCGGTGCAGCAGCGTCGACCAGATGCCATTTCAGGCGGCCAGCAACAGCGTGTTGCATTGGCCCGGGCCTTGATCCGTGCGGAATGGCAAAATCGCCAGCTTTTGCTTTTTGATGAACCATTTAGCGCGCTTGATCCGGATACTCGGGCCGATTGTATTGATCGCGTCAGACACCTTGTGGCCAGCAAAAACATGGCGGCGCTGATAGTCAGCCATAACCCAGATGATGCCATCGCCCTGAATGCCGCTGAAATCAGCTTGCCGCTATCGCCAGCGTAACGCCTTTGCCGCGATGCATGGTTTGTGCTTTGCCCCCGGCCGATCGTCTTATATTATGCTGGCGGCGCCGCTCGCTTATGCGGTGCCATTTCCCGGGAAGACAAGACATCATGGCCATGGTTATTATTTTGCCATCTGCGATCCCAGCGTTAGTAATTTTTGGCTGTTGAAAGCGTCTTTTTAATGGATTCATTTGCGCTTGCCGTTTTGTTGTTGACCATTACGCCCGGGCCGGCCGTTTTGACATTGGCGGGGGTTGGTTCGGCCTTTGGCTGGCGACATGGGGTGTTGTTTTTATCCGGCTTGTTTGTTGGTGTTCATCTTGTTTGTTTTGCCGTGATATCTGGCTTGGCGGCGCTGATCATGGCCGATCCGGTGGTGCGGGTTGTTTTGTTGTTGGCCTCGTCAGCCTATCTTGGCTATCTCGCCTTAAAAATTGCGCTGGCTGGGACAAAAATTGGCTTTATCCATATGGCGGCGCCGGGATTTGTAACCGGCGTGATGTTGCAATTGATCAATCCCAAGGCCTATGCGGTCAATACCATGCTGTTCAGCAGTTTTGCCTTTTACCCGGATAATTTTGCCATTGAAACCGGGCTAAAGCTGTTGATCAACAACGCCATGTGGATCCCGATCCATCTTTTGTGGCTATATGCGGGGGTAAAGGTCAACCAGTTGGATCTGCCGGCACAAACCCACAAAATGATCAATTTTGTGATGGCTGGGTGTCTTTTGGCGGTGGTTGGCCTGTCGGTTTGGTCGCTTTATTCGCCATTGTGACAGGCAAGTGGGGTTGGCGGTCATTTCGCGGCATGGCAAAAGGGGCGGTTGCGCCGCGGTTGCCCGATCTGGACCGCGCTCTGCGCCCGAAAGAATACAAAATTTTGATCGGCATTATGATTTTATATCAACTGGCAAAGGGGTGAGGAGACGAAAAATGCTCCGCATCTTGCGCAAAAATCGAATGTTGGTTAGGTTCAAAGCGTGCATCTATCCGCCTTTTTTAGGGTGATTATTTTGTCAATCAAAGCTCGAAAATTCCTGTCATTTGATGAGGGGTTAAAGCTGTCATTCGAAGAAGAGGTTTTGGGTGAGGCATTCTTTAGAGAACTTGCGCAACATCAAACCCACGCTAATCGAATTACGCTTTTGATGTTCGCTGAAATCGAGCGGATTACGATTTCATCCATCGAGTATCTAATCGCCAAATACAATATTGTGACGACAGATACAGACAGTTTGCGAAAAGACGGCACCGGTAAAGCGGCGAGCCTTAAACATGAAAACTGGCATGTGATCATTGCCAAGATAATTGAGAACTACCCTATTTTTATCGGCGAATTTCGTAGTTTGCGCGATATGGCGGCTGACAAAGACACTGCGGCCATTGATATACTTATAGAGCATGAACAAGCCATGCTTGATTTTGCGATACGTCAGCAAGCTGGCGCGGCAAATCCCAGAATGCCGCTTGAAACCTTCATTCAAAAATACGCTTCAGTCGGCATGGTAGGGGTCAATGAAATGACTCTCGCTACCGCCGAAGCGCCCTTCGGCGGAGTCAAAGAAAGCGGCATTGAACGTGAAGGTGGAAGTCTGGGTATCCATGACTACCTTGATCCAAAATATGTAAAAATTAAGCTTAATGGGTGAATGTGAATGGTTGACGATAAGGAAAAGGGCCTGGCAAGGGGCTTGACCAATTATGGTGACCGTGACTTTTCAATCTATCTGCGCAGATCATTTGCGTCATCTATGGGGTATTCGCAGGAGGTTTTGAAAAAGCCGATAGTTGGCATTGCCAACAGCTTTTCAGGCTTCAATAATTGCCACCGTCATTTTCCTGAATTGCTTGAGGCAGTCAAACGCGGTGTTCTTCTTGGTGGCGGTTTGCCGATTGAATTTCCGACAATTTCGCTCGGCGAAGTTTATCTGAATCCGACCAGCCTGAAGTTCCGGAACCTTATGTCGATGGACACTGAAGAAATGATCCGTGCCCAGCCTATAGATGCGGTGGTATTGATGGGGGGGTGTGATAAAACGGTGCCGGCGCAACTCATGGGTGCAGCGTCCGCCGACCTTCCGGCCTTGCAACTGGTGGCGGGGCCGATGATGACCTCGCGGCATGGTGAGGAACGCCTTGGGGCCTGTACAGATTGTCGCCGGTTCTGGGGTAAATTTCGTGCCAATGAGATTTCTGCCGAAGAAATTAATCAGATCGAGTCACGGCTGGCGACGACTGCTGGCACCTGCGCGGTGATGGGAACGGCGTCTACGATGGCGTGCATTACCGAAACGCTTGGCATGTCTTTGCCAGGGACTGCGGCGATCCCGGCGGTTCATGCCGACCGTTTGCGCGCTGGTGAGGCCACTGGCCTTGCCGCCGCACAGATGATCCACAACCCGATCAGGCCAAGCCAGATTATTACCGAAAAGTCGGTTGAGAATGCGATGCGGGTGCTTCTCGCCCTTGGTGGTTCGACCAATGCGATTATCCACCTGACGGCGATTGCGGGCCGCCTTGGCATTCGTGTCTCGCTTGAACGTCTCAACGCGCTCTCCGATACAACCCCCGTTTTGGTTAATCTGAAACCAGTTGGTTCTGATTACATGGAGGATTTCTTTTATGCAGGGGGTATGGGCGCTGTGCTTCGCGAGCTTATGCCTCTGTTGCATCTTGATACGCTCACCGTCACCGGTGGCACGCTCGGTGATCGGCTTGAAGAGGATCCGGGCTATGTCGACCATCGGATTATTTCTCGGGCTGATGATCCGTTGGAACCGCAAGGCGGTCTGGTTGCCCTATTTGGTAATATTGCACCGCGGGGTGCCATATTAAAGCGGTCAGCGGCAGACATACGGCTGTTTGAAAAAGAGGGCCGCGCCGTGGTGTTCAACTCGCTTGAGGATCTCGCAGCACGCGTGGATGACCCGGATCTTGATATCACTGAAGATGATTTTATGGTGCTTCAAAATGCTGGCCCGAAGAGTGCCTCGGGCATGCCAGAGGCCGGGTATCTTCCGATTCCCAAAAAACTCAGCTCAAAGGGTGTAAAGGATATGGTGCGGATTTCCGATGCTAGAATGTCGGGTACGGCCTTTGGGACAATCGTGCTGCATGTCACTCCGGAAAGCTCTGACGGTGGTGTTTTGGGGCTTGTTCAGAATGGAGACCGTATTCGCTTATCCGTCAAAAACAAAAGCATCGAGCTGCTGGTGGACGATGCTGAACTGGACAGTCGCCGCGCTAAATGGGCCACGATCAATGACCCGCTTGACACCAAGCGCGGCTATGACCGTTTATATGCCGAACAGGTTCTGCAAGCAGATGAGGGTTGCGATTTCACGATTTTGCAGCCTATAACAACAAAAGTAACATAATATGTGGAAATGACGTATGAAAATTGGGACACCTAAAGAGATTTATAAAGGTGAGGCGCGGGTCGCTATGAGCCCTGATTCGGCACGCCAGCTTCAAAAGCTTGGCTATGAGTGCCTTATTGAAACAGGTGCGGGGGTGGCTGCTGCCTATTCTGATGCTAGCTATCAAGAGGCGGGTGTCAGAGTCGTAGACTCTGCCGCCGCCCTTTGGGCTGAGGCTGATATCATTGCAAAGGTGCGCCAGCCTGAAACCAGTGAATTGAAACATCTAAGCGCTAATAAGACATTGATTTCCTTTTTTAATCCTGCCGGGAACTCCAAAGGAATGGAGGCCGCCAAGGACGCTGCTGTCAATGTCATCGCGATGGAAATGGTGCCGCGAATTTCCCGCGCTCAAAAGATGGATGCGCTGTCATCCATGGCTAACATTGCCGGTTATCGCGCCGTGATAGAGGCAGGTAACAATTTTGGCAGGTTTTTCACCGGACAGGTGACCGCAGCAGGCAAGGTGCCCCCGGCCAAGGTTCTGATCGTAGGCGCCGGTGTGGCTGGATTGGCCGCGATTGGTACCGCGACGTCGCTGGGTGCAATCACACTTGCCTTTGACGTGCGTCCCGAGGTCGCCGAACAGGTTGAATCGATGGGTGCTGAATTCGTTTACCTAGATTTTGACGAGGAACAGCAAGATGGTGCCGCGACGGGTGGATATGCCTCGGTACAGTCGGAAGAATTCCGCAATGCGCAATTAGCAAAATTTCGTGAACTTGCGTCAGACGTCGATATTGTTATCACCACAGCTCTCATCCCCAATCGCGAAGCGCCAGAGCTTTGGACAAAGGATATGGTCGAAGCGATGAAGCCCGGTTCGGTCATCGTTGATCTAGCGGCAGAGAAGGGTGGTAACTGCAAACTGACCGTGGCGGATAAAAAAATTGTCACCGACAATGGTGTAACGATCATCGGCTATACCGATTTTCCATCACGTATGGCAACACAAGCATCGAACCTCTATGCAACGAATATCCGGCACATGATCACCGATCTGACCCCGGCAAAAGACGGCCAGATCGTGCATGATATGGAAGATGATGTGATACGGGGCGCAACGGTGACCTTTCAAGGAGAGATTACCTACCCGCCACCGCCGCCCAAAGTGGCAGCGATAGCCGCACAAAAGCCAAAGGAACCAGTTAAGGAACTGACGCCAGAGGAAATGAAGGCAAATGAAATCGCCGTCTTTAAGACGCAAACGAAACAGCAGGTAATGCTGATCGTTGTGGGCGCGGCTCTTTTGCTTGGTGTGGGTCTTGTCGCCCCGGTCAGCTTCATGCAGCATTTTATCGTGTTTGTTCTGTCGGTTTTTATTGGCTTTCAGGTCATTTGGAACGTCAGTCACTCGTTACACACGCCACTCATGGCAGTAACCAACGCGATCTCTTCGATTGTTATTCTGGGGTCATTGCTCCAGATTGGATCGGGTTCTACGCTGGTCGTAATCCTCTCGGCTGTCTCGGTCTTTATGGCCGGTATCAATATTTTCGGCGGCTTCCTTGTCACTAGGCGCATGCTCGCCATGTTCCAAAAATCTTAAGAAGAGAGGGCCAGGATTATGGAAGCAGGCTTCACTACTGCTGTTTATGTTGTTGCAGCTATTTTGTTTATCCTGTCACTTGGCGGTCTGTCAGGTCAGGAAAGTGCGAAACGCGCCGTATGGTATGGTATTTTCGGGATGGGTCTGGCTGTGTTGGCCACACTTATTGGCCCCGGCCATTATAATTGGCTTATGTCAATCATCCTGATCGCGTCAGGTGGCTTGATTGGCTATGTCGTTGCCAAGCGTGTACAGATGACTGAAATGCCTCAACTGGTGGCCGCGATGCATAGCCTTGTCGGTCTGGTGGCGGTCTTTGTGGGCGTTAATGCCCAGATCGAACTGGCGTCAATTGCCGCGTTGCGGGACGCTGGCGATCAGGCGGCGCTGGATGCGCTGACTGGGTTTGCTAAAAAGTTAGCGCAAAAGGATGCGGTTGAGCTGCAAATCTTGAAGGTTGAGGTTTTTCTTGGCGTCTTCATCGGTGCTGTGACCTTTACCGGTTCTGTTATTGCTTTTGGCAAATTGGCAGGCAGGGTCACCTCGGCGGCCAAGAAACTGCCAGGTGGTCACCTGTTGAACGCTGGTGCCGCGGCTGGTTCGCTTGGTTTGATGATCATGTTCTTGATGGCACCTGCTGGTACGGGCATGTGGATGCTGATTGCCATGACACTGCTTGCATTCTTTATCGGCTATCATTTGATCATGGGCATTGGTGGTGCCGATATGCCGGTGGTCGTATCGATGTTGAATAGCTATTCGGGCTGGGCGGCCGCGGCGATTGGTTTCAGCCTTGGGAATGATCTGTTGATCGTGGTTGGTGCGCTTGTCGGCTCATCTGGTGCCATTCTCAGCTATATCATGTGTAAAGCGATGAACCGCTCGTTCATAAGCGTTATCCTTGGTGGCTTTGGCGGTGCGGCTGGCCCTCAGATGGAAGTCGAAGGCGAGCAGATTGCCATTGATGCCGATGGTGTTGCCCAAGCGCTGGAAGATGCCGACAGCGTTATCATCATCCCGGGCTATGGTATGGCAGTTGCGCAGGCACAACAGAGCGTTGCCGAACTGACCCGACGTCTGCGCGCCAAGGGCAAGAATGTGCGCTTTGCCATCCACCCAGTGGCAGGCCGTCTGCCTGGGCATATGAATGTGCTTTTGGCAGAAGCCAAAGTACCTTATGACATCGTGATGGAGATGGATGAGATCAACGATGATTTCCCGAATACGGATGTGGCCATCGTGATCGGTTCTAACGACATTGTGAACCCTGCCGCTCAGGACGATCCTAACAGTCCTATTGCGGGTATGCCGGTGCTGGAATGTTGGAAAGCCAAGCAGGTGTTTGTCTCTAAGCGTGGTCAGGGTGCAGGATATTCGGGCATCGAGAACCCGCTGTTCTTCAAAGACAACACGCGGATGTTTTATGGCGATGCCAAAGACAGCATAAACAAGCTTTTGCCGATGATCGAATAAGGTGTAGTTTCACGAGAAAATAGCGCGCATATGCGCAAAATATGTGATCGCCGACAGGGAGCCTTTCGATGAGGCCGCATCGTGAAATCATCATCGATGGGACAATGTGGCTTGAGGGTGGCTCACCCAACTCAGACAGCCTTGGTTCACATTTGGAGTGTAGCTTCTGCGGGTATAGACTAAGAAAGAGAAGAAGCAAGCCAGTGATCAATTTACCATTTGTCAGCTCAGAACCTCTTTCTGTTTTGGTGAACAGAAATGGCTTTTGTGAAAGCTCTCATCAAGTTGATGTCGCTGTCTGTGGAGCAGGCGGTGAAGTTGTTCTGGGCCTTGGGAATGTCGAGAGTATTATCTTTCCACGCTCCGCAATGAAACCGCTCCAAGCAATTGCTCTGGTAGAAGTATTAGAATGCAATGCTGGCGCGGAGCAGCTATCTGACTCAGAGGTTGCGCTGATATGCTCGAGCCACAACGGCGAGATGTTGCATGTGGATGCCGTGAGAGGTCTTCTGGGTAAGTTTGATGTTGATATTGATGACCTGATCTGCGGCGCTCATTGGTCAATGCATGAAGAAACAATGGTGTCGCAAGTAAGAAGCCTTGAGGCGCCTCATCAAGTACACAACAACTGCAGCGGTAAACACGCTGGGATGATGATCTTGTCTAAGCTTCTCAGCAGTAAAACTGTTGGTTATGAGAAGCTATCTTGTGAAGCCCAACAGAGAATACTTGGAATCCTAGAATTCATGACTGGTGTTGATTTAATGCAGCACACCACAGGAGTAGATGGTTGTGGGGCACCTGTTTTCTCTGCGCCACTTGGTAATTGGGCGAGGGCTTTTGCTTTGTTTGCTGGTGGCGGGGAACTGCCTGACGAGAGAACTGCCGCTTGCCAGAGAATACGCAAATGTATAGCTTCTCATCCCCTTCACATTGCTGGTAAAGACAGGTCTTGCAGTGCTGTAAATGCGGCATACGGTGAGGCTATTACAGTTAAGGTGGGAGCTGAGGGTGTGTATTCAGCTGCATTTCATGAACTCGGGCTTGGCGCGATGATTAAAGTCAGGGATGGAAATAAGCGCGGTGCAGAGGTGGCCCTTGGAGCCGTCATTCAGACGCTTGGGTATGAAATGCACGACAGCCTTGCCGGTTTCTTTGAGCCAACACTACGAAACTGGGCAGGCGAGGTTGTAGGTGATATAACCATTAAACCCTTTGCTACTTAGTATCCGGAACATTCTGGAGTGAGAGATGTCGAGCAACATTTGCATAGTCAGCGCAAAACACCCATGGTCTGGGCTAGTTAAGAAGGGACAAGTTCTCACAATTACAGACACCCACGGCCAACAAGCAGTGGATTTTCTTTGCTACGACGCTGACAATAAAGAAGACCGATATTCAGCTGCCAATACAGTGAAAGTGCAGGGCAATATCTACGTTGGAGAGGGCACTGTTCTCTACTCTGATAGTGGAAAGGCTCTTATGACCGTTATTGAAGACACCATTGGCAAACACGACACAGTTTATGGATGCTGCAGCAACCCCAACAATATGCTCCGTTACGGCGTTGTGACCACCGAGTCTTGTTACGATAACTTCACTCATGAGCTCGCTGAGCATGGAATGGGCGTTGAGGCAATTGTTCCCAACATCAATTGGTTTATGAGTGTACCTGTTCTTGATGATGGATCAGCAGGTGTTTCTGATGTTGAGCTTAAGCCTGGCAGTTATGTGAAGCTTCGTGCAGATTGCAACGTTCTAGCTGTATTGTCGAACTGTCCACAGATGCATAATCCATGTAACGGATACAACCCAACACCAATAGAAGTTTCTATTCGTTAGTGCGTCTAGCCGTTAGCTCCTTCAGTTATTGAATTAACTATTTTATCAGGAAAGCCCGGAAGTCTATCCCATGCTGCACCGCTGCGGTTAACCCAGATGGTTTTAAAGCCAAATGCTCCCGCACCGGAAATGTCCCAGTTGTTTGAAGAAAAGAAGCTTACTTCACTCGGTTTGCATCCAAAGTGATCGGTGACGAGCCCATAAACAGCTGGTGTTGGTTTGTAGTATTTAAGGGCGTCAACACTGAGCAGAGCATCAAAGTACTGATAGATGCCTGCGGCTTTGGTAGCCGTCTCAAGCATGTTCGGTGAAGCGTTTGACAGGACGGCGAGTTTATGGCCTGAGGCTTTTAAGTCCGCGAGCAAACCTGGAACCTCCTCATAAGGAGAGAGTTCTCCGTATAATGACAAGAGCCTGTCTCTGACCTTTCCCTCTGAAGCCAGACCATGTTCTTCCAATGTCGCATCGAGTGCACGTGACGTTAGTTCCCAGAAATCATCGTAGCGTCTCATCATTGAGCACAGCCAGCTGTACCTAAGCTGCCGTTCTCGCCAGCCTTTTGCTATTGAAAGCCAATGGTCTTTGAGTGCTTCCATTCCCGGCTCGGCAGCAGCTTCCCTCGCAGCTGCGTCCACATCCAGCAGTGTACCATAAGCGTCAAATACATACATGCGTGTGGCTCCCATGGAGGATATCTCTGCTTCTAATTAGAACAAGCCAATCAAAAACAACAACAACAAATGACCCTTTAGCCGTCATTTTGAATTCGATTGATGTCTAAAGGTACTGGGGGTTATTTTACTAAGGTATGGGACCCAATTGACTTCACAAGAAGAGCCCTCACTAGCGCAAACCAGCAAGGGCGAAGTCTAAGGGAGGAAATGCGTAAGTTAGTCCTATGTCATTTCTTTGGCGCTAAGGGTCGCCATACCCTCATTAGGCAAGATGCGTGCCAAAGGCTCTTTTAAGCATCTTTTCCCTGACTTTGACTGGGTCTGGATGAGCGTATCTTGCAAGCATTGACGCGGTTCTGTGGCCACTTACACTTGCCGCCTCTGGTATGGTCAAACCCATCTCTAATAGCCGTGAAATCGCCTCATGACGGAGTTCATGGAAGCGCAAGTCATTAATGCCAGCGCGTTTAACGAGACGTCGCCAGGATTGTTTCAGTGTGTCTGGCTTTACTGGAAAGACAAATAAGCCATCTCGGGGCAAAGCCTCAAATGTCATCAACGCTGTATTTGTAAGTGGAATGATGCGGCCACGGCCATTCTTTGACCTCTCAAGCTCAACAAACCCTCGCCCAAAGTCGATCTTATCCCATTTGATGCTTAATATCTCTCCAAGCCTCATTGATGTCTCTAGAGCTACAATCATCGCTGGTTTGGTAAGAGAGCTTCTGCATGGTGTACGCATTAGCAGATCAATCTCACCCTTATATACCCGCCTCTGTCTGTGATCGGGTTCTTTCTTAATGTGAAAGCTCTCGAAGGGGTTCGGAATGTCCATCCGCCACTCATCCTTTGCTTTCCCAACAACAACACGAAGTAAGCCAAACTCCCGGTGAAGCGTATTGCTTTTAATGGTTTTGAGGCGCATGTCTCGGTATTTGGACAAGTCTGATGACGTAATCTTGGACACAGGAATGCTTGATATTGCGTTTCTTGATATTGTGTTTAATCGGATGGCTTCATTTACGCCAGATCGCCTCAGGGGTGCTGTGTCTTTTATAAACCTTCTGATCACATCCCGCAGAGTGACCCTTTCATCAAACCTTTCGGGCTCTTGTGAGAGATGATAAGCGGCCTCTCTTTACCAGTTAGTGGCTTCCGACCTCGTCTTGAAAGACTTTGATGCGTGTCTGCCGCCACTCAGCCTGACTTGAGCATGATACGTGTTTCCCCGCTTTCTAATGCTTCCCATGGTATGTCTCCTGTGACAAATCGTGTGACAGGAAACGACGGCCCAAATTGGGCATCGGAAGATTGCAATTAAACCATTGAAAGTAAACGAAAGATTGGCGCACTCGAGAGGATTCGAACCTCTGACCTCTGCCTTCGGAGTACACAGGTCGTGAATTATATCACAATAAAATCAGTATATTATTTTGTTGTAGTAAAGAAAAAGGCTATTTGTAGTAAAGTGAGTTTGTAACGTCTTTAGTGAATTTAGCTTGTAAATAACTGTTTACTTCAAACTTCGTTATCAAACTTTAAATATTGATAGCTCATCATCGTGGATCAGCCAATTTTCCCTGTGGCGTTACACCAAACCCAGAATTCTTCCAATAATTGCCCCAGCTAATGCCACAATTGCTAGGAATGTCAGGGGAATTAAAGCTGTCCTTGAGTTTAACTTTTTCTCTAACTTAGATATTGCGTCTGCTTGGGCCTTAACGAGAGTGATAACCTGTTCGATGTTTTCAGAATTTTGCTCTAAGGTTGATTGAGTTTGTTCAGAAGTTTCTTTCGCTTCAGCTTGCACTTTTTCAAGTGCACTTGAAAATGCCTTAGTCATTTTAAGGACATCATCTAGTCGATCTTTAATCTCTTTTGGTTCGAGAGACTTTAAGGTATCTAGGGTGTCTGAAAACTTTTCATTGCTCTCTCTAAGCTCAACCAAAAAAGCTTCATATTTTTCTGAATTTCTGGATAACGCTTGCGCCGCCGCTCCTACATTCTCACGTAATTCAGAGAACTCTTGCTCAGCATCAGACATGCCTTGAATATCATTTACGAGTTGTTCCAAATTCTTACTGGAGCTTTCAAGGTTTGCTTTAAGTTCATCCATCAACTCAGACATTATTTTTTCCTTCCTTGAGATAATTCATGTGACGCTCCAGGCGTTGATTTGCGAGGTACATAAGGTGTGGAATTTTCACTTCTAGTTCGCTGGCGGATACCATAACTCTTGAGGCGTCATCCCACGTATTTGAGACCTCAACCAATTTCGTCGTTACACTCATGTCGATGAATCCGATATTTTTTCCTGCATGGCGAATAGCACTAATCAACGGAATTCTGAAATTAGGAGACCTAGAATTTGCAAAATCTATGAGTTGTTCTAAAAGCTCATTGAGTTGTTCGTTTGCACAGTCATATCTAGATTTTGCGTTTTCTAGAGAAGTTGTTATTGAATTTCTGACCAATAAATCATCTCGTTTTTGAATGAGTGTTTCCGAAATTCCTCGTAGTAATAGCATTCCTGGGTGGTCTGGATATGTCTCCAGCAAGCGAATTGATATGCCGCGTATTTCACCAGCTTCTATTGGTGTCGAGATTTTGGAGAATAAAGCCAACCATTCATCAAAATCGATTGATGGTTGTTCTGCTAGTTGGGCAATTTTTTCAGCTCCAAGACCCTCTTGAAGATAATTGAGAAGGTATTGGCGGATTTCATCATCATTGGAGTAGTTTCGCCCTAACAATATTGCCTCGTAAAGCATTCTTCGTCTGGAGCGTTCAATGACATCGTAGGTGAAATCAATCATCAATTTACAAAGATTTTGAGGCTGTGACGCTTCATCAATCGCTGCGATATCATCCAGTCTATTCATGATATTTTTTAGTCGAGCAGGTTGGCTTTCTCTGATGTAGTTCTCAATAGTTTTGCGGGAAAATTCAAAATTGAAGGGGCGTATGTGTACAAAAATATTTTGAGAACCGTAATTGATTTCGAGGTCCTCTATAATCCCACACTTTTTCAGCCGAAGAAGTGAACGTTCTAAGTCAGCTTTGTTGCCACTATCAAAAGTGAATTCAACTTTTTTTCTTTCGTCTAAGTTGCCAATGATGCTGAGTGCATCAGATATCGATTTGTATTCTTCGTCGATCCCCGAAAAGGCGTTTAGGTGAAAAAACAAGGCTCTTGAGACGTCATCATCATTGCGTTTCATTTTCTGCACAGCAATGCGTAAATCCTCAAGGGTGCCGTCTCCTGACAGGGCATTGTCGGTTTGTTCAGCATCAACTTCAGAGAAAATTACATTACAAATAGCGAGATTTTTATCTCTGCCGGCTCTGCCCGCCTCTTGATAAAACGCCTCCATGGAAGAGGGAATACCCATGTGCAGTGTCCAGCGGATGTTGGGCTTATCTATGCCCATTCCAAATGCCTTTGTTGCAACTAGCACCGTAGCTCTGTTTTCCTTGAACTCACTTGCATTGAAACGTTTTTCAGCCTCCCATTCTATTTTGTTGGTTCCCTTCGGAGCCGAGCCAGAGAAAATAGTAACGGGAGCTGAAATATTTTTTTGAACAGAGGACTTAACGGCGAAAAGTCCATGAGTTCGTCCATTTACGAAAGGTGTGAAAATAATTCCTGAGTTGGTGTTTTTGCCCGAGGGTTTATAAAACTCACCTGGCGGTTGGTTGAACTTATTGGGCAGGCTGTTCAGGATGCCCCTAAAAACAGCAGAGGTGTCCCCTCCGTGTGAGACTTTTGAGATGTTAAACTTTAATTCTTTTCTGTCGAAATCGACGGGTCGGATGAGGGCTTGATCATCTTCTTTGTCTATATTGAGTTCGACCAACAGTTCTCTCAAAACTGCTCGTGAAGCTGTGCCAGTAAGGGCTAGCAGTGTTGGTGGCTTCCCGCTGGGTGAAGTGCAAAACTTTCTCAAGTTATCTGCTAAGTTTAAATACGAAAATCTGAAGTTATGCCCCCACTCAGAAACACAGTGTGCTTCATCAATCACTGCAAGATTTATTTGGTGCACCTCAACCAATGCACGAAGTGTCTCTCTAAAGTCAGACATTTGAAGGCGCTCGGGGGATATCAGTATAAACTGGTGCTCACCCTGCTCGATGCTTTTCAGCCATTTTTCGCGATTGCGGACATTATTAAATCCAGTTGGAGCCGCAGATGCTTTATCAATTCCGACGGATGATAGCCCAAGTATTTGGTCTTCTATCAACGCAACAATTGGGTCAATCACCAGTGTAATGCCTGGTTGAAGTAGCCCCGCCAATTGGTAAATGATGCTTTTGCCAGCACCTGTTGGCAGTAGAGTGACAGTATCTTTCCGTTCAAGAACATTAAGGATTGATACGTCTTGAAGATCTCGGAACTTGCGTTTGCGGAACAAATTCTGCAAGAAAATAACCAGTAAATCGGTAGCTTCTTGTTGGTCCAGTTTTTGTGCAGTTTTTTGAATGGATGTCGTGTTCGTGTTTGTTGATAGATCAACCGGCACAGAAGCGGAACAACAGATAAAATCATGCTTAATTGCACTATAGTTCAGCGAAGTTGGACTATCCTCTGTGAACAACCCAACGTCTAAGTCGAATGACTTTGGGTTTCCAAACATCAGCTCAATTTTTAAATTGCCTGTTGTTTTTGTATATAGTTGCCTCAGGGATGAGACCATATCTGCAAGGTTATCAGCGGCAGAAATTAATAAATCTTTATTATTAAAGTCGTGCGCAATTTTTATTTTCCAGATTTTAGACTCTAAGTCGAGCGCTCCACTACTTAGAGCTTTGGATAAGATAAATTGGAAACCTGAGGCAATGCTGCTCAATTTAATTGTGTCATAGAACGGAGTTTCTTTTTGAGCGGGTTTGCTTTCCAAGCTGTTTGAAATGAGAGACTTAAGATGGTTAAGGTTTTCACCGTCTCCTGAGACCAGCTCTTCATTTTTTATGCGAACAACAAAAACACCATTTGAGGTAAGCTTTTTGTCTCTAATGTCATCCGATTGCTTGCTCTCGATATGCTCTTCCCCATCCAATTCAATCACAATAGGTTGAGAGGATGGATGGTAAAAAAGAAAGTCTACTCGTCTAGCGCTAAATTCATCGCCAGCTGCATCGATCAATCGATCGAGAGGCGCCTGCGGTATAAACCAATGGAGTGCATCGGGTCCAAAATTGTTTGGTATCCATTCAGTGAAGAATTTTTCTTCGAGTGGGCTGTCAAAACTGCTTCTGGTGTTTTGTTTGATAGTGGTGACATCGGATGCAGTTAATTTGCGCCGCTGAAGACTGTTATTCATTTCAGTTTTCAGATCAAAAGGTGCTTCTGCGCACCAGTACCAACCAATATTTGGATCTTTTTTGTCAAATTTTTTAACTGATTTTTTTACTGTCTTTTGAGACGCAAGCGTCTCTTCAATTCCTAGTGAGCAGTATGGAAGGTCGCCACGTGTTAGAAGTTTTTGCAGGATGGTGCCGACATAATTCCCGTCTTCGTCAAAATTTGTGGATAAGCTTCTCGCTGAGAGTAAATTGAACTGATTACAAGATCTGCTAAGCGACGCTAGTTTTAGTCCACTTAAAAAATGTGGAGTAGAGCCGAGGGTAATATACTCAGAGTTGTAATTTTCTCGGTTTAGATTGTCATACCAAACAGTTTTTTGTTTTGTTGTACTTGTTTCTGCCTCTGTATTTGTCTGGCTTTGTGATGATTGCGGATCTGATTGCGGATCATCTTTGTCTATGTTTACGATCCCTTTACATCTCGGAAAATTTGAACACCCCCAGAATTGATTGCCCGCATTAGAGCCACGTTTGGCTGTCCTTAATATCATCTCTGAAGAGCAATCAGGGCAGGCGGGGCTAGCCATTACCGTTTATCCTAATACTAATTCTTATATTAATGTCCCTATTAGGCTCTCATTTTTTGTGCCTATGTTGCAATTCAATTCTTTGTCTGATTACTGTAAAAGATTGTAATTTTCTGGAACGTTGTGCGTTTTTATCCATTGTGCATACTCAAATCTGACCCCATTGCCTTACCAAGGAAATACGTAAATGAATATTACTAAGAAAAGGCTGATATTGTTTGTGATGGCGGCATTGTTCAGCGCCTGCCTGACTATTAGTAATGCTTCTGCGCAAACCTCTAAATACCAAGACATAGCGACTGAGCTCGGCGGTGGTAATCTAGAACGCGGAGTGAAGCATCTTGGCAAGCTAGCAGAGAGTGGAAATGGTGCCGCCACTTTTCTCTTAGCGCACATGTTTTTGGAGCTAGGCGATGTCCAAAAGTTTCAAAAGTATCTTTACATCGCAGCTGAGCAAAAAAATCCAACTGCGATAAAATTTTTGGCGACTAGTTATTTCAAAGGTGCGTTGGGAGAGCAAAGCTTCACAAAAGCAAGAGATTGGTTCGAAAAGGGAGCCCAACTACGCAACATTAATTCTATGGTTTATCTGGGTATCATCTACAGAGATGGTCTGGGCATAGGTGTAGACATTGATAAGGCATATTTTTGGTTTTCACTTGCGGGCGTGCTGAAAGAAGATGTAGCTGGGCAGAAAGAGCCTGAGGAGTTTGCGGCAGAGATAAAGCATTTGGTGTCTAAAAAAACACTGAATATGACTGAGAAAAACATCAAGAGCTGGCTCTCGTCTAATCCCGAAATTCAGCCAACTTCAATCCCTCCGATTGATTAGTTTTTTGGTGATTAAGCTTCTTTTGCTCTGCGTTGCGTGTTGCCAATTCAGTGTATAGTAGAAGAACTTTCTTTCTACTTTCTTTAACTTGCTGTGACTGCTTCAAGTTTTGTTCCAGCCAAGCTCTGTGTCGCACTTCGCGTTTAAGTTGCTTGGCAATCTTGTGAAGTGTGCGCTGCTGCTTTCTGTGCATACACATATTGTAAAGTCAGCATTTCAAATCGCTACCGAATTTAGAAATTTTATTCGTCTGAAATTGCTACAAAGTTGCAGTCAGATTGTATGACAATCCGAGTATTTCCCTTTTGTTCAAATTCCTCAAGTTCACTTATATCGCAATCTTCTTCGATTTTTTCTCTTTCGCTATCGCTGCAACCGTATGTTTCCCACTCCTCGTAATGTAGCTCATCACAACCCTGGCAAAACAGAGATTCGTAGTGCTTGAATGTTTGCTCGTCGTCTAGGTTAATGTTGTGGAGTTGCTTAACAGTTTCTAAATTAGCCGTATCAGCAATCTCAACTTCAAATTCTTCATATCTATACCATCTTGTCTAGCCCCATTTTTCAGTGCCACTTATTTTGTCGTTCTCTAATAAGGTTTCGGGGACGGGTGGTC
>JAQCEA010000010.1 GCA_027620495.1 Pseudomonadota bacterium | reverse complement strand
CGGGCAAATGACCGGGTAATTTTTGCGCGTGGTGCATTGCGCGCCGCCAGATTTGCCGCGGCGGCGGCACCCGGATTTTATGACATGCATGACGTGCTGAAAGGCTAGGGCCCGGTCATGGCAGCCAAAATGAAGCTTGCCGATATTGATCGCTGCTTTGAGCTTTTGTCGCAGCGCCAGCCTGACCCCCAGACCCAGCTTCACTTTACCGATCCCTATACATTATTGGTGGCAGTGGTGCTGTCGGCGCAGGCTACCGATGTCGGGGTGAATCGCGCCACCAAAGGGTTGTTCGCGGCGGCCAGCACACCGGCGGCAATGGTTGCACTTGGCGTGGATGGCATCAGCCATCATATCCGCACCATCGGTTTATTTAATACCAAAGCCAAAAATCTGCATAAATTATCGCAAATTTTGCTGACCGCGCATAATGGCGAGGTCCCGTCAGACCGTGCCGCGCTAGAAGCTTTGCCCGGCGTTGGACGCAAAACAGCCAATGTTGTGTTGAACGAAGCTTTTGGTCAGCCAACCATTGCCGTGGATACGCATATTTTCCGGCTTGGCAACCGCACCAAAATGGCACCGGGAAAGACGCCGGATGCTGTCGAGGCCGAATTGCTGCGCCGGGTGCCAGATCGATGGAAAAAAGGGGCGCATCACTGGCTGATTTTGCATGGCCGTTATGTATGTAAAGCCCGCAAACCAGATTGTGCCGTTTGTGTGATACGAGATTTATGCCTGTATCGGGATAAAACCGCCTAAGGCAAATCTGTTTGTCACGATAGCGCGGCCATATGATAGCGTGGTGCCGGTTTATTGGCTGATTTTGAAAAGCGCATGCCTGCAAGCGGCTTGATCAAGATTGCCTCCCAAAAATGGGCTACGCATATCGGTATGTGTGGCCGTCAGCGCCCCGGCCTTGTCATAAAAAAAGAAATCAACCACACAATCCGACAATTGATATTGCCAAATTTCCACATTGCCCTCTGTTCTGAGAATCGAGGGCGCCCCAAGGCGGTTTTGAAGCTGGTCAGGTGACTGACCTAAAAACAACTGCGGGTCCAAATCTTGCGGGGCAACGGTCATCACCGGCAGATCTGATTCCGGGATCATGGTCGAAGCGGCCTCATTCATATCCACGGCTTCGGCCTCGATATTATCATTCAGGGTTGTTGATGTTGGCAGATTGTCGCGCTGGATGGTTAACCCTTTCCAACTGATATTTGATGAATCCGTCTTTTGGGCAACCGGGACTTGCAGTTGCTGACAGCCGGCCAACCCCGCAAATATAAGCAAAAGCAATTTATTATAAGGATTAAAAACGCGACGCACGAGATTGGCAAACCTGATTTCAAACATACCGTTAGATGTATCTAGCTGAATTTATCTTTGATTGCATCTTTTGTTTTTTAGATTTTCTGGCCGCATGGAAACAGAAAACGGGTGGTATCAGCGTCAACCGGCGGCTTGTTATTCGCCGCGCTTCAGCTTATGGTCAGCCGCGTTTTACCAAGATAGAGGATTACCATGCCGCAAAAATCATATGATATTCTGGCCGTTGGCAATGCGATCATTGATGTATTTAGCCAATGTGATGATGATTTTCTGCAGCAGCATGCCATTGAAAAAGGCGGTATGAGTTTGGTCGATGCGGCGGCATCTCAATCGCTTCTTGCGGCCATTTCGGCAATTGCGCCGCCGCAATTAACATCGGGTGGATCAGCCGCTAATACCGCCGTTGGACTGGCGGCACTTGGCGGCAAAGCGGCGTTTGTTGGCCGCGTTCATGATGATGAACTTGGCACCGCATTTTGCCGTGATATCAAAGCTGCTGGTGTCACATTTGCCGCAACCCCGGCACAAACTGGCGCGCCAACCGCCTCGTCAATTATTCTGGTCACACCGGATGCGGCGCGTTCGATGAACACGTTTCTTGGCGCAAGTATTGAATTTCAACCAGAAGACATACAACTTGGCGCCACTGCCGATGCCGCGGTGATTTATTTGGAAGGCTATTTATTTGATGCGCCAGCTGGCCCAGCTATTTTTGCACAAGCCGCGCAAATGGCGGCGCAAAATCAGGCGCGCATTGCCCTCAGCCTGTCCGACCCATGGTGCGTTGACCGGCACCGGGCTGATTTACGGCAATATGTGACAGATCATGTGGATATTTTGTTTGCCAATGAGGATGAGGCCATCAGCCTTGTCGAGACCGACCATGCGACATCGGTACAGATGTTGCGCGGTCTTGTTGATGAAGTGGTGATTACCCGCGGGCCGCTTGGCGCGGTGGTTTGTCATGCTGGCCAGCAAATATTGGTGGATGCCATGCCGCAAGGCCCGGTGATCGACACAACCGGGGCTGGCGATCTGTTTGCATCCGGGTATCTATTTGGCCGCACGCATGGCTATGATGCCCAGATGTCCGGCCAAATTGCCAGCATGCTGGCTGGCGAAGTGATTTCACATATTGGCGCGCGGCCGCATGCCGATTTGCAGGCACTGATTAAACCGCTGATCGGCTAATTGCCATTCAGCTAGCGAATAGCATCATAGGCAGCGATCGCCGCTGCTTGGACGATATCATTGACTGACGCCCCCATCTGTACGATCTGAAATGGGAATTCACCACCAAGCATCATTGGGCCAATGACGGATACACTGCCAAGCTGATCAACCAGTTTAAAGGCGATATTCGCCGAATGCAGACCCGGCATCACCAAAATATTGGCTGGCCCAGACAGGCGGCAGAACGGATAGCGCGATTTCATCAAATCATAATCAAGCGCGATGTCGCCGGTCATTTCACCGTCAAATTCAAAATCAACTTGGCGATTTTCGAGGGCGGAAACCGCGGCCCGTGCCATTGCGTTGGTTTTTGATTCGGGGTTACCAAAATTGGTATAGGACAAAATGGCCACCCGCGGTGTATGCCCCATTTGCCGAGCTTTATCGGCCATGGTGATGGCGATATTTGCAAGCTGTTCGGCATTCGGCTGTTCATGCACCGCCACATCACCGATAAACACTGTCCGCCCCCGCGAAATAATGATCGATGTGGTCATAAATTGGCTGTCTTTTGCCGGTCCAATCACCCGCCTGACATGCTCAAGGCTTGGTTGAAAGGCGCGGGTCACACCTGTCACTAGGGTATCTGCGTGACCGCAACTCACCATACAGGCGGCAAACACATTACGGTCAAGATTGACCATCCGCTGGCAATCCCGGTGCAATTGGCCTTTACGCTGTAATTTGCTGTATAAAAAGTCAGTATATTCAGCATTATGTTCAGAAATTTTGGCGTTGGTGATGGGCAGGTCTTCGGCCCCATCAAGGCTAAGTTTTTGAATTGTTTCTTTGATCCGATGTTCCCGGCCAAGCAAAATAGGGTGGCCATAGCCCGCATTGCGAAAGGCGAGAGCCGCGCGGATCACCCGTTCTTCTTCACCTTCGGTAAAGACCACGCGCTTTTTATTCGCACTCACCCGGTCAAGGATGACCCGCAATGTCGAGGCGGTCGGGTCTAGCCGCGCTGACAAATTCTGGCGATAGCTATCAAGATCTTTGATCGGGCGCCGTGCCACACCAGATTCCATGGCGGCTTTGGCAACGGCAGATGACACAGCAGAAATCAGCCGTGGGTCAAAAGGTGCCGGGATGATATAATCTTTGCCATAGGTCATGACCTGGCCGCCATAGGCATCAGCTACAGCATCTGGCACATCTTCGCGTGCCAGCATTGCCAGCGCATAGGCCGCGGCGATTTTCATTTCATCATTGATTTTGCTGGCGCGGACATCAAGCGCGCCGCGGAAGATATAGGGAAAGCCCAGCACATTATTCACCTGATTGGGAAAATCAGACCGCCCGGTGGCGATGATGGCATCATCCCGAACGGCTCTCACTTCATCGGGCATGATTTCCGGGATTGGGTTGGCCATGGCAAAGATAATCGGCTGTGGGGCCATGCTTTTTACCATCTTTTGCGTGACCGCATCTGCAACTGACAGGCCAAGGAAAATATCAGCGCCCACCAGCGCTTCTTCCAGACTGCGGGCATCTGTTTCTGCCGCATGGGCTGATTTCCATTGGTTCATTGATTCTTTACGGCCTTTATAAATCGGCCCAGCACGGTCGCACAGGATAACATTATTGGCTTTGACGCCCATGACCTTTAACAGTTCAACACAGGCAATTGACGCGGCCCCCGCCCCATTACAAACAATTTTCACATCGCCAAGTTCGCGGCCAGTTAAATGCAACGCGTTAATAATGCCAGCGGCGGTGATGATCGCGGTGCCATGCTGGTCATCATGGAAAATCGGAATATCCATGCGTTCGCGCAATTGCTGTTCGATGATAAAACATTCAGGTGCTTTGATGTCTTCAAGATTGACGCCGCCAAAAGTGGGCGCCAGCATCGCAACCGTCTCGATAAATTTTTCCGGGTCAGTGGTGTCAAGTTCCAGATCAATGCCATCGATATCGGCAAATTTCTTGAACAGAACCGCTTTGCCTTCCATCACTGGTTTGGCGGCTGCCGCGCCGATATCACCAAGACCTAATACAGCGGTGCCATTGGAAATGACCGCAATGACATTGCCTTTTGATGTATAATCATATGCGGCATCAGCGTTGGCGGCGATTTCCATACAAGGGGCGGCAACGCCGGGGGAATAGGCCAGCGATAAATCACGCTGACTGGTCAGCGGTTTGGTTGCATTGATTTCGAATTTGCCGGGTCGCCCTTGGGCATGAAATGCCAGAGCTTCGGCATTCAACGGGTCATTTTTATCTATCATAACGGGGCCTTTATTATCGCCTTGGTTTGGTATGGCGCAGATGCGCATAGCGTCGTTGATGTTGTGCTTGGCAAAGCCAAAACTTGCCCAGCTAGGGGCGTTTGTTAAATCTTGTCCTGTCGGTCAAGATCGGGCAAGGTCACAACATCATGATGTCACATTCTTCTACAACAAATCCGCCAAAAGTGAAAGCGCCGACCCCAATGATGGCGCAATATTTACAGGTAAAAGAAAATCAGCCGGACGCGCTGCTTTTTTATCGTATGGGTGATTTTTATGAGATGTTCTTTGAAGATGCCGAAATCGCCGCCGCCGCGCTGGGGATCGCGCTTACCAGACGCGGTAAAAATGATGGGCAAGATATCCCCATGTGCGGGGTGCCTGTCCATGCGCTTGATGGGTATCTGGCCCGGCTGATCAAAATCGGTCATCGGGTCGCGATTTGCGAACAAACCGAAGACCCGGCAACGCAAAAACAGCGTGGGGGCAAAGGGCCGCTGAAACGCGAAGTGGTGCGTGTGGTGACCCCCGGCACGCTTACCGAAGATGAATTATTAACGCCGCGTGCGCATAATTATCTGGCGGCACTTGGTCAGGCCGAAGGGCAAACAGCACTAGCATGGACAGATATGTCCACAGGTGATTTTGCCGTTCAGCTATGCCCCGAAGATGGGTTTGATACGATGTTGGCACGGCTTGACCCAGCAGAATTGATTTTCCCGCAAGACCGTGATCTGCCATTTGACCAAACAGTGGCCAGCATGTGTCTTACACCACAAGCGCCCAGCTTGTTTGATTCTGTTCGTGCGCGTCAGGCACTGCATGATTTTTACGCGGTTGCCAGTCTAGATGGTATGGGAGATTTTAATCGGGCGATGGTATCAGCCGCTGGCGCTCTGCTTGCCTATATCGAAACAACACAAATTGGCAATATGCCGCGGTTGCGGGCGTTGCGCCAGATCACCGAAAGTGGGTTGCTGGAAATTGATGCGGCAACGCGCCGGTCACTTGAATTAACCCGCACCCTGACCGGTGAACGGCGTGGCAGTTTGTTGCATGCGGTTGATCGCACCTTGACTGCGGCAGGTGGGCGGTTGCTTGGCGAGCGTCTTGCCGCGCCGTTGGCAGATGTGGCGGCGATTGACGCCCGGCTTGATCTGGTCGATTGGTTTCGTACCCACCGCCAATGTTGTGATGATGTGCGCGCATTATTGCGGGTACAGCCAGATATGCAACGAGCGTTATCACGTTTGTCGATGGGACATGGGGGGCCGCGTGATTTGGCGGCGCTTGCCGCTGGGCTGAATGGTGCCGCCTCTATTGTCGGCTTGGTGCGTACGGTGTTGGCATCCGGTTTTGCAAAGGTTGGTCAGCCAGATGATCTGCCGGTTTTTCTTGACCAGGTGCACAATCCCACACCACTTGCCAATAAGTTACACCCAGCCTTGGCGGATGATTTGCCGTTGCTTGCCCGCGATGGTGGCTTTGTCCGCCAAGGATATGATCTTGCGCTTGATGAATTGCGCGGGCTTCGCGATGAAAGTCGCCGCTTGATTGCCGCTTTGCAGAGTCGCTATAGCGATGAAACAGGAATCGCCTCGCTGAAAATCAAACATAATAATGTTCTGGGCTATCATATTGATGTGCGCGCGGCCCATGCCAGCAAATTGATGAATAGCCCGCTATTTATTCACCGCCAAACCACGGCCCAAGCGGTGCGGTTCACCACAACAGAACTTGCCGAAATGGAACGTGATATGGCCAGTGCCGCTGATCGTGCTGTGGCGCATGAGTTGGAAATTTTTAACAAGTTATGTCAGCTGGTGGCCGAATCTGCTGATGCCATTGGCGATGCGGCACAGGCCATAGCGGCCATTGATGTGGCAACAGCCGCCGCCGATCTGGCGTCTTCGGCAGACTATTGCCGACCGGTGATGTCGGATGATTATGCCTTTAAAATCGTCAATGGGCGCCATCCGGTGATTGAAACCATGCTCGATTCACAATCCCAGTTTATGCCAAATGATTGTGATTTAGCGGCTGGTCAAATCTGGTTATTGACCGGACCAAATATGGCGGGCAAATCCACATTCCTTCGCCAAAATGCACATATTGCGATTATGGCGCAGGCTGGTTTATTTGTACCGGCAGAAACGGCCCATATCGGGATTGTCGATCGTTTATTTAGCCGCGTTGGGGCGGCGGATGATCTGGCACGTGGCCGTTCGACCTTTATGGTGGAAATGGTTGAAACAGCGGCCATCTTAAACCGCGTCACGCGCCAGTCGCTGGTTATTCTTGACGAGATTGGCCGCGGTACCGCTACCTATGATGGGCTGGCAATTGCCTGGTCGACATTGGAACATCTGCATGATGTCAGCACCTGCCGGACATTGTTTGCCACGCATTATCATGAACTGACGCATCTACAAACCGTCCTTGATCGGCTTCATTGTCATGCGGTTGAGGTTCGTGAATGGCAGGGCAGCATTGTGTTTTTGCATAAAGTCATTGCTGGGGCGGCAGACCGGTCATATGGGGTGCATGTGGCACGGCTTGCCGGTTTGCCAGATAATGTTTTGCATCGGGCTGAACAGATTCTGACACAGCTTGAAGCTGGCCAGCATGGTGCCGCTGATGCTGCTGATCTGATTGAAAGCTTGCCGTTATTTGACCATGCACAGCCACCACAAAAATCTGGCCTGCCCGCGGCTGTTGAAGCTGAACTTGCCGCCATCCGGCCCGATGATCTGACGCCGCGTGACGCAATAGAGCTTCTCTATCGGTTAAAAGCGGCCTATGATAACAGCCGTTGATAAACCAGCTTTGTTTTATGTAGCGGGTGACAGATTGTCAAAAACCCAACCAGCCAAAATTGATCTTTCCAACAGCCCGTTATGGCATCGCTGGATGCAACCATTATGGGCGGTGAAACAAACCCTGCCAGCCGTGTTTGATAATGCCGAAATTGGCAGCGAATTAGCCGCGCTTGATCGCGGTGATGCAACGTCATATCGGGCAAAATTGCTAGCGGTGCTGCGCCAGCATCTGGCCGCCGCCAAAACAAAAATCGAACAGGATTTTTACCGCAACAATGATGGTGCCATTTATGTTGGCCAGCACGCCCGCTATATTGATGGTTTGCTTAGCCTATTACATGACGAAGCTGGCACGCTTATGCCGCAAAGTCATGAAATCGCGGTGATTGCGGTTGGTGGCTATGGCCGGGGTGAAATGGCCCCGTTTTCTGACATTGATGTGATGTTTTTGATGCCTGCCAAGACCAGCAAAAAACATGAAGCCGCGATTGAATTCATGCTGTATCTGCTGTGGGATTTGGGGCTGAAAATCGGTCATTCGACACGCAGTATCACCGAAGCCATCGCGGCTGGGCGTGATGATCAAACCGTTATGACCAGCTTTCTTGAGATGCGTCATGTGTGCGGCAATGTGGCATTATGGACAAAATTATCAAAGGCGTTGCGAAGTGAAATTGGCAAAAACAAACCGCTGACTTTTGTTGAAGAAAAGCTTGCCGAGCGTGATTTAAGGCACAAACGTTTTGATGACACGCGCTATGTTGTCGAACCGAATGTGAAAGATGGCAAGGGGGGGTTGCGGGATTTGCACAGCCTGTTCTGGATCGCCAAATATGCGTACCGCGCGGATAGCATTATGGATGTGCTGGCACAAGGCGTGTTGCGTGATGCCGAGGCCCGGCGCTTTGCATCGGCACAGCGTTTTTTATGGACGGTGCGCTGTCATTTGCATTTTCACGCTGGCCGCGCTGAAGAGCGGCTGGATTTTGATGCGCAAATGGCGATTGCGCCGCGCATGGGATTTGCCGATCGGGTGGGTATGCGCGCGGTAGAACGCTTCATGAAACGCTACTATCTGGCGATCCGGCATGTTGGTGATTTAACGCGTATTTTTTGTGCGGTTATGGAAACCGATTTTCGCAAACAATTGACTTTCTGGCGGCCAGATTTTCTGCGCGCCAAAAATCTTGATCCGTTTTATATTGAAAGTGGTCGCGTCCGCTTGCGAGAAAATTTACGGTTTCGCGACGACCCGTTGCGCATTTTCAAACTGTTCGATATTGCCCAGACCTATAATGCCGATGTGCATCCACATAGTTTGCAACGGGTGACAAGAGCCTTGCACTCAGTTGGCGAAAAAATCCGCCAAGACCCGCAAGCGAACGCATTATTTATTGATATTCTGACCGCCAGCAAAAATTCCGAGCGGGTGTTGCGTTTGATGAATGAATGCGGCGTTTTGGGGAAATTTCTGCCTGATTTCGGGCGCATTGTCGCGATGATGCAATTCGACATGTATCACAGCTACACGGTCGATGAACATACATTAAAGGCAATCGGTATTTTACAGGGTATTGAAGCTGGTGATTTAGAAACGACAGCACCGGTGGCGACAGAAGCCATGCCGGAAATTCAATCGCGGCGGGCATTATTCGTGGCCACCTTGTTACATGATATTGCCAAAGGCCGTGGCGGCGACCATTCGATTTTAGGCGCGGAAGTTGCGTTGCTTGTCTGTCCGCGTCTGGGGTTGACGCCAGAAGAAACCGAAACCGTTAGCTGGCTGGTAAGACATCATTTGCTGATGAGCAAAACCGCGTTTCGCTATGATTTGAACGATCCAAAAACCATTCAGGATTTTGCCGCCATTGTACAATCGCCTGAACGATTAAAATTATTGTTGGTATTGACCGTGGCTGATATTCGCGCGGTGGGGCCAAATATCTGGAATGGGTGGAAAGCCGCATTGATGCGTGATTTATACCATCGCTGTGACGCTGTGTTGCGCGGTGCAGACCCGGCGGCTGTTGCGCTTGGCAATGCCGACGAAGCCCAGCGCAAAGCACGTTCCATGCTGTCCAGCTGGACCGATGACGAATTTGAATCGCATGTTCAGCGGCTTCCGCTTGTTTACTGGACCGGTTTTGATAGCGACAGCCATGTATGGCACGCTGAATTATGTGCAAAATTCCGCCAAGACGATATGCCGCTATTGATTGATTTTCGGCCTGATGCCGCCAGACGGATGACCGAATTGACGATTTTAACAGCGGATGATCCAGGATTGTTTTCACGCATTGCAGGGGCCGTTGCGGCGGCAGGTGTCAACATTGCCGGGGCGCGCATCACCACCTGTCATGATGGTACTGTGCTTGATGTTTTTTTCCTGCAGGACATGCATAACGCCGCCATTGAATCACCAAAAGAGCTTGAAAAAATCCGCGCCATTCTGGAAAAAGCCTTGCGCGGTGAATACCGGCTTGAAAAGGCACTGGATGCCCGCTGGGAACAAACCCCGTTACGTGTCCGCCAATTGCCCGTGCCATCGCGTGTTATGCTGTCCAACAAAATCAGCACAACGCATACCGTTATAGAGGTCAATGGCCGTGATTTTCCCGGGCTGTTGCATAAAATCACCGCCTGTCTGGCCAGCCGCGGTCTTCAAATCCAGACAGCCAGCGTTTCAACCTATGGTGAGCGGGTGGTGGATGTGTTTTACGTCAAGGATATTTTTGGCCTGCAAATTCATAATGAGGGGCGTTTGCAAGATATTCGCCAGCGGCTGTTGCAAATTTTTGATAGTGCCAACGAGGCCGCCGCATAATGGCGGGCCTGTCGCTGGGCCGGGCATTTCGGCAAATTGGTAGTTTGACGGCATTAAGCCGCATTATGGGGTTTGTGCGGGATATCGCCTTTGCGACTTTTTTAGGGGCGGGTGCGGCGGCTGATGCGTTTTTAGTGGCGCTGAAATTGCCAAATATGTTTCGCCGGTTGAGTGCTGAAGGCGCTATGACCAATGCTTTTTTGCCAAATTATGCCGCGATCCGCGAAACATATGGGCGAGCGGCGGCGTTAAAACTGGCGGCTGAAGCACAGATTTTTTTGATTCTTGGCTTGTCTGTGCTGGTGATCATTGCCGAAATTTTTATGGCAGATTTAATTTTACTGCTGGCACCCGGGTTTGCGAACAGCCCAGATAGATTGGCCGCCGCCATCGATCTGGCGAGGATTACCATGCCCTATTTGCCGCTCATTTCGATTGTCGCGCTTTGGGCGGCCATTGCCAACGCCCATGATCATTTCAAAGCCGGTGCGGCGGCCCCTATTATTGCCAATATTTGTTTTATTGCCGGGGCTGTGATGATCCCGTTTGTTGCCAGCCATCTAGATGCGTTGCGGGCCATTCCAATTGCCGCCGCGTTGGTGGTGGCCGGATTTGCACAGCTTGTTTTTCTTTATCGGGCATTGTCCCGGCTTCATGCTGTCCCGGCCTTGATCTGGCCGCGTCTGTCAGATGCCGGGTGCAAGATGTGGCGAAAATTTTTGCCAGCCGCGGCTGGTGCGGGCGGGATGCAGCTGAATTTGCTGATTGATCTCATTTTGGCGTCATTGCTGCCAGTTGGTGCGATCTCGTGGCTCTATTACGCTGACCGCGTTGCGCAATTGCCGCTTGGCGTTATTGGTATCGCGCTTGGAACGGCGTTGCTGCCAAAATTGTCGGCGGCAGAAGCCGCTGGCCAGCCTGCCGATGTGCGCGATAATCTGTCCGAGGCGATCAGCTTTGCCGGGTTTTTTGTGATACCAGCCGTGACCGGGCTGGTGCTATGCGGTCTGCCGATCATCAACGGATTGTTTGTGTATGGCGCGTTTACTGTCAGTGACGCGAAAATGGCCGCAATGGCATTGGCGGCGTATGGGTGCGGCCTGCCCGGATTTGTCTTGGTGAAAATTTTACAAACGGCATTTTACGCCACGGGTCAACCAGCTGTGGTGTTAAAAATATCATTGATCACAGTGGCGATTAATGTCGCCGGGTCTTTGTTGCTGATGCCCATTTTGGGGCATGTTGGCTTGGCATTGGCAACGGCTGTTTCCGGGACAGTGGCGGCCGCGATCATGCTTTATCTGCTGGCCCGACAGCACCGTTTATCCGCATCTTTTCTGCCTGTATGCGGTAAAATCATACTGGCGTCGGCGATTATGGGCGCGGCGATTATGCTGTTGCAATTTGGTGTGGATAGGTTTGTTACGGTGCCAGCAGCTGTTGGTCTGGCGGTTATTGTTGGCGGCGGCGGCGCGGTCTATGCCGTGACAGCTTATGTTGTTGGCGCGGTTCCAGCCGGTCTTTTGCGCCAGAGTCATAACCGAAACACTTGACCAAAACCGCGGCAAAAGAGATAACCCACCGACAAGAAGATCACGAACAAGACGCATGAATGATGCGGGTGATCAGAAAATGGGTAATGATGACGGACACAAAAAGTAACAAGCCAATGAATCGTATTTTTTCAGGCATTCAGCCAACAGGTAATTTACATCTTGGCAATTATCTTGGTGCCATTCGCAATTGGGTGATGCTGCAAGATAGCTTTGAGTCGATTTATTGTGTGGTCGATTTGCATGCCATCACCGTGCCGCAAGACCCAGAGATGTTGCGGGCAAGCACGCGCGAAGTGGCCGCCAGTTTGATTGCCGCTGGCATTTCTACCGAACGGTCAATCTTGTTTAATCAATCTTGTGTCCCACAGCATGCTGAACTGGCGTGGATATTCAACTGTACAGCGCGGCTTGGCTGGTTGAACCGGATGACACAATTTAAGGAAAAAGCTGGCAAGAATCGGGAAAATGCAACGGTTGGCCTATATGCCTATCCGAATTTGATGGCGGCAGATATTTTGGTGTATCGGGCCACACATGTGCCAGTTGGTGAGGATCAAAAACAGCATCTTGAACTGACCCGTGATATCGCGCAGGCATTTAATTCATTTTATCAAAAAGATGTGTTTCCGCTTCCTGAACCGCAAATCTTTGGCAGCGCAACACGGGTGATGAGCCTGCGCAACGGCAGCGCCAAAATGAGCAAATCTGACCCGTCTGATTATGCGCGGATTAATATGACTGATGACGCCGATATGATAGCGCAGAAAATTCGCAAAGCCAAAACCGATGCCGATGCATTGCCGTCGGAAAAAGCCGGTCTTGTTGGCAGGCCCGAGGCGGAAAACCTTGTCGGGATTTATGCCGCCTTGGCAGACCGAGAGGTTGATTCTGTTTTACAGGAATTTGGCGGGCGGGGATTTGCTGATTTCAAACCAGTTTTGGCCGATCTTGCAGTGGCGCAATTGTCACCTATGGGGCAAAAAATGCGCGAATTGATGGAAAACCCCGCAGATATTGATGCGATTTTGGCAGATGGCGCCGCGCGTGCCGCGGCCATTGCCCGGCCATTAATGGCCGAGGTGCGTGATATTGTTGGGTTTTTGGGAACCAGTACCGATCACTAGCCAGATGCCCGCCAATGTGCGATAGTTTAACGGTAAAAACCTTGCCATAGTTGGGCCATGATCCCATGTTTATGTCACCTTCAAGGTTATGGTCAGGTCAGATCACGCGGGGGCGTGCAATAATGGCAGGCAGGAGATAACAGCCATGTTTATTCAAACTCAGGACACACCAAATCCGGCAACATTGAAATTCATCCCGGGCGTTCCTGTCATGTCACAGGGTACAGCTGATTTTGCCGATATGGATGCGGCCAAGCTATCACCATTGGCACGTCGGCTATTTCAGGTCGATGGGGTTACAAATGTATTTTTAGGGTCAGATTTTGTTTCGGTCACCAAAGCTGAATCGCTGGAATGGTTTGCGCTGAAGCCAGCTATTTTGGCCGGCATTATGGAACATTACGCATCAGGTCTGCCAGTGATTGAAGATGGTGCAACGCTCGAAGACCCGCACCAAGATTCTGCTGATAGTGAAACCGTTCAACAAATCAAACAGCTTCTTGATACGCGGGTTCGTCCGGCGGTGGCGATGGATGGCGGTGATATCGTGTTTCAGGGGTTTGATGACGGTATCGTGACGTTGCAGATGCGCGGTGCCTGTCAGGGCTGTCCTAGCTCTACCGCAACGTTGAAGATGGGCATTGAAAATATGTTGCGTCACTATATCCCGGAAGTAAGAGAAGTCCGCGCCGCAGAAATGTAAGGCGATAATTTAGGACAAAACATCTGGTTTGATTAAGGTCGGTTCATTCGCAATGCTTCTTTTACGCCGGATTGAAAATCGGCATATTTTATGGGTAGCGCTGTCGATGGTGGCGATCGGGTTGATTGTGCCGGGTGGGTTTGGCGTCAAGCCACCACAATGGTTTCATGACCGCCCGCCGCAAGATGTTGCGTCTTTGTCATCCGATGAACTAGATGCTGCAGACACATCAACATCTGTTGCGAGCCTCGGCATGGTGCCAAAGGTTGAAGATAATTTGGCGGCTGATCGGGCGACACAACAGGCACCAGAGCCAGACCAAACCAGCCCGGCCCAAACCAGCCAAAATCAAGCCAGCCAAAACCAACCCAGCCAAAACCAAACCAGTGCAGTGACCGTCCCGTCAAAATTTGCCAGACATATTCCGGCAAAACATTTTGAAATGACTGGCGACATACAAAAAGAATCTTTTATCAAACTCGTGTTGCCATTGATTTTGGCGGCAAATGAAGAATTGTTACAACGCCGTGAAGCGGTACAAGCAGCGGTACAAGCCAATGACCGCGATACGCTGGTCCAATGGGCGGTGCTGTACCGCATTGATTCAGAAGATTTTGACGATGTCGGATTGGCTGAACGTTTGTTGCGCCGGGTGGATACCATCCCAGTGGCCCTTGCCCTAGCCCAAGCCGCGGTTGAATCAGGATGGGGTACATCAAGATTTGCCCGCCAAGGAAACGCCTTGTTTGGCCAATGGGCATGGACTGAATCGGCGGGTTTGCGGCCGTTGGCGGCTAGCAATGACCGCGCGGTGGTACGAAGCTTTGGCAGCTTGTTGGAATCGGTGCGGGCTTATATGCATAATTTAAACACGCATCAGAATTACAAACGGTTTCGAGAAGCGCGTTATCGACTGAAGCCGCAGGCGGAAGAGGTCAAAGCTAGCCGCTTGGCAACATATCTTGATAGCTATGCTGAAATTGGTCAGGCTTATGTCAAAAAATTGCTGGCTGTGATGACATCAAATGATTTTGATCAATATGCCGAAGCCAAGCTTGGTTAACAGCCTGTCGGATGAAAATAGCCGCCTGATATTTACGGAATTAAAAACTGGCGTCCAAACCATCGCCAGCGTCCATCACCGCCGGGCATGGTGCAATTGATCCGTGCGCGGCCTTGCTCAAGCGGGCCGGGCAAGCGTATTTCCGCACGCGGCCCCAGAATATTTACCTCTAGCTTGCCATAGGTGCTGTTAAAACAGCGTAATTGCCTGTCATTTGCAATATCTGGTGCCAATGTAAATCCGTAATTTGGCGGGTTGTTGTCTTTATTCAAAACAACATCTTCCGGCACAATCTGATCAACTTTCAGCGGCAATCCGTCAATCGCCAATTGCAATCGATCAATCGTTCCATATTGTTCATTCATCGCAAAACGTGGCAATTCAAAAAAGCCGTTATAGCCATGGGCAATGCCGGAATTTTGGCCAAACGCCGCGTCAAACCCGGCCTGCTTCACCAATTCAATAACATCTAAATTATATTCACCAAAAGGGTAGGCAAATAATTTTGGCCGCTGGCCAATCTCTTCTAGAAACCGTTCATTCGAGGTTTTTAATTCATCTTCGGCATCCGCTATGCTGATCTCATACATATGCGGATGCGTTTTGGTTTGGCTGCCAATTTGCACGCCTTCATCCTGTAATATACGGATTTGATCCCAACTCATATAGCCTCGTTGATTGCGATCAACTGGCTGGGTGGCAACAAATACAGTAAAGGGAAAATTGCGGGCTTTCAGCCGTGGTCTGGCTTCGGTAAAAACCGATAGATAGGCATCATCAATGGTGATGGCGACAGTTTTGTCCGGCAGGTTCAGACCCTGTTGCAAATGGTCGATAATCTTGCCAAGCGGCCAGACGGTATAATCGCCACTGGACAGCATATCGAGATGCGCCTCGAACTGTTCTATGCGGATATTTGTGCTTGGATATTTATCTTCACCAAACCGGTGATACATCAGCACGGTGGCATAATCGGCGGCAAAGGCCGCGCCGCTGGTCACCCCATACACCGCTATCATGAAAAGCAGTTTCATCTTTGCGACATTCTGGCAAATACAGGGTTTCATGCGTCTAAGAAGCTGTGGTAGAGCAATGTGCAGCATTAACATGGAGATGTTCCAAAATAATAAACAAACCTGAAGGTGTCGTTATGTTGCTATATCTGCCGTCTTGGCGGGTGTTGCACCTTGCTGGATGCTGTCCAATAATGCCGCCTTCTATGTGAAGAGACAAGATGAAAAAACCACCAGCCACCACATTGCCGCCCGTAACCCCGCATATTCTGGCAATTGAGGCCAGCGCAAACCAGCTATCGATTGCGGTGATGGTCAATGGTGAGGTGGTCGCCGCGCGCCAGCATCTGGCCGCGCATGGTCATGCTGTGGGTATCGTACCTTTGTCGATTGAAACGGTAAAGGATTCGGGTATGACGTTTGACGCGATGACACATATCGCGGCGGGCTGTGGCCCCGGGTCATTTACCGGTATTCGCGTAGTTTTGGCGGCGGCCAAGGGATTTTGTATGGCCCATCAGGCAACTGGTGTAGGGGTCTCTGGCCTACAGGCCTTGGCCCATGCCGCCAGCCATGCGGCGGCGGGGGCAACAACGCCCTGCTTGGTGCTGGCTGATACCCGTCGCGGGCCGCTCTATGCGCAAATATTTGACGCCACCGCCCAGCCTATGGGGGCAATTTTCGAGGCATCTATTCAACAATTGCCGCATCTGATTGATGCCGAAATAACCGCATCAGGCCTACGTGTCATTGGCACAGACCGCATGGCAGTTGCTGATGCGCTCACTGGGGCTGGCATCGCCGCCGTACTGCCAGATATTGATGAAATGCCAAGTGCCAGTATGGTGGCACGCTTTGCAAATAAACAAATCATAGAACAGCAAACAGCGCCGCTTCACCCGCTCTATCTTGCTGATCCCCGGCTTGGGCCAAAGAAAAAATCAAACGGATGACAGCGCGCCAGCTCACCCTTGATGATTGTCAGGCTGTTGCTGATCTGGAAACACAGCTTTTTGATGGGCGTTTTGATGCGGCGGGTCTTCGTGCGTTGCTTGGCAAGCTCGCCTTTTATGGTGCGGTATTGCCAGCCCCTGAAATGCCCACAACCATTCATGCCTATTGTTTGGCCTATATCACCGCTATGCAGGCAGATATTATTGCCATTGGCACAGAAAAAACCAAGCAAGGTCGCGGATTTGGCCGGATTATTTTACAGCATCTGATCGATGTAACCGAACAACGAAATGTGGCCGAAATCACCCTAGAGGTGGCGGCTGATAACATAGCGGCCAGACGGCTTTATGATTCGTGCGGATTTCATCAGTCTGGCATTCGTAAAAATTACTATCATCGCGGCGAAAATCGATGTGATGCGGTGATTATGGTGCGCCAGCGTGACTCGGCTTTTCCTTGACCAAAGCTGTAGCCAGCGGCTACAACCAGTCAGGTAAGTACCAGCGCAAACATGTGATGCATCGCACGTGACCAAAAAACTTTTTATCAAAACCTATGGCTGTCAGATGAATGTGTATGATTCTGACCGTATGTCGGATGTTCTGGCACCGCTTGGATATGCCCCAACAGATCTGCCCGAAGGGGCCGATATGGTGATTTTGAACACCTGCCATATCCGCGAAAAAGCCTCAGAAAAAGTATTTTCCGAACTTGGCAGGCTGCGCCAGCTCAAAGAGCGTGCGCGCGACCAGCAAGGCCGGCAGATGACCATCGCTGTTGCCGGATGTGTGGCACAGGCAGAAGGTGCAGAAATCACCCGCCGGGCCCCGTGGGTTGATATTGTTGTTGGCCCGCAAACCTATCATCGCTTGCCAGAATTGGTCAGCCAGATCGATCCAATGGCCCGTAACCGGGTGATTGATACGGATTTTCCTGAAGAGGTGAAATTCGACTTTTTGCCGGGCGAACATGCGCCACGTGGACCGGCGGCATTTTTAAGTGTGCAAGAAGGGTGCGATAAATTTTGTGCATTCTGTGTTGTACCGTATACGCGCGGCGCTGAATTTTCGCGGCCAGTGGCAACAGTTGTTGAAGAGGCACGACGGCTTGTGGCTGGCGGCACGCGCGAATTGACGTTGCTTGGGCAAAATGTAAATGCCTATCATGGCGAGGCAAAAGATGGCAAAAGCTGGACACTTGGCCGTCTGATCCGTGAACTTGCAGATATTGAAGGCCTTGATCGTCTTCGTTACACCACATCGCATCCGCTTGATATGGATGACGAACTGATCAGCGCCCATGGTGATGTGCCGCAATTAATGCCCTATTTGCATTTGCCGATCCAATCTGGATCAAATCATGTTCTTGCCGCGATGAACCGGCGTCATACCAGTGATGTCTATCTTGCGGTGATTGATAAATTACGCGCTGTCAGGCCTGATATTGCTATGTCAGGGGATTTCATTGTGGGCTTCCCCGGCGAGACTGACCGTGATTTTGCCGAAACGTTGCAGCTTGTGAATCAGGTTGGCTATGCTTCTGCCTATTCCTTTAAATACAGCCCTCGTCCCGGCACACCGGCAGCAAGTAGTGATGATCAGGTTGCCGAAGAGGTAAAGGCCGAACGGTTAGAGAGTTTACAGCAGCTTTTGAATGCCCAGCAATTTGCCTTTAACAAGGCAACTGAGGGACAGGTGGTTGATATTCTTGTTGAGCGCGCCGGTGGACGGGCCGGGCAAATGGCGGGCCGCAGCCCCTATATGCAGGCGGTGAATTTTGTTGGGGATGAATCGCAAATTGGGCAAATCGTTCCGTGCAAATTATCCGCCGCACGGCAAAATAGCATGACTGGGGAAATCGTGGCGATCAAGGGGGCAGCGTGAACGCGGACAAAGTGACGTCAATTCGCATGGATTTTGAAAATAATGATATCCTTGCTCTGCTTTCTGGTGAACATAACCACTATCTTGCCCATATCGAAAAATCACTAGATGTATCGCTCGATTCATTTGGAAACAGCATTAAAATCACCGGCCCGGCCAAATCGACAAAAACAGCACGCCGCGTGATTGAAGATTTATACAAAAAAATTCATGCTGGCGCGGCGACAGATTTTGATAAAAGCATGGTCGATGATGCCTTGCGCTGGGCAACGAATGGTCATGAAAACGCACCAACGGCTGCGGCGGCCACAATCGACACATGGAAGAAGAAAATTGTTGCCAAAACCAAAGGCCAGCAAGATTACCTTGGGTTGTTGCGATCAAATGAAGTGGTATTTGGCCTAGGGCCTGCGGGGACAGGTAAAACCTATATGGCGGTGGCGCGCGCTGTAGAAGCGCTGAAAAAACGCGAAGTTGAACGCATTATCCTGTCGCGCCCGGCTGTTGAAGCTGGCGAGCGTCTGGGATTTTTGCCGGGCGATATGAAAGAAAAGGTGGACCCGTATCTGCGGCCTTTATATGACGCGCTGTATGATATGATGCCAGCTGATAAAGTTGACCGGATGTTGGTAAGTGGTGAAATCGAGATCGCGCCGCTTGCCTTTATGCGTGGTCGTACCCTTAGCAATGCCCATGTCATTATTGACGAAGCCCAAAACACCACGCCGGTACAAATGAAAATGGTGCTTACCAGACTTGGTCAAGACTCGCATATGGTTATCACTGGTGACCTCAGCCAGATTGATTTGCCCGATGGGCACCCATCTGGCCTTGCCGAGGCTGTGCGCATTCTTGATAATATCCGCGGCGTCGGCATTATTCACCTATCAGGCGAAGATGTTGTACGCCATCCTGTTGTGGCGCGCATTTTGCAAGCTTATGAGGCTGGACAAAAACCGCAAAATAAGAACAAATAGTAAATTGTAAGTGCCGTAAATACTACCCAGAGGATTGGTCTTCATAGTCATGGTTCATGACACACATGCAAGCGATACTGCACCGGAACCTGACAGTCCGGGCGATGATGATATTTCATATAGTGACTGGCAAAGCCCCGCTGGCGCGATGATCGAAGCCAGCATTGATAGAAACATCTGGCCAGACGCGCTGGTAAACAGCTTTCAAAACACCGCCCCCAAAATTTTTGATGACATTTTGGCCGCGCATGACACCCCCCCCGCAAGTGTCAGTTTGTGCCTTTGTGATGATCGAGAGATGCGGCAGATAAATCGGCAGCATCGCCAGATTGATAAGGCAACAAATGTGCTGTCCTTTCCGGCATATGACATGCCCAGCCATCACCTTGACCCGGGCGCACCGGCCCTTCTTGGCGATATTGTTATTGCCGCTGAAACGGTGACGCGTGAGGCAGATGCCATGCAGATACCCGTGGCGGATCATCTTATGCATTTATTTGTGCATGGGATGCTGCATCTATTTGGCTATGACCATATTGACGATGATATGGCAGAAACCATGGAGTCGCTTGAAATAAAGTTTTTGGCAAATATTGGCATCGCCAATCCTTATCAAGATACGCAATTGGAGGTTGATAACTAATGGCGGCTTTGCTTGGTAAATTGTTTCCAGCCTTGGCACGCCCGGCGTCGCGGCGTGAGGAACTGACCGAATTACTGCAAGAATCAGTTGGCGATAAAGCCAGCTTTGATAGTCACGAAGGGGCGTTATTACAAAATTTCCTTAGCCTTCGTGATCTGACAGCTGTGGATGTGATGATCCCGCGGGCCGATATATTTGCGGTGTCTTTAAATGATTGTTTCGATGATATTATCCAGCAGATGAGCGCCGCAAATCACAGCCGCGTGCCGGTATATCGTGACACGCTTGACGATGTTGTTGGCATTATTCACATCAAAGATTTATTTGCCCATCTGCCAGCTGGCAATACCCCGTCAATTGATCAATTATTACGCCCAGCATTATTTATTTCGCCAGCAATCAGACTTCTTGATTTGCTGCATGAAATGCGGTTGCGGCGGCGGCATTTGGCCCTTGTTGTTGATGAATTTGGCGGCGTTGACGGCCTGATCACGATCGAAGATCTTGTCGAACAGATTGTTGGTGAAATCGAAGACGAACATGACAAAACCACAATGCCGCGATTTGAAATTAACGATGACGGCACGGCCATTGCCGATGCGAGACTCGAAGTCGAAGATCTTGAAGCCGTGGCTGGCGTGCTGCTGGATGACGATGAACGTGACGAAGTGGATACGGTTGGTGGGCTGGTGTTTGCGCTGGCTGGTCGGGTGCCAAGTCGTGGTGAAGTGGTACGCCACCGGGCAGGCATTCAGTTTGAAATCCTTGACGCTGACCCGCGCCGAATCACGCTGCTGAAAATTCGGGGATTGCCGCGTGCAGTTGCTAAACAAGATCAGGACTAAATATCGATTTGCTGGGGTTTTGATCGATGTCATCTGTGGAGCGGCGGCCAGTCTAGCCTTGCCGCCAATTTTCATCGTGCCAGCTTTGTGGTTTTTGGGCCTGCCTGTTTGGCGGGTGATTCATGCCAACAGCCGCGTTGAGGCGGCTAGCATTTTTGGTGCGGCTGGTCTTGGCTGGTTTTTGGCGTCAACATTTTGGGTATCACATGCGCTGATTGTCAGCGCGCCTTCATTATGGTTTCTAACGCCATTTCTGGCACTGGCGCTGGCGCTTATATTAGCGGTTTTTTGGGCGGTTGCGGCGGCGGCAAGCTGGATACCGCATTCGTCTGCCTTGGTGCGTCTGCTGTGTTTGCTTGCGGCATTTTCTCTGATTGAATGGACCCGTAGTTTTGTTGCCTCAGGGTTTCCCTGGAGCCTTATGGGAAGCATGTTTGCTGTTCATCTTAGCAGTCTGCAGATGGCCAGTTTTATGGGTATTTATGGGCTTACCTTATTGGCTTTTGGCTGTGCAATCGCGCCTGTGTTATGGCGATTATCAGCACGACGTTTGGCGCTGATTTTGCTGATGTTGCCGGTTCTTGGCACGGGATGGGGCATGGCGCGCTTAGATCGCCAGCCAGCAGAACCAACAGCCAAATTACCCATAGCGCGGCTTGTGCAACCGGCGGTGCCACAACAAGATAAATGGAACCGCCAGAAACGCCCGGCGCATCTTGCTGATTTGGTAAATTTGTCTCAGGCGGGTGCAAACAAGCCCGATGTTGTGATTTGGCCAGAAACAGCTTTTGCTGGTTTGCCAAGCCAAAACCGGCTGTTGCTTGCCGATACAGTGCAGGCGGCAACGCATCCGGGCGGATTCCTGCTTACTGGCATACCGCGGTTTAACGGCGATAACAGGCCGCTTAATTCGGTTTTTTTGTTTGATCATCAGGCCGGCCTGCGCGGGGTGTATGACAAGCGTCATTTGGTACCATTTGGAGAATATGTGCCATTTCGGTCATGGGTGCCATTTCTGGATATTATTGCCGGGCCAGCCGATTTTGTTGCCGGTACACAAAATCATTTAATATCGATGCCTCGCATTGGGCAGGTACAAACCTTGATTTGCTATGAAGTGATTTTCGCTGGTCATGTGGTTGCCCCGCATACGCGTCCTGATTTGCTGGTGAATGTGACAAATGACGCATGGTTCGGTGCCACGATTGGCCCTTGGCAACATCTTTATCAATCACAGATGCGCGCGGTAGAAGAAGGCATACCGTTGTTGCGTGTTGCCAATACCGGTATCAGCGCTGCTTTTGATGGGTTTGGTCGTCAACTTGGCAGCATTCCGCTTGGTGAACGTGCCTATCTTGACATTGCGATTCCTTCTGTATTGACTGCTCCTGTATTTGCCCGATTTGGCAATGCCGGATTTTTTGCCCTGTGTCTGGGTGTATTTGGGGTGGCGTTGGGTTTGTACCGGCGCGAAACACAAAAGGCACAAAAAATATAACGACTAATCAGGTGCATAGGCACGCTTAGATGAACAAGTAGCGAACAAGGGTTTGAGGCAAAATAATGAGCTATATCTTTACATCCGAATCTGTTTCGGAAGGGCATCCAGATAAATTATGCGACCGTGTTTCCGATACGGTGCTTGATCTGTTTTTGGCGGCTGAGCCAGAAGCCCGCGTTGCTTGTGAAACATTTGCCACCACCAACCGGGTGATTTTGGGCGGCGAAGTGCGCGCCAGTAAAGAAAATCTGGCCAGCATAATGGCAGCAATTGAGCCAGCGGTGCGCGCCGCGGTAAAAGATATCGGCTATGAGCAGGATAAATTTCACCATGCGCATTTTGAATTTCAAAATTATTTGCATGAACAATCTGCTGATATCGCGATGGGGGTTGATTCGGGCGATAACAAAGATGAAGGCGCCGGAGATCAAGGCTTGATGTTTGGCTATGCCTGCCGCGAAACAGATGTCTTGATGCCAGCGGCGATTCATTATTCGCATCAAATTTTAAAACGGCTTGCCGAAATACGCAAAAGTGATGCTGATTCAATCCTTGGACCGGATTCAAAAAGTCAGATCAGCTTGATTTATGATGATCAGGGACGGCCAACAGGGGCGCATAAAATTGTGTTATCGACACAGCATGATGCGGCCGCCTCACAACGTGATATCCGCGCCCTTGTAACGCCGGTTATTGCCGATGTGATGCCAGATGGCTGGATGGTGGGCGCAGATGATTTGCTGGTCAATCCAACCGGTCAATTTGTCATTGGCGGCCCGGACGGGGATGCCGGTCTGACCGGACGTAAAATCATTGTTGACACCTATGGCGGTGCTGCACCGCATGGGGGCGGTGCGTTTTCTGGAAAAGATCCGACAAAGGTCGACCGGTCAGCCGCGTATGCCTGTCGCTATCTAGCGAAAAATGTCGTGGCCGCTGGGTTGGCTGAAAAATGTACCATTCAACTGGCCTATGCCATCGGCGTTGCTGAACCTGTGTCGTTGTATGCGAATACGCATGGCACCGGCACAATTGATGATGCCAGACTGCAAGATGCGTTGGCGCAATCGATGAATTTGACGCCGCGCGGGATTCGCCAGCATTTGACATTGAACGCCCCGATTTATGTACCATCTTCGGCTTATGGTCATTTTGGCCGTACCGCCGGTGAAGCAGGCCCGGGCAGTTTTAGTTGGGAAGCGACCGATTTGGTTGATGCGTTGCATTCAGCGCTGGCCTAGGCCACGAAACGCTTACATTCATCTTACCCCGTTTGGGCAAGGCATAATAAGGCACAATGAAGACAAGTGAACCGACCAGCCCACGGTTTTACGGGCGCCGTAAAGGCCGGCCGTTGCGCCGCGGCATGCAAGCCTTGTTGAGCGAAATGCTGCCAGCATTGCGATTTGATGCTACCCGGCCGCTAGCCACACAATTTGGGAAGGCTAGCGGCCGGCAAGCTGATTTGGCGCTGGAAATTGGATTTGGCGGCGGTGAGCATCTAGCTGGTCTTGCCGAAGCCAACCCGGCGGTTAATTTCATTGGCGCTGAACCATTTGTGAATGGCGTGGCAAGTTTGCTTCGTCATATCCAAACAGGTGCGGTATCAAACATCCGGATTTGGGATGATGATGTGCGGCTGGTTTTGCCAGCTTTGCCTGATGCTGGTTTGTCCCAAGTCTTCATTATGTTCCCTGACCCGTGGCCAAAAAAACGGCATGCGGCGCGGCGCATTTTACAACCAGAAATGATGGATATTTTGGCGCAATTAATCCGGCCCGGCGGCCAATTGGTGTTGGCAAGCGATGATCCGACTGCCAAAGGCTGGCTGTTGCAAACGGCCATGTCACATCGGCAATTTTATTGGACAGCCCGCCGCCCGGCTGATTGGCGCCAGCGACCGCCGCACCTGCCAGCGACCCGTTATATGACCAAGGCAGAACAAGCATCGCGCCAACCCTCATGGTTTATTTTTGAACGGCGCGGCTAGCGCTGTTCGGTCCCGGTTAGAAGGGTTGCATTCTTGGCCAAGAGCGGCTATACAGATCGAAACATGACTGTCGTATTTTGATGGTGGGCCTTTGGCCCACTTTTTTATTGCGATTTGTCGTGATGAGATTAGCGCAAAAGGTGCGCGCTTTTCGGTTTGGCTATTCTGTCCATACCGGTTGGCGCGAAGATGAAAAGGGTATCTATTGGTCGAGACCAAGATTAGTCAGATCATTGAAGCGGCCATCGAAGAATTGGGATTTTCGTTGGTGCGGGTGCTGTATTCCGGCCGGCAGGCTGGCCGTAATCAATTACAGATTATGGCCGAGCCAAAAGAGGACCGCGACATGACGGTTGAAGATTGTCAGATGATCAGCCGTCATGTTTCAGCCCTGCTTGATGTTGAAGATCCGATTTCCAGCGCCTATGTGCTAGAGGTCAGTTCACCCGGTATCGACCGGCCATTGACGCGTTTGGCTGATTATGAACGGTTTCAAGGTGAACTGGCAAAGATTACCCTGCGCCTGATGCAGGATGGACGGCGCCGGTTTAACGGCAGGCTTGGCGGTGTAAGTGACGCTGGGCTGGTGATTTTGGATACATCATTTGGCAAGTTTGAATTTGCCTTTGACGATATTGAGGCGGGGCGCATTGATCCGTCAGAGATTTTGGAACGATACGGTAACGCCTAGGCGGATCGTTGGAAAACATCGAGAAGAAGTGAGATAACAATGGATACATCATCAATTCCGGGACTTGAGTTGATTCAGGTTGCAGATGTTGTGGCGCGTGAAAAATCAATCGAGCGCGAAGAAGTTATGCTGGCCATGGAAGAGGCCATCCAGAAAGCGGGCCGGGCCAAATATGGGCTGGATCGTGATATCCGGGTGATGATCGACAGAAAATCTGGTGCGATTGCGCTAGAGCGTTGGATGGAAGTTGTCGAAGAGGTCGAAGACGAAGCCACCCAAATGAGCGCTGAAGAGGGTGCCAAACTTTCGCCGCCACTTGCGGTTGGTGAATTTTTACGGCAACCACTCCCACCAATTGAATTTGGCCGTATCGCCGCGCAAACCGCCAAACAGGTGATTTCACAAAAAGTCCGTGATGCCGAACGGGTTCGCCAGTTTGCCGAATATAAAGACCGTGTTGGTGAAATTGTTGTGGGCACGGTCAAGCGGGCGGAAAGCTATTCCATTACGGTTGATCTTGGCCGCGCCGAAGCGGTGATTCGCCGTGAAGAAATGATCCCGCGCGAAAATTTGCTTCAAGGCGACCGGGTCCGTGCCTATATCATTGATGTGCGTGAAGAACCGCGCGGCCCGCAAATCTTTTTGTCGCGCGCCTGTAATGAATTTATGGCAAAGCTGTTCACCCAAGAAGTGCCGGAAATTTATGATGGCATTATCGAAATCAAGGGTGTTGCCCGGGAAGCTGGTAGCCGTGCCAAAATAGCCGTTTTGTCAAAAGACCCCGGCATTGACCCGGTTGGTGCTTGTGTTGGCATGCGGGGAAGCCGCGTTCAGGCTGTTGTTGGTGAATTGCAGGGTGAAAAGGTAGAAATCATTCCCTTTACCGAGGATCCAGCCGCGTTTGTGGTGAATGCGCTGGCACCGGCCGAAGTGGCCAAAGTGGTAATGGATGAAGTGGCTGGCCGGATGGAAGTTGTGGTGCCTGATGACCAGCTTAGCCTAGCGATTGGTCGCCGCGGTCAGAATGTCCGTTTGGCATCACAATTATCGGGCTGGTATATTGATATCCTGACCGAGGCAGAAGAATCAGAGCGCCGTCAGGAAGAATTTAAAACCCGTTCTGCGCGCTTTATTGATGCGTTGAATATTGATGATGTGATTGCCCATCTGCTGGTGGCAGAAGGCTTTGTTTTCCCCGAAGATGTGGCGGAAAGCTCAATTGATGAGCTGGCCAATATTCAGGGGTTTGACGAAGATATCGCGGCCGAATTGCAAAATCGTGCGGCCGAATATGTGACACGTGAGGCTGATCGGATCAATGCCGCTTTGGATGAATTGAAGGTGGCTGATGATCTGCGGGCTTTTGAATATATCAGCCTTGGCATGATGTTGACGCTTGCTGAAAATAATGTGCGTACGCTTGATGACCTAGCTGACCTCGATAATGAAGAATTGCTTGAATATCTCGGTCAACATGGCCTGACCGATGACACTGAAGCTGGTGATATCATCATGGCGGCACGTGCGCATTGGTTTGCCGATGAAGATGCCGATCAAGGTGCTGATGCAGATAGCGGTGACTTAGACAGTGATGCAGCCCCGGCTGCAGATACTGATAGCTAAGTCATGTCTAGGATCGCCGCATGGCAGAGCGCACCTGTATCACCACTGGGCAGACCTTACCGCCACATCGGTTAATCCGTTTTGTTGCGGCGCCTGATGGCTATGCCATCGCTGATCTGGCAGGCAAATTGCCTGGCCGTGGGGCATGGGTGACAGCGTCTGAAGATGCTATACGTAAGGCGGACAAGCGCGGACATTTCAAGCGTGCGCTTGGCGGTGGCTTGCTGAGCGATGATCAAACGATCATGATGATTGCCGCGCAGTTACGGGCGCGGGTGCTGTCGATTGCCGGGCTGGCGCGTCGTTCAGGCATTTTGCTAGGTGGATCTGGTAAATTGTTGGCCGAAGGCCATTGTGTTGGACTGTTGGCCGCCGATGATGCATCGCCGCGCGAAACAGAAAAACTGCGATCAAAACTTGCGGTGGATTGGGTGGCACGTAATTTCAGCGCTACCGAATTGGGAAGAATTTTTGGCCGTGACAGCATTGCGTTTGTTGGCGTGCGGGCATCTACCTCGCCCGGGGCTGACAAATTAAGCGATATTTTACATCAAGAGATTATACGATTAGACGGGTTTTACGGTGCGGTGGGTTGTAATGACCTACCAGACGGGTGTATCACCTAGACGGAGCGGTGCACTTGGCCGCCATGCCCGTTCGGGGTGTGGCGCGCTGATGCCAAGAAAGGTTCAAAATGAGTGACGATAGCGGTAAAACAAAAAAGCTAAGCCTGTCGAGCGGCAAGCTGACACTGGGCGCGATTGATCCCAGTAAGCTGCGGGCCGGACCGACAGTTGGGGCTGGCCGCAAAACAGTGCAGGTTGAAGTGCGCCGCAAGCGGGCACCAGCCGCACCATCACGCACCCAAACGCCAGCCGCGGTTGAAGCGCCAGCGGCGGCCCCTACGCCAACCCCAGCGGCGTCACCAGCACCAGCCGCACCGTCTTCAGATGATCGCCTGACCGCACAGGAACGCGCCGCACGGGTACGTGCCTTGCAAGAGGGGCTAAAAAAACCAGCGGCCGGGGTTCCAACGGATGATACCGTCCCAGCCGATGACGCACCAGCAAGCACCAGTGATGACGGCGCGTCAGGTGCCGAAGCTGTTGCGGCAGAACCGGCCGCACCACTTGATCCGGCGGCGCAAAGACGCGCGGCTGAACTGGCTGAACTTGAAGAAATTGAAGCTGAAGAAGCAAACCGACGTGCTGAAGAAGCGCGACGTAATTCAGAACATGTGGCCCGCCATCAACAGGCTGTCGCTGACCGAGATAACGCAAATCTATATAGAGCCGGACCACAAAGCCCATCATTAGCCGATGTGGCATCGCGTCGTCGCCGTGAAGTTGATGAAATGGCACCGCGCCGTCCAGCGCCCCGCCGCGAAGGTGCAGGTCGTCGCCAATCTGGCAAAATGACCATCACACAGGCATTGTCAGGTGAAGATAACCGCCGTCAAAGATCACTTGCGTCGGTCAAACGGCAACGCGAAAAAGCGCGGATGCGTGAAGACCAGCCACAAGTCAAACAAGTGCGTGATGTTGTGGTGCCGGATACGATCACCGTAGGTGAATTGGCCAACCGCATGGCGGAACGTACCGCCGATGTGGTGAAAGAGCTGATGAAGCTTGGCATCATGGCAACGGCGACACAAACCATTGATGGTGAAACAGCCGAACTGGTTACTGGCGAATTTGGCCACCGCGTCCAGCGGGTATCTGAATCAGATATCGAAATTGGCTTGTCAGGCAGTGATGATGATCCGGCAAGCTTGCAGCCGCGTCCGCCTGTGGTCACCGTCATGGGACATGTTGATCACGGTAAAACAAGCTTGCTTGATGCGATCCGGCGCACCGATGTTGCGGCTGGTGAATCAGGGGGTATCACCCAGCATATTGGTGCCTATCAAATCAAGACCGCGGCTGGCAATGTGATCACCTTTATTGATACACCGGGCCACGAAGCCTTTACCGAAATGCGATCTCGTGGGGCCAATATCACTGATATTGTGGTGCTGGTTGTGGCGGCAGATGATTCGGTCATGATGCAAACGATTGAAGCCATCAATCATGCCAAGGCCGCTGGATGCCCGACAATTGTTGCGGTGAATAAATGTGACAAACCCGAAGCCAATCCGCAAAAAGTGCGGAATGATTTGCTGCAGCATGAAATTATCACCGAAGATTTTGGTGGCGATGTGTTGTGCGTTGATGTTTCGGCGGTGACCGGGGCTGGCCTCGACAAGCTTGAAGAAGCGATTATGTTGCAGGCCGAATTGCTAGAGTTAAAAGCCAACCCTGACCGACATGCTGAAGGTATTGTTATTGAATCTAAAGTCGAGCGCGGCAAAGGATCGGTGGCAACATTGCTGGTACAGCGTGGCACGTTAAAACAGGGCGATATTTTCGTAATGGGCGCGGAAAATGGCCGGGTGCGGGCGCTTCTTGATGACCGTGGCCAGACATTGAAATCGGCGGGGCCGGGTCAGCCTGTTGAAATTTTGGGGCTGAATGGCACCCCCATGGCCGGTGACAGCTGTGTTGTTGTTGAAACCGAAGCGCGCGCCCGTGAAATCGCTGAATATCGTACCCGCGTCAACCGGGATCGCGAAGCGGCCCGTGGGGCGCGTGGATCAGTTGAACAGATGTTGTCAGCCATCGCCGCTGGTGAGGCGGCCGAACTTCCTGTGGTGATCAAAACCGATGTGCATGGATCGCTTGAGGCGATTCGGGTGGCCCTTGAAAAGCTGGGAACCGATCAGGTGCAGGTCAAAATCTTGTCATCAGGCGTCGGCGCGTTGAGCGAGTCAGATATCTCTTTGGCAACAGCATCAAATGCCATTGTCATTGGCTTTAATGTGCGGGCAATTCCGCAAGCCCGTGATCTTGCCAAACGGGATGGTGTTGAAATTCGTTATCACTCAATCATCTATGAATTGATTGACGAAGTGAAAGCGGCAATGGGCGGGTTGCTGAGCCCCGACACGCAAGAAGATTTTATTGGTTACGCCGAAATACGACAGGTATTTGGTGTATCAAAAATTGGCAAGGTGGCTGGTTGTATGGTCACCGAAGGCATTATCAAGCGTGGCTGCAAGGTGCGGTTGTTGCGTGATAATGTGGTCATTCACGAAGGGTCTTTGAAAACGCTGAAACGCTTTAAAGATGAAGTGCGCGAGGTCCGAGAGGGTTTTGAATGCGGCATGGCGTTTGAAAATTATTCAGATCTGCAAGAAGGCGATATGATCGAATGTTTTGAAATTCGTGAGGTTGCCCGCACGCTTGATTAAATGGCGATGCAACCGGTGGCGTGACCGTTTGCCACAAAAATGATGTTTTGGCAGAGGGTTTAGGGTCATGTCATCAAAATCGCGCCGTCAAGGCCAAGCGTCAGGACCAAGCCAGCGCCAATTGCGGGTTGGTGAATCATTGCGCCATGCCTTGTCTGAAATTTTGATGCGTGAAGATTTTTTTGATCCTGATTTGGCAAATGTGTCGATCACAATTTCGGAAATTTCAGTCAGCCCAGATTTAACCAATGCCCGCGTTTATACGATGCCTTTGGGCGGGGTGAATGTGGATGTGGTTTTGCCAGCTTTGAACAGGCTGGCACCGGTGATCCAATCACTTGTGGCAAAAAAGGTGCATTTGCGGCGCACTCCACGATTGCGTTTTTTGCTTGATGACAGTTTTGAAAATGCCGCCAGAATGAACCAGCTGTTTCACGCCATAAAGCAGGAATCATGACGCGATGGCAAAGCGACGCGGCCAGCCAGTGCATGGTTGGGTCAATCTAGATAAACCTCGCGGCATTAGCTCGGCAAAGGCGGTGGCCATCGTCAGGCGGGTCTTTGATGCGGCAAAAGCTGGACATGGGGGTACGCTTGACCCTCTGGCCAGCGGCGTGTTGCCGATTGCGCTAGGCGAAGCCACGAAAACTGTGTCCTATACGATGGGCAAAAGCAAAAGCTATGAATTTTCGCTGGCATGGGGGGCTGAAACCAGCACAGATGACACCGAAGGCGAGGTAACTCGCCAGTCCGACATGCGACCGTCAGATGATGATATTGATCGGGCGCTGGTAAAGTTTCACGGGGTGATCGACCAAGTGCCGCCGGATTATTCAGCAATAAAAATGGACGGGGCGCGGGCGTATGATCTGGCCCGGCAGGCAGGTTCTGGCCAGCCATTAACAGCGTTAAAACCACGCGAGGTACGGATTGACCAATTTCAGCGTCTTGAGTCCGATCAGGCGGGCGCCCGGTTTTTTGTTGGATGCGGCAAGGGCGCTTATATCCGTGCCTTGGCACGTGATCTGGGGCGGGTGCTTGGCAGTGCCGCACATGTGACCAGTTTGCGGCGCTTATCGGTTGGACAATTTCACGCCGATCATGCGATTTCGCTGGATTTTTTAGAAAAGCTGACGCATAGTGCCGCCGCTTTTGAGCATTTGCACCCGGTTTTGAGTGCGCTGGACGACATCCCGGCGTTACCCATTTCCAGGACCGAGGCAACAAAGCTCCGCCATGGTCAAACATTGCCAGCCCTGAGCGCTTCGGCGCAACAGCGCTTCGCCATGTTAATGACCGGCAGTACCGCGATTGCCATTGAGGGTCAAACCCCGGTGGCCTTGGTGATGCTAAAGGCTGGGGCCATATGTCCGGTTCGGGTGCTGAATTTGTAACGCAAACCCATAGGAGGTTTTGATGTCGATTACGCAGGAACGTAAAGCGGAACTCATCAAAGAGTTTGGCAAAAATGACAAGGATTCTGGCTCGGCCGCCGTTCAGGTTGCTATTTTGTCAGAGCGTATCCGCAATCTGACCGAACATCTAAAGTCACATAAAAAGGATTTTGGATCGCGTCGCGGGTTGCTGACAATGGTTGGCCAGCGCCGTAGCCTTCTTGATTACATCAAGTCAGACAATCAGGATGCTTATAAGTCACTGATTGAAAAGCTTGGTCTGCGCCGTTAAGCGCTGATTCTTTTTTAAAAAAGCCAAAATCAAACACACAGTGTGGCGGTGGCCGCGCTGTGTGGTTTGGTTTGTGCTTAAATGACGCATTTTTATTGCTTTTTGTCTTTGTCCATGCGACAAGGGCGGCGAAACCAAAGGGAAATGCGAAAAAACTGGGCACGGACAAGGCCGATTGAGGGTGCCCCTGGAAACCGGACGCAGACAGAGCGCCGATCCAACTCTACACCCCAACTCTACACCTTCGAAATCACCAGCCCTTTTGTTTATCCGTAAATCATGCTGATTTGCGGTCGATGCTGTGATGTTGTCTGGGCAAAGGATGCGCCAGATATCTATATGAAAGAGATGATTAGATGTTCAAAATATTCCGTAAAGAATTAGATTGGGGCGGCACCCACTTGGTGTTGGAAACTGGCAAGGTGGCACGGCAGGCCGATGGCGCGGTGATGGTCAGCCTTGGCGAAACCACCGTATTATGTACCGCTGTTGCCGCACAAACCGCCAAGCCGGGACAAGATTTTTTCCCATTAACAGTGAACTATCAGGAAAAAGCATTCGCCGCTGGCAAAATCCCGGGTGGGTTTTTCAAGCGCGAAGGGCGTCCATCTGAAAATGAAACATTGGTCAGCCGTCTGATTGACCGTCCCATTCGCCCGTTATTTCCAAAATCATTTAAATGCGAAACACAGGTCATTTGTACCGTTTTGGCACATGATATGGAAAACAATCCAGATATTGCGGCGATGATTGGTGCTTCTGCCGCGCTGACATTGTCAGGTGTGCCATTTTTTGGGCCGATAGCCGCGGCGCGGGTTGGCTGGATTAATGATGCTTATGTATTGAACCCAACGGTTGAACAAATGGAAGATACCGCGCTTGATCTTGTCATGGCAGGCACGCATGAAGGTGTCTTGATGGTTGAATCTGAAGCACAGGAACTGTCTGAAGACATTATGCTTGGAGCAGTGAATTTTGGTCATGACGCGATCAAGCCAGTGATTGATGCGATTATTGACCTTGCGGAATCTTGTGCAAAAGAACCGCGCCCACTGCCAGAAGAACCAGCCGAGAAAAAAGCCATCGAAAAAATTCTCAAAGGTTTCGAAAAGGCATTTACCGCGGCCTATAAAATTGCCGATAAAACCGAACGTCAAGCCGCATTGGCGGTCGCCCGCAACGAGGCGAAAGACGCCATTGGCGAAGACCATGATGCCGTTCTTGTTGGCGGCTTGATCAAGGATCTTGAAGCCAATGTGGTACGTGGTGCCATTTTGAAAACAGGTGTGCGGATTGATGGCCGTGACACCAAAACAGTCCGTCAAATTGTTGCCGAAGCTGGATTTTTGCCACGTGCGCATGGTTCTTCGCTGTTTACGCGCGGGGAAACACAGGCGATGGTGGTGGCCACACTTGGCACCGGTCAGGATGAACAGATTATCGATGCGTTGGTTGGTGAAAGCCGGTCAAACTTCATGTTGCATTATAATTTTCCACCTTATTCGGTGGGTGAGGCTGGCCGGGTTGGCTCGCCGGGGCGCCGCGAGATTGGTCACGGCAAACTGGCTTGGCGGGCGCTGCGTCCATTATTGCCTAAAAAGGATGAATTTCCTTATACCATTCGTTTGGTATCAGAAATCACCGAATCAAACGGGTCATCATCAATGGCAACCGTGTGCGGTGGTTCGCTGGCGTTGATGGATGCTGGTGTGCCAGTCAAGCGGCCAGTTGCCGGTATTGCCATGGGTCTGATTAAGGAAGGCAATGATTTTGCTGTCTTGTCTGACATTCTTGGTGATGAAGACCATCTTGGTGACATGGATTTCAAAGTGGCTGGTTCTGACGCTGGTGTGACTTCTTTACAGATGGATATCAAGATCACATCTATCACCCCGGAAATTATGAGCATTGCCCTTGAACAGGCCCGTGACGGCCGGATTCATATCCTTGGCGAAATGGCCAAGGCATTGACCTCTGCACGCGAAGATCTGGCCGATAGCGCACCAAAAATCACCACCTTAAAAATTCAGGTGGATAAAATCCGCGATATCATCGGGCCGGGCGGTAAAATCATCCGCGAGATATGTGAAGAAACAGGCGCGAAGATTGATATTGAGGAAGATGGCACAGTTAAAGTTGCCGCTGTCAGTGGTCCGTCAGGTGAAGCCGCTGTGGCGCGGATCCGCGATATTGTGGCGGAACCTGAACTTGGCGTTATTTATGATGGCAAAGTGGTCAAAACGGTCGATTTTGGCGCCTTTGTGAATTTCCTCGGGGCCAAGGATGGGCTGGTGCATATTTCTGAATTGCAAAATGGCCGGACCGAAAAGACCACCGATATTTGTCAAGAAGGCGATATGGTTAAGGTTAAGGTCATTGGCTTTGATGATCGCGGCAAAGTCAAATTGTCGATGAAGCGGGTCGATCAAGAAACCGGCGAGGATCTTGAGGCGGCTGGCGACGCTGAATAAGCCAATATATGATATCTAATGAAAGCGGGGCCAATGGCCCTGCTTTTTTTTGCCTGAAAATCTTGTTAATGCGCGGGCGCGTGTTTGATGGTAACCATAATGCGTGCCATGAAAGTTGGCAAAATATGGCGTGGAATAAAGGTGGGTGCATGTCTGATCATATGACAGTGTTGGTGACTGGCGGGGCTGGCTATATTGGAAGCCATATGGTTTTGGCCTTGCTTGATGCTGGTCATCAGCCAGTTATTCTTGATGATTTTTCGACTGGCCATGAAACATTGGTGCCAAATGGCGTGCCGGTGTTTCGCGGCAATGTGGCGGATCCAGCGCTGGTGGCAGAGATTTGCAACAGCTATGACATTGATGCAGTGGCGCATTTTGCCGCGTCAATTGTGGTGCCTGAATCGGTTATAGATCCGCTGAAATATTATTTGAACAACACGGCATCGACGACTCGTTTTATCGCTGCTTGTGTACAGGCTGGCATAAAACGGTTTGTCTTTTCATCGACCGCGGCTGTCTATGGCAATCAAGATAGCAACCCGATCGCCGAAGATGCCAGCACCCAGCCAGAAAATCCCTATGGCACCAGCAAATTGATGTCCGAGACCATTTTGCGCGATTGCGCCCGGGCCACCGGCATATCTTATGTGATTTTACGTTATTTCAATGTGGCTGGTGCCGATCCCAAAGGACGGGCCGGTCAATTGTCGGAACCGGCAACGCATCTGATCAAAGTCGCTGTCGAGGCGGCGGTTGGCAAACGGGCGTCTATGCAGGTTTATGGGACAGATTACCCGACCCCGGATGGCACCTGTATTCGAGACTATATCCATGTGTCTGATCTTATCGGGGCGCATATGGCGGCACTTTCCCATTTACAGTCTGGCGGCGAATCGATGCTGGCCAATTGCGGCTATGGACATGGTGCATCTGTGCGTGATGTGCTGGATGTTGTGGCCGCGCAAGCAGGCAAAAAGCTGGCCATTTCAGATGCGCCGCGGCGTGCGGGTGACGCGGCTATTTTGGTTGCTGATTCGACCAAATTGCGGACCGCGCTTGGCTGGACCCCACAATATGATGATCTGCAAAAAATTGTCAGCGATGCGCTGGCGTGGGAGCGGGCAAATTCATAATGCCAATTTGAAACAAGCTATTGTGCCAGTCTAAACCAGCCTAGCTATGTTCACGCGGAATGGCCACGGCGTTAAAGCCGCCATCGACAAAATGCACCTCGCCGGTGACGCCGGATGACAAATCTGAAATCAGATAGAGGCCAGACCGCCCCACCTCTTCTAGGCCCGGGTTGCGGCGCAACGGGGCGTTCTCTTCAGAATGGCGAAAAATATGACGCGCCCCGCCAATGGCGGCCCCGGCAAGCGTGCGCATTGGCCCAGCAGACAGCCCATTTACCCGAATGTTTTCACCGCCAAGATCGACAGCCAGATAGCGTACAGAAGCTTCTAATGCGGCTTTGGCGACACCCATGACATTGTAATTGGGGGTGATGCGTTGCGCCCCGATATAGCTAAGCGTGAGCAAGGCCCCGCCAGCTGGCATCATTGGCCGGGCGGCGCGGGCCACTTCGGTAAAGGAATAAGCCGAAATCATCATGGTGTTGATGAAATTATCCCGGCTGGTATCAAGATACGCCCCTTTCAGTTCGGCTTTGTCTGAATAGGCCAGTGCATGCACGACAAAATCTATTTCTGGCCAGTCTTTGGCAAGCTGGTTAAAACAGCGCTCAACAGCACCATCAGCGGCCACATCGCATTCAATCAACAGGCTGGACCCAATCGAGTCGGCCAGCGGTTTAAGCCGCTTGCCAAACCCCTCCATCTGATAGGAAAAGGCAATTTCCGCCCCTTGTGCGGCGGCGGCGGCGGCGATTCCCCAGGCAATCGATTTTTCGTTGGCAACGCCCATTACCAGGCCGCGTTTGCCAGCCAGGAGTTGTCCTTGCTGCATGGTTAAGACACCTTTTTGAGTGCCAAGGTGGCATTGGTGCCACCAAAGCCAAATGAGTTTGAAAGCGCCAGTCCAATAGACACATTATCAACACGCTGTTGCGGTATCGTAATATCCCCAATGGCCGGGTCTGGGTTGCTGATATTGGCCGAGGCGGCAATAAAATTATTTTGCATCATGATCAGCGTATAGATGGCTTCTTGAACGCCTGTTGCCCCAAGTGAATGCCCGGTCAGCGACTTTGTCGAGGTGACGATTGGCAAATATCCGCGTGGGCCAAAAACACTGCGCACGGCGTCCAATTCCTTGACATCACCAACCGGGGTCGATGTGCCATGGGCATTGATGTAATCAACCTTGTCGGTTAATGCATTGTCATCAAATCCGGCCAGTGCCAGTTCCATGCAACGCACCGCGCCTTCGCCAGATGGGGCGACCATGTCGTCGCCATCAGAATTGGCACCATAGCCAACAAGCTCGGCATAAATTTTTGCCCCGCGGGCAATGGCGTGGTCCATATCTTCCAGCACCACCATGCCGCCGCCGCCAGCAATCACAAACCCGTCACGATCGGTGTCATAGGGGCGTGATGCCGTTTCCGGTGTGTCATTATATTTAGATGACATCGCGCCCATTGCGTCAAACAGCACAGATAATGTCCAATGCAGTTCTTCGCCGCCACCAGCAAACACAATATTCTGACTGCCACTGCGAATCGCATCAGCCCCAGCTGTGATGCAATGCGCTGATGTCGAACAGGCAGAAGAAATCGAATAATTGATGCCTTTGATTTTAAAAAAGGTCGAAATACATGCCGATACGGTCGATGACATACAGCGTGGCACCATGTAAGGCCCGATACGTTTTGGGCCTTTTTCACGGGTAATATCGAAAGCCGCCAATAAATTGGCTGTTGATGGGCCACCAGACCCAGCCACCAGACCGGTTTTCACATGCGATACCAGTTGATCGTCAAGACCGGCATCGGCAATGGCTTGTTCCATCGCCAGCACCGCATAGGCTGCGCCTTCGCCCATAAAGCGCAACTGCTTGCGGTCAATATGTTCGGTCACATCCAGCTTTACTGTGCCATGAACCTGACTGCGAAATCCAAGCTCGGTATATTCTGGCGCGGCAACAATGCCGGATGTGCCATTGCGCAATGAGGTGGTGACCTCTTCGACATTATTTCCAATCGACGAAACGATGCCGATCCCGGTGATTGCAACACGACGCATAATGATTAATTTCCTTCTGGCGTAAACAGACCAACGCGAATGTCATTGGCTTCAAAGACAACTTCACCATCGCACAATACTTTGCCAACAGCGATGCCTATAACCAAACGCCGCATAATAACGCGTTTCATATCGAGGCGGAATTGCACGCGCTTATTTTCTGGCAGAATTTGTCCGGTAAATTTCACTTCACCAACCGACAACGCCCGGCCGCGTCCAAGCCCCCCTGACCAGCCCAGAAAAAATCCGACCAATTGCCATAATGCATCCATGCCCAAACAGCCCGGCATTACCGGGTCGCCTTCAAAATGGCAGGGGAAAAACCACAAATCTGGGTGAATATCTAATTCTGCTTCTATCAGGCCTTTACCAAATTCACCACCATTGTCATCGATATGAGTGATGCGGTCACACATCAACATGGGCGGAAGCGGCAATTGTGGGTTGCCCGGGCCAAACATCTTTCCCTTGGCACAGCTAATCAGCTCGTCATAGGTAAATGAATTTTGCTGTTTCGGTTGCATTTTGCATTCCTCAATTCGGCGCTGTAAACCAAGTTTGACAACAGGCGCGGTTACTCAACTTACAGGCAAATATGACCAGATCAGCCATACCGCCAGACGACCTGCCTTTATGCGTGGCACAAAAGCATTGAAACGCCCTAAAAAAGCACGAAACACCCCTGTTAGCCAAGGCAATATTGACAATTTCCAGCAAACTGCGCATTTTGTTTGGACTATGTCGATGAATGTGACACCCCAAGAAATCCAATCTGCACCGCCAGCAACCGTGGCGGCGATGGCGTCAAAATTGCGCGCGGCTGGATTGCGCCCTACGCGCCAAAGGGTGGCGATTGCCTGTCTTTTGCTTGATGGGCGGCACCGGCATGTTACCGCCGAAAGTCTGACCGCTGAAATCAACGCCAGCGGGATGCGTGTGGCTGGGGGTACGGTCTATAATACGCTGAACCAATTTACCGATGCTGGATTTTTGCGGCGGGTGACGGTGCATAATGAATTTAGCCTGTTTGATACCAACACGGCGCACCATCATCATTTTTATGACGCGGCAGATGACCGGCTGATTGATATTCCATCTGATGATGTGGTGTTGTCGCGCTTGCCACAGGCCCCGGCTGATCATAATATTACCGGCGTTGATGTGATCATTCACGTCACCAAAAAATAGGCGCTGGAAAATAGGTGCTGGAAAATAGGTGCTGGACGCCCGATCTGGCGATTCATGATCGCTTTGGTTTCTAGTTTGAAATTATTCTAAACAGGCTTGACCGTGATCAGGCCAATGCCTATTTTGAGACGATGAGTTTCTGCAACTCGGCGACCTATATTACTTTGTGCTGGCCGCCATTGCGAATAAGTTCAAACTGTTTTTTTCGAACACGACAAACCTTGCCAAGGAGAGTGACTTATGGATGAAGCCAAATGCCCCGTAATGCATGGAGCCGTTACGCGTAACAGTGGCGGTGGCACCTCAAACCGCGAATGGTGGCCAAACCAGCTTAATCTGAATATCCTGCACCAGCATGACAAGAAATCCAGCCCGCTTGATACAGATTTTAACTATCGTGAGGCGTTTTCAAAGCTTGATTATGCAGCGCTGAAAAAAGATTTGCTGGCACTGATGACAGATTCGCAAGAATGGTGGCCAGCCGACTATGGTCATTATGGCCCGTTTTTCATTCGTATGACATGGCACGCGGCAGGGACCTACCGGACCGCCGATGGCCGTGGTGGCGGCGGCACCGGCGCGCAGCGTTTTGCGCCCCTAAACAGCTGGCCGGATAATGGCAATCTTGACAAGGCGCGCCGTCTGTTATGGCCGATCAAAAAGAAATATGGCCAGAATATCAGCTGGGCTGATCTGTTGATTCTTGCTGGCAATGTGGCGATTGAATCAATGGGCGGAAAAACCTTTGGATTTAGTGGTGGCCGCGACGATATCTGGGCGCCAGAAGAAGATATTTACTGGGGCGCTGAAGGCGAATGGCTTGGCAATAAGCGCTATTCTGGTGAGCGTGATTTGCAGCATCCACTAGCGGCTGTGCAGATGGGTCTGATCTATGTGAACCCAGAAGGCCCTGATGGCAACCCTGACCCGCTGGCAAGCGCGCATGATGTGCGTGAGACATTTGCCCGTATGGCGATGAATGACGAAGAAACCGTGGCCCTAGTTGCTGGCGGTCATACGTTTGGTAAGGCACATGGGGCCGGTGATGCGGCTTTGGTTGGTGCCGAACCAGAAGGTGCTGAAATCGAACAAATGGGATTAGGCTGGATCAGCAGCTTTGGATCAGGCAAAGGCCGCGATACCATCACCAGCGGTATCGAAGGGGCATGGACAGCCAACCCGACACAATGGGATAATGGCTATTTTGATCTGCTGTTTGGCTATGAGTGGAAACTGGTCAAAAGCCCGGCTGGCGCGCATATTTGGCACGCGATTGATCCAAAGCCGGAACATTTGGCACCTGATGCAGAAGATGCATCAATCCGTGTGCCAACCATGATGACAACCGCCGATATGGCGATGCGTGAAGATCCTGTCTATCGCAAGATTTCCAAGCGATTCCACGAAAACCCAGAAGAATTTGCCGACGCGTTTGCGCGGGCTTGGTTCAAATTATTGCACCGTGATATGGGGCCACGCACACGCTATATTGGCCCTGAAGCCCCGGCAGAAGAACTGATCTGGCAAGACCCTGTACCGGCTGGTAACAGCCAATATGATGTTGATGCGGTAAAGGCTGAAATTGCTAAATCCGGTTTGACCATTCAGGAAATGGTCGAAACCGCATGGGCAAGTGCCTCAACCTATCGCGGTACAGATATGCGCGGTGGTGCCAATGGGGCGCGGATTCGTCTTGCCCCACAAAAAGATTGGCAGGCGAACAAGCCAGACCAGCTGCAGCGGGTGTTGTCGGTTCTAGAACCGATTGCCGCCGCATCGGGTGCATCTGTTGCTGATGTGATTGTGCTTGCTGGTAATGTTGGCATTGAAAAGGCCTCTGGCCTGACCCTGCCATTTGCCCCGGGACGTGGTGATTCAACGCAAGACCAGACAGATGTTGGTTCATTTGCTGTGCTTGAACCTGTTGCCGATGGATTCCGCAATTTCCAAAAGGCTGACTACAGCGTCAGCCCGGAAGAAATGCTGTTGGATAAGGCCCAATTGCTTGGCCTGACCGCACCGGAAATGACCGTTCTTGTAGGCGGCATGCGGGCGCTTGGCATCAGCACAAACGGTCATGGTGTGTTTTCTGCCACGACTGACAAGCTGACCAATGCGTTTTTTGTGACCTTGCTGGATATGGGTGTTGAGTGGAAAGCCACTGGCAGCAACTCATATGAAGCTGTTGATCGCAAAACTGGCAAGCCTGTCAGAACCGCAACACGGGTGGATTTGGCATTTGGATCAAATTCTCAATTGCGCGCACTTGCCGAGGTTTATGCAGCAGATGACGCAAAGGATGTGTTCCTCCGCGATTTTGCGGCGGCTTGGACCAAGGTGATGAATAACGATCGGTTTGATCTGGTCTAATCGGATATCATCGAGGCTTTGAAAATGGCCTCGAGACCGCTTAAAAAAAATAGGGCGCTTCATCAAGGTGAAGCGCCTTTTTTACGTCCCTAACATTTTGATAAAGATACCGGTATGAGGGCGGCGTTATTTCAGGCTTTCATCTTTTAAAACGCCCCAGATCGCGGTGCGTTGCACCCAGCCTTTAACGGTGTCTGTTGTCACTCGGCACCAGTTTTTCGGGCAGGATTCAAGCTCAAGAAGGGCGTTTTTTTCGGCCACAGCCACCACGCCTGATTCAATGTTATCTTGCTGATAAATTTTTGCCATGCCCTCATGAATAAAGGCCATGCGCCGCAAAGACAGGCCGGCCCCGTGCATCCATCCGGTTGTGCCGTCGGCATCTCTGACTTTACGCCACACGCCAAACTCGGCATCGACCAATAGCGGTAATCCGGCCTGTCTATATTGCCATAAAACTGGATATTCACTTCCCGGTCCTGCGCGCAGATTGGCCTCGTTAAATTTCAGCGAGACAAATCTTGGCACTGGCAAACCGCTACCGCGAACAGTCAATTTTGTTTCTTGTGCTGTTGCCATGAGCGGTGCTGACATTACAGCGCCATAGCCAAGCACGGCCAGCAGGCCAAATCGGATCAATAAAAGGCCAGCTTTATCATATTTTTTTTTCATGGGATTTGCTGTTCTGGTGGCGTTTCGGTGCGTTTTGGTGCAGATTAAACAACTATGTCAGGGCGATACTCAAGCCATGGCAGAGCATAATATGTTTTACCAGCGAATGCCAGCAGCAGATCTGTTGTGACAAATAGCCAGAAGGTATGGTGATGAACCAAAGCAAGCCCCGAGTCATTTTGACACGCAAGCTTCCTGACACGGTCGAGACCCGTATGCGGGAATTATTCAGCACCAAATTGAATGAAACCGATATGGCGCTTAGCCGTGCCCAGCTGGAAGAGGTGGTAAAGACGGCTGATGTACTGGTGCCAACTGTTACCGATAAAATAGATGCCGATCTGATTGCCGCGGCTGGCAGTCAATTGCGTTTGATTGCGTCATTTGGCACAGGTGTTGATCATATTGATCTGGCGGCGGCGCGGGCGCGCGGGATCACGGTGACAAATACCCCGGGGGTGTTGACCGAAGATACAGCTGATGTGACGATGGCGTTGATTCTTGCGGTGCCACGACGCATTGCCGAAGGTGATGCGCTGGTGCGGTCTGGCAAATGGCGGGGCTGGGCGCCAACAGGCATGTTAGGACACCGGATTAATGGCAAACGTTTGGGCATTGTGGGTATGGGCCGCATTGGTGAAGCGGTGGCCCGGCGGGCGCGCGGCTTTGGCCTGTCGATCCATTATCATAATCGTAAACCCGTGCATCGCCAAACCGAGGCAGAACTCGAAGCCACCTATTGGGAATCGCTTGAACAGATGCTGGCGCGGGTTGATATTGTATCGGTAAATTGCCCGCATACCGCACAAACAAGTAATTTGCTATCGGCTGATCGGTTGGCATTGATGCAGCCATCTGCCTATCTGGTCAACACATCACGCGGAGATGTGGTGGATGAAGCGGCGTTGACCGAATTGCTGGCAAAACGGCATATCGCTGGGGCTGGGCTTGATGTTTATGCCGAAGAGCCAAAAATTTCAGAAAAATTACGCACCTTGCCAAATGTGGTGTTGCTACCACATATCGGGTCGGCAACCATCGAAGGGCGTCTGCAAATGGGTGACAAGGTGATTATCAATGTGCAGACATTTTGGGATGGCCATACCCCGCCGGATCGGGTGATTGAGGCGATGCTGTAACTAGCCATCCGCCTGATCATCGCCGCAACAACTGCAATCTTTGCGCGGTGCGGTGGCAATCTTCATAAATTCAGTTTGCCCGGCCTCGATCAATAAAAGCGATCCGGTCAGACCGCTGTCCTGTCCCATACATAATTTGATTGTTTCAAGGGCTTGCAGGCTGCCAACAATACCCGTCACCGCCCCTAAAATACCAGCTTCGGAACAGCCCGGTGCCTGTTTGGCATCTGGCATAGACGGGAATACACAGCGATAACAGGCCGTGCCAACATGCCCGGCTACACTGCTTTGAAATACCGCTAGCTGGCCTTCCATCCGCACCGCACCGCCAAATACCAATGTGCGCCCTTGATGGTGGGCGCAATCGCCTAATAGATAGCGGGTGTCGGCATTATCCGAACAATCCACAATCACATCATGCGCGGCGACAAAATTTTTCACGTTGCCTTTATTTATGCGGGTGACAAGGTGAGACACTTGAATATCGGGGTTAATGGCTTTGGCCGCTTGTGCCGCCAATTGCGCTTTTGCAATGCCGATATCCGCGTCACGATAAATAATTTGCCTATTTAAATCGGTACGAGACACCTTATCATCATCAATAATCGTGATATGACCAATGCCAGCCGCCGCTAGATAGAGAATAACCGGCGCGCCCAACCCGCCTGCACCAACCACAAGCACTTTTGCGGCCAGCAATCGTTCCTGTCCGTCTTCGCCCATATGCGGCATGATCACCTGCCGGGCATAGCGTTCTAAATCGGCATCACTTAGCATAGGGTCCTCATAGGCCAGTTGATCCAAATCCACCCGTGCCGCGATCTGTTTTATCAAGCTGTGATGCGTCTTCTAGGCGGCACTGTGTGACTGGGGCAATAACCATTTGTGCAATGCGCATACCAGATGTGATGGTAAAGTCTTGCTGGCTTAGATTAATCAAAATTACCGTCACTTCACCGCGATAATCACTATCAATGGTGCCGGGGGCATTGGCGACGGTTACCCCATTTTTGAGTGCAAGACCAGACCGTGGCCGTATTTGCGCTTCATAACCAGTTGGTAACTGCATGGAAAAACCGGTGGTAATGGCGGCCCGTGCAAATGGAGCGAGGGTTACCGCGCTATCGATATGCGCGGCAATATCCATACCCGCCGCACCGGATGTCGCATAATTAGGCAAAACAACATCTTCAGCATGACGGTGGAATTTGACCGTTACAGCGCTCACGTTAAAAATTCCATTGTAATTCGTTCCGCCAATTTATCTGCCAATTCAGTTTTCAGCATCCGAGGCCAGGTTTCAACCGCTGTTTCAGATATCAGCATAATATGATTCTGATCACTGCCAAAGACCGGGTCATCGGCGGCACCAACCTGATTGGCAATCATCCAGTCACATTGTTTGCGGCTTCTTTTGGCGGTGGCATTTTCCAGCACATCTTCGGTTTCGGCGGCAAAGCCGATAAGAAGTTTGGGGCGCTGGTCTGATTGCCCGAGTGACGCCAAAATATCCGGGTTTTCAATCAGCGTGAGTTGCATGCCCGCGGCGTTTTGGTGATCTGGCTTTTTCAGCTTTGCGTGACGTGCCTCGGCAACGCGCCAATCGGCAACCGCGGCGGCGCATATCGCTATATCTGCTGGTAGGGCTGCATTGACTGCCGCCTGCATTTGCGCGGCGGTTTGTACCGAAACGCGCTTTACCCCTGCGGGTGCTGGCAAGGTCACAGGCCCGCTGATCAGCGTGACAGACGCGCCGCGTGCCGCCAGTAACGCGGCAATCGCATAGCCTTGTTTGCCAGATGAATGATTGGCAATAAATCTCACAGAATCGATGGGTTCAACCGTCGGGCCAGCGGTAACAATAGCGGTTTTGCCAGCCAGCGTTTGGGGCCGTTTGACCGCCAGTTCAAAGGCCGCCGCGGCGATATCGGCAGGCTCGCTCATCCGTCCACTGCCAATTTCCCCACAGGCGGTGTCGCCTTCGGTTGGGCCAATCATATGGACGCCGCGTTGACGCAAAACCTCCAAATTGGCAACGGTAGCCGGATGTGCCCACATGGCTGGATTCATCGCTGGTGCCATTAAAATAGGCGCTGTTGTGGCCAGCAAGATGGTTGTCGCAAGGTCATCGGCAAGCCCAGATGCGGCACGTGCCATCAAATTGGCAGTGGCCGGCATAACCAGCACCAAATCAGCCGACCGTGCCAATCTGATATGCCCCATTTCCGCTTCGTCGGTGAGGGAAAACAGATCATCATAACATTTCTGGTTGGTCAGCGCGGCCACGCTTAACGGGGTGATAAATTGCCCGGCTGATTTTGTCATAACGCCGGTCACATCTAGGCCAAGCCGCTGCATCTGCCGGGCTGTTTCTAATGCTTTATAGGCGGCAATTCCGCCGCCTATGATTAACAGAATCATTGGCTTTGCCGCTGGGCTGGTGGCCGCATCCGGGCCGCATATAATCGATAAATCATCAAGCCGGACCTGATAGCCGCGGGCGGTGAGGGCATTATAAAGTTTGGACCGCACATGCGTTGGTACAGACCCGCGCGCGACATAGTTGCTGATCGCGCTGGCCCCCACCCCCAACACATCCTGCATGGCCTGCCGGCCACCAAGGGCGGTCATAATCGCTGTTAAATCAACATGATTGGTTGGCGTCATCACCAAGCCTCAATTTCACGAAATTACACAAATATTCATATCAATGAAAATGCGTGAAAAAGCTGAGAATAGCAAGCCCAATGGCACCAATTGCCAAACGTAATGGCCAAGGCGATGGCGGCGGGGGTTCTGGGTGTGGGCGTTCCAGCGCGTCAAGAAGCGATGGCAGGCGTGTTGTCAGCGCAAAAACCGCTTTGACCGCCTGTTCAGCTTGCTTTGAAAAACTGGCCTCTTGTGCCATCCAATCTTCTGCCAGAGGTTTGGCTAGCTGCCACATATCGGCTTTTGGATTAAGTTGCCGCGCAACGCCCTCGGCCATCATCATGGTTTTTTGAAGCAGATTAAATTCCGGCTGCACTTCGATTTCAAACCGTGTTGAAATTTGCAAAATTTGTCCCAATACGGTGGCTAATGACACTTCGCCAAGCGCCTTGCCCATCACCGGATCGGCAACAGCGCGAATGGCTTGTGAAAACTGGTGAACTGAAACCGTGTTTTTCAGCATGCCCGCATGTTTATGTAGCAACGCGACTTCGTCATAATCGCGATCGATCATGGCGCTTAACAGCTGGGCCAAAAACAGCCGGTCGCCAAATTCCAGATAGCCCATAATGCCAAAATCAATTGGCACCAAAACACCATCATCACGAATGAAAATATTGCCGGGGTGCATATCGGCGTGGAAATAGCCATCGCGGAATACCTGGTTAAAAAAGCTGCTGGCAGCAAATTCAGTGACCTTGGCAATATCATGCCCAGCGGCGCGCAACCCATCGATATCATCAATGCGAATACCGTCAATCCATTCGATGATCAGCATCTGTTTGGTGCTTTGTTCAAGATCAATCCATGGGACATAAATACCCTGATCATGTGCCAGATTATCTGCCAGCCGCCCACCAGCGGCAGCTTCAAGCCGAAAATCAAGCTCTGTTTCAGAAATCTCACGAAATTGCGCGACAGCTTCAACAAGTTTGAGCCGCCGCAGGCCAGGGGCAAGCCATTCTAAAATATGCGCCAGCGAATCAAATAAATCGGTATCAGCCCGCATGCGTTTTTCAATGCCCGGGCGCAGTAATTTAACAGCAACATCACGCCCGTCACATAATGTCGCCCGGTGGACTTGTGCGATCGAGGCCGCCGCCACCGCTTCATCATCAAAACTGGCGAAGCTTTCTTCTAGCGGTCTGCCAGATTGGCTGGCCACAAGGCGGCGTGCCAATGCCGCTGGAAATGGCGGCAATCGATCTTGAAGCTGGGCCAGTGCATGGCCCATATCTGGCCCAATCAGATCGGCCCGGGTTGATAGGGCCTGACCAAATTTTATAAAGCCCGGACCCAACCGCACCAGCGCCTGTGCCAACGCACCGCCGGCATCGGCGGTGACCGATCCAGACCGGATGATTTTATCTAGAATATGGCATAAATGGCGAAGCCATGCCGGCAAGAGCCGGACCAATGCCAGATGACCCAACACCCCGCCCCGCCCAAGATGCCATGCGATCAATGGCAACCGCAGCAACGCCAGAAATAGGGATAAAGGCCGCATTAATCGAGTTTCCAGCCAGAATGAATACAGGCGATGCCAGCTGACAGCCTGCGCACGCGGATTTGCGCAAACCCAGCCGCGGCAAACATATCGGCTAGCACTTCTTTGCTTGGAAATTGGCGGATAGATTCAACAAGATATCGATAGCTTGCCGCATCACCCGCAATAACCTGTCCCATAACTGGCAAAAGGTTAAACGAGAAAGCATCATAGAGTTTTGCCAAAGGCCGATTTTGCACATGCGAAAATTCCAAACATAAAAACCGCCCGCCGGGTTTGAGAATGCGATAGGCTTCACCAAGTGCCGCTTGCCGGTCAGTGACGTTGCGTAACCCAAAGGCGATTGTCACAAAATCAGCAGTGGCACTGGCGAGTGGCAAGGCTTCGGCATTGCCAACACACCAGCTTAATTGACCCGCATGACGTTGTAATTGCGCCCGTTGCTGGCCAGCTTGCAGCATCGCCTGATTGATGTCGGTGATACAGGCGGACCCGCCGCCAGCTTTTAAGAATCGCAAGCTGATATCGCCGGTGCCGCCTGCCAGATCAACCAAATGCTGGTCTGGTTGCGGTGCCATCCAATCGATCATTGCGGTTTTCCACAGCCGATGGACGCCGCCGCTCATCACGTCATTCATAATGTCATAGCGGCTGGCAACCGAATCAAACACGCCGCGGACAAGCCCGGCTTTCGCCGCACGCTCAACGGTTTGAAAGCCAAAATCTATGGTGTCATCTTGGGCCATGTTGCGGGCGCGCCTGATGGCGGCATCATCGCTTTTTCTATCTTGTGAATTTTGCATAAATCGCCTTTTGTTCACCGCGCTGGTTTCTTCTATAACAGCCCTCAGCAAAATACGAAACGGCGTTCACCGCATTTTTACGCCGCACAGGATAATGCCATATCGCGGCAGATGAATTAAAACAGGATAAATATGCCAGAATTGCCAGAGGTTGAAACGGTACGCCGTGCGCTTGCACCGGTATTAGAACAGCAATTTATCGCCGCCGCTTTTGTCGGGCGTGATGATTTACGCTGGCCGTTACCGGAAAATTTGGCCGCGCGCTTGCTAGGGCGCCGGTTTACCAGTGTGGACCGCCGCGGCAAATATGTTCTGATGCATTTGGATCAACAGGATATTTTGTTGCTGCATCTTGGCATGTCCGGGTCCATTCGCATTTATGACACCCCGCCCCCGCTTGGCAAACATGATCATATAATGTTGACGATAGCGGCCAGCCCAACCGCCTCTGCCACACATTATGTTGTTCTGAATGACCCCCGCCGATTTGGCTGGGTGGATGTATTTCCGGCGGCACATCAAGACAGTCATAAATTATTGCGGCATATGGGCCCGGAACCGCTTGGCAACGGTTTTTCAGCCGCGCATTTGCAAATGGTGTTCAAAGGCCGGCAGGGGCCGGTGAAAAATGCGCTGTTGAACCAGCAACTTATTGCTGGCATTGGCAATATATATGCCAGTGAAGCCCTGTTTCATGCGGGGATTTCGCCGCGCCGCAAGGCGGCCACGGTGAGAGGGCAGCGCGCCGAACGGCTGGCCGCGGCGGTTGTGAAAACATTACGCGCGGCGATCGAAGATGGTGGCACATCGCTTCGCGATCATGTTCAGCCCGGCGGCGAGATCGGCTATTTCGTGCAAAGACTGGCTGTTTATGGGCGGGCTGGCCAGCCCTGTCAGACCTGCACAACCCCAATTAAAATGATTGTGCAATCAGGCCGATCAAGTTTCTATTGTCCGCGTTGCCAAGGCTAGATTTATCATGCGATAGTGAAGCCGTGCGTAAAAACCGCACACAGACTGATTTTGAAAACAGGCACCTGCTATGACCCTAGAAATATGTTCTCCCCACAACCAGCCGCGGCGCTTTGCCATTTACATGGCGCGCCGATCAACCGCCTATCGATTGCTGACTGCTTATATGTTTTTGGTCGGTTTTGCGATGGTCGCGTTTGGCAATCTGTCGCCAAGTCAGGCCGCACAAAGCCAGCAACATAGCTGGGTTGGTGATGTCCCGATTATGGCAGATCTGTCTGTTGAACCTGCCCTTGGCTTTGCGTTTGATTCGCCAAATGGCCGAATCGTGATGATTTTTGCCTCTAGCACGGCAAAAGCGGCAGATATTTTTGGATTTTATAATGAATCGCTGGCGGCAATTGGATGGGTTGGCGGTGATGGTGAGTGGCGCCGAGGACCAGAAACGCTTCTGATTTCACAGGTCAGCACGGCGGCAGGCCGGTTATGGCGGTTGATGGTGCGACCGCATTAAAAGATGTGCTATCCACGCGGCGATGCCCCTACCCGGTGATTTGGTGGCAAAATAAACAAATATCAAACCAAATACCAAAAGGCTTGACCTACAGCCCCAAAAGCGCCTATAAGCCCGCTCTAGCTATGGAATTTTTAAAAATTTAGGACACATGTGATGGCAAATCATAAGTCTGCGAAAAAGCGGATCATCCGCAACGCAAACCGCGCATTGATCAATGGTGCGCGTATCAGCCGAATCAGAACTTTTGTGAAAAAAGTCGAAGTTGCGATTGCCTCTGGTGATGCCACTGCTGCGCGTGAAGCGTTGCGTGTAGCTCAGCCAGAATTGCAACGCGGTGTTTCGCGCGGCGTTCTGCATAAGAACACAGTTTCCCGTAAGATTTCGCGTCTGGCCGCCCGGGTAAAGGCCCTCGCCGCTTAAACGCCGTCTCGCAAAGACCAGCGCCCACAACAAAACGGGCGCGATGAAAAATGTGACCCATAGTCCGATTAGGGGCTGTGGGTTTTTTTATTGGCTTTTGTTCTAGCCAGCAGGGCAGTTGCGAATCGGGCAAAATGCCAACGGGGTACGTAGCAACGGGGTGGTTGGCATTAGCGCGGTTGTGCGTTGGCCGATTGGTTGCTGGCCATGGGCATGGCTTATTGCCAGTTATTCGTCCAGTATCTCATCTCTTGCCGATTCGGCATCTGATTATATGTAATTTTTCCGAAATCTACCCAAATTCTGGGCATTTAAATGTCAATAAAAATAACTGCAATTTTGCCCATTTTATTTTTGGTTTTCACCGGTCTGGCATCTTGCCCGACTGGCACAATAATCGTTACTATCCGGTATCTCCTTGACGCGGGCACGGTGCTGCAGAGACAACCTGAATAGCGCCACCACCACAAAGGATATCTTTTTAATTCAGCCAGCCGAGGAGAGCGCATATGTCTGACATACCGACAGCTATGATGACCATTGATATGCGCCAATTTGTGTTGTGACTGATCTGCCTGAAGATAATGCCGCGTTGGCGCAATGCTGGGGGCGGGTCACGCAACGTATGCGCCACGATATTGGTGATGCGGCATGGCGTAACTGGATCAAGCCGTTGCGGGTCAACCGGCTAGAAGCTGGCACCTTGACACTTGAGACCGATTCGACGCTGACGCGTGAACGGGTAAACAGCCAATATGCGGATCGGTTGCGGGTGATTTCGGCGGCTGAATTCAAAACCATGGCATCCGGCGTTAATCATGTCGAGGTGCGTATTGCCAAGGCATTGGCCCAGCGCACCGATCGCCCACATCGGATGAGCGAGCAAAAGCCAGTTGAAAAAGCCCCAAACAAAGACAAATCTTATGATCTGTCTGCTGGTCTTGATCCAAGATATACCTTTGCGAAATTCGTTGTTGGCAAACCAAATGAGTTGGCATTTGCGGTGGCGCGGCGGACCGCGGAAAGCGAAAAAGTCGCCTTTAACCCGTTATTTTTATATGGCGGTGTTGGTCTTGGTAAAACCCATCTGATGCACGCCATTGCCTGGCATATCCGCCAGCAAAACCCGGCGCGCAAGGTGATGTATCTGTCGGCTGAAAAATTTATGAACCGGTTTGTTCAGGCGCTACGGTTCAGAGACACAATTTCCTTTAAAGAACAATTTCGTTCAGTCGATGTCTTGATGATTGATGATGTGCAATTTATCAGCGGCAAGGAATCAACGCAGGAAGAATTTTTCCATACTTTTAACGCGCTTGTCGAAGATGGGCGTCAGGTGATTGTGTCGGCAGATAAGTCGCCAACCGATCTTGAAGGCATGGAAGAGCGTCTGCGCTCGCGGCTTGGCTGGGGCATGGTGGCGGATATACATCCGGCAGACTATGAATTGCGTTTGGGAATCTTGCAATCAAAGGCCGAGCAGGCACAGGTAGAGATTTCAGACAAGGTTTTGGAATTTATGGCGCATCGCATTGTCAGCAATGTGCGTGAATTAGAAGGCGCGCTGAACCGTATTTTGGCTCATGCCATGCTGATTGGCCGGGAAATTACCATTGATAGCACGGCTGATCTTTTGGCTGATCTGTTGCGCGCCAGCAGCCGGCAAATCAGCGTTGATGTCATCCAAAAGCGGGTGGCGGCACATTATGGCGTGCGGGTTTCTGAAATGTTTTCAGCGCGGCGTGCACGCAACATCGCCCGGCCACGGCAGATTGCCATGTATCTGGCGAAAAATCTGACGTCGCTATCCTACCCGGAAATCGGCCGGCAATTTGGTGGCCGCGATCACACAACGGTGATGCATGCGGTGAAAACCATCGAAAATTTGATGAAAAGCGACGCCCAGCTCGCCGAAGATGTCGAATTAATCAAATCTATTCTTGCCAGCTGATCTTGGGCGGCTGACCAGCGCCTGAAAATCACCCGATAAAATAGCCGTAAAACGGGCTGATTCGCTGTATGTTGCGAATCGGGATTTTTACAATATTTTGATGCTTGTTTTATTATCTCATGCTATATTTTGTAGAATGGATAGGGGCCTGTGCCACCACCATTCAGGCGATACATGCCAAAGGCTGCGAATCGTTGTAAACACTAAAGAGAGAGCTGATGAAACTGACCATTGATCGTATGAGCTTGTTGCGGCCCTTGGGTCATGTCCAATCTGTTGTTGAGCGGCGCAACACCATTCCCATTTTGGCAAATGTTGTGTTGCGGGCCGAAGATGGGCAATTGTCACTGACGGCAACGGATATGGATATGGATATTGCCACCGAGGTTGGTTGCGCCGTTGCCACATCTGGCACCGCCACAATGTCAGCACATATGCTGTATGATATCGCGCGTAAACTGCCTGACGGTGCCGAAGTGGAACTCACCGTGGCAGACGGGCATGCCAGCATTAGCGCTGGCCGGTCTAGCTTTCGCTTGCCAACCTTGCCAGTAGAAGATTTTCCGGCGATCAGCAGTAGTGACTTGCCAGTGAATTTCACCCTGACAGCGGCTGATCTTCGCGATCTGATTGATGCGACACGTTTTGCCATTTCCACCGAAGAAACCCGTTATTATCTGAACGGTATTTATTTCCATAAGGCTGAAGACGGTAATTTATGTGCGGTGGCGACAGATGGTCATCGCCTTGCGCTGACCCGTCAGGCATTGCCATCAGGGGCGTCACAAATGCCATCGGTGATTTTGCCGCGCAAAGCTGTTGGCGAATTGCGCAAGCTTCTTGATGATTATGATGGCGAGGTGTCGGTTGGTTTGTCTGAAACACGGGCTGAATTTGGTTTTGGCACGGTGCGTCTGACAAGCAAGTTGATCGATGGCACATTTCCTGATTACACGCGGGTGATCCCGGCTGGCAATGACCGGATCATGCAGGTTGATGCGGCATCTTTTTCCGCGGCTGTTGACCGAGTGTCGACCATTTCTTCAGAAAAATCACGGTCGGTGAAAATGGGGCTGAAACCCGGTACTTTGACCTTGTCGGCAAGCAATACTGATGCGTCAAGTGCAACCGAGGAACTTGAAGTCACCTATGACGGGCCGGAAATGGATATCGGCTTTAACGCCCGCTATCTTTTGGATATTGCCGGTCAGGTGAATAACGATATTGTCGAATTTGCCTTGGCTGATCAGGGGTCGCCAAGCCTTGTGCGCGCCCCCGGTGATGACGCCAGCTTGTTTGTATTGATGCCGATGCGTGTGTGAGTAAGATGTGAGCGGTTTATCGCAACCTCTATCAGCGCCAGCGGCGCTTGCGATTGATAATCTGCACCAGCAGAAACGTTTATGGCTGTCAAAATTGGTGGTTGATAATTTTCGAAATTATCAAAGGGCGACTCTGCAGCTTGATGCACCAGCGGTGGTGCTGACCGGGCCGAACGGGGCTGGAAAAACCAATTTGCTAGAAGCGATTTCACTATTGGCACCAGGGCGCGGTATGCGGCGGGCGCGGCGTGAACATTGGCCAAATGCCAGCGCGCAAAGTCCATATTGGGCGGTGGCGGCAACGCTGCAAAGCGCTGATGGCGAGGTACAAATTGGTAGTGGGGTTACGCCAGATACGGCACATACCGGACGGGTGATGCGTCTAGAAGGGCAAACCGTGTCACAAACCGAAATTGGTGGCTATATCAGCGTGTCTTGGTTGGCCCCGCATATGGATGGTATTTTTGTCGATAGCCCCGGTGCGCGGCGCCGGTTTTTGGACCGGTTGGTGATCGCCTTTGACCCGGCCCATATCGGGCGCATGGCACGTTATGAAAAGGCGTTGCGGCAACGCTCTGTTCTATTGACCGAGGGGCGGGGTGATGCTGGCTGGCTTCGGTCACTTGAAGCGGTTTTGGCCGAAACCGCGGTGGCGGTAACGGCCGCGCGGCAAACATTAATCCGCGATCTTAATCAAGAGGCCGAAAAAGGCTGGCTTGGGTTTCCGGGGGTGCGGCTTGGTCTTGTTGGCGATACCGAACAATGGTTGGCGGATATGCCAGCTCTGCAGGTCGAAGATAAATTGATGGCGGCGGCAAAAACAGCCCGTTTGGCTGGTGATACGGCGATGCCCGGGCCGCATGCCAGCGATTTGCAGGCGGTACATCTTGCCAGCCAGACACCCGCCTATCTGGCTTCAACCGGCCAGCAAAAGGCCTTGTTGATTGCGGTGGTGCTGGCGCATGCCAGATTGCAGGAACGCCGCCTTGGAAAATCGCCGTTGATGCTTTTGGATGATGTTGCCGCACATCTTGACGCCGACCGCCGGTCAGCGCTTTTTGAAGCGGTTGGCCTGCTTGGTGGGCAATGTTGGTACAGCGGCAGCGATGAACAGCAATTTGATGACCTTATGGGAAAAGCCCAGTTTGTTTCGGTTCGACCAGCGTCCCGACCTGACCAGACACCAGAATTTGAGGTGAAGTGATGAGTGAAGATGATATGCCAGTAAATGACGCCGGGTATGGTGCCGACTCGATTAAGGTTTTGCGCGGGCTAGACGCTGTCCGCAAACGGCCGGGCATGTATATTGGCGACACCGACGATGGGTCTGGCCTGCATCATATGGTTTACGAGGTTGTCGATAATGCCATTGATGAGGCGCTTGCCGGCCATTGTGATATTGTCGAGGTCAAGCTGAACAAAGCTGGATCGGTTACGGTTACCGATAATGGGCGCGGCATTCCGGTTGATATTCACCCGGAAGAAGGCGTTTCTGCGGCCGAAGTGATCATGACCCAGCTTCATGCCGGTGGCAAATTTGACAATAATTCATACAAGGTTTCGGGCGGCTTGCATGGGGTTGGTGTTTCGGTTGTGAACGCGCTTTCAGAATGGCTCGAACTGATCATCTATCGGGATGGCAAAAAACATCAAATTGGCTTTAAAATGGGTGATGCAACCGGCCCGTTGGAAGTGATAGGCCAAGCTGATGGGCAAAGTGGAACGCATGTGACTTTCATGCCATCGAAAGATATTTTTGCGCATATCAATTTCGATTTTTCCACACTCGAACACCGGTTACGCGAACTCGCATTCCTAAATAGCGGCGTTAGAATCCGTCTCACCGATGACCGGCAAGCTGAACCAGTGGTGTCTGAATTTTATTTTGACGGCGGGTTGACGGCATTTGTTGCCTATCTTAACCGGTCGCGCAACGCGCTGCATGAAACCATTACCGCCGATTCAAACCGTGATGATATTACCGTTGAATTGGCGCTGGCGTGGACCGATTCATTTCACGAAAATACGCTGTGTTTCACCAATAATATTCCGCAACGAGATGGCGGGGCGCATTTGGCTGGCTTTCGCGGGGCGATGACACGTGTGGTCAATAATTACGCCCAGGAAAGCGGAATCGCCAAGCGCGAGAAAGTCCAGCTGACGGGCGAGGATTCGCGAGAGGGGCTTACCGCGATTGTCTCGGTGAAAGTGCCAGATCCAAAATTTTCTTCGCAAACCAAGGATAAATTGGTGTCGTCTGAAGTGCGCCCGGTTGTCGAAAATGCGGTGGCTGATTGTTTAAACCAATGGTTTGAAGAACACCCAGCTGAAGCCAAGCGCATTGTATCAAAGGCCTATGAAGCCGCCGCCGCCCGCGAGGCGGCCCGCAAAGCCCGTGATTTAACGCGCCGCAAAGGGGTCATGGATATTGCCAGCCTGCCCGGCAAGCTGGCTGATTGTCAGGAACGTGACCCAGCCAAATCCGAAGTATTTCTTGTCGAGGGTGATTCGGCTGGTGGGTCGGCCAAACAGGGCCGCGACCGGGCGAATCAGGCCATTTTGCCGTTGCGGGGTAAAATCCTGAATGTTGAACGGGCCCGCCTTGATAAAATGTTGTCTTCTGCCGAAATCGGCACGTTGATCACCGCGATTGGTGCGGGTGTTGGCAATAATGATATGGATGTCGAAAAAATCCGCTATCACAAAGTCATTATCATGACAGATGCGGATGTTGATGGCAGTCACATCAGAACATTATTGCTGACCTTCTTTTTCCGGCATATGCGCCCGCTTATTGAAAAAGGGTATCTTTATATTGCCCAGCCGCCGTTATTTCGGGCGAAACGTGGGCAATCTGAAGTTTATCTGAAAGATCAGCGCGAACTAGATGGCTATCTGGTCGATGCTGGGTTGAAAGATGCGGTGTTAACAACCTCTGATGGCCAGCAATTGGCTGGGCCAGATTTGACAGCAGTTACCGGTCAGGCGGTGACAGCTAGCCGTATGATCGAGGTTGTTGGCAGACAGGTTGGCAACCGTGATGTTGTGGAACAGGCGGCGATTGCCGGGCTTTTCAATATGGCCGTTCTTACAAATGATGAAGCCGCCACCTATCTTGCAAAACGACTTGAAGCCATTGCCAGCATTTTGGAAAAAGGCTGGGAGGGACGTGTTGAAGATACCCCACATGGCAAGGCGATTGTTGTGCAACGGCGTTTGCGCGGCATTACCGAACGGCATGTGATTGACCAGCGCATGATCAACCTTGTTGAAGCACAGCATCTCGATCAAATGGCCGGGCATCTTCAGTCACATTATGGCAAGGCGGCGCAGTTCCGTTTTGGGGCGCAAACCATGGATATCAATGGCCCGACTGAATTGGCACAAACCGTGTTTCAAACTGGGCGCAAAGGGGCGCAGATTTCCCGATATAAAGGTCTTGGCGAGATGAATCCGTCGCAGCTTTGGGAAACAACACTTGACCCAGACCAGCGGATTTTATTGCAAGTGACCATTGATCAGGAAGATGACGCCGATAATGCCTTTTCAACTTTGATGGGTGAAGCCGTTGAAGAGCGCCGCAATTTTATTCAGGAAAATGCACTTCGCGTTGCCAATTTAGATGTGTAACGGCGGCAACGGCGTGGCAGATGCCGAGGCGTTATGAGTGCTGATCCTCTTCTTCGTGGGCCGATTGATCCACAGGCTATTTTTGTCATCCGCTGGGTGGCGGTGGCTGGCCAGATTGCCGCGCTGTTATTTACCCATAGCATTTTGAAATTTGAATTGCCGTTATTGCCAGCAATGGCGGTGATTGGCAGTTCTGCGATTGTAAATTTCTGGCATATTCATGCGGCGCGCCGCCGCCGTCTTTATCAGCAAGCAAACTTTCTTGAGCTTGGTTTTGATGTAATCCAGATTGCCGCGCTTCTCTATTTAACTGGTGGCTTGCTCAACCCATTTTCAATTTTGATTCTGGCACCTGTGGTTGTATCGGCGGCGGTGTTACGCCGAAAATCGACCTTGCTTCTTGTCGGGCTAGTGGCGGTTTCGGTCAGCCTTCTGGCCCTGTCCTATCATCCGTTGAATTGGGGGCAACCAGTTGATTTTCCGCCACTTTATCTGGCTGGTTTATGGTTAGCATTGATCATATCAAGCTGTTTTATTGGCGGCTATACATGGTGGGTGGCGTCAAGTGCCAGGCGGTTATCAGGCACATTAGCGGATGCGAAATTGGCGTTAATCGAGGAACAGCAAAGCCGTGCACTTGGCGCATTAGCAACAAGTGCGGCGCATAAGCTAGGTTCGCCGCTAAACACCATAACCGTTGTTGCGCATGAATTGAGCCGTGATATCAAGCCTGATGATCCGATTTATGATGACATCGCGCTTTTGCGTGCTGAAATCGAACGCTGCCGGGTGATTTTAAGTGAAATTGACAGCCATACGAGCCTGAAATCACTAGAAGCTGAATCGCCTGAACCGATAACCGCGCTGATTGAAGAAATTATTTACAGCCGGTTATCACCAAATCAGACAAATTTCAAACTCGTCTATGATCGCGCCAAATCGATTCCGGTTGTGTGGCGTCGGCCAGAATTGGTTCATGCTTTGGAGAATCTTTTACAAAATGCGCATGAATTTTCGGCACATGATGTGACGGTAAACATTGAATGGACGGCAATTGATCTCCATATAACCATTGTCGATGACGGTCCGGGTTTCGCCCGAGCAACGCTGGCACGTGCTGGCCAACCTTGGAATAGCAGCCGCGCTGGCCAAGAAGGGCATCGTGGATTGGGGTTGTTCATTGCCCGTAGTTTGCTTGAATCCATTGGGGGTTCGATCAGTTTTGCGAATGATCATTTAGGCGGTGGCAAAGTCGGGATTATGCTGCCGCGCGAATCAATGTCTTGAAATGGGCATGGTGGATGCATCGCCAGATTGGATATGTGAGTGACAGATAAAACATTGTTGATTTTGGATGATGATGCGCCATTGCGAAACCGTTTGTGCCGGGCGATGGAAACCCGCGGTTTTACTGTGATGGATGCTGGGACTGTCAGCGATGGTATTGATCTTGTCCGCAAAGCCGCCCCAGCCTATGCCATTCTCGATATGAAGCTGGATGATGGTACGGGCCTAAGCCTTGTTCCTGAATTGCGCAAAAAACGTGCAGATTGCCGAATCATTATGCTGACTGGATTTGGCAATATCGCCACTGCGGTTGCCGCGGTCAAAGCGGGTGCGTTGGATTACCTACCAAAGCCAGCCGATCCTGATCAGATTGCCGCGGCGCTGTTACAAACCGGTGGCGATTTGCCACCGCCGCCGCAAGACCCGATGAGCGCTGATCGTGTGCGCTGGGAACATATCCAGCGTGTCTATGAACAATGCGGACGCAATGTATCGGAAACCGCACGCCGTCTTCGGATGCATCGGCGCACGCTACAGCGTATTTTGAGCAAGCACGCACCGCGCGATTGACCGCATGCCAGCATGGCAGTAAAACCAAACGCTAGTTTCTTTATGAACTGCTGGGTAAAAGGCTGCTCTTATGCGTAAATTCTATCGATTTCTTAGCGGTGTTGATAACGCTGAATTCTGCCAGCGCGTCAGCGATGCGTTGGCGGATGGGTATGTATTGTATGGTAATCCTGTTATGGTGATGGATAAAGATGTGCGCATGGTAGGCCAAGCGGTCATCTTACCTGAAATTGCCAACACACATACCGCACCAGCCGATTAGGAACAACAGAATGACCCGCAAAGAATATCGCACAGCGACAAAGCTTGTTCGTGGTGGTGTCAAGCGTTCGGCCAATCAGGAAACCGCTGAAGCTTTGTATATGACCTCTGGGTTTGTTTACAGCTCTGCCGAAGAGGCAGCCGCGGCGTTTCGCGATGAGGCAGATGTGTTTGTCTATTCGCGCTATGGCAACCCGACGGTCAAAATGTTTGAACAGCGTTTGGCCCTGCTTGAAGGTGCCGAATCCTGCCGGGCGACAGGCAGCGGCATGGCGGCGGTGTTTGGCGCGATGGCCTGCCAGCTAGAGGCTGGAGACCGGGTGGTGGCAAGCCGGGCGTTATTTGGTGCGTGTCATGCTATTTTAACAAAGATTCTGCCGTGTTGGGGGATCCAGACAGAGCTGATTGATGGCACTGATCTATCGGCGTGGAAAACCGCATTGGCCGAACCGGCAAAGCTGGTATTTCTGGAAAGTCCCTCTAACCCGGTTCTTGACCTTGTTGATATAAGCGCTGTTGCCAAGCTGGCACATAAAGCCGGTGCTTTGGTGGTGGTTGATAATGTATTCGCCTCGCCGCTCTATCAAAAGCCATTGGCACTTGGCGCAGATATCGTGATTTATTCGACAACCAAACATATAGATGGTCAGGGCCGTTTGCTTGGCGGGGCGGTGCTTGGCAAACACAGCTTTGTCGAAGATGTGTTTTTGCCGTTCTATCGGCAAACTGGGGCGGCGATTAGCGCCTTTAACGCGTGGGTGATGTTGAAATCACTTGAAACATTGCCATTGCGTGTGGCGGCGCAAAGCGAGACCGCGGCGAAAATTGCCGAATGGTTGTTCCAGCATCCTAAAATCGAAAAAATCAGCTATCCGGGACATGCCAGCCATCCGCAACATGATCTGGCGAAACAGCAAATGTCAGGTTTTGGTAGCTTGCTGGCATTTGAGGTCGCTGGCGGCGAAGCCGCGGCATTCACCGTGTTAAACAATCTGCAGCTTATCGATATTTCGAATAATCTCGGCGATAGCAAATCACTGGCGTGTCACCCCTATACAACCACGCATTCCAATATGAGCCCAGAGGACCGCGCAAGCCTTGGCATTTCTGGCGGTCATATCCGTTTGTCGGTCGGTTTGGAGGATGCTGACGATCTGATTGAAGATTTGGACCAAGCCCTGGCTTGCCTAGGGGCTAGATAACAAGCAAGCGTGCGTGCCGGTCAATCGTACAAAAAACACCCATACCGCAAAATTGGCGGTTGTATTTTGCGCTGTGATTCGGTCAACTAGGTAGCGCGTTTATAGCGGTATTCGCGGGCAACAACAAAGCTGGTTTCAATGATTCGTCAGGTGGGTTTCAAAATTGCTTTTATTATGGCGGCGGTGGCTATGCTGTCTGCTTGTCCATCGCAACACGCCACACGCAACGCGGTGGACGCCACAAGCCCTGCACCTGCCGCTTTGTCTTTGGCCCCGCTGCAATATAGTTGGAACACCGATTATTCGGCAATGTTGTCGCCGCCGCTGGATATTCGTGCACAAGCGCTTGCCGCGTGTGTTGAACGCGGGTTTGACCGCGCCTTTATGCAGTCGATTTCGATTAATGAAGATCAGGCCACTGCGTATTTTTCTTGTCGTGGTTCAGATCAATAGATCGTTTTTTCTTCGCGCACGCTTCCCACAATTTCGGTCATCTTTTTCGCTATTATTTTGCCTAGGCCAGCCCGCTGGGGCTGGTGCTTGTCTGATGTCAGCCCTATATACAAAAAAGTATCATCTAAGCGCGGGGGGAATGAAAGGTGAGTTTTTTTAGTGGCATTTTAACCAGTCTATTTGAGCGCGCGCCTATGTTGCGCGGTGCCATGACTGATGATGACAAGCCGATTGAGGTGCTGTGCAGGGATTTATTGTCAAGCCGGGGCGAGGTATCTGGCATGTCACTGGCACAATTGGTTTTGGATCGCTATGCAAATTTTGATGATGATCAGAAGCTGGCCTTATTTACCGTACTGGCTAATGAGATGGATGTATCATGTGGTGATGCGGTAGCGGCGCTTCAAACCTATGAAAGCGCGCCAACGGCGGCCAATTATGCCGCGCTAACAAAACTGGTCGAACCTGCACGGCTGCAAGTAATCCGGCGTTTGAACCAGACACAGGACGCCACCACCCAGCTTGTGGCCATGCGCCATGATTTGTTGCGAATGCTTGACCAGCATCCTGACCTAGCCAAACTTGATATTGATTTTAAAAATCTGTTCACCACTTGGTTCAATCGCGGGTTTTTGGTGTTGCGGCCGATTAATTGGGGCAGCCCGGCCCATATTCTTGAAAAAATCATCAGCTATGAATCGGTTCATGCCATTCAAAGCTGGGATGATTTGCGGCGGAGGCTGCAACCAGATGATCGCCGTTGTTTTGCATTTTTCCATCCGGCGATGCCTGACGAACCGCTGATATTTGTCGAGGTTGCACTTACCCGCGGCACGCCAAATTCAATTCAGACTATTTTATCAGAAACGCATAGATCGCTGGCGGCGGCAGATGCCGATACCGCCACATTCTATTCAATTTCAAATTGTCAGGCCGGATTAGCTGGTATTTCTTTTGGCAATTCGCTGATCAAAACGGTTGTCCAGCATCTGTTGCGTGACTTACCACAAATCAAAACATTTGTGACGCTGTCGCCAATCCCTGGCTTTGCCAAATGGCTGCATGAAACCAATCAGTTTGACGAGTCGGCAGACCCACATACATTATTGCCGCTAGCGGCGCATTATCTTCTTGAGGCCAAGCACCGCACCGGCCAGCCGCGTGATCCAGTTGCACGGTTTCATCTCAATAATGGCGCGCTTGTCGAGGCGGTGCATGCCGATGCTGATATTTCGGCAAATGGGCTGGCTCAGTCCTGCGGGGTTATGGTAAATTACCGTTATGATTTGAATAAAATTTCCACCAATCACGAGGCTTACGCCAATCAGCAATCAGTCGTTGCCAGCAAAGCTGTCAAATCACTGGCAGAACAAGTCCAGCTTGTTGATGCATAATATTTTGGATGTTCAGGACAGTTCTTATGTCAAATTTGCTCTATGATTCGCTTTTTGGTTGCCATGCTGGTGATGACAAGCCGTTTTTGACTTTTGCTGATGGTGGCCAGATCAGCTATGACGCATTTTTGCGCATGGCTAGCCGGTTTGCCAACACCATGAAGGCGGCAGGCCTTATGGCTGGTGACAGGCTTGCGGTTCAGGTCGAAAAATCTGCCGAAGCGCTGGCTGTATATGCAGCCTGTGTGCAAAGCGGGGTAATTTTACTGCCGCTGAATACGGCATATAAACCAGCTGAAGTTGACTATTTTATCAGTGATTCTGGGGCGCGTATGCTGATTGCTGGCGATGCGGAAAACCTGCAACCGGTTGCCGCGGTGCATGACGTCATTTTACATCATATGGCAGCTGATGGCAGTGGCAGTTTTACCAGCCTTGCCGCCACCGCCAGTGACCAGTTCGCACCAGTAGCGCGAGCGGGTAATGATTTGGCGGCCTTTCTCTATACGTCTGGTACCACCGGCCGGTCAAAAGGGGCCATGCTGACGCAGAATAATTTGCTGTCAAACGCGCAAACATTGGTCGACGCATGGCGCTTTACTGAAGATGATGTTCTGTTACATGCGCTTCCAATTTTTCATACGCATGGCCTGTTTGTTGCCACCAATATTATTTTGCTGGCCCGTGCCAGTATGATTTTTTTGCCGAAATTTGATGTCGATTCGGTTTTTGCGCTTTTGCCGCAGGCCACCAGCATGATGGGTGTACCTACTTTTTATACGCGGCTTCTTGACGATGAACGCCTCACTGCCGACAGCACCCGCCATATCCGTCTTTTTGTGTCTGGCAGTGCGCCGCTTCTTGCTGAAACACATCTGCAGTTTTCAGCGCGCACCGGCCAGCAGATTTTGGAACGCTACGGCATGACCGAGACCAATATGAACACAACCAACCCCTATGATGGCCCGCGCCGGGCGGGTACCGTTGGCATGCCGTTGGCCGGGGTTGAACTGAAAATTACCGATCCAGAGACTGGCGCCACGCTAGAAAATGGCACAATTGGCCAGATTGAAGTGCGCGGCCCGAATGTATTTGTTGGTTATTGGAACATGCCTGAAAAAACCCGTGAAGAATTGCGCGAAGATGGGTTTTTTATCACGGGTGATTTAGGTTTCATTGATGATCAGGGCTATGTGCAGATTGTCGGGCGAAATAAGGACCTGATTATCGCTGGTGGCTATAATATTTACCCAAAAGAAATTGAACTGATTCTTGATGACCAGCCGGGCGTTCTTGAAAGTGCTGTGATTGGTGTACCACACGCTGATTTTGGCGAATCTGTGGTGGGCATTTTGGTGCCTGATGATAGCGGATTGCTTGATCTAGAAAAAATCACCGAAACGCTGGCGGCCTCGCTTGCCAAGTTTAAACAGCCGCGCAAGCTTGTTGTTGTTGACGCGTTGCCGCGTAATGCCATGGGCAAGGTACAGAAAAATATTCTGCGTGACACCTATGGGTCAGCCGGTTCGGCATAACCCATAGGTTTCAGCTTTGGTCGGACTGATTTGGTATCAGCCGGTTTCGCCAACAAGACCAGCCGCAGCAATGCCAGCAAGCGCCGCCGCTTCATCATTATCTGATGTATCGCCCGAAATGCCGACCGCGCCAATAAGCGTGCCTGACTGATCGCGCAATAACACACCGCCCGGCACCGGCACAAATTCGCCGCCGGCCAAACCGTTCATTGACTGAACAAAATAGGCTTGTTCTTCAGCCCGTTTCATCAGCGCGCGTCCGCCTACGCCAAGCTGAATAGTGGCTTTTGCCTTGCCCAATGCGATGCGTTGGCGCATTTGACTGCAGCCATCTTCAGACAGGCAAGCCACAATAGATGTGCGCGGGTCAATCACCACCACGCTCAATGGTTTCAGGCCCAGTTCGCGGGCCTTGACAAGGCTGGCATCGGCGATGATGCGCGCCTGATCCAAACTAACTGACATGGTATGTTCCTCATATCTAAGGGGCGGAGCTGGTCTGCCCGGCCCCAAGTTGACAGGTGCCTCGTTGTAGCGGTGTTAGTCTGTAAGGGCAAGATTTGATATGATCTGACTAGCATGTCTGGCCCGCGGCAAATAAATCTATGGTCTTTTGCCGCAGTTTATAGGCAGCTGAAGTGGTTTCCAGAACCACATCATCAATGGTGATTGGCTGGTCTTGGCTGATTGCTCTTTTCAATTTGACTTGATTGGCAAGACCAAGCGGCAGAAGATTTTGGCCTAGCGAATCAGCGGCTGGCCGCACGCCGCCATAAATGGTAAAGCCGCCTTCACCATCAAGTACTGATCCTGATGGCAGGTCTTTTTTGGCAAAGGCCACCACATCAGCATTGAAATAGCGGGCAGCGCCGGTGGCTTCGCCGCGAATACCAACCGAGGCAACCGACAGGCCCAGTTCCAAACCAATCAAATGCCATTTTTTATAGAGGCTCATATATCGGCCAGTAGTGTCGGTAACCACTTTATATTCTTCAAAACAATGTTTGATATAATCGGTATCCGCCTCGATACAGACCCACACGCCTTTCCGGATGTCATTGGCGATCTGTTTGCCGTTGGCATCAAGACATGACACAACCTCAACCATGCCGGGTTGTTCTAGCACCCCACCAACGGTCTGCGGCCGCATCAAATTCGGAATGTCATCAACATTGCCAGATGGATAGGCCAGTCCATTTTTTGGCACATGTAAACCAGTGGCATTGGCGATGGCTGCTGATTCTATCGATGGTTTTGAACCATCAAGAAAGGCATTGAACATTTTCGGGTTCAGCCGCCCTCGTTCAGCTTGCTGTTTGCTCAACCCCCAATAATCCCAGATGGTTTCGGGTGTTGAAAATCTGTATTCTGGTTTCCAGATATGCCCGCGCCCGGCCGCTGTCACAACAAACCCGCAACTGCGCGCCCAATCAACCAGATCACAGACAAGTGCTGGCTGGTCACCATAGGCCATGCTGTAGATTACTCCCGCTTCATGCGCCGCCGCGGCAAGCCCCGGACCGCAAAACGCATCAGCCTCGACGGTGGCATTAATCACATGTTTCTGTGCGGCAAAGGCGGCCACCGCATGCGCAACCGCCGCCACCGGGTTGCCGGTACATTCAATGATGATGTCAATATGCGGACAATTGATCACAAGATCTGAATGATCGGTCAAAAAGGTGGTGTGATTTTTGCGGGCATCATCAAATGACGTGTCGGCGTATCGGTCTTGCGGCCAGCCAATATAGGCGAGGTTGGATTTGGCCTGCCCTATATCAATATCGCAAATGGCAACAATATGAATGCCCGGCAATTTAATGGCTTGGGCCAGAAACATACTGCCGAATTTGCCAGCGCCAATCATGCCAACACGAATCGGTGTATTTGTTGCGGCGCGCGCCTGGAGCTTGGTGTAAAGATTCATCAGTGCCAATCCATTTTTGATTTTGAACGTCCTGTCACCATAATGCCTTGTTGTCCGTTCGCAAATCGCAATTCATAGCGGCTGGCAGGGCGGCGGGGTATGAGGTTTGCCATTTCTATGGTTTCTTTGCGGTGCAACCCTCAAAAATATCCTGTTTGGGTCGTTATTTGACCTGACGATAGATTCAGGCAAGGCGAGCAGTGACCAAACTATGAAAAAAATTTGCCAAAATATGCTTCTTTGCGGGGTGACGGCACTTGCCTTGTCGGGCTGTAGCATTGTTGTGTTTGAAGATGGGCCGGAATGCCCGGTCGCCACGGCTTGTCCGGTGGCAGCGTTGCCATCGCTTGACCAGCCTGACAAGGTGCCAAGCCCGGCCATGAACCAAGACCAGCCAGCGATCATCGCGCCTGACATATCTGTGCCGACAAGCCAGCTTTTGATGGCGCCACCATTGATTGATGGCTATGTCACTAATTTTGCCTATGACAGTGCTGATTTGAGACAAGATGCCAAAGACCATCTTGTTACCATTGCGGCATTTCTGGCGGACAAGCCCAACGTAACACTGATTGTTGAGGGGCATTGTGACGAACGTGGATCGCGTGATTATAATTTGGCACTTGGCGATCGCCGCGCGGCAGCTGTCCGCGATGTTTTGCTTGCCAATGGCATGGCGACCGCGCGCATTCGAACCGTATCCTATGGAAAAGAACGGCCACTTGCTGTTGGTTCTACCCCGGAAATCTGGGCCCGCAACCGCCGTGCTATGATCCGGATGCTGACCGAATAATCAGCGATATGGCCAAGTCTGGCTGGCTGTTGATGGTGGTTGTAACAGCAATGCTGGCTTGCCGGATCCATTGTTTATTGTCACTATTTGCCAATGGAATTTGGTGAGGTGACCTATGCGGTAATAGGCGGCAGCTTTCTGCTTGCTGGATTTGTAAAAGGCGTTGTTGGTCTGGGATTGCCCACAATAAGCCTAGCCCTATTAACAGCGTTTCTTGATTTACCAACGGCGATGGCCTTGTTGGTGGTACCATCATTTTGCACCAATATCTGGCAGGGATTTATTGGTGGCCATGTTGCGGTGTTGTTACGCCGATTATGGCCTTTATTGCTGGCGGTGGTTCCATTTGTATGGGTGGGGGCGGCGCTGTCTAGCCTGTTTGAGACAGCAATCTTGACGCGCGTTTTGGGCGGTATGGTGGTGATCTATGCCGTGCTATCATTCCGGTCTATGCCCTATGTTATATCGCTGCCATTGCAAGCTTGGCTGGCGCCTTTATGCGGGGCGATGAATGGTGTGCTGACTGGCTTGACTGGTAGTTTGTTTCTGCCGGGCGTGATGTATTTACAGGCCATTGGCTTATCGCGAGACCAATTGGTTCAGGCCATGGGGTTGCTGTTTGCTCTGTCAACATTGGCTTTGGGGATTAGCCTTCAGGAAACCGGCCGCATTGATGCTGGTCTTTGGCAAATTTCCGGCTTTGCGTTGCTGCCTGCGCTGTTTGGTATGCATTGCGGCAAAATCTGTCGTAGTTATTTATCAGACGATCTGTTTCGCCGTCTGTTTCTGTCTGGGCTGGCATGCCTTGGCCTTTATATTATGCTTGGTTAATGTGAACCGGTTGCTTGTTTTGATGAGGCCAATGCTAAATGCAAAAGCAATGATCATGGCAATGACAGGGACAGTGGGTACAAAATTCAGATGATGGCACCGATTGATAATTTTTTCCGTGCGGCGGCGCTGTGGCCAGACCGTACCGCGGTCGAGATTGCCCATATCGATCATATCGAAGCGATCAGCTATGCCAAGCTTGCCGACATGGTGCGGGCAGTGGCGGCGGGGCTGCAATCTATCGACCCGCATCCACAAAGCCGTGTTGGCATTTGTGCCTATAATCATTTTGAACATTTGCTGGGATGGTTGGGCTGTTTTGCGGCAGGAAAAATTTGGGTACCGCTGAACCCGCGCAATGGCCGAGATGAATTGGACAGGATTATTAATGTCACCGCGCCATCAGTGATTATTTTTGATGCTGATTGTGCGGAAAAATTTGCAACTAGGACGGCGCATCTGATCAGCGCCAAAGGTGAACATCAACGCGCCAACAGCCACATTTATGATTTGGTTGATAATTTTAAAGGTGCCGCACCGACCCGCCACCCTGCGCATTTAGATCATCTTCAGGCGATAAAATTCACCAGCGGGTCAACCGGCATGCCAAAAGGTGTTATGCAAAGCTACCGTGTGTTTAACGCCTGTATTGCATCCATGATAGTGTCATTTGAATTTGACGCGAATGACCGGCACCTTATTGTGGCACCGATGACGCATGGCGCCAATACGCTGATTATGCCGATCTTTGCTGTTGGCGGTGCCCAGCTTTTCACCCATAACAGCCGCCCGGCAGGAATCATCAACGCCATCGAAACATTGCGTGCGACAACTGTCTATGTACCGCCAACATTGCTCTATATGATGATGGCCGAGGATCATTTGGATGACGCTGATCTATCTAGTCTGCGCCATCTGATTATTGGCGGGGCCGCCATGCGGCCAGATATGGTGGCGGCGGCAATGCCGCGTTTTAACCATGCGCTTGAAACCTGTTTCGGGCAAACCGAAGTTCCACAAATCGCTGTTTGCATGCGGTCTAGTGAATGGCAGGACCCACAAAATCATGCTTCAACCGGACGCGCCACGGTGTTGACGCAAATTGGCATCATCGATGGTGCGGGACAGTTTTTAGGGCCGGGTGAAATGGGCGAAATTGTCTTAGCGGGTGATCTGGTGATGGCTGGTTATTACAAAATGCCAGATAAAACCGCTGAAACCATTATAGATGGGTGGCTGCATACCGGCGATATTGGTTACATCGATTTGCGCGGCTATGTGTTCATCAAAGACCGTATTCGCGACGTGGTGGTGACTGGTGGGTTTAATGTCTATCCAAGTGATGTCGAAGCGGTGCTTGGTCGACATCCGGCGGTTCTTGAATGTGTTGTGTTTGGGGTCGATGACGCCAAATGGGGCGAGGCTGTTCATGCGGCCGTGGAATTACATAATGGTGCCACTGCCAGTGCGGATGACATCATCAGTTTTGTTAAACAGCACCTCGATTCGGTAAAAGCCCCAAAAATGGTGCATATAACCGATGATCTGCCGCGAAGCGCGGTTGGCAAAATATTGCGGCGCGCGGCCAAAGATTTATTTCGGTAACGCTGGCGATTTGCTGGCCGCTATATCAACCCGGTCCGATGATGTTTGATGCGGTAAGATGATCGCCGCAAGCATCACCAGAATGGCAACGGCGCTCATCAGGCTGAACAAATGTGCCATGGTGAACCCGGCCTGCATCAACATCCCACATATTGGCAATACGCTGGCGCCAATCGATAAATTCAAAAGAAATTTAATGCTCAATACTTTGGCACGCCAATCATCTGGCACATAGCGCGACAAGATCGTGTCGGTGATGGGAATTTGTCCAAAGACAAAACACATGGCAACAAGCATGGCCGCAAATAAAGCCAGATCGGTGTAGGTGGCCGCCAAGAAGATAAACACCACCTGTCCGCAAGCGATAGAAAATAAAATAGTTTTTGGTGGGAACCGATCAATAAGCCAGCCCACAACAATTTGCGAAAATGACGCCACCGCATAGACAATTGCCGCCAGCAACCCAGTCACCGCCACCGAGGTGGACAGATTGGTCATAGAGATTTCAAAATAGCGTGGCACCACAAATGTCATGGCACCAAAGATAAATCCGCCGCTGGCCGTCGATAGCGCCAGTGCCGCCAAGGCCCGCCGCCATTGCGGGGCAAAGGCATCAGAAGGTCTGGTCTTTTTAGCGGCAACAGTACCGTCACCATCTTTGAGCGCAAGGGCAAACACCACGCCATAAACCAGACAGAACACACCCGGAATGGTGAAACAAAGCCGCCAGTCGCCATAGGTAAGTAGCATGCCGGTGATCAGCGGTGCGGCGGCAACACCCATATTGCCAAACACCCCATTGACCCCCAGCCGAAAGCCAATTTTCTGATTGCTTTTGATCAGCATGGCAATGCCAACAGGGTGATAGATCGCTGCAAATACACCGATAAGCGCGATCGCCGCGGCCAATTGCCAGACCGATTGTGTGTATCCGGCAATAATCGCGGCCAGTCCAATGCCAAAATGAAACAACACCATCAATAATGACCGGGAAAATTTATCGGCAAACTGTGCCGCCACCGGCGCCATGCCACCAAAAAGCACAAAACCAAATGCCCCATAGGCAATAATTTCGTCATAACCAAGGCCAAACTCGCGGCCAGCATCATAGGCCGCTTTGGCAAAAATCAGCATAATGAAATGATCCAGAAAATGGCCAATATTCAGATAAATATCTGGAACAGTTTTGCCGCTAAATGGCAGACCATATGATTTTTGCATCGATAAAGCACCCCTAACAGATCAGGATCAAAGCTATTCTCCTAGCCCAGATTAGCGCCATTATCATAACAATGGCTAGCCTTTTGGCCTATGATCATGTGATGATAAAAAAGCGTTGGATATTTGGGCGCGCCGATCGGCTTTTGTCTTAAAAAGGGAAAAATCAGGGTCTTTATACGATGTATGAGAGTGATGACGACACGGTGTTTACCGACCATCTTCTTGATCAGTTCAGTGCCTATTACACCATTACGGTGGTGGCGGTGCATCTGTTTATGCAATGGAAAGCCCATCATCATCAGACCAAAACGCGGGAATTTTCCGCGTCAAAAGCATAGGATTTCAGACATTAATAACACGCTATGCGATGGCTGATGGCGTCAGCTGGCCATAGGCAATAAATGGCGTATTGCGATAGCCTGGTTTGCCATAGCGATAGATCTCGCCGTCAGGGTGCAAGACCATGCCGCCGCCGGCGCGCAAAATAGCATCCCCAGCCGCCGTATCCCATTCCATGGTTGGCCCAAATCGCGGATAGACATCAGCCTGACCAGATGCGACAAGCGCAAATTTAAGCGATGACCCAACCGATGTGGTTTGATGGATGTGGTGGTCTGCCAGCCAGTTTGTCGTGGCAGCATCTAAATGCGAGGCACTGGCCACGGCCACCGCACCACTATCTGGCAGATTGCGCACGGTGATGGGGGTGATGCGTGTGGTCTCGCGGCAACATGCACCGCCGCCTTGATACCCCCAATAAAAGGCGTTGCGGGCCGGGGCATATACCATGCCCATCACCGGCAGGCCATTTTCAATCAGCCCGATATTGACGGTAAAGGCCCCATTATCATCTGCCTTGATAAATTCCTTGGTGCCATCTAGCGGATCAACCAGAAAAAACCGCTGGCCAGCAGACAGATGGTGGCTATCTGTATTTTCTTCTGACACAACTGGAATATCTGGGCATATGTCAGCCAACGCGGCCAACAAAATTTTTTCAGCCTTTTGGTCGGCAACTGTCACCGGGCTGCCATCAGATTTGGTCATGCTGGCTGGGCCTTTGGCTTTAATATCCAAAATAACTGATCCGGCGGCATCAACAGCTGGTGTCAAGGCGGCAATGAGACTTGCGTAATCCATAGTTCTTTATCCGCCTGTTTGTTGTTATTGGGGTTGTGATAGTTATCACAAAATGGTCTGGCACAAAATGGTCTGGCACAAAATGGTCTGGCACAAAATGGTCTGGCACAAAATGGTCATGCCGGTGATTGCGTTTGGTAACCGCCAAGCCACAGCTATTTCAATCATTCAACATTAGGTGTTTTCATCCACCCATTGTTTCACAGCGGAAGGGAATTCAGGAAAATATGTGGAAATGATAGAGATATCAAATTTGCCCTGAATGGCGCTGACAGGTTCGTGGTCGACCAGAAATTGAAACGCAAATTCAATCAAATGTTCTTTATCAACACGCGTTTCGGTCAATGCATGTAAATCCGCATCTGTTACAGTGACTGAAAAAATTTTCTGGTCTGATTTATGCTGATGTTTCGTGGTAAGAATCACCCCAAAATCATCTCGAGACCGGGCAATAATTGTAAGCTTCATTTTTGTCCCCCCCCTCTGCTGCAGACATTTTGTTAAACGCCGCTTATGATCAAATGCTGTTGGCCATAATTTTGATCTAATTGTGATAAAACTATGTCAGGTTGGTTCTGTCAAATTTTAGCCTTGCATGGCTTTTGGCATGCCGGCGCCGCCCATGCGGGTGCCAGATGAATAGATGCGGGTTTGTAGATAGGGTATGATCGCCGGGTGATGGCTAGATGCCGCCATTTAAAAAAACCAATTTTCAATTTATGCTGTTTTGTGGCTTGCCAGACCCTATATTTTATAGAGATTTAGCACTATAATGGAGCAGTATTTAAGTGGAGTGTTTCATGTCCCAAAACGCCACAAGCATAGCACCAAACGTCAAAGCATTTTTTGATCATGACAGCAACACGGTCAGCTATGTGGTAACTGATCCGGCAACGAAAAAAGCCGCGATCATCGATTCGGTTTTGGATTTTGATTATGCGTCAGGCACGATTAGCTATGATCACGCTGACATGATCATTGATTATGTAAAAACGCAAAATCTTGATGTGGAATGGTTGATTGAAACGCATGTGCATGCCGATCATTTATCGGCGGCGCCCTATATCCAACAAAAACTGGGCGGCAAAATAGGTATTTCTGACCGTATTTCAGAAGTGCAAACGGTGTTTGGCAAAATGTTCAATGCTGGGACCGAATTTGAACGTGATGGCAGCCAGTTTGACCAGTTATTTGCAGATGGCGATCGATATAAAATTGGCCAATTAGATGGCGTGGCCATTGCCACACCCGGTCATACGCCAGCTTGCATGGTGCATCTTATTGGTGATGCTGTGTTTGTTGGCGATACGTTGTTTATGCCAGATGGCGGCACCGCGCGTGCCGATTTTCCGGGCGGTGACGCCCGCACGCTGTATCAATCTATCCAAAAGATTTTAGCACTGCCTGATGAGACCCGAATGTTTGTTTGTCATGACTATGCGCCAAATGGCCGCGAATTTTTATGGGAAACAACAGTCGGGGCGCAACGCGCAAACAATATTCATGTTGGCCATAATGCCAGCGAAGACAGTTTTGTAGAGATGCGTGAAAAACGTGATGCCACTTTGGCCATGCCGCGGCTGATTATGCCATCGATACAGGTGAACATGCGGGCGGGCCATATGCCTGACGCCGAAGAAAATGGTGCCACCTATTTAAAAGTGCCGATCCAAGGGTTGAAGGGATAGCCAGAGGCGCTGTTTTGACCAGGCCCTAATCGCGAAAATTCTCAAATTGTAATGGCAGGTCGACATCAAGCGCTTTGATCATTGCCATGGTGGATTGCAAATCATCTCGGTTTTTGCCAGATACACGAATTTCATCGCGCTGAATGGCCGCTTGCGTTTTCAGCTTTGATGATTTGATGGCTTTGACAATTTTTTGCGCCACCTCACGCTGGACGCCTTGTTTGACCTGAACGGCTTGGCGCACCATATTGCCACCGGCTTGTTCCAGCTTACCAAATTCCAACGCTTTTGTATCAACGCCTTTCCGGGTGAGATGGGTGATCAACAGCTCTTCCACCTGACGGCGTTTCAGCTCATCATCAGCAAGAATGGTGATGACATCGTCATTTTTGCTGACCTCTGATTTGCTGCCTTTGAAATCATATCGGACTTGCATTTCCTTGGCGACACCCTGCAAGGCATTGTCAACAGATGTCATATCTGTCTTGCTTACAATATCAAAGCTTGGCATGGGGCGGTCTCCTGTGGTCAGTTACACTGCAATGCGCATTCTAGCATCAGCATCTGCGATCATCATCAATTGATTGTGACAGCGATGAGTGAAAAAACAAGCTGTCTGACAATCGGATGATCACACCTCTTAGCCGGTCATAAATACATCATATCTGATCGATTTACCGATAATCTGGTGCGAGGCTGGCCGTAGCCCCGCTAACGGTGCGGCCTTGGCTGGCCATTTGAGAACCACCCGTTTTGCGGCCATGGCCAAGGCCGTTTCAATCAGCAACTGTTGGTCTTGATCAACCCCGACAATATCGCGTATGGCGCGCATTTCGGCCTTTACCAATGCAGATTTTTGCCGCGGTGGGTGCATGGGGTCAACCAGCACGACATCAGCCTTCATATGCGGCAAAAGCGCAATCGAATCGCCATGGATCAGGGTCATCCGGTCAATAATGTCTTTATGCTGGCCGCCAGCTTGGCGTGCGGATTCCATACCAGCGGCTAGTAATTCATGGATGGTGTCTGATCGTTCAATCAAGGTGACCTGTGACCCCAGTGATGCCAATAAAAACGCATCCCGGCCAAGGCCAGCTGTGGCATCAATAATGGTTGGTGACTGGCCGCCTTTCATACCAACAGCCTTTGGCAGATGCTGTCCGCGCCCGCCGCCGAAACGCAATCTATGGTTTACCGCGCCTTGCAGAAAATCACATTTTAAGACGGATTGTTTGCCCATTTTTTTGCCATTTATCGAAATTTGATGCCGGGTCTGTCTCTATGCTGGTTCGCGCCGCCCAAAAATGCCATCTCTCGCCCCCAAAAAGGCGGTGTAATCTTGCCAGTGACAGGTTAGGGGGATAGAGGCAAATCTACAAGGCCGCGATATGGGTGCCAAGGTCAGTGCCAACATGAATGCCAAAATACATAATGATAGGCGATAAATTTTTGGCACTATTTTTCTTTGGCCGCCACTTGTGCCGGTGACACAAATTTGATTGTGTAGAGGCCTGATGGATGGAGGGTTGCCGGAGTGGTTGAACGGGACGGTCTCGAAAACCGTTGTACGCGCAAGCGTACCGAGGGTTCGAATCCCTCACCCTCCGCCAGTCAGGCCATCATCGGCGGCATGACACATTACGCATTGGAACGAAACCTATGGGAAAAAAAATTAGACGTGTTGTAACCGGGCATGACGAAAATGGCGTGGCCACGGTCATTATGGATGGCGAGGCAAGCTGTATTCTGCAACGTCCAAACCGCCCGGGTGTGACGCTTACAAATCTGTGGCAAAGCGACAAATCGCCAGCAGATATGGAACGTCATGATGACCCGGTCACCGGCCCATTAATTCTGCATCCGCCAAAAAATGGATCAGTGTTCCGTATTGTTCAGTTTGACCCAGAAGACCCGCAACAGCTGGCCACGCTTGATGGCAAGGCGGCATTTGCCGAAATGGGCGCAGGGGCCAATATTGTCGAAGGGGCACGCCATCCATTTATGCACCGGACGGACAGTCTGGATTATGCGGTGGTTCTGACCGGTGAAATTTACATGATGATGGATGAAGATGAATATTTGCTAAAGGCAGGTGATGTGGTGGTCCAGCAAGGCACAAACCATGCCTGGTCAAATCGTGGGTCTGAACCTTGTCAAATTGCCTTTATCTTGATTGACGCGGTCAAACATCCAGCCTGAAGCACTGTGTCGGCGTGGCTATACGCCCCAATCTGGCGGGATGAACACCCCTTTATTGTCAAAATAGCCAGTGACCCAACAATGCAACCTGTCAGACCAAAAGCTTGTGCCCCCTTCATCAATGGGCAATAGTTCGGGCTCGACTTTCATATAGCGCCCGGGCCGGGTTCTAAGCTTGGTGGCCTCATAACATTGATTGACAACCTGATCCGACAAATCTGGTTTTTCTGCATCAATAGAACGAAGCCAGCCGCGCATCGATGACATGGCAATTTTCGCCCGCGGCAGGGGGATGTTTTTTTCTATGACAATGATCTGGTTGGCAAAGACCAGCGATACATCGAAATGTGAATTACTGGTTTTATAAGTGGGCTGGCATAATTCGGTTTTAACAATCCGCAAGTCCGGCGGGCGCTTGCGCAATGGCATTTCTGTAACTTCGAGAAATTTTAGGCTCTTGTCGGTCAATAAAATGGCGCGTTTGATATCTTTAAGAAATCTGTTTTTGCTTAATGATGAATCATCACCTTTGATGCCAGCAAATAAATGTGGGTGGGATATGTTTTCATCAGTGGCATCATAAGTTGCTGTTTTTAATCCATATATTTTTGCTGTTACATTATAGCATTTCACCGTCCATGGGTTGGTGAAATCCGGATTTTCAGGATTTATGTTTCGTAAAAAGGCTTTGACGCCAGACAGCGCCACTTTGGCTTCTTTTTTATTGATATTTCTAACGCGAGTGATTTCTTTTCCTGCCCAGCGCAAAATCACATCAACGCCATTAAATTCGCTATCTGCTGACGGTTCCCAATTTGGTATTTTTTCTTCTTGTCCCCAAGTGCCGTCACGCATGCGTTGAAGCACGGTCTTGTCGCTCTTGCGTTTTCTGCCCTCAATCCAGTCGATAGAGGTGTCTAACTCTTTCAAAGCGCGCAATCTATCGACCGCAAACGGGTTCGATTTTTTGACTTCATCGCCTTTTATGCCGCCTAGGGGGTCTCGCATTCTACACATTCTTTTTCACTTGAGATGATATATAACGTTTCCCTAAATAAGAAAGACCGGCATAACAAATCAACCTTATTTTGATTTTTTTTATGTCCGCTGGGAAGAGTCGGTATCAAAGCTTTGCCAAAAACCGTTGCAAGGCATCCCATGATTTTTGGTCGGCTTGTGCGTCATAATCGCGAGAGCCTTGCACGGTAAAGGAATGCCGGGCGCCACCAAAAATTTGTGCATCATGCGGCACATTCGCGTCTTTTAATTGGTTAATCAGAGCGGCGACATCTTCCATGCCTGAAACCGGGTCAGCAGACCCATGCAGGACTAAAACAGGCGCGGTGGTTTGGCTATAATCTTGCCCGTCAGGTGTTTTTAGCCCGCCATGAAAACTCACAAAGCCGTCGGCCCTAAGACCAGCACGCGCCGCTTCCAGTGTGGCGGCCCCGCCAAAGCAATAGCCAATGATAACAATTTTTTCACGGTTCCTAGCGCTGTTTACACCGGCATCAATGGCGGCGGCAATGCGCGCTCTGAACTGGGTACGGTCTTTATATAAAGCCCCGGTCTCTCGTTTGTAATCATCACGGTTCTCAAGTTTGGCATCTACCCCGAACAGATCCACGGCAATGGCATCAAAGCCAAGATCAGACAGCATTTTTGCACGTGATTTTTCGTAATCTGTCAGGCCGTCCCAGTCATGGATGATAAAGACCGTCCCTTTGGCGGGTGATGCCGCTGTTTCGACATGGGCGGCAAATGTCTTGTCGCCAAGCTGATAGGTTAATGTGGTGGCTTCGCCCGCGGCGAGTGAAACTGGGGTACCAAGCAATAACGCGGCGCATAAAGAGACGATGTGAAGCGATAGGTGTTTCATGGCAATAGCTGTCCATACAATGGATGATTTGGTCGCGCTAGGATACGCCTATTTTCGTCTTGCTGAAATAGGTTTTGCCGTTTTGGTGCGTTGTCAGATGAAATGCGATGGTGGGTGTATGCCTTAAACGTCTTTCCAACGCTGGGTGCGAGCCAGAATTGGTAACTTTGAAAACAGCCCTTTGGCCGGTATTCCATGCCAAGGCAGGCAAACCCTATTTAGTCGATATAGGCATCACCGCGCAGGCCAGCGCGTTGCAGATGAATGGGCAACACACGGCCATAAAGCTGTTTTGTGCGTTCTGGCGAACCCACCATATCTGGTTCTTCGACGTAAGAAAAAATCGCAACATATCGTGGCGTTTTGCCTGTTAGCGGCGCGACACGTTGGAGCGAATATCTGCCTTTGAATAATTGCAAATCACCCGGTTCAAGTTGCAGGCTTCGCACCTTGTCTGACGTACCGTCTAGCACAGCACAAACATCTTCAAAATGTTCTCCATCAGAGCGAATATTAGGGGCATATTCAAACATGCCACCTTCATCAGCCATCTGAATTGCCAATGTGATGGTGAAATTATTTGTGTCAAAATGCCACGGAAACCCCTCGCCTTCATCAGCCGCATTTATAATGACATCCGCCAACGGGTCGGCGTAACGATAGAACCGATCTTGTTCAAGGCAGTCTTTGATAAACGGGTCAAAAGCTGGAAAATTTTGGATCTGACGCAAAGCCCCGGATGGGGCAAAATTGTCAGCAGGAATAAAGGCATTCGAACGGTCGAAAAAGCGCCTTCTGGGGTCATCTTGTGGGAGCGATGGATCATCCTTTGTAAAGTATGGGTTGGTGCGGCTGTGAGACCGATGCGCCAGATGCGCCACCTGATCGGCTTCTTTTACCAAACATGCCACGGCATATGGGGTCAGAAAGTTTTTCAGCACCGCGCACCCATCATCATGTAACTGTGCCCGCACAGAATGTATCAGGGCATCACGTGCCGCACCATCTTGGTCAATCGGATAGGCATGTAAATTGATAAGGTTTTTTGTATCCATAACCGCCCCCCGGAAATGCAATGTCCCCGCGGATATGAAGCCATATCTGGTAATGAAAATCGATAGAAATTTTAACAAGGAAAATGGCGCGCTCGGGAAGAAGTTCGATGCCTATCCGAAGCGCCAATCTGTGACTGAATCCATCAA
>JAQCEA010000009.1 GCA_027620495.1 Pseudomonadota bacterium | reverse complement strand
TATCTACCTAGATATGCCGATCTATGGCCCCTTTTTGGGGGCGACCCATTTAGTGGCCATAAGATGATGCGGGCAATGTCACAAAATTAGGAGAGGCTCATGCGCCGTCTATTTATTCAATTCGCTGCTGTTTTGGCTCTGGTTATTGCGCCAATGGTTGCGTTTGCAAGCCCGCTGGTCAGCCCAGCTTGGCTTTCTGAAAACCTCGATGATAACAAACTGTTGATCATTGATCTTCGTAACAAAATTGACGAAGGCAGTTATGAAACATTTTTAGAGGGGCATATCCCCGGTGCGATCCATTCAGATTATCTAAAAGATGGATGGCGGGTTGGCCGCGATGGTGTGGTTGGTCTTTTGCCAGAGGCAGAACAATTTCAGTCATTAGCCCGCCGTTTGGGCGTGTCCGATAACACCCATGTTGTGGTGGTTCCCGCTGGTGTTTCGTCAACTGATTTTGGCAGTGCGGCACGGGCCTATTGGACATTTAAAGTCTTTGGCCATGACAATGTATCGATTTTGGACGGCGGCTTTGCCGCATGGCGTGATTTTGCCCCAGCCAAAATAGAAACAGGTGCCTTTATCGCACCAGAACCCGGAAATTTTGTCGCAAGGTTCAACCCTGAATTTTATATCGGCACGTCTGATGTGGCGGCATTTGCCGCCAACCCCGGACAGGCGTTGCTGGTTGATGGCCGCACCGATGAGCAATTTTATGCTGGTGGCAAACATCCAAAGGCGGCAAAAGCTGGCCGGATTCCATCTGCCGTATTGATGGATCAGGACAAGGCCTATTCACCTGAGGGTAATCGCCTAAAAAGCCGCGATGAACTGGCAGAAATCTATCGCAACCTTGGCGATAAAACCATTGTCAGCTATTGCAACACGGGTCATTGGGCGGCAACCAATTGGTTTGTGATGTCTGAAATTTTGGGCCAAAAAAATGTAAAGCTTTATGATGGCTCAATGGTTGAATGGACTGCAAACACCGACCTGCCACTTGATACGTCTGGCAAATCAAATATGCAAAAGATCATGGATATGTTTTCTGGGCTTTTGGGATAATGTGACGCATGCCCCCCGATGATGGGGGACATGCTTTTCCGGCATCATTACCAGAGCAGGCGAACCGGGAAATCATCGCCTGCCTTGGCCAACGGATGTTTGTGTGACTTGATAATCTATATGATGGTGATCTATGGCTGTATCCTCTCCCACAACAAAACAGCAAAACGCACCGCGTCAGGGTTTATGGTCTTTTGGGACTGTTGATAAGCCGCTTTTGGCGCTGATAAGCTGTTTGGGTTTGATTCTGGCGGGTCTTGCTGGTCTGGATACTGGCCTGACTGGATTGGCACTTGTCGGCCTTGGCTTGTTGCTCGGCATGACGTTTATGGGGTTTCAATATGGATTTGCATCAGGCTGGCGCCGGTTTCTTGAAACGGGTGACGCCAGTTCGCTAAGCCTGCATTTTCTGCTATCTGCGGTTTGTGCGCTCATGTTTATCCCGGTCAGTGCGGCCGGCCTTGGCCCATCTGGGTCACTTGCGCCTGTGTCAGTATCGCTTTTTATTGGCGCTTTTATGTTTGGTACCGGCATGCAGCTTGCCAATGGATGTGGGTCGGGGGTGTTGTTCAGCTTTGGTGGCGGGTCAGGCCGAATGATTGTGGCCTTGCCATTTTTTGTCATTGGTTCGGTTCTAGGATCGATGATTTTGCCGCCCATATTGGCATGGGGATCGCTTGGTCAGATTGAGATTGGCGCGGGCTTGTCTGGCACAGGTAAATTAGCTGTAAATCTGTTGCTATTGCTTGGCACGGCAGGTTTTTTTGGCTGGCTGAGTGCGCGGCGTGGATTTCGCATCAACCGCACTATGTTGGTGGCAACGGCATTGATTGGATTGCTGTGCTGGGGCGTATTTTGGGTGTCAAACCACCCGTGGGGGGTCACCTTTGGCTTTACTTTATGGGGCGCAAAAATTGCCAGTGCCGCTGGTTTGCCCATTGAAACATTCGCCTTTTGGACATGGCCCGGACCACAGCGCGCGCTGGCACATTCGGTGTTTTCTGATACCAGCAGTTTGATGGATTTTGCGATGATTATTGGCGCTGGATTGACCGCCGCGGTTACCGGTGCCTTTGCAAAATCAGCATGGCCGAACGCTCGGCAATTACAAGCTGCGGCGCTTGGTGGTGTGTTGATGGGCATTGGCGCACGGCTCAGTTTTGGATGTAATATCGGGGCGTTTTTGGCTGGGACGGCATCTGGCAGTCTGCATGGATGGATATGGTTTGCGCTAGCCCTTGCTGGCAGTGTTTTGGGTATACGCCTGCGGGCAAAATTTGGATTTTAATGCAATGAACAGCCCGCAACAAACCACATCAAAAATCAGCCCACGGCTGATCTACATAACCTTTATCTCGGTGCTATTTGCCGTGGCAATTGGTGATCATCTGACAAGTCCAGCCTTGTCCAATCTTGGCGCGCCAACAGAACTTGGCAATGCCTGTGCGCCATGTGGTGCACCTTGTGTTGACACCAAACCTACAGCTGATTAACCGCGTCCAATAAATGGCATTTTTGGTGCCATCACCGTCATAAACTGGACATTCGCATCTAGCGGCAGATTGGCCATATAAAGAACCGATGACGCAACATGTGCCACATCCATTGTGGCTTCGGCGCGGATGCTGCCATCTGGTTGCGGCACGCCTTTTGTCATGGGTACGGCCATATCGGTCAATGCATTGCCAATATCAATCTGTGATGCACAAATATCATATGCCCGCCCGTCCAGCGACAGGCTTTTGGTTAATCCGGTAATGGCGTGTTTGGTGCTGGTATAGGGCGCTGAACCCGGCCGTGGTGCATGCGCCGATATAGACCCGTTATTGATAATCCGGCCACCTTGCGGCGATTGTGATCGCATCTGTCTAAATGCGGCGCGGGCGCATAAAAATGATCCTGTCAGGTTAATAGCGACAACCTTTAACCAGACATCAACATCAGTGTCGTCAACTGATGCAGGTGGACTGCCAATTCCGGCATTGTTAAATAACACATCAAGCCGTCCCCAGCTTGCGGTGGCTGTCGCAAACGCGGTTTCAACATCATTGGGGTCAGATACATCAAAAGGCAAAATCAATGCGTTTTTATGGCCGTTTGCCGCGCTTTCAAGGGTGGCAGCCCGCCGACCAAGAAAGCCGACCTTATAGCCATTTTCCAAAAAGGCAGTGGCGGTGGCCTTGCCAATGCCGCTACCGGCGCCTGTTACAATGATGGTTTTTTGCATGTCGCTGCCTTTATAAAACGCTTTGTTGTGGTTTGCAGTTTACCGTTTAACAGGGCATTGGTCTATGCGGCAATGGCACCCAGAACAAAACCGTTTTTTGCTAGGCAAATGCCGGGCGTACGCGCTATGAAAGCGCGATCAGACAGATTATTTAAAGGACATATCGTGGGCGTTGGTGTTGCGTTTGTTGTGCATCCTGAATTGCGGTTCAGTCCGTCAAAGCGCCCGGCAGAGCAAATGCTTGCCGAAGCTGGTCTTCTTGCCGAAGCCATCGGTCTGGAAATTGCGCATGCCGAAATCATCAGCTTATCCAAGCTACGGGCTGGATCATTCTTTGGCAAAGGGGTGACAACAAGGCTTGGCGAACTTGCCAGTGATTATGATGACCCGGTGGTCATCATTAACACCGCCTTGTCACCTGTACAGCAACGCAATCTGGAAATGTCCATTGCGGCCAAGGTGATTGACCGCACCCAGCTCATTTTGGAAATTTTTGGTGCGCGCGCGCAAACCCATGCTGGCCGTCTTCAGGTTGAATTGGCCGCGCTCAGCTTTCAGCGTAGCCGTCTTGTGCGGAGCTGGACACATTTGGAACGCCAACGTGGCGGTGGCGGGTTTTTGGGTGGCCCTGGCGAACGTCAGATCGAACTGGATCGGCGGATGCTGATGCGGCGGGTGACACAAATCAAACTGGAATTAAAAGAAGTGGTGCGTACCCGCACATTGCAACGGCGTAACCGGGTCAGAGGCGAAACCCCGACGATTGCACTTATTGGCTATACCAATGCTGGCAAATCCACATTATTCAACCATCTGACTGGGGCGGGGGTCCTGTCAAAAGATATGCTGTTTGCCACGCTTGATCCAACCATGCGTGAGGTAACTCTGCCATCGGGGCGGCGGGCGATTTTGGCAGATACGGTTGGGTTTATCAGCCAGTTGCCAATCGAATTAATCGAGGCATTTAAAAGCACGCTTGAAGAAGTTGTCCATGCAGACCTGCTTCTTCATGTGCATGATGCCGCCTCGCTATTTGTCAGCGACGATGCAGATGATGTGGCCGCTGTGCTGAATGATCTGGGGCTTGATGAGTCGCGCCAACAGCAATGCGTCATGCATATATTCAATAAATCAGATTTGTTGACTGATGATGACCAGCGGCTGTGGCTTGGTAAAAAATATGCAAAAGGGGTGTTTACATCGGCCACAGCGGGTACAGGTATTGATAATCTGCTGCAGGCCATTGACGGATTTTTGGCACAAGATTCGGTGCAGGCAATTATCGAAATAAAGCCCGAAGATGGCGCGGCCCGGGCGTGGATATATGCACATGCCCATGTGCGCGATTCACGATATGATGATGGTGGGTGTGAAACCCTGACCATCAGCATCAGCCGCGCTGATCATGCCCGGTTTCATGCGCGCTGGCCGCATCTAGGCCAGTCATAACGACGCTTGCAAACCGGGTTCATGGTCGTGGCGATTGGCCCGGTGCATTTCATTTGCGTTTCGAAAGAATAATAGATTATTCTAAGGCATCTTTTGTCCGGGCAAAGCAGGCGCGCCGCGCCGCGATGCTGAAAATCGAGGGTTAAATGCTCGATCAACAACGTATCGTGTTTCTCAACGAGAAATTTGTGCCTGAAGCCGAGGCAAGCTTGCCTATTTTTGATCGCGGTTTGCTGTTTGCTGACGCTGTTTATGAAGGCTTTGGCATTTTAGATGGGCAGATTGTTGATTTTATTTATCATATGCAACGGTTAGAACAATCGCTGGCGAAAATTGCCATCCCGATTACATTTACAACCGACAGCATGTTTCACGATATGATGGCGTTGATTGAAAAAAATGCGGTTACAAATGGGTTTTTATACCTGCATGTGACGCGGGGCGCGGGTGACCGGGCGTTTCATTACCATGATGGCTATACCCCGAACATATTTGCATTTACCCAAGGCGAAAAATTTGCCGCTGATGACATGCCGCCTGCCATTACCCTGCATACGGCACCCGATTTGCGCTGGGCCCGCCGTGATATCAAATCGACCAATTTATTAGCCCAAGTCATGGCAAAACATGCCGCGCACAAGGCTGGTGATTACGAAGCGCTGATGATTGATCAAGATGGATATGTGACCGAGGCTGGCTCATCCAGTTTCTTTTACATAAAGGATGGTGATTTATTTGTTCGGCCGGTCACCAATGAAATTTTGCATGGCATCACCCGGCAAACCATGTTGCGTGTGGCCCAGCAGATGGATTTGAAATTTGTTGAACGGGTCTATAAATTAGACGAGGTGCTAGAGGCTGATGAGGCCTTCATTACCGCTTCATCCATCTATGTTTTGCCGGTCGGTAAAATTGACAGCTATCTGATTGCTGATGGACAGGCTGGGCGCTTTACCATCGCCCTTCGAAAAGCCTATCTGGAAACGGCTAGAGCCGAATTTTACCAGCCAAAAGCAAACTGACGTCAGGATTTTGCTTGCACGGCAAATCGCGTCACCAGAAATACCCCGGCTGACGCCATAAAAAACCCGGCCACTGTCGTTGGGGTCAGCGGTTCAGCAAGCCAAACATTGGCAATCAGCGCGGTTGTTGGCGGCACCAAAAACAACAGCGATGTTGTGGCGGCGACGCTATCCCGTTTGATTAAAATCATCAAAATAATATAGGCGCCGGTTGATACAACCAAGACCTGCCATGCGAGCGCGCCAATAAAATTTGGTGTCCAGTCGATATGGGGGGCTTCGATTGTATTGATCAAGACAAGAAAAAACAGCGTGGCGGCGCTGGCCTGAATGACATTGCTATGCAAAAGACCAACCTGATGGCCTATTTTTTTCTGCAATAATGTGCCGCCGGTAATGGCAATAAGCGCCAATATGCTGGCAATTAATGACAATGTCGGGGCAGAACTGCCAAGAGATGGCGACAATACAACAATGACACCGCAAAACCCAATCGCGATACCAAGCCATTGTATGGCGTGGGGCTTTTCGCCAAATAGAAGAATGGCAAGGGCAGTTGTTAACAGTGGTTGCGTGGACACAATCAGCGCGGTAAGCGCAGCACCAAGGCCATTGGCCATCGCGTAAAAACTGCACCCAAGATAAAATCCATGAAGCAAAATACCCACACATGCACTGCCTGAAATGGCCCGCAATGTCAGTTTTGGTGATGTTTTGGCGGGCTTTTTGCGGGCTTTGTGCCAGATATATACCGCGGTGCCGACCGATGCAAAAATCGCCGCTACAATGGCAAACCGCACCGCTAGAAATGCAAATGGGGTGGCATACACAACGCCGGATTTTGCCGCCACAAAAGCAGATGACCACAACAACACAAAGGTTATGGGAAGACCAATACGTTCTAGCATGGCGAATATGTTACCTTGTTGTTACTGTGGCTGTACCGCTGAAAAGAATAATATGACAGCCGCGTAATGCCGAACATTATTGGCCCAGACTGACCAGCTAGATGGCCATGGGCTTTGCGATATTAGTACTCAAATTGCGGGTTATTGCAAGCGTCCGCTTTGCATCCCGGAAAACCGCCCAAAACGGCACTGCAAACCCCAATGGATGATGGCAAAACTGACCACAGGAATGGCGATTTGCAGCATTGCAGCCAGCCCAGCTGGGCCGCGGCTGCCGCCTGATGCAAGGCTGACGGCTTCAACAGTGATCGTGTTGATCCGGCCAGCACCAACAAATACCGTTGGCAGATAGAGCGCCATGGATACAGCTATGCCGATAAATATAGCTGTACCCAAAGGATAGGCCATTAACGGCACATGGAGGGTGATAAATCGTTTCCACCCAGAGGCACCAAGCGTGGCGGCCAGATGATCTAGGCGGCGATCTAGTGCGCGGCGCGCAGGTATCACAATGAGCCATGTATAAGGCAAAATAAAAATCATATGCACCCAGATAAGGGCAAGCCATGTACCATCTAGGCCAACCCGGCTGAGGCTGATCTGCATACCAAGAAGAAAACTAATCTGCGGAATAAAAAAGGGCATAAAAATACAGCCAAGCAACCAGCGGTTGTTAAGGGTGGAATCTGGTGCGGCATATGACCATGCCAGCACCACAAAAAGCGCGGCAAAACTGGCCCCGCCAGCAAGCAACAAGCTGGTTTTTAAAAGTGGCATATAGCTGGCCACATCCTGCCAATGAATGAGATGGAAAGTTTGCGGCAACGGAGACGGGAAAAACCAACTACCGGTAACCGACCATAAAAATGCAGCCACAAGACCAGCACATGCGGCGGCCAGCGGGATGACGGCCATGATGCTGAAGACAGGCAAATACCGATCAATACTACCGCCCCGCCAGCCGCCCCGCCGCCAATCGTGTATGAAGTGGCGGCACAGGGCTTCACCAACATACCAGATGCCAATACCAATACCGGCAAGTGCAATTTGCAGGATCGCGCCAAATGATGCTGGCAAACGTGCGGCCAAATCTGCATCAAGGAAGCCATGCAACACCAAAATGGCCAGCGGTGGCGGCAATGTCGGGGCAAGGAGCAAGGCCATATCGACAACCGACAAGCTGAACACAAGAACGGCGAAGACCGGCAAGCGGATTTGTAGGTAAATAAGCGGCAGAATAAGCATGGTCCATGTGGCCACACGCCCATAGCCGAGGCTGTTGGCAATTTGTTCAAATTGGCGTACTGGCAATGTGGAAATGGCGGCAAGGCTGACCAACAATAAAAACGGGATTTCCTTGGCCATCAGGCCAAAAATTAACGCCCATCCATAGGGGTCTGGAACAAGGCTCCAGTCGGGCGGGCTGTTAAACCCGGTGATGACGGGCGATAGAATACGCATCAGCCAGCCAGATGGTGCCAGCAAGAACACAAGGCCAATGGCAATCGCGCTATGCGGTACCGCGACCAAAGCGGCGAGGGTGCGCCGTACTAGCGAAAATATGCGATCATGCATCAACCCGGTCAGTATAATAAAACAGCAAAGCAAAGATAACACGCTTGCGATCAGCCCAGTTTTCAGCGCCAGCCAGATTGCCGCGCCAACGCCGGGTGCCATGACAAAAGACAGGGCCGGGTGCAATGAAAATTGGGTAAAGCCGAGGGCAGGGAAATATCCAGCAGCTGGCAATAAAACACCGCTGATCCCCAGCAGAACTGGCAGTAAAAATACAATCAGGCCAGTAAGCACAATGCTTGTTTGCCGCATTTTAGTTGAGGTCGCAAAAGCCAGCATGATGGGATTACCATAAAAGTGTATGTGCCGTCATGACAAGCAGTGCCGGGTTACTGGCCGCTGGCGTAACGTTGTTTCCATGCCTGTTCAAGCCGCGGGACCCAGCTTGGGTGCGGTTCTGCCAGACTACGGCCAAGTTCCGCATCAGACAAGGTGGCAATACCGCGCGGCAGGGCCAAAAAGCCAACTTGATCGGCGGCGTTCAATCGGGGGATTGATAGCACCGTTGGATCGCCCCAAATGCGGCTATCAGCTTTCTTGATTTGGGCTTCAGGTGACAACATGAAATTTGCCACGATTTGCGCAGCTTCAGCGGCGGCGGCGTTAAATGGGATCGCCAGAAAATGCACATTGGCCAGCGTGCCGCCGTCATGAATATAGGTGCGCACGCTATCGGGCAGTTCGCCGCGAGCGATAGCGGCAGAGGCATCCGCCGGGTTAAACGCCATGGCGATATCAATTTCGCCGTCGCCAAGTAATTGTCGTAACACTGGATAATTTTGTGGATAGGCCATACCGCGGCGCCACAGATTTGGCTTGGCTGCATCCAGCCAATCCCATAGCGGGGCGGTGACCCTATCAAAATCTGCCTCATCTACCGGGCCGTATAATGATGGGTGGCTGTTTGTCAGCTCAATCAGCACCTGTTTTAAAAATGACACACCGATAAAATCTGGCGGTTGCGGAAATGTGAACCGGCCCGGATTATTTTCAATAAATTGTGCTAGGGCGGCGGCGGAACGTGGCGGGGTGGGCAGTTTTTCGCTGTCATAGGCAAATACAAGCTGGGCGCGGCCCCATGGGCTTTCTTTGCCGTCTGTTGGTTCAGCAAAATCAGATAAAATAGCGGGAAGGGCGACCGGGTCAGTCAATTGCCAATTTGGCAAATGGGTCACCCATGGCTGTTTTTGCAATAAATCGGCACGCTTCATAGCGGCAAAATTTTCGCCATTCACCCATAATAAATCAATTGTCCCGTCAGTATCGCGGCGAGCTGTTTTTTCGGCAAGAAGCCGTGATACGGCACTGGCTGTATCGGTTAATTTGACATGGACAAGCGTGATGTCATATCGCTGTTTCAGGATATCACCAGCCCAGCTGATATAGCCGTTGATTTTGGCATCGCCGCCCCATGCGTTGAAATACACCGTTTGGCCTTTTGCGGCTGGTTTCAGACTATCAAAATGCGCCGATTGCGCCGATTGCACTGGATAGGCAAAAACTAGGCCAAGCAAAAGATAGGCGCAGATCTGGATCAAAAAGTGGCGCCGCTGGCATATCATGAGATTGTCTCGCGTCATTGTTAATGGCATCAATATCTATATCATCATTTACGATTATCTGTCATCTTGCTGTGTCTTTATGCGCGGCGGTAACAAAACCAAAAAGGCAAGACATGTTGCAGGTGACCGATCTTCATTTTGGATATGACACACCGCTTGTACGTGGGCTGAATTTTACCATAGAGGCAGGTACGATCTGTCTGTTGCATGGCCCCAGCGGATGCGGCAAATCAAGTTTGCTCGCTATTCTGTCAGGCACTGCTGATAAGATGTTGAAGTGGCAAGGGCAGATCACATTGGACGGGGTCGAGATTGGCCAGTTACCAGCCGCACAGCGCGGTGTCGGGCTGATGTTTCAAGACCCGTTGTTATTCCCGCATATGACGGTTGGCGATAATCTGGCATTTGGCCTGACAGCGGCGCGATCTGGCCGGGCTGAACGCCGACAAGCGGTGCTTGATGCGTTGCAAGAATGCGGGCTGGATGGTTTTGCCGAGCGTGACCCAGCCAGCTTGTCTGGCGGACAAAAGGCGCGGGTGGCGTTGATGCGGGCGTTATTGGCAGCCCCAAAAATGCTATTGCTGGATGAGGCCTTTAGCAGCCTCGACCCGGAATTGCGCCAGACATTTGGCACGTTTGTCGCCAGTCAAGTGGCGGTGCGCCAGATTCCGGCGTTGCTGGTCAGCCATCATGCGGGTGACAAATCGCTGACCAGCGGTGCTATTATTCGATTTCCCGGCCTGTAGGATGTTTTGATATGCGTGAGCCGATTGACAGTCTGATGTCGGGATTTCCCCCAGCGGTGTATGATCAGGTCAAAGCCAGCGCATGGCGCATACCGCGGCATGCACGCTGGTCATTTAATCATCTTCGTCAGCTGTTACCGACAGCATCGATTGCCGCGTCACCAAATCCGGCGAAATTGACGAGCGCGCGTCAAGATTTAACCGGCCTTGTATTTTCTGATCACGCCAATCAACAACATGATGTTCAGCGGTTTTTGAAAGCCAGCCATACAGATGCGTTTGCCGTGATGCACCGCGGGCAGTTGGTGTTTGACTGGTTTGATGGGTTTGGTGCGGCTGACCGGCCGCATATCATTTTTTCAGTAACCAAATCAATGGCGGCATTGCTCGCAGGGGTTCTTGTTGCTCGCGGCAAATTGGATCCGCATAATTTAGTCACCGATTATCTGCCAGAATTGGCCAAAAGCGCCTATGCGGGTGCCACTATTCGGCATCTTTTGGATATGCAGATTGCCTCTGGCTTTTGTGAAGATTATGCCGACAGCGATGGTATTTTTATGGCTTACCGCCGGGCAGCGGCCTGGAATCCGGTTGAAGAGGGGGGCGAAACCGAAGGCTTGCGCCATTTTCTGACGCAAATGCCAAAATCAGATGGCGCACCACATGGGCAAAGCCATCATTATTGTTCGCCGCATAGTGATGTGCTGGGCTGGGTCATTGAACGGGCTGGTAATGATAGTTTTGCCAACCAGTTTTCAACGCATATTTTGCAACCATGTGGTGGCCATCATGATGGGTATATAACGCTTGATACCTATGGTGCGCCGCGGGTGTCTGGCGGTATGTGTCTTGGCCTTTATGATTTGCTTGTTATTGGCGAAATGGTGCGCAATCGTGGTTATGCCAACGGCCGTCAAGTGGTACCAGCTAGCTGGATTGACGATATGATAGCGGTGCGTGATAACGGTATCTGGCGGGCGCAAAATCATGCCGAAGGCCCGCGTCTTTTCACAGATGGAAATTACCGTTCATTATGGTACCAGACCGGATTTAACGATCAAGAATTTTGCGCCATTGGCATTCATGGGCAATGGCTGTGGATCAATCCACAAAAAGAGATGGTGATTGTGAAAATGGCTTCGCATGACAAAGAGGTCGATTCCGCCATTGACCGGGTCATGCTGGCGGCATTTGCCGCGATTAGCAACGCGCTCAGCTAGGTCGCAGTGGCTGTATTGGGGCGATGTTGGCAAACGCCGCGTTACAGCAAGCCAACCGCGATCAGACGTGAACCCATAATTAAAAAGGCCCAGAGTACAATTTTCCGAAAAATGCCCTGAGGCACAAATTGGCGTAACGCCTCGCCAATGCGAAACCCAGCCAACACGACAACAAGCCCCATAAGGGAATGCAGCACGGTGTCCAAAGTCAACACACCTGCCAGCGCCAATCCCAAGGCCAGTGACAAGGAACCAGCGACAAACAAAAACCCAGTGGCGCCGATAAATTCAGATTTATCAACGTCACGCGCCAGTAAATACATTGCAACCGGAGGTGACCATATCGAACTTAAACCGCCCAAAACGCCGGAAAACAAACCAACACCAACATGCCAGCCATAGCCATCACCAATTGGAAATTTTGTGCCAAACATTTGCGTTAATGAAAAGGCAATCATCGCCAAACCGATAGATGTTGTCAGCAGCGCTTTTGGATAAGATAAAATGAAAAATGACGTGATAAAGATGCTCAGCGCAATGGCGAGGGCAAATATCCAATATTTTTTGGCAATGGGCCGCGGGTTTTCACAGCGCGCATATTGCATAATATTGCTGAAAATGATCGGCAATGTCAGCAATGAAATGGCAATGGTCGGGTCCATCACCAATGTCAATAAGGCCATTGACGCGGCTGGCAGTCCGATGCCTAAAAACCCCTTGATGATTCCTGCAAACAGCAAAATCGCCATCACCGCAAGGGTGATGGCAATATCTTGTGATGGCAAAATGTAACTGTTGATAAACTCAATCAAATGATTGTCTGCCATATGGTTATCTGCTTATGCCTGTTTTTGTGGGTTGTTGCTAGGTGACAGCGCCTTATAGATGCTGGTGGCAAGGGTGATCGCACCAGCAACAATCAGGATAAAACAAATTGGCCGAGACATATACGTCACTAGATCGTAATGCACCATCTGCATGCCTTGGGCAAAATTTTGTTCGCCAATCTTTCCAAGAATGATGCCAAGCACAATGCCAGCAATGGAATAGCCTGACCGGCGAAGTAAAAACCCAACAATACCAGCACCAAACATCACCACAACATCAAGCACAAGACCGCGGCCGATATAAGCGCCAATACTAGCCAGCATTAAAATCATCGGGGCCAGATAATGGAACGGTATCCGCAGCAATTGCATGATGGTTTTGGTTTCAATCAATCCGATGAACAGGATCGATACATTGGCATAAAACATCGCGGCAAACACCACCCAGATTAATTCTGGTGAATTATAAAATACCAGCGGTCCGGGTTCCATGTCATGAAACTGGAACACAGCGACCATAATCGCGGTCAGCGCGCCGCCCGGCAATCCGAGTGCCAAAAGCGGAATCATTGCCGCACCCGTGGCCGCATTGTTTGCCGTTTCAGACGAAATCACACCTTCAAGCTTGCCGGTGCCAAATTTTTCTTTTTCTTTCGACCAACGCACCGCCTCGCCATAGCCCATAAAGGCGGCAAGTGTGGCGCCGATTCCCGGCAAAATACCACAGAAAAATCCAACAATGATGGATCGCACAACAGCAATTTTATGCGCCCATAGTTCGGCAAATGAAGGAAAATCAACGCTAAGCTTTGGTGCGTTATATTTGCCAAACGCTTTTTTCTCGGCTTGGACAAAAATTTCCGATACCGCGAAAAACCCTAAAATGGCTGGCACAAAGGCGATGCCAGCGGCCAGATCGGACAGCCCAAAATTATAGCGGTTAATGCCGCCTACCGGGTCTTGCCCGATGGTGGCAATCATCAGGCCAAGCAAAACCGACATCCAGCCTTTCCAGATGGTGTTACCGCCAACCGATGACGCCACGGCAAGTCCGAAAAATACCAAGGCAAAAATTTCTGGTGGGCCAATATTTGAAATTGCCCATTGTGCCAATGGTTCGGTGGCGGTCATCATCAACAAGGCAGATGCCGTACCCCCAATAGCCGAACATAACACCGCCGCGCCAACGGCCTTGCCTGCCATACCCTTTTTGGTCATGGGATAGCCGTCAAAGGCGGTGGGGGCGTTTTCCGGTGCGCCGGGAATGTTGAACAAGATCGCGGTGATGGCACCGCCATATGTGCCGGTACAATAAATCACGGCAAATAACATCACCCCTTGGGCAGGTTCGAGACCAGCGGTAAATGGTAATAATATGGCCGCTAATGTCAGCATGCTGACCCCGGGGATAGCCCCAAACAGCATGCCGCCCAAAACACCAAAGATGAAAATAGCGATCGAAACCGGGTCACCAAAGAGCGCCGTTGTTCCGGCAATAAAATTATCAAACATCGTCAATACCCGGCTTAAAACATAGATTGTAGTTGGTTGCTCATGCGCAACATAAACCCGCTGAAATCATAGAAAGGTGATACCGTGCCCTGCGGCAACGGCGCATTCAAAATCAGCATGAAAAGTCCGATTAGAAGACCATAAATTAACGCGGTGATGCCGCAAACCTGTTTCAGTCGCCTTTCGCCTAAAAGCATGATGACAAAAGCAATAAAAAACGGTGTCGCAGAATAAAACCCGACTGGTTTTAATGACCAAGCATAGACTATTGGTAATAGTAAAAATGTGACAATAGTGGCAATTGACCCGGCCGTTTTATCGGCCACGTCCACATCGTCATCTGTAATGCCAACACGGCCGACTTGTGCCGCTGAACCATGCTGACTTTGGTGCCATAGATTTCCCAGTAGAACGATCACCAGCACGATCAAAACGGCGCGCGGCCAGCCGGTCGCACCAAATTTATAAATTTCAATTTCTCTGTCAAATTCGAATGAAAAAGCAAAAAATATTGCAACGAAGCTGGCCCATATTGCCGCTTCAAAAATATGTAATTTTGTTAGTTTGCCCATAATGTTTTTCGCCTAAATTTGCCCTGCGGCGCAGGCCGCAGGGCAAAAAATTGTGAGACATATATTTGAAGACTTATTTAACTTCGAGGCCCATTTTCTTATAGACGTCACGGTACTGACTCACCGTTGCGTTAATGAGTTTTTTAGCCCCTTCAGTATCGCGATAGCTGTCAATAACGGTCATGAATTTTGACTCGTTATATTTTTGGTAGCTGTCCTGACAATAGGCACGCTGAAACGCCCATTTCAGCCACTCGACCCGGTCTTGCGGGGCGTTGGCATTAACATAAAAACCTCTAAAACGCAGCAATGGTTCAAAAGTCATGCCCATTTCCATATGGGTCGGCACATCAGCAAATGCCGCTGGGCGTTCGTTAAACACTGTCAAGATTGGCTTAAAGTTGCCAGCATCCAAAAATTTGCGGACGTCACCAGGCTGTTCAAACAAAGCGTCGACCTGACCACCAAGCAAAGCGCCATAACGTGGTGCGCCTTTATCGAATGAGATCTGCTGGATTTCCATGCCGGTCGCATCGGTGATGAATTTCATCGTCACCCGTTCCATTGATCCTTCTGCAGACACGTTTGCGATTGTCGCTTTGCCACCTTGTGCCTTTACCCATGCCACAAATGACGGCCAGTCTGTAAACCGGTCTTCGTTGCTGCGGATATAGATTTGCGAGAATGTCACTTGTGAAATGACCAACGGGATCAGATCAACGGCTGGATTGACTTTTGTAGAATCTAGGGCATGGGCTGATGATGCATCATCGATATGCTCAAGCACATTATAACCATCTGCCGGTGTTGCCATATAGGCAGTCGTGCCTACTGAACCAGAACCGCCTGGTTTGTGATCTCGGTTGATGTTCACACCTGTCAATTCGGTTACGGCTTGCGCCATCGCAGCAGCCACCTGACCAGAACCGCCACCAGGGCCATATGGCACGATCATGGTTAGCGCACGATCTGGAAAGCCGTCCGGTTTCGCCATGCTTGCTTCTTTGACTTTACATTCAAAGGCAAGCGCAGCTGTCGATGCGCCACTTACCAACCCGGCGACCAATAGGCTTGCCGATAAAGCTTTCATAATTTTCACGATTTCCTCCGTAGAACATGTTTATCTGATTGAGTGTGGCAAGTTACGACGAAAAAGCAACCAACCATTGGCGTTTTTTTTTTAAATTTTTTTGCCGTAATTCAAAAAATCTGGGGCTGGCTGGGGCTGCGTGCCAACTTTGCCGGGGCAGCCTCATCGCCAGTGTTTCTGACCAAATATGCATAAAAAAATCGGCTAGCCGCACATCTGGGCTGGTCTATTGGCCAGATGCAGGCACTAAATCAATCAATTTCATGCGTTGCACTTTGCCCGATGGGCCTTTTGGCAAATCATCCAGAAAGTAAATATGATCGGGCGTTTTGTAAGCGCCAATGAGGGTTTTGCAAAATTCACGCAAATCATCTTCGCTGATGTCACGGCCTTCTTTTAACCGCACACAGGCTTCCACCCGCTGGCCATAATCTTTGCATGGGCGGGCAAATGCGGCAGCTTCCAACACTGCATCATGTTCAAGAAGTGCTTCATCCACTTCACGTGGGGCGATATTTTCCCCGCCCTTGATAATCAATTCCTTAATCCGCCCTGTTACAAAGACAAATCCATCTTCATCCATTCGCCCCAAATCGCCGGTGCGTAACCAGCCATCGGCGGTAATGGTTTTTGCGGTTTCTTCAGGCCGGTCAAGATAGCCCTGCATGACATTTGAACCGCGCACCAGAATTTCACCTTCTTCGTTCGGCGCGACCGGATTTTGATGATCATCACCCACCATGATTTCATTGCCAAAAGCAATACCGGGCGACCCGATCTTGCGGTTTTTTGGTGGCAGTGGATTTGACAGAATTTGCGCGCCAGTCTCGGTCAATCCCATTGTTTCGATGATGGGGATTGAAAACCGCTTTTCAAATTGGCGATGAATTTCAGGCGGAAGCGGCGCTGATGCCGACCGGGCAAATCGCAATCTATCGCGGTCCAGCACTGGTACGGCGTCATCATTCAACAAATACGCAAATAATGTGGGAACAGCGCTGAACCAACTGCAATTAAATTTGTGCATTTGCGCCCAAAAATGCCGCGCTGAAAACCGCCGTGGCATCACCAGACCGCCTGATGATACCAAGCTGCCCATTACCGTAACGCAAAGGCCATTAATATGATAAATTGGCAATACACACATGCCCGTATCTGCGCGGGTCAATTTATGCGCAACCGCAACATTGGTACCTGCCGCGATCAAATTGGCATGCGATAGCAAAACCCCTTTTGGCACCCCTGTTGTCCCAGATGTATACATCAACAAACCAATGGTATCTGCACATGGTTCAATCAAATCAGCTGGCTTGACTGGGGTAATGTCGGTTTCGGCCCAACTCGGCCCGTCATCAACATCCATTGATATGATGCGGGGGGCATATTCGCCTGTTTCAATAAGCGTGGCAATGGCCTCATCAACCAAAGGGCGGCTGTCATCCGCACATAAAATAACTTCTGTTTTTGAATGGCTTAACACAAAAGCAAGCGTTTTGACCCCGGCTACCAGATTCAGCGGCGTTGCGCGGAATCCGCCATAGACAACACCAAGAAAGGCAAAGCTGGCGGCGGCGCCATTTGGCGCGGCAATCGCCACGGATGCCCCGGTTGAAATCCCCGCCCCCTGTAAATAACAAGCGATGGTTTCCGCGCGTTTATGCGTCTGATGCCACGAAAATGATGTTTCGGTTTCAGGCGCGACCAGCCAGATGTCATCGGCTGTGGATAACGCAGCATCTGTCAGAACCTGCCTGATGGATCGGGTCATTGAGATGATTGTCCTGTCTCGGCAAAATAATCGGCAAAAATCTCGTCAACCGTTGGTTCAACCGGTTTGATTTGGCGGGCAATGCGGACATGATTGACAAAATGTGTCCAATTCAGATTGTCATCGATTGAATTGCCGCCCCATGATCCACACCCCATGGATAGGGAAAATGGCAACCCATTATCAAATGACCCCCCCGTGGCAAAACAATGCGCCTGATTGACAATGATGCGGCAGGCCTGCATTTCCACGGCGAGTTCATGGGCCCGCTGATCATCGCGGCTATGTAGGCCAAGTGAATGGCCGCGCCCCTGATAGTCATGAATGGCCCGGGCTTTTGCTTTGGCATCAGCAAAATCACTGGCGCGGTACAGCGCAAGGAAAAGTGCCATTTTTTCGCCTGACACTGGATGGTCGGGGCCGATACCGCTTGCCGGTGCCATTAGAAATTTGGTGTTTTGCGGGGCTGTGTTGGTCATGCCAAGTGTGTCCAGCACCGCATCGATATCTTGGGCCAGCATATTGCGGTTGAGATGGCCATCATGCCAATGGGTGGCGATCAAATGGGCTGTTTGCGACTCATCTAAAAGCATGCCACCAGCCCGCTGAAGCGCGGCAATAGCATCATCATAGACAGCGTCAACAACGATCACTGCATTTTCTGATGAGCATGATGTCGCATTGTCAAAACATTTTGACCGCTGGATTTTTTGTGCCGCATCATCCAGATCTGCGGTTTCATCGATAATGGTCACAACATTGCCCATACCAACACCAATCGCCGGTGTGCCAGATGAATAGGCCGACCGCACATTGCTTTGAGACCCGGTGACAACCAGCATGTCGGCAAGCTGCATCAAGCGCGCGGTTTTTTCCTTTGATGGGGGGCTGGGCACCATTTGCACAAGGTCATGGTCAAGCCCGATCCGGTCAAATTCGGCATATATATAGCCAAGCAGTTTTTCCAGTGGGGCAACACCTTTTGGCGATGGTGCCAGAATAATGGAATTGCCAGTTTTCAGCGCATTCACAACATTATTTACTGGCGTTGCCAAAGGGTTGGTTGATGGCACAATTGCCGCGACAACACCTTTTGGGCGTAAAAATTCACTGACACCCGTCACCGGGTTGTCATCGACCAGACCAAAGCTTTTTTGCCCCCGGATATCGCGCAACAGCCCTAATGTTTTGCGGTGATTCTTGGTGATTTTATCAGCCACATTACCAAGCCCGGTTTCGGCCACGGCAAAGGCCGCAAGTTCTGCATTACGCGCAGGTTCCATCAATGCCCATGCCGCCGCCGCGGCCGCTTTATCAAAACCTTCTTGCGAACCTGTGGCTTCATAGCGTTGCTGTGCGATGCGCGCACGCTTTACAAGGCTGTCAATCTCTGGCTGGGTCGTGGTCATGCGTATCTCCAAACTCTAAATTCACCGGCAATTAGCCAGCCCGTGCCAGTTTTGTCAATTCATCAGGCGCTGAATTCTTGTGTCTAGGCGGTCTCGATTGGCAGCCCGGCTGATTTCCAAGCATGAAACCCGCCATCCATATCAAAAATATTGGTCATGCCCATATCTTGAAGAGTTTTGGCGGCCAGTGCCGACCGCCAGCTGCTCGCGCAAAAAAGAATCAGATTGCCAGATTGGGCAAACACATCTTTGTGATAGGGGCTTTGCGGGTCTGCCCAGAATTCAAGCATGCCACGGGGGGCATGAAACGCGCCATCGATTCGTCCCTCGCGCTGTAATTCACGAATATCGCGGATATCGATTAAAATGGCGGTACCAGCCTCAGCTTGATCAAACGCCTGTTGCGGTGTCACCGCTTTGGTTTCGCTTTTTGCTTTTGCAACGAGTGCGCTTACCGGGGTGATGATGGACATCAAAAAAATCCTTCCTGCCAGATATGGGGCTGATGCGCGGCGTATTGGCGGACTAGATCGAGGCTGGCATGTTTTGGCGGTGCCAATCATCTGCAATCGCCGCATGCTGGAATACTTCCTTTAGGTCTCGTCTGACACCAATCCAGCGTAAATGAATTGAATTGCGGACTATTTCTTCATCATCGCATTTCAGTTCATCGGCAATCGGCGCCCACCGAAACACCGCGTCAGAGCTAGATTGAAACGCGGCTGGGCCGGTAGCGATCGAATCCCAATCGGCCATCGCGGCGCGTTGTTTGCCGCGCGCGCACATTTCGACAAATTGGCTGTTGTCGATATCGTCTTGTGGGTAATTCGGCAAAATATCATCTAGAATATCGGTCGCAAAATCCCGCGCTTTTTCCGCTGAAAACCCAGCATGGACAAATAGTTGCGCTGCTGAAAACAATGTTAAATCACACACGGCGGCGCCATAAATATGCCAGCGGGCTATTCTCAAAGAGGTCAGAAAATCGGCATTTTCAAATAATTTAGGATATTGCGTGCCAGCGCGTGCCTTTACATAGGTGTATAAAGTAACCTGCGATACATAGGCGGCACGGCTATCAATAAAATCAACCAGTTCTTGACGTGTTGTTACCGGGTCTTCACCGCGTAATCCAAGCGTTTTCATGACTGATTTGAATTTGTCAAACATTATTAGGCACCAGACTGGCAATTAAATTTGTTGTCATTTGGATCATTTTCTTTAACATCCGGACATTGAGTTGTCGCGAATAAAAATAAAAAGCGCGGCAGTAGGAGTGGTTACAGGGTTGTTATCAAGTTTTGAAATAACTTGGACGTTGTAATCAAGGGGGTGCGGTTTATTGGAGAGATGAACCGCTCAATTGGAGGAAGCTTTTATGAGTAATGCTTCAGATCATTGGGGAAAAACCAAAAGCCTGCTGTTTAAAACATTGGCTATTTGGGCTTTTTTCTCATTTGTCGTCCACTGGTTTGGCGGTGCGCTAAACAGTGGTTCGTTCCCGGGCGGCTATTTTATGGCCGGCATGGGGGCTCAAATTGCCTTCGCGGTTCTCATTTTCTGGTTTGTCGCCAAACAGGGACAAATCGATGATGAGCATGGCGTTTCTGAATAAAGGAGGACGTTATGAGACTCGAAGGTGGATTTATCAATAACCTCAGCAAAGTCTATGGAATTTACACTCTGGGCTTTTTGGGTTTTGTGATTTTAATGGCAATACTCGAGCAGGTCGGCGTCAGCGCCGATGCGATTGGCTGGATGTTTGTCGGATTTACAATTGCTATTTATGCGTTGATTGGTGTGCTGTCGCGTACCATGGAATCAGGGCAGTATTATGTAGCAGGCCGCGAGGTCCCAGCCGTCTTTAACGGCATGGCCACAGCGGCTGACTGGATGTCTGGGGCCTCGTTCATCGCGATGGCTGGCGGTATTTACCTGAAAGGGTATCCGTACATGGCGTTTCTGGTTGGCTGGACTGGCGGTTATGTTCTGGTGGCAAGCTTGCTGGCCCCGTATCTACGGAAATTTGGGTGCTATACCGTGCCAGATTTCATTGGTACGCGTTATGGCGGTAATTTGGCACGTTTATGCGCCGTTATCGTGTTGGTTGTGGCGTCGTTCACTTATGTGACGGCACAAATCACCGGCACCGGTATCGTTGCTTCTCGTGCGCTGAACATTCCGTTTAACGTTGCGGTTTGGATTGGCCTTGCTGGCATTTTGTTCTGTTCAATGCTTGGCGGCATGCGCGCGGTGACCTGGACACAGGTGGCCCAGTATATCGTTTTGATTGTGGCCTACCTTATTCCGGTGTTTTGGATGTCAAACAAACTCGGTTATGGCTTGATTCCGCATTTTGCACAATTTGATGCCGTCACCCGGGTTCAGGAACTGGAACAGCTCCACAATGTAGTTGGATCTAAACCAGTTGAATCGGTTGCGGGTCTTGCTACGCTCTCGGTCGGGATCAACGATGCTAGCGATTCATTGATGGCCAAGTGGAAGTTCTTCACCTTGGTGTTGTGTATGATGGCTGGTACAGCGTCATTGCCGCATGTTCTTATGCGGTACTTCACAACAGCTTCAGTAAAAGCGGCCCGCCAGTCAGTAGGCTGGTCATTGGTCTTTATCTGCTTGCTGTATCTGACCGCACCAGCCTTGGCGACATTCACCAAACTGTCACTTCTCGATCCGAATCTGGCAACGGGCATCATCGGCAAATCTGTGGCTGATGCACAGGCGCTTGACTGGGTACAGAAATGGAGTTCAGTTGGCTTCTTGAAAATTGTTGATGGCAACGGCGATGGCTTGTTGCAGATCAATGAATTTTTCATGAAGGGTGACATTGTTGTGTTGGCAACACCTGAAATTGCAGGCCTGCCATACGTTATCTCTGGTCTGGTTGCCGCTGGTGGCTTGGCTGCAGCGATGTCAACTGCTGACGGCTTGCTGTTGGCGATTGCAAACGCTCTGTCGCATGATCTGTACTACAAAATCATCGATCCAAAAGCAGATACCAAAACCCGTCTTGTGGTGGCGCGTATGCTTCTCTTGGTCGTTGGTGCGGCTGGTGCATGGACGGCGGCGCAAGGTCTGACCGGCATCTTGGGTGCTGTGGCTTGGGCGTTCTGCTTTGCCAATTCTGGCTTGTTCTTCCCGCTGGTGCTTGGCGTCTGGTGGAAACGAGCAAACCGGGCGGGTGCTGTTGCCGGTATGATCGGTGGCTTTGGTGCAGGTGCGTGGTATCTGTATATGGTTCAGTTCGGTGGCATGACACCATGGCTTGGGCTTGATGGTCTGCGCTTTGGTATGATTGGTATGCCAGTCAGCTTGATCCTGATGATTGTCGTCTCATTGGCGACTGAGGAGCCTGATGCCGAAACACAGAAAATGGTTGATGAAATTCGTATTCCAAAAGGCAAGGCTTTATTGGACGCGTAACATCAATCGTCTCTACTATTGATAAAGAGACAAAAACAAACAAAAGAACGGGGTAGGGGCTTTTTCCTGCCCCGTTTTTTTTGCTAATATCAACGTACCAGCCACCATGTCGCCTGTGGCGCATTTCGGTTGCCGAGGGTGTATGGCCGGGCATGTATCGGGGGCATCTGCTGGCGGGGGATTAGAAAGATTAAGATGATGAATGAATTTCCAGTTGCCGTGATATTGCTAGATTATGTCCTTGGTGCCGCCATGTGGACCTTGATCGGTCGGTTTGGCATGTCAATTTTCGTGTCAGAACATTCAGATTTCTTCTTTATGAGAGCCTTTGTCAAATTCACCGACCCGATGATAAAGGCGATGGCAAAATTGACCCCGCCTTTTCTGATCGACCGGTTGAAGCCACTCTATGTGGCGTGGTTTTTATTTATGATTAGATTTTATCTAATGCCGCTGATTTTGGGATATGACGTGATGGGCATGCTGTCCTTTCCGCTTGAGTCAGACGCCGCTTTGATCATTTATGATTTGGGAAAAATATTCAGATAAGGGATATTATGTAGGTCGAATATAAGGGTCGACGTTAAGACAAAGGTTGGGGGACCGAATAATGCAGGACTATGCGTCACTTTATGCGCAATCTGTTAATGATGTGGAATCATTCTGGCTAGATGCCGCACAACAAATTTCTTGGGATACACCGCCGGAAACCGGCCTTGATCGCAGTGACGCGCCCTTTTATCGCTGGTTTCCTGATGGCCGCCTGAACACATGTTTTAATGCTGTTGACCGCCATGTTCTGGCCGGGCGCGGTGATCAAAATGCGATCATTTATGATTCGCCGATTACCGGCGCAAAGAGCAAAATGACTTTCGCTGAACTCCAGCAAAAGACCGCAAAATTTGCTGGCATGCTGTCGCGGCTTGGTGTGGCAACGAGGGATCGGGTGATCATTTATATGCCGATGATTCCAGAAGCCATTGTCGCCATGCTGGGGTGCGCGCGCCTTGGTGCGGTGCATTCGGTGGTATTTGGCGGTTTTGCCGCCGCTGAGCTGGCAAAACGGGTTGATGATGCCACGCCAAAGGTGATTATCAGCGCCTCATGCGGGCATGAACCTAACCGGGTGGTGGAATATAAACCTTTGCTTGATGCGGCGATCGATCTGGCACGGCATAAACCCAGCCATTGTGTTATTGTGCAGCGCGATGTGGTGCAGGCCACGCTTGTTGACGGGCGCGATATGGAATGGCATGCGGCGCACGAAGGTGCTGTTGAAATGGCCCCGATTTCGGTTCACGCAACTGACCCGCTTTATATCCTCTATACATCAGGCACGACCGGCCAGCCAAAAGGCGTGGTGCGCGACAATGGGGGACATGCGGTGGCGCTGAATTGGTCGATGCGGCATATTTATGATGTGTCGCCGGGCGATGTCTATTGGGCGGCATCGGATATTGGTTGGGTGGTTGGACATTCATACATAACCTACGCCCCACTCATTTATGGATGCACCAGCATTTTGTTCGAGGGCAAGCCGATTGGCACGCCTGATGCCGGGGTGTTTTGGCGGGTGATTGCCGAACATCAGGTAAAGGTTTTATTTACCGCGCCAACGGCATTTCGCGCCATTAAACGCGCCGACCCCGATGGCAAATTTCTGCAACAGCATGATACCTCATGCCTGAAATATCTGTTTTTGGCTGGTGAGCGGGCTGATCCTGATACCATTAGCTGGGCCGAACGTCAGCTTGGCGTGCCGGTGATTGATCATTGGTGGCAAACCGAAACCGGCTGGTCGATTTGTGCCAATCCAGTTGGGGTTGAACAATTACCGGTAAAGCTTGGTTCACCATCTGTGGCGATGCCCGGCTATAATATTGATATTTTGGACAGTGATGGTCATGTCTTGCCAGCTGGTGAATTGGGGGCGATTTCGATAAAATTGCCGTTGCCGCCATCTTGTTTGGCCACAATTTGGGGTGCGGATCAGGCATTTATTGATAAATATCTCAGCAATTTCCCCGGATATTATGAAACTGGTGATGCCGGATATTGTGACGCGGATGGGTATCTTTATATCATGGCGCGCACGGATGATGTGATCAATGTTGCTGGGCATCGGTTATCAACCGGCCAGCTGGAAGAGGTGTTGGCAGATCATCCAGATATCGCAGAATGTGCGGTGATTGGTGTGGCTGACCAATTAAAGGGGCAGTTGCCGCTTGGCCTGATTTGTTTATATCCATCAAGTCAGCGCAAGGCAGATGATATTATCGCCGAGGCTATTGATCTGGTGCGTAGCCGGGTTGGCCGGGTCGCGGCGCTGAATCAAATCATCGTGGTGGACAGATTGCCAAAAACACGGTCGGGCAAGGTGCTGCGTGGCACTGTTGCGAAAATCGCTGATGGCACCGATTGGACCATGCCAGCAACCATTGATGATCCGGTGATTTTGGATGAAATAACCGCCGCGTTAAAAACCATTGGATATGCTGGTGGCTAGCACAAGCACCCTTTAAAATCTTGTTAAAAGCGATATTTTGTGTCTGTTTTTGATGTAAAGCTGGGCGATTTCATGTAAGTTGCCGTTTGGTATCGCGCACCCAGTTTGTCAGCGGTGATGTTTGATATACCGATCATCTAGTGAACAAAGACAGTTAAGTGCCTGTTAATACAAAGATCAACATGGGAGACTAAAATGAAGAAATCTATCGCGCTTGCCACGGCTGCCGCACTATTTGCCGCACCGGCAATGGCGGAAACAGTAAAGCTGGGCGTTTTACTTGGCTTTACCGGGCCAATTGAATCCTTAACGCCTGATATGGCGGCTGGTGCCGAAATGGCGATGGCCGAAGCATCTGCAAGTGGTAAATTCATGGGTGGTTCGAAAATCGAATCAGTGCGTGGTGACTCGACTTGTGTCGATGCCGCCGCAGCCACAGCGACCGCCGAACGGCTGATCACCAGCGACAAAGTTGTTGCCATTATGGGTGCCGATTGTTCTGGCGTAACCACAGCTGTTTTGCAAAATGTTGCCACCGCAAAAGGCGTGGTGATGATTTCGCCATCAGCGACATCACCAGCACTGTCAACAATTGAAGATAATGGTCTGTTTTTCCGCACATCACCATCTGACGCACGTCAGGGACAGGTGCTTGCTGAAATTCTAAAGGAAAAAGGCGTCAAGTCAGCCGCCATCAGCTATACCAACAATGACTATGGCAAGGGTTTGGCAGACAGCATCCAGAGCAATTTTGAAGCCGTTGGCGGTAAAGTGACCATTTCTGCATCGCACGAAGACGGCAAAGGTGACTATGGCGCAGAAGTTGGTGCACTTGCACAGGCTGGCGGTGATGTATTGATCGTGGCTGGTTATTTGGATCAGGGCGGTAAAGGCATCATTCAGGCATCGCTTGATGCGGGGGCGTTTGACACATTTGTCCTGCCTGACGGCATGATTGGTGACAGCCTGCCAGAAGCGATCGGGTCTGATCTGGATGGGTCATACGGGACTTTGCCAGCCGCACAAGGTGACGGCGTTGCCATGTTTGAAAAGCTGGCTGGTGCTGCCGGATTTAACCCTGGTCCATATGCACCGCAATCATATGATGCGGCGGCGTTGATGATCTTGGCGATGCAAGCAGCTGGTTCAACTGACAGCAACACATTCAAAGCGAAAATCATGGATGTGGCGAACGCACCGGGCGAAAAAATCAACCCTGGTGAATTGGGCAAAGCCCTTGAAATTCTTGCCGCTGGTGGCGACGTCGATTATGTCGGTGCCTCAGATGTGGAATTGATTGGGCCCGGCGAATCAGCTGGTAGCTTCCAGGAAGTGGTTGTAAAGAATAAGAAAATCACACCTGTACAGTTCCGTTAAAAGGTTTTAATGGCCGGCCCAGACCCGCGTCTGGGCCGGTTTTTTTTTAAGAACTGATTCATGCTTACGATAACTGATCTTCATATGCATTTTGGCGGGATTCGGGCCGTCAACGGGGTGTCTTTGACAATTGAACCCGGAACCATCACTGGCCTGATCGGGCCGAATGGTGCCGGTAAAACAACGCTGTTTAATGTCATTGCTGGTTTGCATACACCGACCTCTGGGCAGGTGTTGCTTGATGGCGAGGATATCACCGGCCTGCCGCCGCATGCGCTGTTTCACAAAGGCATGTTGCGTACCTTTCAAATTGCCCATGAATTTTCGACGCTGACGGTGCGTGAAAATTTAATGATGGTGCCGCCACACCAATCTGGCGAGCATCTTGTTGATGCGTGGTTCAGGCCGCAAAAGATCCGTGATGAAGAAGCGGTGATTGGTGCGCGGGCTGATGAAGTTATTGAATTTCTGCAAATAGAGGCGGTGGCCAATGAACAGGCTGGCAATTTATCTGGGGGCCAAAAAAAACTATTAGAACTTGGCCGCACAATGATGGTTGATGCCAAAATCGTGTTTCTTGACGAAGTGGGGGCGGGGGTCAACCGGACCTTGCTGAATGTGATTGGGGATGCGGTGCTACGGCTGAATAAAGAGTGCGGCTATACCTTTTGCATGATCGAACATGATATGGAGTTTATTTCGCGGTTATGTGACCCGGTGATTGTCATGGCTGAAGGCCAGGTTTTGGCAACCGGTAGCGCTGAAAGCGTTAAAAATAATGACGCTGTGATCGAGGCCTATCTTGGCACCGGGCTGAAAAACCGTGAAGGAGCCGCGTCATGACAGCGCTTATTGGAACGGCGATGACCGGTGGTTATGGCGGTGCTGATATTTTAAATGGCTGCACGATTTCGGTTGAATCTGGCGAAATAGCGGTGATTGTCGGGCCGAATGGTGCCGGTAAATCAACTGCGATGAAGGCCATGTTTGGCATGCTTGATTTGCGGGCTGGGTCGGTTCTGCTTGATGGCGAAGATATCACCACATTGCCGCCGCAACACCGGGTCCAGCGCGGCATGGGGTTTGTGCCGCAAACACAAAATGTGTTCACGTCGATGACGGTGGAAGAAAATCTGGAAATGGGCGGGTTTATCCGCGATGATGATTTTGCCGACACGATCGAGGAAATTTATAATTTATTTCCGGTTTTGCGGGAAAAACGGGCCCAACCTGCTGGTGAATTATCTGGCGGTCAAAGACAGCAGGTCGCGGTTGGCCGTGCCTTGATGACCCAGCCAAAAGTGCTGATGCTTGACGAGCCAACAGCCGGGGTGTCGCCAATTGTGATGGATGAATTATTTGACCGGATCATTGATGTGGCGCGCACCGGCATTGCGATTTTGATGGTTGAACAAAATGCCAGACAGGCGCTAGCAATTGCCGATCGCGGTTATGTGTTGGTACAGGGTGAAAACCGCTATACCGACACAGGTGCCGCGTTATTGGCGAACCCGGATGTGCGCCGGGCCTTTTTGGGAGGCTGATAATGGATGCGGTGCTAAATGCTCTGGTCTTGATCGGTAATTATATTGTCGTGCCCGGCCTTGCCTATGGCAGCCAGTTGGCGCTTGGGGCGTTGGGCGTGACGATGATTTATGCGGTGCTACGCTTTTCCAATTTTGGTCATGGTGAAATCATGTCCTTTGGCACGATGCTGGTGATTATGGCGACATTTGCCATGCAAGATGTCGGCATCTCAATTTCACCCTTGCCAACCGCCTTGCTGGCCCTGCCAGTTGGCATATTGGGCGCTGTTGGTCTGTGTCTTCTTATTGATCGATATGTTTATAAATTTTATCGGCAACAACGTGCCAGCCCAGTGATTTACCTGATCGTATCAATTGGCACGATGTTTATTATTGGCGGGCTTATTCGTTTTATTATCGGGCCAAAAGACCGTAATTTTGCCGATGGTGAACGCTTTATTATGAAAGCCAGCGCGTTTAAGGCCAATACCGGACTTGCCGAGGGGCTTGCCATCAAAACCGCGCAAGGGGTGACCGTGCTCACCACCTTTGTTGTTGTTGGACTGGTATTCTGGTTTTTAAATTATACGCGCACCGGCAAATCAATGCGGGCCTTTGCCGATAATGAAGATTTGGCGCTGTTATCTGGCATTGATCCGGACCGGGTGGTGCGGATCACCTGGATCATCACCGCCGTTTTGGCGACGATTGCCGGTACGTTATACGGCCTTGATAAAAGCTATAAGCCGCTTGTTTATATGCATTTGCTTTTGCCAATTTTTGCCTCTGCGATTGTTGGCGGTGTGGGCAATCCCCTAGGGGCGATTGCAGGCGGCTTTGTGATTGCGTTTTCTGAATTGGCGATCACTTTCGCCTATAAAAAAGTTGCGGCCTATCTGATTGGTGATGGTGTGTTGGGGGATGGCTTGTTGCAGCTGTTATCGACAGATTATAAATTCGCCGTTTCATTTATGATTTTGGTGATTGTCCTGCTGGTAAAACCCACCGGTATTTTTAGTGGGAAGACATTATGACACAACATCCAAACAGCCCGGCAACTGGCCCAAAATCGACCGCACAAATGGCCCCCGCACAGCGCAATATTTTATTGTTTACTGGCATGGCGTCTTTGTTGGTCATGGTCGGGGTTTTGCAGAGCTGGAATGTGGCCTTTTCGATATTAAACATGTGTTTAATCTCGGCCATTATGGCGCTTGGTGTGAATATTCAATGGGGCTATGCCGGGCTTTTTAATGTGGGCGTGATGGGGTTTGCTGCGCTTGGTGGTTTGGCTGGGGTGGTGATCTCGATGCCGCCAGTCGATGCGGCGTGGGCCGCTGGCGGTCTAGGCGTTGTTATGGGGCTGGCCACGGGTATTGTAACGCTGGTTTTAGGCATGATGGTCTGGCGGCGAGGGCAAAGCTGGGGTCGGTGGCGCTATGCCGCGACTGGGGCAATTGTTGTTATTGGCTATATATTGATGCGGTCGTTGGCCGACCCATCTGTTGATGCGATCGAGGCGGTTGACCCGGCGCGCACTGGCTATCTAGGTGGGCTTGGCTTGCCAATTATCCTATCTTGGCTGGTTGGCGGCATCTTTGCCGCGGCGGCGGCATGGGTCGTTGGCAAAATATCTTTGGGATTGCGGGCTGATTATCTGGCGATTGCCACCCTTGGCATTTCGGAAATCATTATTTATGTGCTGAAATTTGAAGATTGGCTGTCGCGCGGTGTAAAAAATGTGACTGGCTTGCCGCGGCCAGTTCCCTATGAAATCGATTTGCAAGCCAATAGTTGGTTTATCGCCTTTGCAGATCATCTTAATCTGCCTTTGGTTGATGCCTCATCCTTGGTGGTGAAAATTTGCTATGCGCTGTTATTTACGGTGGTGTTGCTGGCGGTTTTGTGGCTATCGGAAACGGCCCTGCGGTCGCCATGGGGCCGGATGATGCGCGCCATCCGCGATAATGAAACCGCGGCAAATGCCATGGGCAAAAATGTGACCAAACAGCATCTGTTGGTATTTGTGCTTGGCTCGGCGGTGATTGGTGTGGCCGGGGCCATGATGGTGACGCTTGATGGGCAATTTACACCAACCAGCTATCAGCCTTTGCGGTTTACCTTTTTGATTTGGGTGATGGTGATTGCCGGCGGGTCCGGTAATAATTGGGGCGCGGTTCTTGGCGGGTTTTTGATCTGGTTTTTCTGGATTGAGGCCGAACCTATTGGACTGTGGTTGATGGATGTGGTGACGTCTGGATTGCCGCCAACGCATTGGTTGCGTCTGCATCTTTTGGAAAGTGCAGCACATACACGGTTAATGACAATGGGCGTTATTTTGCTGTTGGTGTTGCGTTTTTCACCGCGCGGACTAATCCCAGAGTCGCGCCGCTAATTGGGGGTTATGGCCCATAGCGTCATGTGAAAAATCGTTGCTTTTACCCAATGATTTGCCCTAAACATGAAAGACATTTCTCCTTCCTTGACGAGACCCGCATGTTAGAAAAATTTCAGCCTGCAAAAGCCGACCCCATTTTGGGGCTTGGCAAGTTGTTTCAAGCCGATCCGCGCGATGGTAAAATTGATCTTGGCGTTGGCGTTTACAAGGATGCCAGCGGCAATACGCCAATTGTACGGGCGGTGAAACAGGCAGAAACAATCCTGCATCAAACGCAAACCTCAAAAACCTATGTGGCGTTGGCGGGGTCGGAATTATTTCGCGATGAAATGCGCAAGCTGGTTTTGGCTGACTCGGTCGCGGTTGAACGTGTTGCAACCTTGCAAACACCAGGCGGCACCGGGGCAATCCGGCAAGTGTTTGAAACTATGAAAATGCTGAACCCGAATGGCACGATTTGGATCAGCAACCCCAGCTGGCCATCACATATGGCCATGGCCACCCATATGGGGTTTAAAACCCGCGCCTATCCCTATTTTGATGCGGCTACAAAAATGGTCGATACCACAGCGATGATGCAAGCCTTTAAAGAATTGCAAGCTGGCGATTTGTTGTTGTTGCATGGTTGTTGCCATAATCCGACTGGTGCCAATCTTGACATGGCCACATGGCGGGCGATTACTGATCTGGTGATTGAAAAAGGCGTGATCCCTTTTGTTGACATTGCCTATCAGGGGTTTGGTGATGGCTTGGACGAGGATGCGGCAGCGCTTCGTTATATGGCATCAAAAGTCCCTGAAATGTGTATTGCGGCGTCATGTTCAAAAAATTTTGGACTGTATCGTGACCGCGTTGGGGTGGCGATGATGATTGCAAAAGACGCCCAAACCGCCGAAATAACCCAAGGTAATTTGGCAATATTGAACAGGTTGAATTATTCTTTTGCGCCGGATCATGGCGCGGCTGTTGTCGGGTTGATTCTGTCTACCCCTGAATTGCGTTCTGACTGGATCGCTGAACTGACCGAAATGCGTCACACCATGTTGCGGGTCCGCACCGATCTGGCAGATGCGCTGCGCCAACAATGCAATTCTGATGAATTTGATTTCATTGCGCATCACCGCGGTATGTTTTCACGCCTTGGCCTTGGCCCTGAACAGGTGGATGCGTTGCGTGACGAACATGCGATGTATGTTGTGGGTGACAGCCGTATCAATATTGCCGGTCTGTCAGGCGGTCGGCATGAACCATTCGCCGCCGCAGTGGCAAAAGTGATCGGGATGTCCTCATAATCGGGTTTTGTTCATTTGCCTGCTGATTGCAGGTGCAATGGTCCCGAAATAATCAGATAGGTGAGGGGAAATGGCACAATTGCAGGCAACAGGCGGCAGCCTATTAATGGATTGTTTGATTGGCCTTGGGGCGCATAAGGGATTTGGCGTGCCGGGCGAATCTTATCTGGCTGTGCTTGACGCCATGTATGACCGGGCAGATCAGTTTCAACTCATTTTATGTCGTCATGAAGGTGGTGCGGCCTATATGGCCGAGGCGTGGGGCAAGCTTACTGGTACGCCGGGGATCTGTTTTGTCACCCGCGGCCCGGGCGCTACAAACGCATCTATCGGCATTCATACAGCCATGCAGAATTCGTCGCCAATGCTGGTGTTTGTCGGGCAGGTTGGCACCGATATGAAAGGCCGTGAGGCATTTCAAGAAATTGATTATAAACAGTTTTTTGGAAGTGTTGCCAAATGGGTATGTGAAATTGACGATGCCAACCGCATTCCCGAATTGGTGGCGCGTGCCTGGACAACAGCCCTAAGCGGTCGGCCCGGCCCAGTGATTGTGGCCTTGCCAGAAAATATGTTGCGGGCGGCTGTTGCACAGCCAGCATGCGGCCCGGTACGGGTGGCTGAACCCGCTTTGTCGGATGCACAAAAAGCCCAATTGCAGGCGTGTTTGCAAGCCAGCAAACGGCCGGTGGTGCTGTATGGCGGCAGTGGCTGGACGACCAATGCCGCACGCCAGCTTGAAAGATTTGCCGCGGCCAATCATGTCCCGCTTGTGGCGGCCTTTCGGTTCCATGATATTTGCGACAATCATCACCCATGCTTTGTTGGCGATGCCGGGGTTGGCATGCTTGGTTATATCAAAACCCTGTTGCGTGAGGCCGACACAATCATCGCGATCAACATTCGCTTTGGTGAGATGACAACCGATGGGTATGAATTGTTTGACTTGCCAAAAATGTCAGCACAACTGATCCACAGCCATATATCTGATGCAGAACTTGGCAAAATCTATAGCGCTGATTTGCCATTACAGGCTAGCCCGAATGCCATGGCCGAAGCCCTCGCAGAAATCACGCTAGATGATGATAAAAATCGCTGGGCGTGGTGCGCTGATGCCAAAGCGTCTTATGATGCCAGCTTTACTATTGCACCACAGCCGGGCGCGCTGGATATGGGGGCGGTGCTGGCGCATATACGCACGGTTTTGCCGGCTGATGCCATCATCACAAATGGGGCTGGAAATTTCGCCACATGGCCTAGTAAATTTATAAAATATAACAAAGACATGCGTCTTTTGGCACCCCAGAGTGGCGCGATGGGATATGGCTTGCCAGCGGCGCTGGCGGCCAAGGCATATGACCCAGATCGGTTTGTCCTATGTTTTGCTGGCGATGGTGATTTTCAGATGAACTGCGCCGAACTTGGCACGGCGATGCAGACTGGCTTGTATCCGATTGTGCTGATTGTAAATAATGCCAGCTACGGTACCATCCGTATGCATCAAGAACGCAATTATCCGCACCGGGTATCGGGAACTGATTTGCAAAATCCAGATTTTGTTGGACTGGCCCGATCATACGGATTTTATGGAGAGCGGGTTGAATCAACCGATCAATTTGCCGCGGCTTTTGACCGGGCACTGCAATCAAAAACCGGCGCTATTCTAGATTTGGTTGTCGCAACCGAAGCCATAACACCGCGCCAAAGCATTGCCGATTTACGCAAGGCCCGGACCTAAACAAGGCGCGGTGAGATCATGCGCATGGTAATGGAGACGCCATAATGGATTTTGATTTTGACGTGGTCATAAACCGTGTTGGGACACAATCGTCAAAATGGGACACCATGCAGGCAAAATATGGGGTGTCGCCAGAAACAGGCATTGCCATGTGGGTGGCGGATATGGATTTCACGCCGCCGCCAGCGGTAAATGAAGTGGTCCGACAGGCCGCCATTCATGGGGTCCATGGCTATTTTGGTGATGATGCAGATTACCGGCAGGCCTTAATCGGTTGGATGCAACGCCGACATAATTGGCATGTCCAGCCAAACTGGATCACGAACGCGCATGGATTATGCAACGCCATTGGCATATGCCTGCAAGCGTTCAGTGCGCCAGATGACGGCGTGATTATTTTCAGCCCAGTGTATCATGCCTTTGCGCGCATTATCAAAGCCAATGGCCGACAAATCATTGAATCACCGCTGGTGGTGCGTGATGGTCGGTATCACATGGACCTTGACCATCTTGAAACACAATTAACTGGCAATGAGAAAATTTTGTTATTTTGCTCGCCGCATAACCCCGGCGGCCGGGTGTGGGGCAAACAGGAACTCACCGCGCTTGCGGCATTTTGTGACAAGCATGATTTGATCCTGATCAGCGACGAAGTGCATAATGATCTGGTATTCGCCCCGGCCAAACATACTGTGCTGGCCAATGCCGTGCCGGATATCAGCCATCGTCTGGTAACGCTGGTTGCCACCACCAAAACCTTCAATCTTGCGGGTACCATGATTGGCAGTATGGTGACAGCAGATGATCATTTACGGCAAAAAATTTCGCGTGTTGCCGCGGCCTATGGCACCTCTTTTAATCGTCTTGGCATGATGATGACCGAAACAGCATGGCGCACTGGCGATGCATGGCTGGATTCGCTGTTGGTCTATTTGGCAGAAAACCGGCGTATTTTTGAAGATGGTGTCAATCAGATTGCCGGGGTAACGGCGATGTCGCTTGATGCCACCTATTTATGCTGGGTTGATTTCAAGGACACTGGCATGATCAGTGAAGAATTTATCCGGCGGGTACAAAGTGACGCTGAAATTGCCGCCAATCATGGTGCCTCATTTGGTACTGGCGGTGAGTCATTTTTGCGTTTTAACATCGCCTGTCGGCGCGCCCTTGTTCATGACGCGGTGGCACGTTTGCAACAAGCCTTTGCCGATCTTCAATAATGCGGCGGCAAACACGGACATATCACACCAGATGATAGCGATGCTGACACATGTTTTTGGCCGTCGTTATGCGCATCACCATGCCATGCTGATCGTGTTTCTGGCCTCGGCGCTATGGGGCGTATTATGGATACCAATGCGCTATACAGAATCATTTGGTTTGAGTGGACTATGGGTGGTCACCATGTTCCATCTATTGCCAGCGATTGCCATGTGTCCATTTGTCATCAGGGCCTATATCGCCGATCGGTTGCACTGGTTCATCACTGGTCTTGCCGGTGGGTTGATGGGGATCGGTTTTGTGCTTTATGGGCTTGGTTTGGTGGTGGCGTCAGTAACCAAAACCACAGTGCTGTTTTATCTGACCCCGGTCTGGGCGACATTGTTTGCCTATATATTGCTGTCTGAACGATTCGGCTTTGGCCGCTGGCTTGCGATTATTGGCGGGATCACCGGATGTTTGTTGGTGATGCGGGTCAACCCGTTTGCTTTTGGATATGATAATGCAGACTTGCTTGGTCTGATGTCTGGCATGGCATGGGCGGCAGGTTCGGTGGTCATCCGGCGCTATCCGAAGGCAGATTTTCTGCATATCACATTTATGCAATATCTTGTTGGCGGGCTATTGGCTGGCGGGGCGGCAATGTTTATGGGCGATGCCATTCCCGCATTCAATCATGTGGTAGCGGCCTTGCCGGTTGCGTTTCTGGCATCGGCGGTGGTGTTTTTGCCTTCTGTATTATTGATTTTTCGCATTATGCAATATTTATCGCCGGGGCTTGTTGGCATTTTGATGCTGTCTGAGGTGCTGGTGGCGGCGCTGTCATCTTGGCTGTTTTTGCACGAAACCCTAACCGCATGGCAATGGGGTGGGGTGGTGGCCATTTTGGGTACTGGCGTGTTTGTTGGCCTGACTGAAACATCAGCCGAATCTGACTAGTTTTTTTCAGTTTCAACCGCCGCTTCGATGGCGGCGAACCGCGCTTCAAAACTGTCAAGATCAACAAGCGAAATCCCTAATTGGCCGAATTGTTGTTGCCGGTCAATTGTGCCGCGGGTCATGTCCGGGGCGATGCCAAGATCAATCAGGGTTTTCTGGACTTCACGCATTTCTGCGGCGCGGCGGATGCCATGGGTGGTCATGCGTTCGGCGTTATAATGCGCCTGCGCTTTCCAGCCCATGTCAGTTTGTGATGCGTCCAGCGACGCGGCGACTTCATCAACCACACCGGCTTTTGATGCCGCCCAAAAACATTCTGCTGTCAAAGCTTCGATCCCTTTTACCAAAACAGACCGAACCATTTTGATGGTCGAGGCCCGCCCCACGGGACCGGGTACCAGCTTTGGTGCCATGTCCAGTGCCTGCAAGGCGGCAAGTGCGGCGGTGCTGTGATCGCCGCATATCAGCATCGGTGTGTGGTGATAATGTGGGGTGATTGTCGCCATTACTGCAATATCAACATACCGACCGCCAGCCGCCTCGATCACCGCGGCTGACTTTTGTTTTGTTGATGGGGCGCAACTATTTAAGTCAAAAAAGAACGCCCCCGGTTTTAGCCATGGTGCGGCAGATGACGCGGCGGCAAACGCCTGATCAGCCGTCACTGTGCTGAAAATCAGATCAGCCCCGGCGACCGCGGCGCGCATATCTTCGGCCGCATCAACCCCCCGGTCCTGCATTTCAGCGCATTTTGCGGTTTTTAGATCTGGATTGGTCTGTTTGATGTCAAAGCTGCGAACGCCGCCGCGGTTCCAGCCGATGCAAAGTGATGATCCTGCCTCACCAAATCCAATAACGGCAACAGACGGTGTATTGGCTGTCATCGCAAACTCCAAAAAATAGAACAATAACCGCATTACGCTAACAGCAACTATGTGTCTGCCACAATATGCGCCTGCCAAAATATGCAGATGATCCCGCGAAAACGCGCAGGCGCGGTGCGGCTTGTTATTCCGGCTTTGGTTTGGCCAAAAATTTGCCGATAGCGATCACGAATATGGCGCCCACAACAGCGGCGATTGTCGGGGTGGCGGGTCCCGACATTACAGCAAATTCGGCCATAAATTTATCGCTGATCATCAAGCCGCCGCCTAGCCAACCTAACAGGCCAGCCCCGGCCGTAATGATGACCGGAAACCGTTCCATCAAACGTAAAATCAATGCACTGCCCCAAATGATAATCGGCACGCTGAGAAGCAGACCAAATACAACAAGGCCAATATCACCTTTTGCGGCGGCGGTGATGGCCAAGGCGTTATCAAGACTCATTACAAAATCAGCAATAATGATGGTGCGAATAGCGGTGAGTAGATTACTGCTCTGGTTGATTTTGCCGTCCAGATCGTGTGTTTCGACCTCGTTCAGCAATTTCACCCCAATCCAGATCAGCAAGATGCCGCCAATAAATCGCAGGCCCGGAATTTCCATCAGGCTGGTGGCAAAAAACACCAAGATCACCCGCAGGATGATGGCCCCGGCAGTGCCCCATAAAATGCCAGCACGCCGTTGATGTTTTGGCAGGTTGCGACATGCCAGTGCGATGATGATGGCATTATCACCGCCCAAAACAATGTCGATCGCAATAATTTGTAAAACGGCGATCACCCAAGCATCGTTGAAATATTCCACAGATTTTACCTCATTTTAGGTGTGAAACCGGCCTTACACGGCGCGTTGATAGCTGATTGCTTGCCGGGCTGAAAGTCAAAAATGAATCAGCTTGCATTTTGTTTTTGATATTGATAATCATTCTTAACTGAGTTTCAGTCGGCACAAATTTTTGGACAATTTTTCACCTTCACCCTTTGGCATGCGCATGGGTGACGGGGATAATTGCGGCGCTCAGTCAAAATTCGATTACTCTAATATAGGGTACATAATTAAATGACGATCAAGCGTTCCACCGGTTGTATGAATAATCAAAGATTTGTCAAGCACTGGCTAGTGTTGGGCGTGTTTGCCCTATGTTTATGGTTGCCAACACATGTGTTTGCCGCCGGTACGGTGAATATTTATTCGCATCGACAGCAAGTGCTGATCCAGCCGTTTTTGGATGCCTTTACCAAGGCCACTGGCATTGAGACTAAAACTGTTTATGCGGCCAAGGGATTGGCCCAGAGGCTGCAGGCCGAGGGCGCGGCAAGCCCAGCCGATGTCATTTTGACCGTTGATATTGCGCGGCTTGCCGAATATGCCGCGCTTGATTTGCTGGCACCCGTTGACTCAGCTGTTATCAGCGCCAATATCCCGGCGCATTTGCGCGCATCTGACAATCGCTGGTTTGGGCTTTCTGAACGTGCCCGGATTGTGGTGACATCGAAAGACCGAGTGCCAGCTGATGCCATCCAAACTATTGAGGATCTTGCCAAAGAGGAATGGCGTGGACGGATTTGTACCCGCCCCGGCAGCCATGTATATAACCGCGCGTTAATGGCGTCTTTGATCGCGGCGCATGGGGCCGAGGCCGCAGAAAACTGGGCGCGTGATTTTGTATCGAATCTGGCACGAAAACCACAAGGCAATGACCGGGCACAGGCCAAAGCCATCTTTCAGGGTATTTGTGATGTCGCCATCATGAACAGCTATTATTACGGCAATATGAAATTTTCCGATGATGCAGACCAGCGTTTATGGGCTGACTCGCTTCGGCTTGTTTTTACCAATCAGCAAGATCGCGGTAATCATATCAATATTTCGGGTGCCGGAATCGCCAAACACAGCCCGAACAAAAATGAGGCGCTTGCGTTTCTTGAATTTTTGACGGGCGAACTGGCCCAGCAGCTATATGGGACAATAAATTATGAATACCCGGTCAATCCGGCTGTCGCCCCGCCAGCAGAACTTGCCAGCTGGGGCGAATTTAAGCGTGACGCCTTGCCGATTGAACGGCTGGCTGAACTGGCACCAGAGGCGCAGATGATTATTGATCGGGTCGGATGGTAGCCACATTTTTATCACAATGGTCGCTTGCATCACGCCCGTCGATTGATAAATGGTCGTTGGCGACGATTATTTTATGCTGTTTTTTGCTTGGCCCAGTCGCCGCCTTGCTTCTGGCCGCCTTTGGTGATAGCGGCGGGCTGTGGGGGCATCTGGTCGACACGGTTTTGGCCACCTATGTCATCAATACCTTGTTGCTGATGGGCGGTGTTGGCGGCGTTGCGATTGTGTTTGGTGTCAGTTCGGCATGGGTGATCAGCCGATATGATTTTGCTGGTCGCGCCATGCTGGAATGGATGTTGCTTTTGCCGGCCGCCATACCTGCCTATATTATCGCCTATTGCTATACCGATTTTTTTGAATATGCCGGTCCGGTGCAATCGGCGCTTCGGGCGGCTTTTGGATGGCAAAGCCCGCGCGATTATTATTTTCCTGAAATTCGTTCGGTTGGCGGGGCGGTATTGGTCATGGCATCGGTGCTGTATCCATATATTTATATGGTGACCCGCATCGCGTTTCGCCTGACCCCGGCCAGTCTTTTTGAAATTGCCTTGGTGCATAATAAATCGCAATTTTGGCATGTCGGGCTGCCGCTGGCACGCCCTGCCATCGTTGCCGGATTGGCGTTGGTGATGATGGAAGTCGTGTCCGATTTTGGCACGGTTGAATATTTCGCGGTGCAAACCATCACCTTGGGCATTTTTAATGTGTGGCTTGGGATGAATAATCTGGTGGCGGCGGCGCAAATATCGTCAGTCGGGTTTTTGTTTATCCTCGGGTTGCTGGGGCTTGAACTCTATGCGCGTTCACGCCAGCAATATGTCAGCACAAGCCGCACCCAAAATAGCCTTGCCCCCTTGCCAACAACGCCCCTTGGTACATGTGTCTGCTGGTTGCTTTGTTTGATGCCATTATCATTTGGTTTTTTTATTCCGCTTGGCGTGTTGTTGCGGTTTGTCTTGCGCGGTGATGTGGTGGCTGAATTTATAGCCATTCAACCGGTGGTCATAAACAGTGTGGTGGTTGCCATTTCCGCGGCTATTTTCATTATGCTTGTTGCCAGTGTGATTGTGTTAACCGCGGTATTTCGGGCTGGGTCAAAATTACGCAAATTGGCGTTAATGTCTTCTACCGGCTATGCCTTTCCGGGCACGATATTGGCCATTGGTGTGTTAATTTACGCTGGCTATATCGACCAATTATTGCGGTTGATATCTGGTGGGCTGATCAGCAGCTTTTTGATTGCTGGTATGGGATTGCTGATGCTTGCCTATCTTGTCAGGTTTCAGGCTGTTGGGTATGGCGCGATGTTATCTGGGGTGCGGCGGTTGCCGGAAAATCTGATGAGTGCCAGCCGCGTTTTGGGACATGGCTATGGTGCGAGTTTAAGGCAGATTATCTTGCCGCTTCTTAAAAGTTCATTTCTTGCGGGCTTGATGCTGGTGTTTGTTGACATTATGAAAGAATTGCCAATGACGCTTTTATTGCGGCCATTTGATTTTGAAACTTTGGCAACCCATACCTATCAATTTGCCAAGGATGAAATGCTTGAAAAAGCCGCATTGCCAGCGCTGATGATTGTAATGACTGGACTGATCCCGGTGATTTTGATGAGCGCGATGCTGCGCCGCTATCGATAGTCTTTACATGGCTTGGCAATGCTGAGATTGTAACGGTCTTAAATAGATCGTTTCCAAATAGTGAACCAAGATGGTGTGTGATGACAGCGATTGCCTGTATCGAAGATCTTCGAAAAAAAGCGGAACGGCGTGTGCCGCGAATGTTTTATGACTATGCCGATAGCGGTTCATGGTCGGAATCCACCTACCGGGCCAACGAGGATGATCTGCAGGCGATAAAATTCCGCCAGCGTGTGGCGATTGATGTCAGCCAGCGCGATACCACAATGGAAATGCTTGGCAAAACAGTTACGATGCCGGTGGCACTGGCCCCTACAGGATTGACCGGCATGCAGCATGCTGATGGTGAAATTCTGGCGGCCAAGGCGGCGGCGGATTTTGGTGTGCCATTTACCCTGTCAACCATGTCTATTTGTTCGATTGAGGATGTGGCCGCCAATAGCGATGCACCATTTTGGTTTCAGCTTTATGTGATGCGTGACCGGGATTTCATCAGACGGTTGGTAGAACGTGCCCGCGCGGCAAATTGTTCAGCCTTGATGATTACGTTGGATCTGCAAATTATGGGACAGCGTCACAAAGATGTCCGAAACGGGCTGAGCGCACCGCCAAAACCAACTTTGCGCAATCTTATCAATCTGATGCAAAAGCCGGCATGGTGCCTTGGCATGTTGCGAACAAAGCGGCGGCAATTTGGTAATATTGTCGGGCATGTCAAAGGCGTGAAAGACATGTCATCATTGGCAGATTGGACGGTCAGCCAGTTTGATGCTTCTTTATCATGGGATGATGTAAAGGAAATCCGCAAACAATGGGGCGGCAAGGTGATCATCAAAGGCATTTTGGATGCTGAAGATGCACGGGCCGCGGTAAATGTCGGGGCGGATGCAATTGTCGTTTCCAATCATGGTGGACGGCAACTAGACGGGGCTTTGTCAGCAATCACATCACTGCCAGCGATTGTCGACGCCGTTGGTGATAAAGCCGAGATATGGATGGATAGCGGCATTAGATCTGGCCAAGATGTGTTGCGCGCAATCGCGCTGGGCGCACAAGGCACATTGATTGGGCGTGCGTTTCTCTATGGTCTGGGGGCAAATGGCCAAGCTGGGGTGACGCAGGCGCTAGAGATTATTCACAAAGAGCTGGATTTAACCATGGGGCTTTGTGGGCAATCTAAATTGCGAAACGTCGATAAATCAATTCTGTCGCAATCGGTGTCAGATCACCGGTAAATCTCGTGGTGCGCGCGTTGTCAGCAATTCAACATGGTCGTCATGCACCAAAAGATTTTCTTCGGCAACCATCATAAACCCGTTGCCATAGCTGATCGACGGTTCGATGGTAAGGGCCATGCCAGCGGTAATCTCGGTTTTGTCCCACGCCGTGTGTGATGGCGTTTCGGTTAATTGAATGCCAAGCCCATGACCATAGCGACCCACATCATCGCCGCTTGATGACGGGTCTGGTCGCAATATGTCATCCATAGCGGCAAATAAATCAGCGGCGGTTATACCGGGCCTCAAAATCGACAAGGCCGCCTCGGTGGCATCAAATAATTTTTTGTGGGCATCTTGCGCTTCGGCTGACGCCGGGCCGATGCTGAAGTTACGATCAAAATCGCTGAAATACCCATCCCAGATACAGCCGGTATCAAACATCAGCACATCTCCAGTCGCTAGTGCCTTTGCAAAAGGTGGCCCGATGATATCATCATAGCCGCCAGCCCCGACCCCACCAACAAGATAGCTGACATCATCAACCCCGCGCTCTAGCGCGTCAATTTTGAACCGGCGAAAACAGCTATCAAATGGCATGCCGGCTTGCAACCAATCAGGCACATGCGCAAATACATCTGAAACAATGCCGCAGATATGTCGCAATTTGGCCTGTTCGGCTGGTGATTTTACCGTTCTGATTTGTTGAATGTCGGCGGTCATGTCGTGCAAATTTATTGCGCCCAGTGCCTTTTGCAGGGCAAATAGATCGGCTAGCGGCATTCTTACGGCGGTCTCGCGCCCCATCAGCATGCCCAAGCTGCCGCCCTTTGCAACATGCTGGCGAATGACATCAGCCACCAGCGTAATGCCATCATCATCTGCCGCGGGTGATGCCCAGCTGATAATGTTTTCGGTGTAACATTGCCGCATCAAGGGGGCGCCAATCGATGGAATGACAGCAACAGGTTTGCCTGATGACGGGATAACAACAAACCACGGCCGGGTTGGACTCTGCCAAAATTGCGTCATAAAGCCGGTAAAATATCGAATTTCAGCTTCGCTTGTCAGCAACAATGCACCAACATCAGCCCGCGCCATTGCGGCTTGGGCATGGGTGCAGCGGGCGGCAAATTCAGCATCATTAAATCCGCGTGTGGGTGTCGTCATCTAGTTTTGTCCTAATGATGTAAGTTCAGCGTAAATATCGGCGTCAGTCGCCCCTTCCGACCCAATCAGCAATATCACTGAGTCTGAATTAAAGCCAAGATTTTGCCAGCATTGTGGGTCCTGTTTGGCGGCAAGTAGTGCGGCAAGTCCCGAGGTTGCACATTCACCAGCCTCGATCGGCACCCCGGCAATTGTGCCATCGGCAAATCGTGCCATCAGCGGGGCCACCGCGGCATCATCAATGGCAAGGCAATGGCGAAGCGATGGTTGCAACAATTCCCACGCCAATTGCGATACCTCGCCGCATGACAGGCCAGCCATCAATGTTTCTTGCGTGATGTCAACCAATGTTGGGGTCTGGGCGGCGATGCTTTCTAGAAAACAGGCTGACATATGTGATTCAACCGAAATCATAGATGGCAGGTTTTCGTTCATATGTTGCCACAATGGCGCGACAACGCCGCTAGCAAGACCGCCAACACCTACTGGCAAAAAGCAATGGGTGAGTGTTTCAGCGCCAAGCTGGTCAATCACTTCACGGCCAATTAAGGTGTAACCCGCCATGATCAGCAAAGGGATATCACGATATCCATCCCATGATGTGTCGGATATGATATGCCAACCATGCGCCGCAGCATCTGCTTTACATGCGGCCAACGAGGCTTCGTAATTACCATTTACCCGGGTCACATTGGCCCCATAATCTGCCATGGCTGTTTCACGCGCTGTGCTGACATGCTTGTGGATATAGATTTCAGCGCGGCATCCCGCCAATTGAGCGCCCCACGAAACAGAGCGGCCGTGATTACCATCCGTCGCGGTTGTCACGGTCAATTTTGACGGGTCGCGCCCGGCTTTTTTTTTTCATTCACAAGTTGGGCCACCGCATAAGCCCCGCCAAGTGCTTTAAATGATTTCAGGCCAAAACGGTGCGACTCGTCCTTGTAATAGACCGCGCGGACCCCGCATGCCGCGGCGATTGTTTCAAGGCTGATAAGCGGGGTGGATGTATAGCCAGGCCAACCGGTGATGGTCGTTTGTGCGGCCGTAATCACCTCGTCATTTAGATTGTTTTTTGCATTTGGGAAGGGGCCGCGGCGAAACCCATCATTTCTAATATGCTGTATGATTTTTGCATTTTTGATGGGGGGTACATGTGACACAACCAGATCCCTTTATTTACGCATACGACGCCAATCTTGCGGCATGTCTCATACTAGGTGTGATGTGGGCAAAGACTGCCGCAGTTGCAGATTATGGTAAAGATAAAAAATTGCCAGTGAATGATTTAGGTGAATGATTTAGGTGAATGATTTGGCTCAATGAACTAGATTATGGATATATCCCTAGACGCGCGATAACAAGACGCACAGCTTGTTGTTATACCTTTATTGTTTTACTGTTTTTCTTGGGTCGCGCATGGCGCCATTCAGCATCAAAGTAAAATAAACCCCCTATGGCAGGAGGACAAAATGTCAAAACATGGATACGAGGCCGGACGACTGAACCTGCCTTTTGTTGGTTTGTGTAGTTTTGGCAAATTTCCCTATCAGCCGGATTGGGACTCAATTGATGCTGATTTTGCTATTTTGGGCGCGCCTTTTGATTTTGGCACACAATTTCGGGCGGGGGCGCGGTTTGGCCCGCGCGGCATTCGTGAGGCGTCAACGCTGTTTTCATTTGGCCATGCTGGCGCTTATGACCATGAAGATGATGTAACCTATCTAGAAGCTCATAAAATTCGGATTGTTGATATTGGTGATGCCGATATTGTGCATACCGATACGGTGCAAAGCCATGCCAATATCGAAGCTGGCGTTCGAGCGATTCTTGCGGCAGGGGCCATTCCAATTGTGCTTGGCGGCGACCATTCGGTAAATATTCCCTGTATCAACGCCTTTTCTGATCAAGCGCCAGTTCACCTTGTGCAAATTGATGCACATCTCGATTTTGTTGATGAACGTCATGGTGTGAAATATGGGCATGGCAATCCAATGCGGCGTGCGGCAGAAAAACCCTATGTCACTGGCCTGTCGCAAATTGGTATTCGCAATGTGTCTTCAACAGCCCGTGATGGCTATGAAGATGCCCGCAAAATGGGTTCTGATATTCAATCAGTCCGCCAGTTCCGCAAATTGGGTGTTGATGGCATGCTGGCCCGCATCCCCAAAGGCGAACGCTATTATCTGACCATTGATATTGATGGATTTGACCCGTCCATTGCGGCCGGTACAGGCACCCCATCGCATGGCGGGTTTTTATATTATGAAATCTTGGAATTTCTGGATGGTTTGAGCAAGCATGGAGATATTGTTGGCGTCGATTTGGTCGAGGTGGCACCCGATTATGATTTGTCCGGCAGCACCACAACTTTGGCGGCGCAAATTTTGCTCAATTTGATTGGTCGAATCCATCATCATCGCTGAGCCTCGTATCAGACCTGCTCTAGGGCGAAGGTGCCGGTCTGAAGCATTGTGCAATCCAACCGAGTGAAGTTGCAATGGTGGTAAAGGATAAATATCGGTCCGTTAAAGATAAATTTAATCGAATCAAGGTATTTTTTGATCGTTATGGTGTTGCGTCATGCCTCACAACATGTTTTATTTTTTTGACATGTTTTAGGTATTTACCAAACCAATTTGAATCATCACTCGTTTATTGATATCGGCCTGAAATTAACGTCGCTCTGACACAATCGGATGCATGTGCGACTCGGGAATGGAATGAATGCAAACAATCGATAATCCGTTTGTGCGATTTAAAAACGTTCAAAAGAGCTATGATGGCGAGACACTTGTCGTCAAAGATTTGAACCTGGATATTGCCGCTGGTGAATTTGTCACGATGCTGGGGCCGTCCGGGTCTGGAAAAACAACCTGTTTGATGATGCTGGCCGGGTTCGAAACGGCAACACATGGCGATATTGAACTTGCAGGCCGGCCGATCAATAACATCCCGCCTCATAAACGCGGTATTGGCATGGTTTTTCAAAATTATGCGCTATTTCCGCATATGACAGTCGGCGAAAATCTGGCGTTTCCGTTGAAAGTGCGGAAAATGGAACCGGCAAAGGTTGAAGAAAAGGTCCGCAAGGTACTCGATATGGTGCAAATGCTGGCCTTTATCGACCGCAAGCCTGCGCAGCTATCGGGCGGCCAACAACAGCGTATTGCTTTGGCCAGAGCCCTAGTTTTTGAACCTGAATTGGTGCTGATGGACGAACCACTTGGTGCGCTTGACAAACAGCTGCGTGAACATATGCAATATGAAATCAAGCATATTCACGAAAATCTCGGCGTTACCGTTGTCTATGTGACGCATGACCAGTCAGAGGCGTTGACCATGTCAAACCGTATTGCGGTGTTTGACGATGGCATTATCCAGCAACTTGCCGATCCGGTGACATTGTATGAAAAGCCTGACAATGCTTTTGTTGCACAATTTATTGGCGAAAATAACCGGTTGAATGGCACGGTTGAGTCGGTTGTAAAATCTGTGGCAACGGTCAAGTTGGACTCGGGCCACATGGTCAAAGCCTTGTCGATCAATAATGATGGCAAAGGCAGCCGGACGATGTTGTCGGTGCGGCCTGAACGTTGTGTTGTGTCGGCCAAAAAATCATCAAGCATGAGTATGCTTGATGCGCGCATTGAAGAATTAATTTACCTTGGTGATCATATCCGCTGCCGGATGAATGTGGCTGGTGATGATCAATTTATCGTGAAAGTACCAAACACATCTGGCCATTTGGGCCTCGAGATTGGTGCTAATCTGTATGTGGGTTGGAAGACCGATGATTGCAGGGCGCTGGATTATCGGTAAAAAGTTTGACTATGTGAATAGTCAATAATATGCCGCTGCTGCAAAGGCAAATTTATGTCTCGCGGTGGTATAAACCAAGAGCGGTACATGGATAATTGTACCGGTAACAATAGGAGGAAAGACAAAATGTCTCGATTTACAAAGGGCCTTTTTGCCGTTGCAGGTATGTCGCTATGTGTTAGCGGTACTGCTCTGGCCAATGATTTGACCATCGTATCTTGGGGTGGTGCGTACACCAAGTCACAGATTGAAGCTTATCACAAGCCATGGATGGCCAAGACTGGCAAATCTATCGTATCGGAAGATTACGGTGGGGGTATTGCCGAAATTAAAGCACAGGTTGAGTCAGGTAACGTGACATGGGATGTTGTTGACGTTGAATTGTCAGACGCCATCCGCGCATGTGACGAGGGTCTGTTAGAAACAATCGACCATGGAATTTTGCCGGCAGCGCCTGATGGCACACCAGCCACCGAAGATTTCCTGCCGGGTACGCTGCATGAATGTGCGGTTGCCAGCATCGTGTGGTCATCTGTTTATGCCTATGATTCAAGCAAGTTGCGTAACTGGAATGCGCCAAAAACCATGGCTGATTTTTTCGATACAAAATCATTCCCTGGCAAGCGCGGTCTGCGCAAATCACCAAAAGTGACTTTGGAATTTGCACTGATTGCTGATGGAGTGCCTGTTGGTCAGGTTTATGATGTGCTTAGCACCGAAGAGGGTGTTGCCCGCGCATTTGCCAAGCTCGACACAATCAAAGGCGATGTTGTTTGGTGGGAAGCTGGTGCACAGCCTCCACAACTGCTTGCTGATGGTGAAGTTGTGATGTCAACAGCGTGGAGTGGCCGTGTGTTTAACGCGAAAAACGGCGAAGGCCAGCCATTCGAAATGGTATGGGACGGTCAAATCTATGACCTTGATCTCTGGGTGATCCCAAAAGGCTCAAAGAACAAAGACGCCGCGCTTGATTTTGTGGCGTTCTCAACTGCGACAGAACAGCTGGCGGCTCAGGCTTCATGGATTTCATATGGCCCAGCCCGTGCGTCATCTGTTGCGAGAATCGGCACCTATCATGCTGACGAAAGCATTCAGATGGCCCAGCATATGCCAACAGCACCTGCTAACTTTGCCAATGCGTTGCAAAATGACTTTGAATTCTGGGCAGATAACCAGGATCAGCTGAACGAGCGTTTCAACGCTTGGTTGGCGCAATAAAATGACTGTGACGGCTGCATCATTAATGGTGTAGCCGTCATTATTTTTTATGAAATTTAACGAGATTATCAATGGCGATAACTGACGTAAATTCATCAGCAGAAATGCCAATTACGGCGGCTGATGGAACGCCCCTGAAAAAGAAACTTGCCCAAGCCCTGTTTCGCAGCCGGGTGCGTGCGGTTGGTCTGGTGTTGCCGTTATTCGCCTTTGTGATGGCCAGTTTCGTGATTCCGATTCTGGCATTGATGTGGCAGGGCGTTTACAATGATACGTTTGCCTCATACACCCCAAATTTAACGCAGCAGCTCGCAAAATGGGATGGGGTTAGTACGCCGTCTGAAGAGATGTTTGCGGCGCTTGTGACGGATCTAAAAACGGCGCGAGAAGACAAGACCATTGGGCGAATTGCCACACGGGTGAACCAAGAATTGCCCGGCACACGTTCGCTGTTTACGTCATCTGCGCGCAAGGTCAAAAAGGCCGCGCCGCCTTATGCCGAATCTATGATGAAAATCGACAAAGACTGGGGCAATCTCGAAGTCTGGCAGGCGATGAAGCTGACTTCGCAAAGCCTGACCCCGGGGTTTTATGCGACAGCGCTTGACAGTAAATATACCGTTGACCAGGGCTTTGTCAGTCAGGTCGAAAATCGACAGATTTATGTAAAACTATTTTGGCGTACGCTGCTGATTTCTGGCACGGTTATGCTGTTATGTCTGTTGCTTGGCTATCCGGTTGCCTATTTGCTGGCGACATTGCCGCTACGGTATTCAAATTTGCTGATGATTATGGTGTTGTTGCCATTTTGGACATCGCTTTTGGTGCGGACAACAGCATGGATTGCCATTTTGCAGTCACAAGGCGTGGTCAATGATTTGCTTGTCTGGATCGGAATCACTGGGGATGAGTCCCGCTTTTCGCTGATTTACAACATGACTGGCACGATCGTCGCGATGACGCATATTTTGTTGCCCTTTATGATTCTACCGCTCTATTCGGTGATGAAAACCATTCCACCATCCTATATGCGGGCGGCTAGATCGCTTGGTGCCACACCAACGCGCGCCTTTTTAAAAGTATATATGCCGCAAACAATTCCAGGTGTCGGGGCGGGCGGTCTATTGGTGTTCATTTTGGCAATTGGCTATTACATCACGCCCGCACTTGTCGGCGGACAGGATGGTCAGTTGATTTCAAATATGATTGCCTATCATATGCAAAAATCACTCAATTGGTCGTTGGCCGCGGCGCTTGGCGGCATTTTGTTGGCTGGCGTTTTGCTTCTCTATTGGGCCTATGATCGTATTATTGGCATCGACAATATGAAGCTGGGATAAATCAATGGCAAAGCTACCCCCTTATACCAGCACTGGTGAATATATCTGGCACTATACCTATCGGTTTATTTGCGGATTGATCTTTTTGTTTTTGATCTTGCCGATTTTGATTGTGTTGCCTTTGTCATTCAATGTTGAACCCTATTTCAGTTTTACCCCCGGCATGCTGTCATTTGACCCCGCCGCCTTTTCATTGCGCTGGTATGAAGATATTTTGCGAAATGGCATGGCGGCACCTGACGAACCGTTAAGTTGGGCATGGTTTTCGGATACTTGGAATAACGGTCAATGGATGCGGGCAATCCGCAACAGCTTCTTTATCGGTATTTGCGCCACGTTGCTATCAACTGCGCTTGGTACCTTGGCGGCGATTGGTCTAAGCCGGTCAGAAATGCCCTACCGCCGGATGGTGATGTCAATTTTGATCTCGCCAATGATTGTGCCGCTGGTGATTACCGCCGCTGGCATGTTCTTTTTCTATTCGCGTATCCAGCTTAGCCAGACCTATCTAGGGGTGATTATGGCGCATGCCGTTCTTGGCACACCATTTGTCATTATCACCGTGACAGCAACGCTTGTTGGGTTTGATAAATCGCTGGTACGGGCGGCTAATTCGCTTGGTGCGGGGCCGATCACAACATTCCGGCGTGTGCAAATGCCATTGATTATTCCAGGCGTTGTATCGGGTGGATTGTTTGCCTTTATCACTTCATTTGACGAAGTGGTTGCGGTGCTGTTTCTGGCTAGTCCCGAACAACGCACAATTCCGCGACAAATGTGGTCTGGGATTCGTGAACAAATCAGCCCGACAATTTTAGCGGTGGCAACATTGCTGGTAATTTTGTCGATTATTTTGCTCACGGTTCTTGAATTGCTAAGACGGCGTTCGGAACGTCTGCGCGGCATCACACCAAGCTAAGCCATCAGTGCCGCTAACAGCCGTTGACAGCCACCTTTTGGATGGCGCAGTCTGACATGAATTGGATATCGGTTTCCGGCCTGTGGCACATAGGCAATGGCCGGGTTGTAGTATCTCCGCATCAAGGGGCAGGCAGATGGATGATCGCAAAATACTTGTCTTGACCGGGGCCAGCCGTGGTATTGGCCACGCCACGGTCAAAAGATTTTCCAAAGAAGGTTGGCGGGTTATTACCTGTTCGCGTCATGGCTTTCCGGAAAATTGCCCGTGGGAAGCTGGCCCGGAAGACCATCTGCAAATTGATCTGGCCACACCAGCAGATGTCGAGCGCGGTGTTACTGAATTAAAATCAAGGCTGAATGGCGCGCCGTTACATGCGCTGGTTAATAATGCCGGAATTTCGCCAAAGTCAGCTGATGGACGGCGGCTTGATTCTGTGTCGGGTGATCTAGCTTTATGGCAACAGGTGTATCAGGTGAATGTGTTTGCCCCATTAATGCTGGCCAAATCACTTCTTGACTGTTTGCAGGCTGGGTCTGGTACGGTGGTAAATGTGACATCAATTGCTGGTAGCCGGGTGCATGAATTTGCTGGGTCTGCCTATGCCACATCAAAAGCGGCGCTAAGCGCGCTGACCCGGGAAATGGCGTCTGATTTTGGTAAACGCGGCGTACGGGTGAATGCCATTGCGCCCGGTGAAATCAAAACGGATATATTGTCGCCCGATAGTGAGGCGGCCATTTTGCCACAAATCCCGATGCGGCGTTTTGGCAGTGCTAATGAAGTGGCCGACATAATTTTTTTCTTATGTAGTGATCAGGCAAATTATGTGAATGGGGCTGAAATTCACGTAAATGGCGGTCAGCATGTGTAGTCCCCGTTCTAGAGGAACAAAAGGATGAACAAACCTACCAATATAAATCTTGCTGGCAATTCACCAGCTAGCCGGGATGTCGCCTTTCATATGCATCCCTATACCAATCCGGCACAATTGGCAGCGGCTGGCCCGCATATCATCGCCAAAGGTGATGGTGTGTTTGTGCATGATGATTCGGGCAATCGTTTTTATGAAGGGATGAGCGGGTTATGGTGTGCATCACTTGGCTTTTCCGAACCTGAATTGGTCAATGCCGCGATCGCGCAATTCAATAAATTGCCATTTTATCACAGCTTTGCCGGAAAAACGGTTGATCCAGCCATAGAGCTTGCTGAAATGCTGATCACCAATGCTCCGCCTGCTGGTGGCGGTAGCCATATGAGTAAAGTGTTTTTTGCCGCCTCTGGGTCAGAGGCGAACGATACCGCAATGAAAATGGTGTGGTATTATAATGCTGCATTGGGACGGCCGGAAAAGCGAAAAATTATCAGCCGTAAAAAAGGGTATCACGGTGTCACGATGGCGGCGGCTAGCATGACCGCGCTGGCTTATGCACAAGATGGGTTTGGGCTGCCGCTTGATTTTGTCAAACATACAACCGCACCAGACTATTATAATGGCGCGCATGCTGGCGAAAGCGAGGAAGCATTTGCCAGCCGTTGTGCCGCTGAACTAGAAGATTTAATTCTGGCAGAAGGGCCGGATACGGTGGCGGCATTATTTGCCGAACCGGTGATGGGCGCTGGCGGAGTGATCATTCCGCCTGCTGGTTATTTTGCAAAAATCCGCGCTGTTCTGGAAAAATATGATGTGTTGCTGGTGGCGGACGAGGTGATTTGCGGCTTTGGTCGGACCGGCAATATGTGGGGGTCGCAAACCATGGATGTGCGGCCAGATATGTTGACATGTGCCAAGGCGCTATCATCAGCTTATTTACCGATTTCAGCGGTGATGATGTCAGATAAGGTTTATGCACCGCTTGCCGAACAAGCTGAAAGATTAGGCGTCTTTGGCCATGGATATACCTATTCGGCGCACCCGGTATGTGCGGCGGTTGCATTGCGCGCCCAGCAATTGATGCAGGAGCGCGATGTTATTGGGCATGTTCGTTCGGTGGCACCCTCATTTGCCGGACATGTTGCCGCTATGGAACAATATGATTTTATTGGCAATGTGCGGTCAATCGGTCTGATTGGGGCGATGGAATTTGCCGCTGACAAACACAGCCACAAAAAATTTGATGCGTCACAGAAAATTGCCGCACAGGCGGTCGCTATCATTCAAAAACATGGGGTGATTTTACGTGCCTTGCCCGGTGATATCATTGGGTTTTGTCCGCCATTAATCATATCAAAGGCGGAATTGGATGATATGTTTGGGCGCATCCATGACGCGATGTCAGAGGTTGCAGAGCTTGCCGCAAAATTGCGATGATGCGTGATAGATTGGTGCGGGTGTCTGAACAACAACCGCGAACTGGCTGATGGCTAACTGGTTCTGGCATAGCCCGCATCTATTGCTGACCTCTGCAACGCTTAGTTGGGCCGGGCATGCAATTGGCGCGCGTATCGCTGTTGGTGAAGTATCCCCATTATTATTGATGCAGTTGCGCTGGCTGTTCTGCTTTTTGATTTTATTCATGGTCTTTTCAAAACAAATGTGTCTTTACTGGCCAATTGTACGCCAGCACTGGCGCTATGTGGCATTGATGGGTGGTGGCGGCTTGGCTGGATTTACCGCTTTATTCAGCCTTGGTGCGCAACATACAACAGCTGTGAATTTGGGCATCACGCAAGGCGCGATTCCTGCCTTTGTGATGTTGTTCGGAACGCTGCTTTTTGGCACGCGGATTGGCAGGTTGCAATTTTTGGGCTTGCTGGTGTCATTATGCGGTGTGGTGGTGTTGATTACCGGCGGTCAAATCGCCATGCTGTTAACGCTGACCTTTAATATTGGTGACATATTGATGATTGCGGCGTGTTTTTGTTATGCGCTATATGTGTTGCATCTTGGCAAACGTCTTGAAATGCCGCCAATCATTATGGTTGCGTATTTTTCTGGATCGGCATTTGTTGCGCTGACATTGTTCACCATTGGCGAAGTTTCTGCAGGCAAGCTGGTTAAGCCAAGCCTGACGGGCATGGCGGTGATTTTATATTGTGCCATTTTCCCATCAATTTTATCGCAAACATTTTTTATGCGGGGGGTTGAATTGATCGGGGCCACCCGTGCTGGACTTTATGTGAATTTGGTGCCGGTGTTTGCCGCATTTATGGCGATGGGCATTTTATCAGAACCTATGTATGGCTATCATATTATGGCGCTGATAATGGTGGTGGCAGGTATCGCGCTGGCGGAAAAACATAAAGTGACGATGCCAGCCTGACGGTCTGTATTTGGCCTGTCTTGACAAGTCATATGGGCCATGTAGAACTGAACGAACGCATGTAAATATCTGATATATTTTGCCACATTATTTTATCGACCATTTCTTTTATTGCCGGATTGGCTTATTGGTCTGATAACGAACCACAAATTTTTTACATTCTGCTCTACGAGGTGATGTGCGATGCTGGATAAAACCAAATTTTATATTGATGGCCAGTGGGTTGCGCCAATCGATGGCACTGATTTTCCAGTGATTAATCCAGCAACTGAAGAGACGTACGCGACCATTTCACTTGGCGGTAAAAAAGATGCTGAAGCGGCGATTGCCGCGGCCAAAGCCGCGTTTCCGGCATGGTCGGTCACAACAGTTGAAATCCGTATTCAGTATTTGGAAAAATTACTAGCCGTTTATGAAGACCGCATGCAGGACATGGCACAGGCGATTTCATATGAAATGGGCGCGCCGATTGATATGTCGCTTAGTGACCAAGCCGGGTCCGGGCGTGGCCATCTCAAGGCCTTTATTCGGGCACTTGGGTCAATTGAATTTCAGCGGCCATTGCGCCCCGGCGTCGAAGGACAGGATATCGCCTTTGAAGCGGCTGGTGTCGCCGCGCTGATTACCCCATGGAACTGGCCGATGAATCAGGTTGTGCTGAAGGTCGGTGCGGCGTTGGCGGCTGGATGCACAATGGTGTTAAAGCCATCGGAAATTGCCCCGATGTCGAGCATTCTTTTTGCTGAATGTATTGATGCCGCTGGATTTCCGGCTGGTGTCTTTAATATGGTAAATGGAGATGGTGCAGGGGTTGGTAGCTTGTTGTCGGCGCATCCCGATATCGACGTTGTTTCATTTACTGGGTCAACGCGTGCTGGTGTGCTGATCAGCAAGGCCGCCGCCGATACGGTGAAAACAGTGTCGCTGGAACTTGGTGGCAAATCGCCAAATCTGGTGTTTGATGATTGTGATGTTACCGCGGCAGTGGCACGTGGTGCCGCCTTTTGTTTCAACAATACTGGACAATCATGTAACGCCGCATCACGCATGCTGGTAGAACGCAGTGCCTATGAACTTGCGATTGAAGCGGCCGCGGCAACAGCCGCCGCAACAACCGTCGATTTGCCATCAAAACCGGGCAATCATATCGGGCCATTGGTATCAGAAGCGCAATTTAACAAGGTTCAAGGGTTGATCCAGTCAGGCATTGATGAAGGGGCGCGTCTGGTTGCTGGGGGCGTTGGCCGACCTGAAGGCTTGAATCGTGGCTGGTTTGTCAAACCGACAGTTTTTGCCGATACCACCCAGGATATGACAATTATTCGTGAAGAAATTTTTGGCCCGGTGCTGGCGATCATGCCGTTTGATACCGAGGAAGAGGCGATTGCGCTTGCCAATGACACGCCCTATGGATTGGCCGCTTATATCCAGACTGGCGATATGGATCGTGCCCGCCGGGTGGCGGCACAATTGCGCGCCGGCATGATACAGGTGAATGGTGCCAGCCGGATTTCCGGTAGCCCCTTTGGTGGCTATAAGCAATCAGGCGTGGGACGCGAAGGCGGCATGTGGGGCATTGAAGAATTTTTGGAAATCAAAACCATCAGCGGCATTGTCTAATACCAATCTAAGAGGTGCTGGTCGGTGCAAAAAGACTCGGGAAAAAACGCATCTGGGGATGCAGGCACTGATTTATTGGACGGGGCTTATGCTCTAAAAACCCCAGAAGATAACCGTGCCTATTACCAACGGTTTGCCGCGACCTATGATCAGGATTTTGCGGCAGGCCTTGGATATATTTACCCCAAAGCTGTTGCAGATGCATTTTTGGACCTGAGTGACCTGCCCGAGGGGCCGGTTTGTGATATCGGGTGTGGCACTGGTTTGGTGGCCAAAAATCTAAAAGCAAAACGCCCTGACATGGTGATTGATGGGGTCGATATTTCGGCTGACATGCTGGCGGTGGCGGCGGATAAGTCGCTGTATCAGAATCTCTATGAAGTTGATCTGACTGGTGATATCACCAGCCTACCTGCTGGGTATGCGGCTATTATCAGCGCAGGCACCTTTACCCATGGCCATTTAGGGCCAGAACCGCTGCGTCATTTAATCCGCCATTGCCAAGCTGGCGGTGTGTTTTGTATTGGCGTCAACCAGCAACATTATCAGACACATGATTTTGCCGGGTGTCTTGGATCTCTTGTCGCAGATAATGTGATTACATCGCCTGATCTTCTGGAAACGGCAATCTATGCGCGAAAAGCTGACAAGCATAGCGGTGATTTGGCGTTGATTTTCCAGTTTCGCGTGGTTGGCTGATCAGCCGCATCATCGCGTGACATGTTAATGCGCCGCATAAAGGTTCGTCTTGTTGCCGCCCTTAATCATTATCGTTTAGCCCGGCCCCGGCCCCAGCCAGACGCGATTCATCGGTTGCTGGCGCATAGGTTTTTTTAGCAAATTCATCCAAGGCGTTGACGCATCCAAAAAAATAGGATGGCACCCGTTGTGTCAGCTCATAAGGCGTCATGGCAGCTGTGTCGGTGGCAAGATTGATGGTGCAATTGGCCTGACTGATCAGCAGGGCGGTGTCAAGATAGGGGCTGAAAACACCATCTTTGGACAGGTGAATGGACAAATCACCCAAATCGACTTGCATCGGCTGGTCAGTATTGCGTTTGGCAATAAATGGCAGCATCAACACCGGCTCACGGATGTTTTCAATCGTGATGGTGGCTGGCAATACCCCGTCCATATAGGCAGTCCCAAGCGCAATGGGACAATAACAAGATTTACCTGCCGGGCGATCTGGCCAGCGTGTTAACGGGCCATTTTGCCGCCATTTCAAATACCGGCATAGTGCCGACAGTCCGGGAATGCCGCGGGCTTGTAGCCAGCTGACCGCCACCCCGGTTTCGTCAGCAACCCCCCACGGCATACCAGCACCGCGGGCGGCCTTGGTGGCAAGCGCCGCTGTTTCGCCAAGGGACCAGCTTATTTGTTCTGCATCATGCGGCGGGGTCATTTTTATGAATGAAGCGGCGGATAGGCCAGATCATCCGGATCAAGCCTTGCCAGTTCATCTGGAAATGGTGCGCCTTGATACATGGTAATACGCAACCAGCGATCGGATCTAGGATCAAATTTTGATGCTCCAAAAAATGACAATTTACAGCGCAATAAATCAATCGGCTGCATATCAGCGGCAATCGTATTGTCGTGTATTTCTGCATAGGGAAGCGCCGCCACAATTTGCATGCGGCGAATAATATGGCGATGCTCTGGATGGGCAAGCAGGAAGCTGGCAATCGATGTGCGATCATCCCATTGATCGAGCGTTTGGCGTGCCGCGGCAACATCACGACCGGGTGCCAGCGGTTGTTCAAATGGTTCTATTGGTTCTTCAAACCGTTCCCCAAGCCGCGGTTCCAGCTTTTCTTCAGACACATACCATACCCGCGCTTTCGCGGCGTTTTCGCTATAGTCGATCTTATTCACCCAGCCATAGGAATCGTCAAAAATGTTTTTGATTTTGCCGATGGTCATACTGCCATCAATATGAAAGGTCGATGTTTCATCAGCCGACATCGTGATCGCTAAATCATCAACCAAGGCACCGTGCCGCTCGATCAAAAGTGATACAAGCTGTTCTTGGCCCTCCAGCGACAGGTGCTGGTCCCCCCAATCATAAATGGCGTTATAGGGATAGGCGGTGGCGGGGTCAAAATTTGTCAGATAGGCGGCTAACCGGGCCAGATTATCACGTAACCCAGCGGTTTTATGGTTTTGGTATGGGCTGTCCGTTGTCCATTCATTGGCATTTTGCAAGGCGCGTTGAACCAAATTTTTGAGATTACAAATCATATCCCGGTCGGTGTTTGGCAATTGGCGCACCCGGGTCAAGGCGGTTTCACGCGCATTAATCCATGCATGAATCAATGCTGGATGATTGATCAAAAAGGGGGCCATGCCCAACCCGGTTGAATTGCCAACACCAATACGCCGCCGGATGTTTGGATCAAGCTTGATTGCTGTTTCTGGGGCGCGTTGGCGTGCCATATGTTCGACAATATCTATGGTAAAGCTGCGGATCAGCCACACTGCTAGCAATTCTGGTTGAAACGACCCGGCAAATTCAGCGCGGTCGGCCCAGTGGCTTCGATCGGCGGCGCCAAATTTGCCAGACCCATAGACCGCGGTGGTGCGCATCAGATAGCCAATCGGTTCTATTTTTTGCCGCTCTGGTTGCTGTCCCCGTGCCAAACAATCAACAACATAGTCAAAAAGCCGTACCGACCGGTTGGCACGTGATAGCACCAATTCTTGACCGGAAATACGGCCAGCCTCTTGCCGAGGTACATTCGCCGCCAGCCGGGCGATATCATCTTGTGAAATGGTGCCATCATGCAGGGTGAATGTGGCGTCCCATGCCTCGGCAATGACCCGGTCTGACCGTTTTTCATCTGGCAGGTCATGTGCAAAGGCGACCAGCGTATAGGTGCGCTCTGGGCCGATGGCTTCATAAGTGGCAACGCCAACACCATCTTTATCAATATGCCATTCAGCTTGTCTAAATTGCCAATTTTCTGCCTTTAGACGGCGAAGCAACACCCGCATAAAACTCAACCGGCTTTGATGAAACGACCCCATGCGTGCCAGCTTCATCACGACCGAAGCCGGGCGATTGACAATCAATGGTTCAGAAGATTTTTGAATCTGTGCATCCATCTGTATTCACTCTCACGCCGCGGTGAAATTGTCATCATAAAACCGCAACCAATTTTCGCCCATAATTGCAGAGGTTTCGTCTTTTGAAAAGCCAACAGCCCGCAATCCAGCCGCGATATTGCCAAAATGACGGTTGTCCTGAAACCAGTCAGGCATATCGGGAAAGCCGGCTTGTGCGGCTGACCCTTCACCATAATCAATGGTTTTGGTCCAGCGTCCAACGCGCATCCATTCAACAACGCTGTCGGGTTGATCTTGACAAAGGTCAGACCCAAGCCCGATTTGCGAAACGCCCATCAGATCGGCGGTGCGGGCGATCATCTCGCAAAAACTATCCAAACTGCAATTCGATTTGTCTTTCAAATGATGCGGATACAAAGAAAATCCCAGCATACCGCCGCTTGCACCAAGGGCGCACAATACCTCGTCAGATTTATTGCGCTTTGCCGGATGCCAAAAATTTGGATTGGCGTGGGTGATGGCAATGGGGCGTTCTGACAGGGAAATCGCATCAAGTGTTGATCGTTCGGCTGAATGGCTCATATCAACAACCAGACCAACCCGGTTCATTTCTTTGATGACTTCGCGGCCCATTCTTGTAACGCCGCTATCTTCGATTTCATAACAACCTGTCGCTAGTAAGGATTGGTTATTATAGGTCAATTGCATAAAGCGTACGCCCAGCATATGGCAGATTTCGACAAGCCCGATATCATCTTCAATCGGTGATGGATTTTGAAATCCAAAAATGATGGCGGTACGCCCATCTTTTTTGGCACGGCGGACATCATCGCCGCTTCGCCCGTGACAAATCAGCTGGGGAAAGGCTTCAAACCAGCGGTTCCATTGTTCGATATTGGCCACCATTTCACGAAATATCTCGTGATACGCAATCGTCACATGAACGGCATCAACCCCGCCTTCGCGCATTTGCTTGAAAATTTTTTCAGACCAATTGGCGTATTGTAAATTGTCGATGATATGCATGGTTTCAGTCCGGCTGGCCTGCGGCAATATAGCTTGTTTTTACTGTGGTATAGAATTCTTCAGCATATCGGCCTTGTTCCCGTGGGCCATAGGAACTGCTTCCACGCCCGCCAAATGGGACATGATAATCCGTCCCGGCCGTTGGCAGATTAATCGTTACCACACCAGTTTGGGCCCGGCGGCGAAAATCTGTGGCACGTGCCAGTGATCTTGTGATGATGCCAGACGTCAAACCAAAATGCGTGTCATTCACCACATCAACAGCTTCATCATAACTGTCAACTTTGATTACACAGGCGATGGGGGCAAACATCTCTTCACGGTTGATCTGCCAGCTATTCTTTGTGCCAGCAACAACAGCCGGTGTCATGTAATAGCCATCTGTGTCACGGGTTTCCCGAGTCCCGCCACATAGAATATCACCGCCTTCGGCTTTTGCCCGGTCAACCCACGCCAGATTTTCATCAAGCTGCGTTTGGCTGACGACCGGGCCAATTTGGGTGCCATCTTTTAGTGCATGGTCAACCACCATCGCTTTCGCACCAGCGCTTAGCTTATCAACAAATTCATCATGAATTTTGGCATGGACAACCAATCTTGATGACGCGGTGCATTTTTGCCCGGTGCCGCCAAACGCCCCGCCAAGTGCGGCGGCAACCGCGATATCTATATCGCCATCATCCATCACCGCCAGCGCATTTTTTGATCCCATTTCCATTTGAATCTTTGTCAGATTGGTGATGGCTGATGCGGCAATCTGTTTGCCAACCTCAACCGAGCCGGTAAAGCTGATCGCGTTGACCGCCGGGCTTTCAACCAAACCTTGTCCAATTTCGCCACCCGGCCCCATCACCAGATTGAACAGGCCAGCCGGGATATCTTGGCGGGCAATAATCTCCGCTAGGGCAACAGCAGATGCTGGTACAAGATTGGCAGGCTTCCATATCACCGCGTTGCCAAAAGCGAGTGCTGGGGCAATTTTCCAGACGGCGGTTGCGGTGGGAAAATTCCACGGGCTGATAATCGCCACAACACCAACAGGTTCTCGGCGTACATCAATTTCGATGCCAGCGCGCACACTGTCGGCCGTATCGCCCATCTGGCGCAATGTTTCGGCGGCGTAATAGGTAAAGAATTGTCCAGCTCGGTAAATTTCACCCATGCCCTCGGCCAGTGGTTTGCCTTCTTCCCGGCTCAACAACCGGCCAAGCTCTTCGCGGCGTGCCATCAATTCATTGCCGATATTCATTAAGATGGATTGCCGTGCCTCTAGGCCGGTTTTTGCCCATTGTTTTTGGGCTGAAGCGGCGGCATCTAGTGCATTGTCGAGCTGGCGGCGATTGGCTTGTGCATAATGGCCAATGCTGTCTGACAAATCAGACGGGTTGATATTTTCAATGGTCGTTTCACCATCATGCCACGCACCGGCAATATAATTTTGAAAATTTTGGGGCATAAGAACGCTTTTCGTACGCCGCACAAGCGGCGCCGCCTGTTGTTTAACAATATACAATCTTTTTAAAAAATTGACCGTAAGCTTGACTGAAACCATGCCCAATGACAAGTGAGTTTTGGTTGATTTTTCGTCGCTGGTATCTGGTGCGAACCTAAATGCATAGCCATTTTATTGCCGGGTCATTGCATCATGGTTGTTTTGCTGTTACGCAGAATAATCATGCTGGCTATTTGCTGGGTCCGGCTATCGATAATAGCGACCCGTGCCGTCTAGCAGAAAAGAGTTGCGCATATGATCGAACGATTTTCCACACCAAGTTACGCACTTGGTTTGCTTGGTTTGGCCATGGCCGTGATCCCGCTGAATGATGCGTTGATTAAAATTATGAGCGCCTCGATCTCGCTTGGCCAGGTGGTGGCGGTGCGCGCCTCATTATCGCTTATTCTGGTTATGCTGGTCAGCGATGGTCTGCGCGCCATGTTAAATCTATCCGCACCGGTGTTCTGGCAATTTGTCGGGCGTGCGATGTGTCTGGTGGTGGCCATGCTGTTATTTTTTGTATCGCTTGGCAGTCTGCCTTTGGCCAATGTGATTGCCATATTTTTTGTGGCACCGATGATCATCACCTTATTATCCGTGCCGTTTCTTGGGGAAAAAATAGGCGTCCACCGTCTGGCTTCGGTATCGGCTGGAATGATGGGGGTGTTGGTTATTATTCAGCCGGGCGGGGCAGAGTTTCAAAAAGAAAATTTGTTGGTTATTGGCGCGGCTGTGAGCTATGCGCTGTTTCAGATTTGGACAAGGCGGCTAAAGGCAGATGGCAGTTTGTCGGCCATGGTTACAGTGCAGCATCTTTGCTATTTTGTTGTTGGTGCGCTGATGGTGGCGGCGAATCTGATCTGGCCGGTGCCGCCAACCGGCAATGCCACGCTTGATTTTCTGATGCGGGGGCCGGTTTTGATGTCGCCGATGGATTGGCTATTTGTTTTGATCTGCTGTCTATCGGTGCTGTTTTTATCGGTGGCGTCATCAAACGCCTACCGGTCTGTCGAAGCGTCAGTGATTGCCCCGTTTGAATATACCGCAATCCCGTTTGGTGCCTTTTGGGGGGTGGTGATTTGGGGAGAATGGCCAACAGTACAGGCATGGATTGGCATGGTGCTTATTCTGTTTGGCGGGATTTACACTTTGTACCGCGAAAATATTCGTAATGTTGATGTTGCCACCTCGGCGCCAATGCCAGCCGCCGCCGCCGTGATACAGCAAAATTTTGACGATGAAACACAGGCAAACGACAAGTCAGCCTAGAAAGATAACGCCGCTTTGATGCCGGGCCTAAATTATGCCGGGCCTAAATTATCAAAGGGCAGGGGTCAGTTAATTTGACGTGCCGCCCTGCCACACACCTTGTTCTTTCAATTTATCGGCAACCTCAGCTGGCATATAATTTTCATCATGTTTGGCCAGCACATTTTGCGCCATGAATATACCATTTTCGATTTGGCCTTCGGCAACCACACCTTGGCCCTCACGAAACAGGCTTGGCAAGGCATTGTTGTACCGAACAATGATGTCGGAACTGCCATCTGTTACGATAAAAACAGATTGCATGCCGTCTATCTCGACACTGCCGTCTTTTACCAGACCGCCAAGCCGTAATTGTCGCCCAGATTCTCTATCTGATTGGCTGATTTCAGACGGGGTATAAAAAAATACGATATTATCGCGCAACGCCCCTAGTACCAGCATAGCGGCAATGCCAAGCAGAGATGCAATAGCGGCAATGACAAATAATCGTTTTGATTTCGCAGTCATATCTTCACATTATTATATCAAGTCATGGTTTGTTCAAAAAATCTGCCACCCGCCTATGTGCTAGACAGAAACCCGGGATTTAGCAAGTTGTTGTGGCATAGATGATATCGCGGCAAGATGGCGCAGTCCCCCCGACTGCTTATTGCCCAACTGGTCTGGACATTGTACATAAAATACACGCAGTTGATGAAAGTTGAATGTTACCAACTACAGCCATGATTGGCATCCAGCGCCTTGGATGTGGGGTGATGTAATGGATTTGATGAACAAATATCCGCGCTTGACCGATCTAGAGGCGCCAGCGGCGCGCCGCATTCCAAAATTTGTATTTGCCTATCTAGATTCGGGTACCGGTCAGGACCATGCCAAAGACAATAACCGGGCCTATCTTGATGGTATTGAATTAACGCCGCAATTTATGCGCGGGCGGGTTAATCCGGATTTAAGTACGCAAATCTTTGGCGTTGGATATAACGCGCCTTTTGGGGTGGCCCCGGTTGGGCTTTCATCGCTGATCTGGCCGGGGGCTGAATCAATTCTGGGTGCCGCCGCCAAAGCCCATGGGTTTCCCTATATTCTCAGCACTGTTGCTGGTGAATCGATTGAAATGGTGGCGCAATCGGCTGGCAAGATGGCTTGGTTTCAATTATACGCCCCAAAAGACCGCGCGATCATGAAGGATTTGCTGCGCCGGGCCAAAGAACATGGCTATCAAAATCTAGTTGTCACTGCTGATGTGCCAGCACCTAGCCGGCGTGAACATATGCGCATTGCTGGCGCGCCGCTTGGCAGTCGTGGCAATTCCAGCTTTACTCCACGGGTCATCTGGCAAAGTATGTTGCGTCCAGAATGGGCGGTGCGGACATTGCTGAATGGCGGGGCGCGTTTTCGTAATATGGAACCTTATGCAAAGCAACATGGTGCTGGTCAGATTACCAAATTTATTGGTGAACAGTTAAATGGCTCGCTGGATTGGGATTATCTGGCGGAGATTCGTAAAAGCTGGGATGGCAACATGTTTTTAAAAGGCATTCTGCATGGTCAGGATGCGGCACGTGCGGTCAATCTCGGCATCGATGGCATTGTTGTATCGAACCATGGGGGGCGCCAGCTTGATGCCGCCCCAGCACCGTTGGCAAAACTTGCGGCTATTCGCGCCGCGGTTGGCCCGGATGTACCACTTGTTGTTGATAGTGGCATCCGCTCTGGCCTTGATGTGGTGCGGGCATTGTCAGCAGGTGCAGATTTTGTGCTATTGGGGCGCGGCTTTATGTATGCGGTTGCGGCGCTTGGTAAAAAAGGTGGACACCATGCGGCGACCATTCTGCTCGAAGAAGTGCGTGACGTGATGGCGCAACTAGGCTTGAAGACAATCGATGAAGTAAAGCGACTTAATCGTTAGGAAACGGCAAGAATAATGGCCAAGATTTTGCATAGACCTGTGGTTGTGGCATTGGCAATGATGGTGATGAGCGGTATGAACTCCATCGCCGCTGCCAGCGACATATTCAGTTTTTCAGAAATGCAGCTTCGGGCCACGGTGGCGGGCATGCCAAGTAGCGCCGCCTATCTGAAAATTACCAATAATGGTGTTTCGGATGATCGCCTGATCGCGGCAAAAGCGACCATTGCACAGCGTGTTGAAATCCATTCAATGGAAATGGATCAAGGGGTGATGCGGATGCGGGCTGTTGATGGTGGCCTTGCCATTGCCGCTGGTGACAGCGTGACGCTGGCCCCGGGCGGTTTACATATTATGTTGATGGGATTGACCACCGATTTGGCCCCGGACAGCCAGCATGAAATCATTCTGGTTTTTGAAAAAGCCGGTGACATAAAGCTTACCGGAACGGCAAAACGGCCCGCGGATATCATGATGAACATGCCGGGACACGATGCCTCGCATAATCAGGATCATTCAAAAAAATCTCAATAAATGCCGCTATCTATGCCAAGGACAACGCTAAGGCATAACTCACTGACCTGATCACAAAACGTATCTTGCCAACTGCCGCGAACGATCAGCGGTGCCGCGATCAAGCGCCATTTCAACCCACCGCATATCGAGGTCAATGCGGTTTTGGTTGCGGTGCCGTCAAGACCAGCGCGGATATAAATCGCCACCGGTTTGGCGGCGGTGCTGTCGAGCCAGTCATTATAGCATCTGTCAAACATATCTTTTGTTGCCCCGGCCATATATCCGATATTTTCGGTGGTGCCGATGATTACCGCGGCAGCGTCGCTGACATCTTTTGCAGAGACGTCAAAGGGGGACAGGCACCGCATACCAACATCACCAGTGTCATGGCTGGCAACAGAATCCATAGCGGCAGTGGCAAGTGCCAGCGTGTTCGCAGAGGGGGTATGGGCAATCAGTAACACAGTCTTGGACATGGCTGACAGTTTAGTCTGTTTTGCCTATAGTTAAAAGGCCAGCATGACCCATGCAGGCCGTAGATGCCAGAGGAGCGCAAAAATGTCCTATGAGATTTTGACAAAGGCTGAAATCGATACCGCCATCAAACAGCTTGACGGGTGGGCGGTTCGCACCGATTCAGGCCAACCTGCGCTGGAGAAAACATATGTATTTTCAGGATTTAATGCAGCCTTTGGGTTTGTGAGCCGGGTCGCTTTGGCGGCTGAACGTGCCAATCATCATCCAGAATGGCAGAATGTTTATAACAAGGTGTGCATCAGATGGACAACGCATGCATCTGGTGGGGTGACGAGCCTTGATCTGAAACTGGCCCAAAAAAGCGATGCGATCGCCAAAGATTCAGGTCAAACATAAGCCCGCGAAACCATAAGCTGGTCCAGCTTGTGGCAAGTCACAGCCACCATTGCACAAACCATAATGTTGCCAGCCCCGAACTGATGGTGGCAATCACATTGCGTGTCAGCAGGGCCATGATCGTGGCGACAACGGCGGCAACAACCCGCGCATTTCCTATCACAATAATCTGTTGCGTTGCCGGGTCGATCAGAACCGCTGGCACAAGGATTGCCGTTAAAACGGCGATGGGTACAAAAGCAAGCGCATCAATCAACCATTTTGGCAGGCCATGTGCCACCCATCCGCTCAGCATCACAAACCGTGTGCAAAAGGTGAATGTACCGCCAAAGATCATCACCAGCCAGATCATGACGTCCCACCATTTTTGTCAACGGTAAATTTGCCCCGTGTCTGGGCGTGGTAATGCGTCAGCCAGCCAGCAGCAATGCCGCCACAGGCAGCAACGATGATCCATGATTTCCATGGCAGCGGTTGGCAGATCAGTGACAGAGCGGCGGCCACCACACAGGCCACAAGATCAGCTCGCCGTCGAATGCTGGGGGCGACCACAGCAATAAAAGTCAGCGGAATGGCAAATGAAAGCGACCAAGAATCAGGAATGGTTGTCCCAGCGATAACGCCAATGACTGTCGAGGCTTGCCACGCCACCCATAAGGTCACGCCACTGCCAAGAAGATGGCAATGCTGATGCGGGCTGTCTGGCCCGTCTCGAAACCGCTTGATGGATACAGCATAGGCCTCGTCGGTCAATAAATAGCCAAGAAGAATGCGCCACCTCAGCGGCAAATGCCGCAGATATTGCGCCATTGATGCGCTGTAGAGAACATGCCGTAAATTCACCACGCCAACGGAACCGCCGACAACCAATGGTGGCACACCTGCGGCCCAAAGCTGGGCAAAAACCACCTGACTGGCCCCGCCAAACAAGATGGAGGACAGCAAAATTGTTTGCAGGCCGGTTAACCCGCTGGCAAGACCTAAAATGCCGAAGACCAGCCCAAAAGGAATAACGCCAAGCTGGAGTGGCAGTTCATGCCGCACGCCAAGCCAAAATTCGGCGGCGGGCTGGCGGTGAGCGTGGATTTCTGGCATGAGATAGCGCGGCAGATGATCTTATGGATGAAAAAACGACATCATATTACGCTGAATGGCAGATTGGACAAGGGGTGCCCACCATTTTACCGATTCTCCCCAAACCAGAGATATGCCAGATGAACTCTGTCTCAAATGAACCCTGACTCAAATGAACTCTGGCTTAAATGAACCCTGGCTCAAATGAAATTTCTGATCATCTTGATCTTTAGAAGATAGTTGTATTTCATGACAGCAACGCCGCATTCATCTATTCCTTGCCACCCTCATTACTTCAATAAAGGTCAGCCATGCAACTCCAAGTTCCTGTTTCAGTTGGTGAAGTTCTAGATAAAATAACAATTTTGCAAATTAAGCTGGCGCATATTTCCGATGCGGCCAAGCGGACCAATATACAGAATGAGCTTGATGCGTTGCTTCCGCTGGTGGCTGGTGATGCATTTACCACCGATCAGATACAGGGCTTGATGGCTGAATTAAAGTCGGTCAATGAGGCGCTATGGGATATCGAAGATGATATCCGGGAAAAAGAAGCCGCCAAAAGATTTGACGATGAATTTATCAGATTGGCACGTGCGGTATATGTAACAAATGACAAGCGGGCCGAAATCAAAAAGCAAATCAATTTGGCAACCGGGTCAGCTTTGGTCGAAGAGAAATCTTACGAATCTTATTAGTTCAGTTCGGCGGCTCATATTATCGAGACGCCTGCAGCATGTTGGCGCATTGATCGATAATGTCATCCGAAGAAATGCTGTCTAACCCTTTGCCAGCATTTGGAAATAGCGCAAAAACAGCTGGTTTATAGCGCAACCTGTCGCCCGCTTTGGCAAATAGAACAGTTGCTGGCAGATTGCAATTAAAGGCAAGATTGGCAGTGAAGCTATCAACGCCAACATACCCATCTGCCGCATGATAGAGAGCGATATCGCGTGCCAATGACGGCGCGTGCCGCAGACTGTCAATCAATCGATCGGCGGGCCCATCCCATTGTTCCAGCATGGCATCATGATAGCTAGCGGCATCAGGCCCGGCATTTAATATCAGGCTGCCGCCAATCTGGTGCGCCAGATTTTTTAATGTGGTGCAGGCATGATCGAGTGACCAGCGCCGCGCTGGGTCGGCGGCAAACAGATTAACAATGGTAATTGGGCGCGGCAAATGTGCCAGAAAATTTGCGACAATGGCCACCATATCGGGGGCAGGCAGGATTGTCGGGCTTTTATCGTCAAGCACCAGATTTTGCGCCGCAATCCATTCATCGGCAGCAGCAATAAACGGGCGGTGTCCCCATAACGCGCGGCGATCTCCCCCCGCATCAGCAGGCAGGCTTTTGGTCAGAATAAATTGATCAAGCCACTGGCCATAAAGCCCCACACGATAGGGTATGCCCGCTGTCAAGGCCGCCAGTTTAAAGCTGGTCGACCGGTGCAGGATAAAGGCGCTTTTATATCTAGCCTGCCGGATTTTTGAAACGGTGCCAGTCCCGCGTAGTGCCGGAATGTACCGTCTGAGTGGTCGTGCATCGATAATATTGCCAGCCCACGGGCTGTTGGCAAGCAAGGTGGCAATTGAACCCGGGTGAATACAGGCAAGATCAATTTTGCCATTAAGGCTGGCGCTGGCCAGTGCGCGCAATTGGGTCAGATGATAAATTTGATCCCCAATGCCGCCAGCAACAAATCCAAGCGACTTTCCAAAATGAACATGTGTCATAAACCATACCTGTGCGGCGATGCGCGTTAAATAAACGCCAGAAACCCTGACATTATTGCCGCCTTGCGCTTGCGCCTGAATATCTCTAAATAACCGGAACGATATTGATATTCAATTGGTCATTTCACCTAGTCATTTCCCCGGCGGCACATTGGTTTGCCGGAACGTGTGAAGACCATGCCAACAAATAGGGTGGCGTTATGACGACTGGATTTTTGTTCGCTGACGAAATGGATCTGGCAGATCAGCGGGTGTTGCTGCGCCTTGATATAAATGTACCGATCAAAGATGGGCAAGTCAGCGACGATACGCGAATCAGACGGATTTTGCCCGGCCTACAGGCGTTGGTTGCGGCCCGGGCAAAAATCATCATTTTGACGCATTTTGGGCGGCCAAAGGGCAAGGTTGTTGCCGGTTTGACCGTGCAACCGGTGGCTGATTGCATGGCAAAATTGCTGGGACAACCAGTGGTTGTTGAAACAGATGTTATTGGTGCTGGCGGCGTTGCGGCGATGGCGGCGTTGCAATCTGGCGACATTCTGATGATGGAAAATTTGCGGTTTTATCCAGAAGAAGAAGCCAATGATCAAGGATTTGCCAAAAAGCTTGCCGCGCTTGGCGATGTTTATGTTGGTGATGCGTTTTCTTGTGCGCACCGGGCGCATGCATCGGTTGATGCCTTGCCGCGGTTAATGCCAGCGGCGGCTGGCCGGTCATTCGCCGCTGAACTGACAGCCTTGCATGCCGCATTGGCGGCGCCGCGGCGGCCGCTTGGGGCGGTTGTTGGCGGGGCAAAAGTGTCAAGCAAATTGGCCTTATTGGAAAATCTTGTGACCAAGGTTGATGGTCTTATCCTTGGCGGCGGCATGGCCAATACATTTTTATTGGCACAAGGTATCCAGATTGGGGCATCACTTGCCGAACCAGATATGGTGGACACGGCCAGAACGATCATGGCGAAAGCTGATGCCAATGGGTGCCGGATGATTTTGCCAACCGATCTTGTGGTGGCGACCGCCTTTGCCGCCAACGCCCCGCATCGCGTCACCGATGGCAGCGACATTGCCGATCATGAAATGATTCTCGATGCCGGGCCGCAATCGGTGGCCGCGGTCACGGCGTTTCTTGGCGGGTGCCAGACAATTGTCTGGAATGGGCCGATGGGGGCGTTTGAATTGAAACCATTTGATGCGGCGACAAATGCCGTTGCCAGCGCGGTGGCACGCTTGACACAAGACCAACAGGTGATGAGCGTTGCCGGTGGCGGTGATACAATGGCGGCCCTTGCAAATGCCGGGGTGAATGACCATTTTTCATACGTATCGGCAGCTGGCGGGGCCTTTCTTGAATGGCTAGAGGGCAAAACCTTGCCGGGTGTTGACGCCTTGCAACAGCGTTAAATCAACAGCGCTTGTTGCGGGTAATCGCGATTTGAAAGAGGCCACTATGTTTTTTGATAATCCGTTTAAAACCCGTATGCCGCATGATGATGAATATCTGGCTGGGCGGCAGTTACCCATTTTTGCTGGCGGGGCGCATGCGGTTTTGGGTGCTGAATTATTGCCGCCATTTCCGGGGTCGATGCAGCAGATCACGCTTGGTCTTGGTTGTTTTTGGGGGGCAGAGCGGCTGTTTTGGACAATGCCCGGGGTTTATGTCACGGCGGTTGGCTATGCGGGCGGGCGCACGCCGCACCCCACCTATGAAGAAGTTTGTTCTGGTCAAACTGGCCATACCGAAGTGGTATTGGTGGTGTTTGACCCGGAAAAAATCGGGCTAGGTCAATTGTTGCAGACCTTTTGGCAGGCGCATGACCCCACCCAAGGCTATCGGCAGGGCAATGACCGCGGGACACAATATCGTTCAGCTATTTTTGCATCTGACCAAGCCCAGCTTGATCAGATAACGCAGTCGGCACACAGCTATCAAAAGGCGCTGACTGCCGCCGGATACGGCAAAATCACCACCGAAATGGCGCTGGCTGATGAATTTTATTATGCCGAAACCTATCATCAGCAATATTTGCACAAGGTGCCGCATGGCTATTGCGGGTTGCAAGGCACTGGCGTGGCTTGCCCCGGATAAATCGCCCTGTCGGGGCTGGCGGTGATCGCATAAATAGCATTAAAAAAACCGTGATCGGCCATTGACCTTGGGCGCGGCTGGTGCTAGCTTGCGCGCTGTTATTTCACCAACAGGCCATTGGCCGTTGTTTCAGGAGCTTTAATTATGAAAGTCGCCAGCTCTTTAAAGACGCTGAAATCGCGCGATCGTAACTGTCAGGTAGTGCGTCGTCGCGGCCGTCTTTACGTGATCAACAAAAAGAACCCACGGTTAAAGGCACGTCAGGGCTAATGCCCCCCAGCCGCAATAAATGATGCGGCGGCGGATCATCTGGGTAAAATAACGGCCGGTTTCCCGGCCGTTTTTTATTGGGTTGCTTAAATTTCTGGGGTGGTTGCAGTTGTATCATTTACCTTTGTGGTAAGAATCTCTTGAACGATACCCCCGATTTCTAGGGTGGTTGCAGTATAATTTTCATACATAAACACCTCCAAAAGGTGAACGATACCCCTGATTTCTGGGGCGATTGCAGTGATTCTCCATTTCTGTCATCGGGTCAATCAGTGAACGATACCTCCGATTTCTGGGGCGGTTGCAGTAGAACAAGGGTAATCCCCTGTTTAAGTGAAACATTCTGCTACTGCGCCTTGCGTTCCCAAGGCATCTCTGTGGGTTTTTAAACCCAGAGCCAGAATATTTTTGGCCGCGTTTACATCACGGCCCAACTTTAAACCGCATTGATCGCATAGATGAATACGGTCGCTAAGCGTTTTTGGAACCAGCTTGTTGCAATTCGAACATTGTTGGCTGGTGTTTTTTGGATCGAACCACACAAAATATTTACCGGCACTTTCAGCCTTGTATTCCATTTTTGCGGTAAGAGATGCCCACCGAGCATCCGAAATGCTTTTGGCTAAATGCCTGTTTTTTACCATATTGGTGATCTTTAAATTTTCAACGGCGATGAAATCAGCCTGATTTACAATGTCCCTGGCCAGTTTATGTGCGTAATCACGGCGCTGGTTCTTAATTTTATCATGCAAGGAAATCACACGTTGTTTTGCCGCCTGCCGACGCTTGCTGCCTTTCTTACAACGCGCCAGCGCCCGTTGTAATCGGCGTAGTTTTTTTTCGGCCTTTCTGAAATATCCGGGCGCGTCATGAAATTCACCATCACTAGTGGCGACAAGTGCCTTTAACCCAACATCCAGACCAACGGCTGAATTGATAGGTTTCTTTTCCGGCGCTTCTTCAATTTCAATTTTAAAATTAACCAGCCAGCCTTTGTGGTCTTTGACCAAAATAGCCCCACAATGTTTTTTAAAATTTTCCGGTAAGGGCCGATGCATATGGATTTTTATCGAAAAATCTCTGGTTTTTAGCTGTGCGTTATCCAGCCGGTAATTATCTGGCAGTTCAATTGAACGCCACCTGTCACGACTTTTAAACCGGGGGAATCCCGGCTTTTCACCTTTTTTAACGCGGTTGAAAAAAGCGGCAAAGGCACGGTCAAGCCGCATCAACGCGCCTCGTTGTGGCCGCAAATGCATTGCGCTAAATTCAGGGTCTTCCAGGCGAATCTGGGTTAATGATTTCTGCTGGTCGATCTGTGAGATGCTAATTCTGGATTTGCGGTTACAATTTTTATATGCGTCACAACGTTCTTGGAGCGCCGCGTTATATAAAAGCCGCGTTTGGTGCAAAATCAATTCAAGCTTGCGCTTTTGCCTCTTGTTTGGTCGCAGTCGATATTGGTAATTTCGGTGCATGGGATTCTGTCTCAATCTGTATTTTATGATTTTTTGAATTAACGAATAAAATCAAATCTATGAGAGTTAACTAAACTGCCATGAAAGACTGGGGAATGGAGGGCTGTTGTAAAAGCTCGCAATTGATGCGAGAACACCCAACAGATTAGACTGTTTCGGGCGGAAGACGCCAACAACCTAGCTTTGCGGCATTTTTTTAAATCGCCAGAAAGCTGGCCAAAGCCGATAAAAATGGAGATGACAGAATGCAGATGCCAGAACCAGACCAGCAAATCATCGCCCGCCGCGAGTCAATTTGCGCGGCTTTGGCAAAATTGGTACCAGCAGGGTCGGTGGTGTCATCAAAAGAAGGCCGCCGGGCCTATGACGCAGATGGGCTGTCGGCCTATCGGCAATTGCCGATGGCGGTGATATTGCCAGAAACCGTTGAACAGCTGGCCGCGGTGATGAAATATTGCCATGCAGAAGGGATTAAAGTGGTGCCGCGTGGTGCGGGTACATCCCTGTCTGGTGGGGCCTTGCCGCTGGCAGATGCGGTGCTTATTGGGCTTGGTAAATTTAACCGCATTCTGGAAATCGATTATGCCAATAGATGTGTCGTGGCCCAGCCGGGCGTGACCAATCTGGCCATTACCCATGCGGTACAGGACCATGGGTTTTATTATGCCCCCGACCCATCCAGCCAGATTGCCTGTTCGGTTGGCGGCAATGTGGCGGAAAATTCTGGCGGGGTGCATTGTCTGAAATATGGTCTGACGACCAATAATCTGCTTGGCATTGAACTTGTGACGATTGAGGGGGACGTATTGCGGCTTGGCGGCAAGCATCTTGATTCGGGTGATTATGATCTGATGGGGGTGATGACCGGGTCTGAAGGTCTGTTGGGGATTGTCAGCGAGGTCACCTTGCGAATCTTGCAAAAGCCAGCAACACAACGTGCGCTTTTGGTTGGGTTTGATGATACCGGTGCCGCCGCGACCGCGGTGGGGGATGTCATTGGTGCCGGTATTATTCCAGCTGGCATGGAAATGATGGATGGTCTGGCGATCAATGCGGCAGAAGATTTTGTGCATGCTGGCTATCCGCGTGACGCCGCGGCCCTGATTATTGTCGAACTTGACGGGCCAGAGGTAGAGGTGAATGCGCTGATCGATCGGGTGGCGGGCATTATGAACAAGGCCGGGGCGTCCTCTATCAAAATCAGCACATCAGAAGAAGAACGCAATTTATTTTGGGCGGGGCGCAAATCTGCATTTCCTGCTGTGGGGCGGATTTCGCCGGACTATCTATGTATGGATGGCACCATCCCGCGCCGCCGTTTGCCAGATATGATGGTGCTGATGGCAACGCTCAGCCAGAAATATGGGCTGCGAGTTGCAAATGTGTTTCACGCTGGGGATGGCAATTTGCACCCGCTGATATTGTTTGATGCGAACCAGCCCGGAGAATTGCAACGGGCCGAAGATTTTGGTGCCGATATTTTGCGGGGCTGTGTCGAGATGGGCGGTGTGTTAACCGGCGAACATGGAGTTGGTGTTGAAAAACGCGATCTGATGCCCATTCAGTTCACCGAAGATGACATGAAACAGCAACAGCGCCTGAAATGTGCTTTTGATGCCAATCAATTGTTGAACCCCGGCAAAGTCTTTCCGCATTTGCATCGGTGCGCCGAACTTGGCCGACTTCACGTCCATAAAGGAAAAATGCCATTTCCTGATTTGCCGCGGTTTTAAATTGAACCGCCAGCAAAGCACAAAGGACCGATAGTGATGCCAACAATTCAAAATCTTGATGATGCGGCCGCGGTGATCATAGACGCCCAGCAGAACAACCACCGGTTAGAGGTGCGCGGGCTTGGCACAAAAGCCGCGCTCGGTAACCAGCCAGATTATGATGATTGTCTGGATGTCAGCGCAATGCAGGGCATCATTGATTACCAACCAGAAGAATTGGTGCTGACCGTTCGGGCAGGAACCGCTCTATCGGTGATAGAGGCAGAACTGGCAAAGGCCAATCAAATGCTGGCATTTGAACCGGCTGATTTATCTGGAATTTTGGCCAGCAAATCCACCGGCACCATTGGCGGTGTTTTGGCCACAAACCTGTCGGGGCCGCGGCGGCTTACGGCTGGTGCGGCGCGTGATTTTCTGCTGGGGTTTGATGCGGTTTCTGGACGCGGCGAACGGTTTAAATCAGGCGGCCGGGTGATGAAAAATGTCACCGGGTATGATCTGTCAAAATTAATCTGCGGGTCTTATGGCACATTGGCGGTCATCGATGAGGTCACCATCAAAACATTGCCCCGGCCAGAAACCAGCCTGTCATTGCTGTTTGGTTGCGATGATATGACATCTGCCGTGGCACAAATTGCCGATATTTTCGCCAGCCCGCATGAACCCGGCGCTGCTGCTATTCTGCCGCAAAGCATCGCGGCGGCCGCTGGTCTTGATATGGCCGCGGCAATGATTGTGGTAATCAGGCTGGAGGGCATTGCATTATCGGTAGAGGATCGGGTGGCACATTTCCGCCAAATGGGACAGCGCGATACGGGCCGCGTTCTTGGCACCTTGCCGCAAGCGGCCAGCGAGTCATTATGGGCGCGAATCCGTGATGTTGATTTGCTGGCACATGCCGGGGGCGATATATGGAAATTATCCTGTGCACCGGCATCTGCACCAGCCATTGTGGCGGCAATGGAACAGTCGTTTGAAACGGCATATTATGCCGATTGGGCTGGGGGGTTATTATGGTTTGCCGGGCCGTCAGGGACAGAATTTGGTACCGCGCTTCGGGCCGCATTGATGGCCCATGGTGGGGGGCATGCCCAGCTGCTGTGTGATCGCGCGATGAGCAAAAATAGCGTGCCGGTTTTCCAGCCTCTGCCGCCAGCACAAGCCAGCTTGACCAGACGCGTCAAAGCGGCGTTTGACCCCCTCGGCGTGTTGAATTTTGGCCGTATGCATAATGGTATGTAGGACAGGATAATATGCAGACCCATTTTACCCAAGCCCAGCTTGCAGACCCGCTTATCCGTGAAGGCGACGCCATTTTGCGTAAATGCGTGCATTGCGGGTTTTGCACGGCGACCTGTCCGACCTTTGTGATCACCGGTGATGAACGCGATAGCCCGCGCGGCCGAATCTGGATGCTGCGTGAGGTGTTGGAGCGCCCGGAAACAGCGTCAGCAGATACCAGTTACCATATTGACCGCTGTCTTGGCTGTTTGTCTTGCACAACGACCTGTCCATCTGGGGTTGATTATGCCCATCTTTTGGATATTGGCCGTGAAAAGCTTGATCATTTGGTCCCGCGCAAAGCACCGGACAGGCTGATGCGGTGGATGTTGGCGGCGATCATTCCGCATGCGCCAAAATTTCGGATGATGATGCGTCTGGCCAATCTGGGACGGCCGTTTTCTTTTGCCATGCCGCAAATAATCCGCGCCGCCATGCAGAAATTGCCGCGGCATGTCCCACAACTGGACCCGGTTGGCAGTAGAACAGAACAATTTGCCACAAACCCATCTTCAAATTTATCCCCAAGCGCATCGAATGGAACAGCGCCGGTCAAACGGGTGATTTTATTGGCAGGATGCGCCCAGCGCGCGTTGAACCCAGACATTAATGCCAGCACCATCCGTGTGTTAAACCGGCTTGGCGTAGAGGTGATTGTGCGCAAAGAGGCGCATTGTTGCGGGGCATTGGCACATCATATTGGCGAAACCAAAAAGGCCGATGCCGCGATGCGCGCCGCCATATATGCGTGGCATGAAGAAATCACCGCTGGAACGATTGATGCGATTATTGTCAATGCGTCTGGGTGCGGTACGATGGTCAAGGATTATGGCCATCTGATGCGGCATGATGCGGAAATGGCACCATTGGCGGCGGCCATTTCGGCAAAGGCCAAAGATGTATCTGAACAGCTGGCAGAACTTGATCTTGCGTCAATTCTGCAACCGCAAATCACCAGCGGATGTGGCAAAATCGCTTATCATTCGGCTTGTTCACTTCAGCATGGCCAGAAAATTCATGATCTGCCGCTGGCATTGCTTCGGCAGGCCGGCTTTGATGTCGTGCAACCGGTCAACGGGCATTTATGTTGTGGGTCTGCTGGCGTTTACAATATTTTACAGCCAGCTATGGCCAGCGAACTGCAACAGCGTAAATTGACAAGCTTGCAAAATACCGGGGCAATTGCGGTGGCGGCTGGTAATATCGGCTGTATCACACAGCTTGATAGCGGTGCGATGCCCGTGCGCCACACCATCCAGTTTATTGACTGGGCCAGCGGTGGGCCGCAACCAATCTAAGCCGTCTATGTTAGCTTAGATCAAAAAAATCATTACCTTTGTCATCGGTGATGATAAAGGCAGGGAAATTTTCAACCTCAATACGCCATACCGCTTCCATGCCCAATTCTGGATATTCCAACACTTCGACCTTTTTGATCGATTCAAGGGCAAGTTTGGCGGCAACACCACCAATAGAACCAAGATAAAACCCGCCATGCTGTTTACATGATTCGCGGACAATACGCGATCTGTTTCCCTTGGCAAGCATCACCATTGACCCGCCAGCCGCCTGAAATGTCGGCACATAGGAATCCATCCGGCCAGCCGTTGTCGGGCCAAATGACCCTGACGGCATGCCTTCGGGTGTTTTTGCCGGGCCCGCGTAATAGACCGGGTGATTTTTGAAATAATCAGGCAATTTGCCTTCATCATTCAGCCGTTCAAGAAGCTTGGCGTGGGCAATGTCGCGCGCCACGATCAACGGGCCAGTCAACGCCAACCGGGTTTCAACCGGATGCTGGGACAAGGTGGCCAGAATTTCTGTCATTGGCTTGTTCAAATCAATCGCCACCGGCTGGTCATCATCGGCGCTTTCAACGCCAATATCCAGCAAAAAGCGCGCCGGATCACGTTCCAGCTTTTCGATAAACAGGCCATCAGCGGTAATTTTGGCAAAGGCCTGACGGTCGGCGGAACAAGAAACGCCAATGCCAATTGGACAGGATGCGCCATGGCGTGGCAACCGGATCACCCGCACATCATGGCAATAATATTTGCCGCCAAATTGCGCCCCAATCCCCAGATCGCGCGTGATTTGCAAAATTTCGGCTTCCCATTCCAGATCGCGCCACGCATGGCCAAGCGCGTTGCCCTCGATCGGCAACCCGTCAAGTGCCTTGATAGAGGCCGCTTTGACCGTTTTCATGGTTAATTCTGCAGAGGTGCCGCCAATCACAATGGCAAGGTGATAGGGCGGACAAGCCGAGGTGCCAAGTTCCAAAATCGCCGTGCGTATAAATTCGCGCATCGATTCAGGGTTAAGCACGGCTTTTGTTTTTTGATGCAAAAAGGCTTTATTAGCCGACCCGCCACCTTTCTGGATAAAGGCAAATTTATATTCAAGCCCCTTGCCAGCATTGATATCAATCTGGGCTGGCAAATTGGTGGCGGTGTTGCTTTCTTCAAACATGCTATGCGCGGTGAGCTGTGAAAACCGCAAATTGCAGTTCTGATAGGTGTTATAGATGCCGCGCGACAAGGCTTCGCCATCATCACCATCAACAAGCACATGATCACCACGATAGCCAGTGACAAGGGCGGTGCCGGTATCTTGGCACATTGGCAATTGGCCTTCGGCAGATATCACCGCATTTTTCAGCATTTCCATCGCCACAAACCGATCATTTTTTGTGGCTTCAGGATCGTCTAAAATGGCCGCAAGCTGGGCCAAATGGCTGCTCCGCAACAGATGTGAAATATCAGTAAACGCGCGTTCGGCCAGTTCTGTCAGGCCTTCTGGTGCCACCCGCAAAAACTGTTCGCCGTCAATCTCGACAAGTTTGACATGATCAGACGTGACCAATTCATATTCGGTGGTGTCGGCGGTTAGGGGAAACATAGGGCTATAGGCAAATTCGGCCATAATGAAATCCTGTAAATGTCAGTTGGTAAGATAGCGGCCAAAAGGCGCGCCCATCATCAATTTAATAGATGGGTTAATTTGTCGGTCTTTTGCGGAATGTGTCAAGCGACACAACTTCGGCGGTTTTTTCATCATCAGCCTCTGCGTCTTTGCCGGCATGGCCGCTTGCATCATTGCCATCATCGGGTTTTGCAACCGCTGCGCCGCTGGCATCATCAACAGATAGACCGTCTTCATCATCATCACCATCATCAAGCATGCCAAATTGCAGGCCAAATCCAACTGAGGGGTCGTTGAAACTGGTGACGGCTTGAAAGGGGATGATCATCGGGCTTGGTTTGCCGCCAAAAAATAGCGTGATACTGAAATGTTCATCGCTGACTTGCAAATCTGCATATTGATGCTGGATCACAATAGTCATTTGTTCTGGATGCTTGGCACGCAGGGACTCATCAAGTTCAACACCGTCATAGCTGGTGATAAAGCTGATGTAAAAATGTGTCTCGCCCGGCAGACCAATATTTTCGACAATCCGCAATGATGACCGCACAACCGAACGCAAAGCGTCCTCGACGAGCAATTCATAATTCAATCCGGTTTGGCTGTTGTCATCATTGGTCATAGCGGCGCCGTCTCATGCTTGCAAATTGCAGATCATCGCCCATCCATTTTTATAAAGTGAATAACGCGATGGTAAAGCGGAACGCTTCTGTTGCCAGGTGCGCCCCAAACCCCGCCAGACTGAGCTCAATCAATCTGGACTTAAGATCGGTTACTCCCGCTGCCGTTAGGCTGCGATTGCGACCGGAGCAGTGTTGTCATT
>JAQCEA010000008.1 GCA_027620495.1 Pseudomonadota bacterium | reverse complement strand
GGCTTAAATTCACTGTTTATTTGGTATTGGGCATTTGTGTTGTTTGGCTAATAGGCTTCATCAGGCGAATTCTTGGTTTAGACACTCACTCTATTGAATTGAAGCGTATAAGGCGTATCCTAGAACGCCAGATTTCAGACAAATAGAATTTTTAATATTCTGCCTCCCAATCAACTCAGCAGCACCTTACTTCTTTTAGAGTTAATACAGATGAAGTTCATCAAAAGCACACTTCCGGATAATGAGACCATTGAGATGGAGATATCTTTTCACTGGACGCACACCCTTGTTGCTTGGCTCTACCTGCTCTTTTTAGGCTGGTTAATCATCGGTGTATTTTTGTTTATCTCAATGTATCTTGAGAAATGGACGACTGAGCGAGCTTTGACTAACCGCAGGCTTATACTCAAGCGCGGTTTCATTCGTCGAAAAACTGAGGAGATAAGCTTCAACCGGGTTGAAGAAGTAAACCTGAGCCAATCCATTCTTCAACGAATACTCGGCTCCGGTGATATTAAGGTTACCGGTACCGGTGCGGGTGAAATAATGCTTAAAAACATTGATGACCCATTGGATGTGCAAAAGAGAGTAAATGAACTGAGAAATTGGGAATGATCCGTAAACTTATCCTGTTCCTCCTTTGTGCTTTTGAAATCGTCCTGATCCTTTTTATGATGGCTTGGCCGGCCTCATCAGACGAAAGTCAGCTAAAATATGAAATTGCATCTCCTCCAAATTGTAAAAACAATTTAGGAGAAAAAGTGCTCTTCAAAGATGTTAACAATGGACGAGCGAAGAGTGCCGCTGGGATGGCCAAAAGAGATGACACAGGAACACCCATTGTCTATCGATTTGCGTATCAAAACTCTCCAAAACCCCTGCAGCAATTTATAGACTTTCACGAATGCGCTCATCACCAGACTGGCGACGTTGATTTACCACACCCGCCAAGAAATAGTCCTGAACACATGATGAATGAGAGCATAGCAGATTGTATTGCAACACTTCGGATCAGAGATGAGATAAACAGAGGGGAAGATGTCGTTTTTCTGGCTGTTGAGCAGTTAGTGCAGGTCATGATTACGATTGGATTTCCTGCAATGACCACAGAAAGTCGAAAAGCAAACATTTTAACCTGCTTGCAAAAAAACGAAACAGTGGATGCATTTATCGATGGCGTTCTTAAGCACCGTAAATTGAAATAAAGGCTACACAAGTGCAGGCACTAGCACTAAAACAGTTGTGTTGTTCGGCAAAAGTCTGATCTGACTTTTATGATTTTAATTCCATTTTTTGCTCACCAGAAAATGTAATAGTCTTGGGCGACAACGTTTTTGTGAATTTTGAAATGTGTTCTTCGATCAATTTTTCGATGGTGCGTTGGGCTTGTTCATCAGGAAACTCCCAAATCACAGTGGAAATGTGAGGCGTTTGTGGATTTCGCCATGCTGTAAATCTCACTCCTGACGCCTTTCCTATCAAATCAGGCCATCTTGTTTGTAATATTGACTCAAAAAGTTCACATTCTTCAGTAGAAGGAAAAGTCCTTATGAAAATCTTTGTGTACATAACCGTGCTTCTCAAAGAGGAATAATTTACTATGCAACTTAAACAAGTGCTCGAAATTTGGTTTAGCAGTCAAATTCTGAAAAGGTCAATCAAGACTGCTATAGTCGTTGGAACATTACTAGCGTTTATTAATCACGGTGAACTGATATTAAGCTGGTCATTAACGCCTCAATGTTGGGTGAAAATGGGGTTAACATGCTTGGTCCCTTACTCTGTCGCCTCTTGGACCGCTACGAAGGCTAAACTGGAGGCACTATCTTTGTCATGAATTTTGACCAGACCTTTCAATCGAATTTATTAAATGATGTTTTAAGCCACCGTTTTAGGGATGCTGAAGATCTGGTTCACTTCGTTCAAACTAGAACTGGCAAATATGACAGCAGTATCGTCACCTCATATTGGTCAGGCCGAGAGCATATGATTAATGATAAAACCACTCTTAGCGCATACGTTAAACTTGAGTGCGGAAGGTGATTTGATGCAAAAGACATTTAGATTTCTTGAAATAGCTTTAATTTCTCTGACACTTGCTGCATGCGTGGTTTTGTACACTGTTGGGCTTCATCACGCAGACCTTGGATACGAAAGGCGATGGACTTATCCCCTGTTCTTTGTCTTGCTACCCGCGTTTTGTATCAGAGCATGCTTACGTTATGTCTTTAAACAGAAAAATCAAAATACTTGAGTTTAGGTATTTAGAAACAGTCAAATGTGAATGAGACCCTGGAGGCTTCTTTGAGTTTACCTTTATTCATACATGCAGCAAATATTGGTTTCATGTTGATGTTTACTATAGTTGTTGCGCCTGCTGTGTTCAAAGCTTTATCTCAAAAAGCTGCGGCTTCGTATTTGCGCGTTTTATTTCCCCGTTTATTTATATTTGGTTTTGTAACATCGAGTATTGCCACTATTTCTTCACTGGTGGATGGCGGGTTACTCCTTGCAGCAGTCTCAGCAATAATTGCTCTTGGTTTTTTGTTTAACGCGCTAATTCTAACCCCAAAAATCAATCAATTCCGCGACAGAGCTGGCGCAGGTGAAGTTGCTGCAGAAAAGGTATTTGCGAGGTTACATTTATTTTCAGTGACTATTTTTAGCAGTCAATTTCTTGCTAGCCTATACCTCATCATTTCACAAACTTTTTTTACTTAGGGCTATAAATGATTGTTTTTATTGATAGTGTTAAATCAATACCTAAAAGTTTCAGTCTATCGCGCATAGCATACAAACTTGCTATTTTGACTCTAATTTTGGTTTGGACTCCACTAGCTGAAGCACAGAGTTTGACTAGCCGATTAAAAGATGGGGTTGGCCTTGCATGTGAAAAGGAAGGCAACACCAACCGCAAAGTTTATCGATCATTCTTTAAGATTAGTAAGGACAGGAAAGTTGGTGCCACTCTTGACTACAGGGATGATCAGCCAAAGCTTACCGATAACTATACGGCGACAGTTCTTCCAGAATTTATCAAATGGGAAAATTTTAGTTTAAATCGAAAAACGCTCGTTTTGACAAATCTCTCTATGTCACCAAGAAAGCAGTAATGCGTCGTTGTGACATTCGAAGAATTATTTGAGAGGGCAAAGGCCCACCTAATCGAACTTCAAAAAGGGAATAAGATTTAAGTTTGTGAAGAGAACATATAATCACTGATTTTCTTCGCTAAATCATAATTTTAGCAGACTAGGGCTAACTATCTTGTTCTGCCACGATATAAGACGGTAAAGCTGGATAGCACTATCAGAACGCAGCCGATGGCGGCGTTAATGCCTACATGCTCATTAAATATGAAATATCCGATTGATAATCCAAATATCAATCTTGTGTACCTAAATGGCGTTATGGCTGAGACCTCACCAATTCGCATAGCTGAAATCAGCGATCCATAACCTACAACACCCAGCGAAACCCCGGCTGCTAAAAACAACCAAGTGTTGCCACTGATTGTCAAAAATGATTGTCCTAAGATGAGGCTAAGAATAATCCCCGCAACAGCAAGAGACAAAAATCCATGGCAACCAAGTGTGAAAATATTCAGTTTTGGTGAAGCCGCCCGACTAGCCAAATCTCGAAAGGCGAACCCAAGCATACCGAATATTGCCATGAGCGAAAGCAAGCTGAATTCCGCTTCCTCTGGGCTAATAATCATCAAGACACCAACAAACCCGAGGCCAATGGCTAACCATCTAACAACCCCAACTTTTTCATTAAAAAAAATAGAAGCACCTATGACTACAACCAATGGCGTTGCTTGCAAAATCATCGTTGTTGAAGATAAAGAAGTTAAAGACAGTGCAAGGGAATAGAATATTCGACCAAAGATTTCGGTAACAATCCGAGCGTGCATTGGCAAACTATTTATCTCAGGGACCAAAATCTCTGTTTTTAAGACCACCCCTGTTATCGCAAACACTGATGCGCCACCGATGCCTATCAAAAAAATTATTTGGCTAACTGGCATTTCCTCTGACAGCGCTTTAATGACGCTGTCTTCGCCAGCGAACGCCGCCATTGATAAAATCATAAGACAGCTACCAACAATATTTTCTCGTCCCAATGATTTGCAATTAGGCTCACTCATCTATCTTTCCATCCAGCCGCAAAACAGATCACTTCTGTAGATTTTTATACTTCTACTCGCCAGCCTAATTGGCGTTTTAGATCCATTAGACGACCTAATATCGTAAAGCTGATGACAATTTTAATGTCGAATTGGGTTGGCAACAATTTGATTATCTATCAAACTTAATCTCAAATAAAGCTTGGGAGGAATAATAATGGACGGGTCAGTCGATCTTAGTTTTGAGTCTTTCAAAGACATTAACAACATACCATCGACCCAAGGTAAGGGTTGGCTCGCGTCTGAGCTTAAACAAGAAGATTGGACAGTTGCTTTAAACGCATCTGCAATCAAAGAAATAAATTCTATGGTCAATCAAATAAGGCGAAATCCACTACCCACTCTGTTGTTGACACCTGATCAGTTTGACATTCCCGAACTAACAATCGCATATGAAAAAGCAAAAAATATTTGTGATGATGGAGCTGGTTTCGCAGTAATAGATAAACTGCCAATTGATGATTTTGACATTGAAGATATGATCAATGTCTATTGGATCCTTGGCCACTTAATGGGGCGAAATGTTGCTCAAAAGTGGGATGGCACAATGATTTACAATGTGACCGACACTGGCAAGAAATATGGATATGGAGTTAGAGGCTCTGCAACAAACGTGGAACTAGTGTTCCACACCGATAATGCATTTGGCATATCTGTTCCCGATTACGTTGGCTTAATGTGTAAATACCCTGCAAAAAAAGGTGGGTTAAGTCGTTTTTGTAGCTTGTATACAGTTCATTCAAGAATGGAAAATAAATACCCAGAAGAACTTAGAAGGCTATATCAGCCAGTTTATTTTGATAGGCAAGCAGAGCATGCAACCGGTGAAGCAAAAACTTCGTTTGCGCCCATGTTTAGTTGGAAAAATGGAAAATTGCGTTGCAGAGCGAATAGCTCACTGGTCCGAAAAGGTTATCAAGTTGGCGAAATCACAATGGATAAGCTTTTAGAAAATGCGCTTGAAGCAATTGATGAAGTGACATCATCATCGGATTTGTGGATAGAGGCACCGCTTTCTAGAGGGGAAGTCCAATATTTGAACAATCATGAACTCGGACACTATCGTTCAGATTTTGTTGATCACGAGGATGAAACGAAAAAAAGACACTTATATCGACTTTGGCATAGAACGGATGGAGGTCAGTCCTACGATGGTTAAGTTGTTAGTTCATTTCCAAAAATGCCAGCGGTGAAACAATTTGATCGCTGAATTCACATCCCTAGCGCTGATATATTTCGCTGTGATTGATCCGATAGGTACAATCCCAATTTTTCTCTCAATAACCGAGAATCTCCACCATAAACAAAAACAGTGGATAGCACTCAGAGGCTCATTTGTTGCCTTTTGTGTACTCATGTTTTTTGGTCTCTTCGGTTCTTTTATTCTCACACACTTAAAAATATCAGCTGATACATTTAATATTGCTGGCGGCGCAATCTTATTCATTATTGCTCTGGAAATGGTTAATGGAAGACGACAAGCGCGAAAGAGCAAAGCCGCGGCCGAGAGTGTCCCGAAGGAAGAGTTAATTCGGTTGTCGTCCAGTCCATTGGCAGTGCCATTGTTAGCTGGCCCTGCTGCAATTACTTCAGTAATGGTGTTTAGCGATTTCTATAATACTGACTCATTGTTTTTGAATGTTGGCTCGATATTTTTTGCAATGCTCCTGTCTGCTCTAATACTTTACACCGCTGCTTGGGGGTCGAAATTTATTAATTTGACAATCTCGACTGTTATGTCTCGAGTTGTTGGTATTCTTTTAGCAGCCATAGCAATCCAGACCATACTTAATGGCTTGAACAATTTAGGCATTGTGAACCTTTAGCAGTCTGGGTGGGGCAAAATGTGGGGCAGTGAATGCGAAAACCTTATTACCTGAATATAATCAGTGCCTTACGAAACATTCCTGAATCCACCCTCTCCGCCATACCCCCCAAAAAAATTCATTTGCAGATCAACGCACCCGTTATGGTTTTTGTGAACCGGGCAAAATCCCTGTTTGCACGCCATCGTGACAAACCATAAATCACTTTATGTGGCCCGCCTGCCTGAATATCAGTTAAGCCAAAACTTTCATTTGGCATTTTCAATTTATATCTTGAAAACAATAGCCTATGGTTAAGGCAAGCTGATTTTTTGGATAAAAGATTTGATTTCTTCAGCCACTTTTTCACCAGCCTCAAGCAATAAAGAATGTTTGTAATCTGGCAGAACCACTAACTCTGCACGAGTAAGCCTATCTGCAATTTTCTGATTTAGACGCGGCGGGCAGCCACCATCCAATTCACCTGTGAGCACCAGTGACGGTGCCTGAACCTCGGCAAGCCATGGCGACATTTCCGTTGTGGCATATATCCTAAATACATTCAAAAACACCTGCGGGTCAGCATTGATAACCTGATCAAGGCGTCGGCGGACAATATCTGGATGGGCCTGAATAAAACCATCGGTAAACCAGCGGTTGATTAGCGTTTCAAGGACATTAGCGATCCCATTCCGTTCCATTGCATGAACCACGGCCATTACTTTGCTACAGTCATCAGGCGTTCGAAAAGCGGCAGTTGACAGCAACCCCAATGACCAGACCCGATGCGGATAGGCCCGGCAATATGCTGGGCCGATCATCCCCCCGAGAGAATGGCCAGCAAAATGTGCTGCTTCAAAGCCTGTTTGCTGGCGCAGATATTCAAGATCCTCGACCAGATCATCCAGACCAAACTGCTGGTCTGGCACTGGCGATGCGCCATGACCACGCAAATCATAGGTGATAACGGTAAAATGCGGGACCAGAATAGGCATCAATTTTGCCCAACTATTGCGCGCCGCGCCAATGCCATGGATTAAAAATAATGGCGGCCCCTCGCCCTCAACTGAATAGGCGCAAGCGATAGGGGTGGGTTTTAACACTTGCTTTGACATGATGATAGTTTATTCAGCCGCAAGCGTTGGCAAAGATGTAAAATGTGGCATGACATCTTTTGCAAAATGTTCAATCGCTTGCAATGTATCCTCGGCATCGAGTCCAAAATTAAAATTTAAAATAACACGATCTATACCCAATTCAGCATAAGGCGCCAATTTATCGATCATTTCTTGCGCTTTACCAATGAGCAAACTGGCTCCCAATTCATCAATAGGTGTTGCACAAGGCAAGGGCCTAACAACACCATGTTCAACAATGCCCGGGCCGGTAAAGACATTATCAAAACGACCGTAATAATAATGCGCGGCCTCTATCTTCCTTTGCTTTTCAGTCTGGCTATCTGCCATATGGGCAACGCGTGACAATGTAAGGGTGACATCGGGTTTATCATCATCCATCTCAGCTTTCGCACGGCGAAACGCGTTAACCTGATCAACCAAAAGTTGATGATTGCCAGATAATGGCGTGGTTTGAATGTGGAACCCTCGCTTGGTACAGTGATAGATACCATCGGGGTTCATCACCGCCATCATCATCGGCGGTCCACCCGGGCGGACTGGACGCGGCATAATGGTCAAAGGATCAAATCGATAATATTTGCCATCCCATGACACCTCTTCTCTTGTTAAAAGTGCTTGCAGCACTTCCAGCGATTCATTAAAGCGCGCTTGCGTTTCATCCATCGGCACCCCGAGGCGTTCCATCTCATAAGCAAATGCGCCACGACCAACACCCAGCAATAACCTGCCTTCGGTCAGAATGTCAGCCACCACAACTTCACCGGCATAAACCCGCATGTCATGGAGCGGCAACACCACTATGGATGTCATGATGTTGATGCGTTTGGTAAGAGCGGCGATTTTGACCGCAAATTGCAGGGGTGCCGGCATCATAAGACAGTTCATCAAATGATGTTCAGTGATTGAAACAGCATCAAAACCCAACCTGTCGGCCAAAATGGCTTGATCAAGCATATCCGCATACACACGATCACCGCCGTAATCTTTATCCGGATAATCTGCTGATAATTGAATACTAAACTTCATAACACCCACACTTGTTGTATCTCTATTGATGTCATTCGCTTGTGTTGATCAAAATCCAAGTTTTAGTGTCATATGTTTTGTTCAAATGGGTAAGCTATGCGTGCATGCTGTTTTAAAATCCGCACTTATCCCCAACGTCAAATACGGACGTAAACATAAGTTCGTGTCAATCGCAAACTTTTGAGCGCCATGCCGCCAGCAGTGAAATATCTTTCTTATCCCAGCCCGCATCATTAGCTGATCTTGCTGTGTCTAGTGCGGCGGTAATAATCGGGCAATCAACCCCATTTTGGCTCGCCTGGGATTTCATCAAATTCATATCCTTTATTGCCTGATCAATGGCAAAGTTAGAAACCCCAGGCTCGCCATTTTTGATCAATTCAATAATGGGTGCCTGACGGGCCTTTGCCGGGCCAATCGCACCGGAACTATCGGTCAATATATCAAATGCTTGTTCAACATCGATATTATGTCTGCCAAGCAAGGCAACGGCCTCTCCCAACGCGCCCCAATACACCATTAGCGGCAAATTTATCGCCAATTTCATTGCCGCTGCATTGCCAACATCTCCCAAAAAATCAAGTCGACGTGCCAATTCACCAAGCAGGGGTTTAACCTCATCAAATGTTTTGGGATCTCCAGCCGCCATACCAACCAGAGCGCCGTCACGCGCCGGTTTCACCGTGCCGCCAACCGGGCATTCCAGAAACGCACCACCAGCGCCCAGCACAGCTTGGCACAATTGCTTTGCTCTTTCAGGGAGCATCGTACACATTTCAACAATAATTTTGCCGTCAAGCTGTGCGTGGCAAATACCATTTTCGCCAAAATAAGCACGCTCAGTTGCTTCATCGTTAGCCAAGATCGACAGAATAACATCAGATTTTTGAATGACCTGTTGGGGTGTTGCTGCCCCTTTTGCAATGTTTGATATCTCAACTTTTTGGATATCCCTCGACCATGCAACCACTTCGTGGCCACACTCGACAAGACGCGCAGCAATGGCGGCGCCCATTTTTCCAAAACCGATAATACCAATCTTCATTTATGTTCCCCCTAAAATCTTTTCGGTTTTTTTGAAAAAAGATACAAACGGTGCAAATTTCTGCGTGAGATTGGTTTTTATCCCCCTCGCCTGACTGCCTTTTTATATAAGTTTTGTCGCCGCAACCATTAAATGAAGTTTTTTTGCCGCAATCGCAGGCGGCAACAAACCCAGACCACAATCTGGTGCCACCACCAATCGATCACGATCTATGTGGTTGAGTGCGGCTTTTAATCGCTCGGCAATTTCCTCAACCGTCTCCAGCTTGCTTCTTGCAACCGCAACTGCGCCAAAAATAATCGTTTTTTTGCTGAATTTATCAAGCAAGGACAGATCATTACAGCAATGCGCATCCTCTATAGACAGCTGATCAAATCCGGCATCGTCGACATAATGTGCAAGCTTGGCATAGCTATCAGGATCAGCTTTTTTATAATCCTCATCATCTAAATGGTCGGGATAACCGCAACACATATGCACGATCCGCACCACCTCTTTTGGCACGCGATGAAAGCAATGTTCTAAACCGTCAAATCCAAAACGCACCGCATCATCAACCTGACGGGCAAATAATGGTTCATCGATTTGGATATATTTGCAACCAGCGTCAACCAAACTAAGAATTTCTTTGTTAATTGTCTCGGCCAGATCGTGGTTTAGTTTTTTCCGGTCATGGTAAAAACAATCGGCGTTGGTATCCATGATGGTCAGCGGGCCGGGCAAGGTGAATTTCAACGGTGCGGGACATAGTTTTTGCGCGGCTAAATAGTCTTTTACTGAATATGCGGGCCTTTCTTGTTTTACCAACCCTCTAATCGCTGGCAGGTCAGTTTCATACGCACCATCTCGCAAAACCCGATGTTCCAAATTTTCAAAGTCAAAACCACTGAGATGGCGGCAGTGATAATGAATATAATTTTCGCGACGGACCTCACCATCGGTTGGGATGGTGATGCCAGCATTTAACTGAATATCAATGATCTCTTTTGCCGCTTGCTGAAAGAGCGCTTCGTCAGTCTCATTTAACGTCTGGCTGGCCCTGGTATATTCTTTTGTGATTGTGGAAGCGTTCATGCCCCCTTCGTCGCGCGCCGCATCAAACCAATCTCTGACTGGTAAATATTTTGGCTTTGGGAATGATCCAATTGTCGTTGTGGGGATTGGTTGTCCAGTCATTCAACAATCTCTTGTGGCTGTGGCGTTACCTTGCCGAGTGATACAGTTTTACTTATTTGGTTAAAAAATCACACCATTTTGCTCAATGCTTGGTCAAGGTCGGCGATCAGATCATCAACCGCCTCTAGACCGATATTTAACCGCACAATACGCCCAGCAAAATCCTGATTTGGGCGGATTAAATCAGGGTAAACCACGGCCAAACTATTTACCCCGCCCCAGCTCATACCAATCCTGAAAATTTCCAGATTATTAATAAAATCAATTACCTGCTCCGCGCGAATATGCTCATCAAAAACAAATGAAAACACGCTTGTTGAACCAGTGAAATCGCGGGTCCATATTTCATGCCCGGGACAAGAGGCCATAGCCGGATGAAGCACCCGCCCCACCAAGGGCTGATCGGATAACCATTTTGCCACTTTTAGCGTGCTTTGTTCCAGCACATCTAGACGTACAGCCAATGTCTGCAACCCGCGAAGTGCAAGGCTGCAATCATCAGGTGAAACCGCTAAACCCAGCTGTTGATAAATCGGCCCTAGCTTGTCATAAGCGGCACTGTCACGCGCCGAAACGGTGCCCAATAATAAATCGCTATGTCCGCCGACATATTTTGTCAGCGCCTGCATGCTGACGTCTACGCCATGGGCAAAGGCATCAAACATAACGCCAGCGGCATAGGTATTGTCCAAAGCCACAGCAACGCCTTTGGCATGTGCCGCCGCGACAATGGCCGGTACATCCTGTACCTCCATGGTGACTGACCCCGGGCTCTCGCACCAGATCAGGCTGGTATTTGACCGGATCAATGCGGCAATATCTGCCCCAATAAGCGGGTCATAGGGTTCAACTTCAACATGTAACCCGCGCATCAGCCCCTCGGCCATGGCCTTATTCGGGCCATAGGCAGAAAACGGCACCAAGGCGTGGCTACCAGCCTGACAATAGGCAAGATAAATCAGCGCAATAGCGGCCTGACCACCAGGGACAATAAATGTTTCTTTTGCCCCTTCGATGCTGGCAATCCGTGCGGCCAGTTCCAGCGATGTTGGCGTGCCATACAGCCCATAAGAATAGCCATTTTCTGCCTGACGCCAATCATCTGTCACCGCGTTTTGATCGCTAAATACCACGGTCGAACCGCGATATACCGGCGTCACCAAGGACTGGTAATCCTGCCGTGCGCGTGGTGCTGGATTAAGAAGTTTTGTGCGCCAATCCATCATTGCCTCCAAAAAAAACATATCAATCTGCGCGGCCAAATGGTGGGGCGAACAGATGCACCCTCGCCCCCCCAGCGCCATAATCTGGTCATACATGGTCATACAATAGGCGGCAAGAGAGCAACAGTTATTCCGCGCATGACATCTATGCCGCCACAACAATTATTTTATATCTGGCTGGTACATAATTTTGTTTTTGTTATTGTAATGATATTTGATACATATCGTACACTGATATCGGTTAGAGATTTGTTAAAATTGAACAGGGTATAATATGTCGGAAAGACGAAAAATTAAAGATGCAGAGCGTTTGGCAAATGATGTCAAAGCTGAGGCCTATCAAACCCGATCTTTGCTCGAGCAAACAGCAGCGCAACTTCAGGCTGTAGCGTCAAAAATTTTTCTTGGTGATAGGCAAATGGCCAATCAGGTAACGGCCATGATTACCCAAGAATTTATTCTTTTGTCAGAGGATATTACCGATGAAACAAATATCATTTCGAGCCTTGATCACAAAACAGCTTTACGCAAAAAACTGCTTGAACACCGTGCCTATCTGAACGAACGCCTTATTGAAATAAATGATTTGCAAGCGCAGATTCTGAATTTGATGATCGTGGTGAACAAGACACGATCTGCCGCGAATAGGGCGACGGCAAAATTTAACCAAGAACTGGACGATGAATTAAAAAGACTGGCCAAAACGGCGGATTTCAAACCATTTACCCAGGCAAAAAAAATCAATCAATTACTGGTAGATCCTCAGTTTATCGATGGCATAAACGCAAACAGCAAACAACAATTGCAAAAAAGCAAACAACAAAAACGAACCGCAGATAAATTAACGAAACAGATTGAAAATTTGCAAAACCAGTCACATCAAACTCGTCAAGTGATTGATACGACACTCAAAAACATAAATTGATTGCAAGAAATATTTGGTGCATTGTTGTTGAAATTATCGGGCTAGATCAGATGACTCAGTCCCTAGCGTGTTGCCATAAGCGTGAGTGACAGCGAAAATAGCCTATTTTTAAACCGAGACCCTTCACGCCGTTCATAAACGGTAATGCTTGGTCGATTGGTTTTAGATTTTTGCGGTGTGATCACGATGCTGGTGGGAAGTGATATGCCAAGCTGTTCGAGACAGGTGGCTGGATTGGCCACAAAATATTTTTCAAATTTGTCATTCACCCAGCATAACGCCATAATCTTTCCCATAATGGCTGGCAGCTGTTCTTTAACCGCTTCGACGCTCGATAAATTTTCCTCTTCAATATTCATGCGGGCCCAATCAACCACGGTGGAAATCACCACAGATGTCTTCGTTGCATCAAATGGGACAACCGCTGTGGTTTTCTTTTCAGGTTCAGAGTTCATGAAATATTTCAGTTCATAGATTATCTACTTTATATAGGTTCAACTATCATATTGATAGATGATTGAACAGCCTCTTGATACATTTTCAAGGAAAGACACCCGGCCAAAATGACAAACTTTGAATGTCAAACAAAGGCTGCGGTTCAAACACAAAGGCCTGAACCGCTGAAAGCTAATAAAAACATAATTTTGACCAGCGTGTTTCGTCTCATGCAAGCTTCAAAAACAAGACTAGCAAAGACGAAAATTAAGTCAACTAATGTCGTCAGGAAATAAGATGAAGCATCATTCCTTTTGACGCATTTCCCTGCGCCAGCATGGCGATTGAGGATTGCTGCAAAATTTGCGACTTCATAAGACGCATAGTCTCATCTTCAACATCGGCATCTGACACCCGGCCCGCCGCAACTTTTGTATTTTTTGCTGCGTTACTTAAATGATCGATGCTTCTCGATATCCTGTTCACACTGGCACCAATATCACTTCTAACAGAACTCACCTTTTCAAGTGCCGCATCAATGGCCCCAATGGCATCTCGCGCATTTGCCGATGTATCAAATAAAACACGCCCTGTATCAATTTGCAGGTCACCCGCCCCCACGGCTTCGATGGTCACATTGATGTTTTCGCCGGTGGAAGCCCCCACTTGCACATCCACATCTGTACCTGACAGTGGGGTGCGGCCATTGAACGAGGTGCTATCGGCTATCAGGCTTATTTCGGCTGTCAGTTGGTCGGCTTCACTTTGCAAAGCCTCACGTGCTGCAATGCTGTTGGTCCCATTGGCAGCCTGCACCGCAAGTTCACGCATTCTGTTTAAAATATTTGAAACTTCGGCGGCACCAGCTTCGGCAGTATGCAAAAGCCCTTGCCCATCTGCCGCATTTCTGATGGCTCGTTCCTTTTCAGACAAGGCCGCCTCTAATTTAGACAGGACTGCAATCCCGGCCGCATCGTCGGCGGCGCTGTTTATACGTTTGCCGCTAGATAATCTTTCAAGTGGGTTTTCGGTAAAATTACGATTTGTATTAGAGGCAGACGCCCCCAATACAAACCCTGGTTTTGAGTTAAAACTTATCGCCATTGTGATCTCCATGATAAGGCTTCGCCAATTCGTTAACGACGCAAACTCAAAAAGTTTTAGTCATTTTTTTATTGGTTTTAAAAGTAATTTAACCAACTGATTACATGAAATAATTTTGTTCCTTTTACATTTTCTGGCCAATGTGACAGAATTATCAGGCAAAATGTGCTGTTTTGGCGCGCCAAACCCCACTTCATCGCAAACAACCAAACCGAGACCAAAGTTATGAAGAGATATTATCTTCCACTTATCATGTTTCTGATCGCTACCAGCGAGGCGCAGGCTTGGACAAAATATGGCGGTGACGCCAATTGCAAAATCATCTTGGCAAGCGGCAATGACGAAACCTTCACCGAACGGGCAAAGGGCTGGACATTTGGCTATATCAGCGCGCTGAATGAAATGATGCAGCAACGTTTTCAAGAACCGCCAGAAGAAGAATTGATATGGCAAGCGGTAAAGGAATTTTGTGCAGACAATCCCAATGCTAGCCATTATGTGGCATCGGCCAGCATTTATATTGAATTGCTGAGAGATCAAGGCGGCCCTCTATAATCGCCATAAATAGAGCAAATTTATTATCAAACTTCGTTTCACTGTATAAAGGCAGGTCTCCATAATTTCGTGGTGGCCAGCACATTGGCGTCCCCCATCTGATCATCATGACTGACAGGTTGATTACGCCCTTATGTTGGATGCGGTGAATGGCTCTTGACTTTCCTCTTAGGGGAGATTTTATCTAAGGTTTTTTGGTCAGAGGTGGTCAGAGGTAAGCATGGCGATTGCACAAAACGCATTAGACATTCATTGGCGCTGCCGACACACATGGAAAGCGGCCAGCTATAACACCAGCTGGTGTTTGCTTGGCTGTTCGATTGGCGACATGGGGACGATTTTGTTTTTTCAGCACTCTGGCATTGACTGGCCGGTTTTCTGGATTATGTCTTTGGCCATTTTCAATGGTCTGTTAACGTCAATCATTCTCGAAACCTTTATCTTGGCACGCCAGATGGCTTTCACGATCGCGCTGAAAACCGCGCTTGGCATGTCGCTGTTGTCGATGATTTCCATGGAAGTTGCGATGAATGTGACGGATTATCTGTTAACGGGCGGTGCTATGCTAACCTGGTGGGCGGTGCCAATCATGCTGGTGGCTGGCTTTATAGCGCCCCTTCCCTATAATTACTGGCGGCTAAAAGCCCTTGGAAAGGCCTGTCATTGATTGGGAGCATAGTGGCATGAGACGCAAAACTACCCATCACCCTTGCCAGTTTCATCGCTGTTGCTGTAACGGCAACGGCGTTCGCACATAGCGGTGCCACAGGTATTGTAAAAGAACGGATGGATCGGTTTGTCCGCAGTAAAGATCATCTAAAATCGATCAAGACGCATTTGCAAAGCAGCGATTTTGACACCATTTTGCCGCTAGCCGCAGAGATCAAAGACTGGGCGGCCGAAATGCCAGATTATTTCCCCGAGGGCAGCAACCAAAAACCGTCTGCCGCCACCGCTGAAATATGGGTGAATTTTGACGGGTTTAAACAAGCGGCAAAAGTGCATTATGACGCCGCTGATAGATTGATATCAGCCGCCACGTCAAAAGATCTAGACGCCACTATTGACGCGTTTTCAGCCACCGCCGCAACCTGCAAAAGCTGTCATCAGACATTTCGGCTGGATTAGTCAACGCAACGAACGCATGCGCGCCCCATCAGCGTCATAGGCTGCCCCGCATTTTACCCGACCGTCAAACCGTACACCGGCTATATCAACTTGAGCGGTCTGACCATCGACGCAACTATTATGTTCCAGCATTGCCAATAATACAGGCCGACCGATACGGTAGCCAAATGCCGCCGATGTGGTTTTGCCAACAATTCGATCACCTTGAATCACCGGCTCATTGCCAAGCGGCACTGCGTTGGCATCATCAAGAATTATCGTGACCAACTTTTTAGCTGGCTTTGGGGCGGTTTCACATGCTGGCTTGCCAATAAAATCACTTGTTTGATCAAGTGTGAATTCGAGTCCGGCCATAAACGGCGTTACATCTGTATCAACATCATGCCCATAGGAAATAAACCCTTTTTCGATCCGCATAGATGTTTGCGCCAGACTGCCAATTGGCCGCCCCCCGGCCGCTGACAAACGCTGGTACAGTTTTTCTGCATCATCAGCGCCGCAGGTAATTTCCCATCCCGCCTCACCGATATAAGATAGCCGCGCCGCGGTTACAGCTATGGCGTCAATATCGCCATCTTTATGCTTGAAATATCCAATCCCATCCAACCAGTCAGCACCAAGTGCCGCACCAAGCCCGGCCGTTTTTGGCCCCATTACACCAAGCGTCGCATAGCGATCGGTTACATCAGTCACCGTCACATCACCCGAAACATGCCGCGACAGCCACGCCATATCGCGTTTTAACGCGGCTGTGCCGACAGATAAACGAAAATGGTTTTCAGAAAATCGCATCACTGTAAGATCGGCATGAATACCGCCGCTGGTGTTGAGCATCAAACTATATGTCACTTGACCGGGCGCGCGGGTCATATCATTGCTACATATATAGCTAAGCGCGGCTTCAGCATCTGGGCCAATCACGTCAATTTTGCCAAAACTAGACAAATCAGTGATTGCCACCCCATGTTGTGCGACAGCCACTTCGGCGCCGACCTGATCAAACCAGTCCGGCTTATCAAATCGCAGAACAGGTTCTGTGGTTTTGTTGAAATATAAGGGCCGCTCATAGCCAAAAACTTGACCAAAATGCGCGTTTTCTTCCACCCATTTTTGGTGAAGCGGCAAATGCCGCAAACCGCGCGCGGTGGTCCATTGTCGCCCCGGATAGGTGATTTCATAATGCTTGCCTAAAACTTCTGGCACACGTGCCGCAAGCGCGGCAACATCATTACAGGCATGATCAAACCGTTTTGGATCAACTTCATGCAAATCCATTGGCGGCGCCCCATTTACAATAGAATGGGCCAGTGCCATGCCTGCACCACCGCCGGTTGCCACACCAACTGAATTCATCCCACATCCTAAAAATAACCCTGCCGTTTCAGCCGCCTCACCAAGCAAAAAACTGCCATCTGGTGTAAAACTCTCTGGCCCGTTCAGCAGCATTTTCACTTCGGCAGTTTCAAGCGCTGGCAACCGATGAAGTGCATTATGCATCATTGGTTCAAAATGATCCCAATCTTCAGGCAATAATTGAAATGCGAAATCCTCGCCCAAACGGTCGGGATCAATCGGCTTTCCCATAGGTTCAAAACAGCCAACAAGAAGCCCGCCTGAATCATCTCGGATATATAAATGACCATCATGATCCGACAATGTTGGCAAATTACCCAAAATGCCGGGCAACGGCTTGGTTAACAGATAAAAATGTTCGCACGGCCACACTGGCACTTCAACGCCAGCCATTGCCGCTGCATGGCGGCTCCACAAGCCAGTGCAAAGGGCAATTTTTTCGGTTTTAATGACTCCCTTTGTTGTCTCAACAGCGTAAATCCGGCCGTTTTTTGTCAAAATCCCGGTAACACCAGTATGTTCACAAATGCGGGCGCCTCTGGATTTGGCCCCCTTTACCAAAGCCGCGCATAAATCTGATGGGCTGACCCGGCCATCACCCGGAGACCAGACCGCCCCTAAAACATCATCACCGTTCATCAGGGGCCAGCGTTCTTGTGCCTCGTCAGGCGTGATGATTTCAGCGGCAACACCAAACAAACGTGCCAGTGCCTCTTGCCTTTTTATGTGAATCATGCGGTCAGGATTGGTGGCAATTGATAATGACCCTTTGTTAATCCAGCCTACCTGCTGGCCCGTTTCTGTCTCGAGATTCGCGTATAGTTGAATAGAATATCGGATGAGTTCAGTTAAGTTATAAGATGAGCGCAACGCGCGCACCTGGGCTGCCGAATGCCATGTCGTGCCAGAGGTTAGCTGGTTACGTTCAAACAAAACGGCATCACTCACTCCAGATTTGGCAAGATGGTATAATGTCGAACATCCCATTACCCCGCCACCAATGACAACCACCGATGCCTGCGATGGGATTTTGTCTTGTTGTGCATCCATCATGTTCACGCCCACAGCTTGTTACCCGCATTGACCGTCATACCCGGTGCCATAATCACTAAATATTATCACTATTTTGACAAGATGATCTTCCTACATCTTTGCATATAAATTTGTGAAACCGTGACCGGCCCAACAAATTACACTACAAATGAATTGCAAAGACATCTGCGACAGGCCACACTAGCAGGCATTGATTATAAAGGTTCGGGCACCCTAGATTGGTTTTTATGGTTTGGGGTGGCTGGATTTTGAATGATAACAACAGGGAGAGACTGTTATGATGTCTAGACTTTTGAAAACTCTCGTCGCAACAAGCATTGCGTTTGTGCCAATGGCTGCCACAGCCGATGGTCATGGCAAATGTACCAATGATACGTGGAACAAGGTTATGTCACGTGGCAAGCTGGTTGTTGGCGTAAAGGCCGACTACAAGCCATGGGGCTATCGTAACTCAAGCGGCGAAATTGTTGGCATGGAAATCGACATGGCCAAAGATGTTGCCGCCAAAATGGGGGTTGATCTGGAACTTGTGGCCGTTCAATCATCCAACCGCATGCAATTTCTGGAGCAAGGTAAAATCGACTTGATGATTGCGACCATGTCTGATCGCAAAGACCGCCGTGAAATTGTTGGTATTGTTGGCCCGAATTACTACACATCTGGCACCAACATCATGTCGCCAAAGGCATTGGGCCTAAAAAACTGGGAAGACCTTCGTGGTAAGCCTGTATGCGGTAAGCAAGGCGCATTCTACAACCAGATCGTTGAAGAGCGTTACGGCGCGAAAATCATTGCGTTTACTGGCAACGCAGAAGCCAAGCAGGCACTGCGCGACAAAAAATGTATTGCCTGGGTGTATGATGACAGCTCAATTGGTTCAGACCTTAGCTCTGGCAACTGGGATGAGTTTGAAATGCCGCTGAATTCAGAAGACGATAACCCATGGGCGCTGGCTGTTCCGTCTAAGGAGCGCGATTGTGTATTTGGACGCTTTATGTCAGGTATGCAGTATCAGTGGCATCAGGATGGTTCTTTGATTGAGCTTGAAAAGAAGTGGGGCATTCAGCCAACACAATATCTTGTCAATTACAATGAGCGCATGAAAGATTGGTTGGCCGACTAATCTGATGCAAATATTCCTGTCGGCGATGCCTGTCATCGCCGACAGCGTTTTGCGAGATCATCATGTATTTAATTGCTGAATTTTTTCGACAATTAGTCGAGGATTATCCGCGCTGGAATTTCATCTGGATGTATGAACCAGTCCAGCAAGAAAAAGTGCTGTCAGGCATATGGATGACAATACAATTGTCGGTCGCCTGTTTGTTTTTTTCAGTCATAATTGGGATTATCGGCGCTTTTTTACAGGGCAGCCGCAATGCCATCGTCAGAATGGTTGTCCAAGGGTATATTCAATTTTTTCGCAATACGCCGCCTTATGTTCAATTGCTTTTCTTTTATTTTGCGCTTGGTCAATTCACCCCAACATATAGCCCTGATGGTTGGCTTGAAGTGCCGATTATTTCAAATGTGGGGTGGGCGATCATTTCATTATCGTTTTTCGCTGGTGCCTTTAATGTCGAAATTTTTCGCGCTGGTATAGAAGCCGTGCCAGAAAGCACCCGTGAAGCGGCCTCTTCTTTGGGATTCTCGCGCGCGCAAACATTCCGCTATATCGTATTTCCGCTGGCGGTGCGGGTGTCGTTGCCGGCGCTCAATAACAATCTTGTTAATCTGGTAAAAACCACAACACAGGCGTTTGGTATCGCTGTACCAGAACTGCTGTATCAATCCGTGACCATATGGAATGATTATCCGTCTGCACTCTATCCAACGATGCTTCTTGTCTTTGTTGTTTATATTGTGCTTGTTGGCGTGCTGGTGATGAGCATGAATGGTTGGGAACGTCAAATGAGGATACCGGGTTATGGCCTCTAGACGCGCGCATTCAATCCATAGAATACAGACTGATTTACCAGTCTTAAAGCCATTTTATGTGCCGCCACCTGCTTATGCATCGGCATCGCATTGGCTTGCCAATTTACCACCATATACGGGCATTTTGTTATTCCTGCCATTGCTCATATGGCCATTTGCCAGCCATGCCGCTGGTGAATTTACCATGTTCAATGCCTTTGAAGCCTTATTCAACTGGATTCCGTTTCTATTCACATCAGGCTTTTTGTTCAACGTATTGATCTCATTGTTTTCAATGTTGTTTGGCACGCTTGCCGGGGCTGTTTTGGGGCTTGGGCAAATATCGAAAATTAGCCCGGTTAGACGGACGAGCTGGTTTTTAACACAATTATTCAGAAATTCTCCTTGGTTGGTGATTCTCTTTATTGTCCTACTCGCTTTGCCGTTTGAATTTGTCATATTTGGCGTGATTATTGCCGTACCGGATTGGATGAAAGCGGTGTTTGGCTTGTCACTGCCAATCATGGCCAATATATCGGAAATTGTGCGCGGTGCGGTATTGTCTGTGCCAACAGCACAATGGGAAGCGGCAGAAAGCCTGGCCTTTTCGCGCCAGCAAATACTCTGGCGGATTATTTTACCGCAATGTTTCAAGCGGATGATCCCACCATGGATGAATTGGTATGCCATCTTGACCATGGCAACCCCATTATGTTCGTTACTTGGTGTTGAAGAAATAATCACCTTATCGCGGCAAGCCATGGAAGCTGAAAATAATCACCCAGAATTATTGGTGCCATTTTACAGCTTCGCACTTGGTATGTTTTTCCTCTATTGCTATCCAATCGCCCGTCTAACCATTCGGCTTGAGCGGAAATATGCTGTCAAACTCTAGGGAGACAATCATGGTTTCATGGACTGAAAAAGACCCGATTGTATCGATTAAAGATGTGCATAAATCCTTTGGCGCACTCGAGGTGCTAAAAGGCGTCTCACTAGATGTGATGAAAGGCGAAGTGATCTGTATCATCGGGCCATCAGGGTCCGGAAAATCAACACTCATTCGTTGCATTAATGCACTAAACGACATTCAGGGTGGCAGTATTCACGTCCGTGGTATTGATTTGACTGACCCGCATCTAAATAAATTAGAATTGCGTAAAAAAGTCGGCATGGTGTTCCAGCAATACAATCTGTTTCCGCATAAAACAGCCATCGAAAATGTCATGATGGCGCCGCTTTTGGTACTCAAAGAAGATGAAAATGAGGTACGTGCGCGTGCGCGTGATTTGATGAAAAAGGTCAGGTTAGAGGAAAAGGAAAACGCCTACCCCGGAGAGCTTTCAGGTGGCCAACAACAGCGCGTTGCGATCGCTAGGTCACTGGCGATGAGTCCAGATATCATGCTGTTTGACGAGGTGACGGCGGCGCTGGACCCAGAAACAGTTAAAGAAGTGTTGGTGACGATTAAGGATCTGGCCCAAGATGGCATGACATGTATTCTTGTGACACATGAAATGGGGTTTGCGCGGGAAATTGCCGACCACATCTATTTCACTGATAACGGCGTGATTGTTGAACACGGCCCGCCTGAAACTTTTTTCACCAAAGCCAAAGACCCACGCACCAAGGATTTTCTCAGCCAAATTTTGTGATATCGCGGCGTTGTTTTCGAAGGACATAAGTTACCAATCGCGTCTGTTACATCGGCCCTGTCATTTCAGTGCCAACACTAGCGCGGACTTTGCAGTTGCAACATCAGCAATTTCATAATCAGCCGCCCGGCCCCAATCAGCGACAATTTGTTCACATCATTTTTTGGTGAAAGTTCAACTAGATTCAGCCCGGCGATAGTGCCTTTTTCGACCAAGCCTTCAAACAAAGTAACGACATGCCACCATGATAACCCACCTGGTGACAATGCCACCGTTCCCGGCATCACAGATGGGTCAAGCCCATCAACATCAAGCGTCACAAAAAACTTTCCACCCTTGGGCAGCGAGTCAATGACCGGTGCCATGCCATGTAAATGGATATCACGCGCTAAATGAATATGCGCGCCCCAATTTTCTGCATATGCCCATTCAGCTTGCTCGGCACTGCCAACAGACCTTATGCCGATTTGATGAATCGCCTTTATATGCGGCAGTTCAGAGGCCCGCCGCATGGGGCTGGAAAAACCATCTGGTTCACCAAATCGCTCGTCACGCCAATCTAAATGTGCGTCTATCTGGATCAAGATGATATCACCAAACGCATCAGTGCCTCTTATGACCGGGTTTGTAACCCCATCATCTCCACCAATAGTGACCGGAATGATATCGTGCATCGCCGCAAAACGCACCGCCGCTTCGATGTCGTTATAATGCTGTGTGACATTGCCATGGACCAGAGCTATGTCGCCGCCATCAACAATCCGTAAATCACCAAAACAACGCGGTGGGCGAAAATCAGTATCTACAGATTGCCCATGTAATAAAATCCGGTCTGACGCAGCACGTAACGCTGATGGTGCCAAAGATTGGTCATTTGGAAAATCTGCCGGATCATAGGGCTTTCCAAAAGGCGCACCAAAAATAACAGCGTCCGCGTCTATAGTTTGCCAGTCGGTGACAACAGGCAGATTAAGAAAACTATGCGGCTTTGGTCTATTTGTGCGGGGCGTCATCATTTGGCATAATCCGAAGTCATAACTTTGTTAACGATACTGCTATGTGTCACAAATGCAAATATTTGCCGCATAATCATGGCCAAACAGGCACAAACACATCGCCTGAAAACATGCATTGGTGGGATGCTGGGGAAGACAAATGACCGATAATCCATTCTTAAAACGCGCCTATCGCTTGAAAAATCGGCAAGAAACGTTGTCCATGTATGGTGATTGGGCCGCCACTTATGACCAGACCATGAAAGATCATGAGTATCAATCGCCGCGGCGCATTGTTGAAGCGCTCCTGCGACATTGTACAGATAAATCGATTGCCATATTTGATGTGGGTTGCGGCACTGGGTTATCGGGCATGGCACTGGCCAAGGCTGGTTTTACCCAAATTGATGGGTCAGATGTCAGCCCGCAAATGATTGAAATTGCGCGTCAGTTAAATGGCGTTTATCGCCGCCTTACATGCGTCACGCTAGATACCCCCTTTCCGTTTGCTGCCGGTGCGTATCATGTGATTACCGCTATGGGGGTGATCGCCGATAAACACGCCCCACCCCAAACCATTGGCCAGTTGCTTGACAAACTTCATGCCGGCGGCTTGCTGATTTTTTCTCTAAATAATCACACGCTTGAAAATCCTGACTATATGCAGGCTTGCCATGACGCGGTGACGCATGGTATTGCAGATATTCTGGAAGATGATGATGGGCCGCATATGGTCGGGCTGGGCATGACATCAAAAATTATGGTGTTAAGAAAATCTTGATGTGTGAGCCATCAGAAAGTTAAATGACAGTCGCTGAACTCAGTCTGGCATTTTCCAGGTCGCTGTGGCGATTGCGGCGAGTTTGCCGGCATCGTCTGACAGGCGGCTTTCCATAAAAGACAAGGTGCGTCCCTTTTTTATAAACCGGCCTTCACATGTCACCATGCCTTGACGCAATGGCCGCAAATACTGGATTTTCATCTCAATCATTGCCCCAATGCCGGCCGTTTTGTGCAACAAATGTCCCATGGAAATATCCATAACAGATTCCATAACGCCGCCATGAAGTGACCCTTGAGGATTCAACAGCATCTCATTGATATTAAATGTAATTCTTAATTTTTTTTGTCATTGTCATGGGCATTTTCTGGCAAATAGTTAAACTGCAATCCGATGAATTTCGCCTAAAAGAATTTTTCAAAAACCTTCTCGCAATCTTGCAGAACATTGTCGATATGATCGCGCACCATTTGTTGGTCAATCTGACGATTTTCTGTCACGAAACAGTCCCCCTACACCAAAAACAAGCAAAGACAATTAAAGCCAAACAAGAAAAAACAAAGCCGATCAGCACTACAGCAAAATAGCACCCGGTCTCAATTTGCAAAAACATGCCAAAAGCGGTAACGCTTTGTCTAGCGCAATGGCTGCCGCACCAAGCTATCAGCTTTTCCAAGGTTTTGGTTGTTGCATCACGCCAGCACAGATATGATCTCGCACATCCCCGCCGGATGATACGCCATGTTTGGACCAGTGATCCCATGACCAACCCGGCACAAACGCCACAGATCTTTGATAAACTGACACATTGGAAAAAGCCGAATATGAATAGTGCAACAAAAACCGCCCTTATTACCGGGTCCGGTCAAAATATTGGGCGCGGCATTGCCCACCATCTGGCCGCAGATGGCTTTAATATTATTGTGAATGGCAGTTCTGACCAAGAGGCAGCTGAACGGGTTGCCAGTGAAGTGCGCGCCAAGGGTGGAGCCGCATTGGTGGCGATGGGAGATGTTGGCGATAAAGCCGCCGCAGAACGCGTGGTAAAGGCCGGTCTGGAACATTTTGGCGCGATTGATGTATTGGTCAACAATGCAGCGATCAGACCACACGCCCCATTTTTGGAGATAAATGACGCTGACTGGCAACGGGTTATGGATGTTGATCTAAATGCCGCTGTTTGGCTATCACGCAAGGTGCTGCCAAAGATGGTCAGCAATGGATGGGGGCGTATTATCAGCTTTTCCGGCATGAACGCCCAGCGCGGTTATCCCGGCGCATCATCTGTTGCCGTGGCAAAACATGCGGTATGGGGCCTGACAAAATCTCTGGCCGCCGAATTTGGGCCAGTTGGTGTTACCGCCAATATCATTTCGCCCGGCACCTTTCCAGGTGATGACCCAACCAGCGCACAAGACCCAAAATTTGTTAAATTACTGAACGAAAATCCAACGCGCCGTCTGGGAACTTCAGATGATATCGGTGCCATGGTCTGCTATCTATGTTCTAAAAATGGTGGGTTTGTAAATGGCCAAATGCTGCAAATCAATGGCGGCGTGGTCACACAATATTAACCTTTTTGAAAAAAACCGTTGGTGCAACAAGCCTTTGATACCATCTTTACGCCACTATCAGACGGGTGCTATTTCTTTGATAGACAACTAGTGGCGGTTATGTGACCGCGAGATTGCGACAGAGAGAAATTAGCATGGAACTATCCGAAGAAATCACCATCCCTGCACCTATGGCAAAAGTTTATGACAGTCTGAATGATGTCGCGATCTTAAAGGCGTGTATTCCCGGGTGCGAAGAACTGGTAAAACACAGCGATACAGAACTTGAAGCCCTTGTTGTACTTAAAATCGGGCCGGTAAAGGCCAAATTTTCCGGGCAAGTGACTTTAGACACAACAAATGCACCAGATAAGTTTAGCCTCGCTGGGGCGGGTGATGGTGGCATTGCTGGCTTTGCCAAGGGCGGCGCTGATGTTGAACTGATCGCTGACGGTGATAGCACCTTGTTGCGCTATACGGCAAAGGCCGAAACCGGCGGTAAAATTGCCCAGTTGGGCAGTCGCCTGATCACCAGTACGGCCCGGAAATTATCAAAAACATTTTTTGAAAATTTTGAAAAAATTATGCGCGGTGAGATGTCTTTAGATGGCGATACAGCCGCCCCCGCTCAATAATTTCGGCGCGCGGCATAGTGCGGCGCTATTGCGCAAATGACATCATATCTGGGATATGTTTTTTAAAATTGAAAAATCCCTTTGTTGCATATTGCCAGCAAAAAAGATCTTCTGGCCGCTTTAAAAAATGAAGTGCCACCCCGCTTTCATCACGAAGTTGGTATAGACCATCTAAATGATCGCCAATCGCTGGATACACAACGTCAAAACCGGGTTGGCTGGCGGCCATAGCCCGAAGACCAGCCGCATCAATATCTTGCGCATTTGCATGGATTTCACAAAATGCTGAAACAAGCCCCATTTTGAAATCTATCACTGGCCGCGCTAAATCAGCCGACCGTACAACAGCATCGGGCCGCAGCACAAAAACCGCATCATAGGCATCATATTCATGCTCAGATTTCATATAAAGATCATTTTCTAAAATAATCAATTTATTATATTTTTTCTGATATTGTGTGTGATTATCTAGGGGCATAATGTCATAGGTTTTTGATGATGCCACGGGCAGCGGTGTCTCGTTTAAATGATGCGGTGAAAACCGACCATTGGTGAATTGTTCGATATTGCTGGCACGTGCCACATAGTGCTTTCCACTCGTCTGGATACCGGCAACCCACCGCCAGCCAAGCGTATTTGATGCGGCGTCCCCATCAAATAAATGCTGCATGAAAAATCTGGCACCTGCTTGCCACGGCAAACCAAGGGTAAAAATCCAGATACTGGCAAACCACATACGGGCATGATTGTGCAGATAATTTGTATTTTGCAATTCAGCCGACCAATAATCAAAACAATCAATGCCGGTCTTGCCTGTCACCGCCTGCTGAAACTGCCGTTCGGGGATGGTATGATGATCAAAGACAACATAATCATTCCACACCGCTGGTCGATGTTCCAGCCAGCCTTTCCAATAGATCCGCCAAAACACTTCTTGGATAAATTTATCAACAGTTTCAGGGCGATGCTGGGCCAGCGCGCGCCGTGCCACATCATATTCAAACAGCACCCGGTGCGAGATGAATTTTGATAATTCTGACACATTACTGCGCTCAGCCGGGCCATAATCAAAATTTCTGCGCGCCTCATAGCTTGCGGCACCTTTGTCCAAAAATCTCTGTAACGCCGCGTCAGCCTCGGCAAATGGCCCTGAAAACGATAATGACATGAAACAGTATGGCTATGAATTTGGTACGTGAAACTGGCGCCGAGAGTATGATGAAACACAGTTCGAAAACAAGCCGCAATCGGCATGCGGTCACATGTCCGCTATCGCTTGCACCCTATTTGCGTCTATTTGCCGGTACGAAAAATACGATCTAGCAAAATAGCCAAAACAACAATGACAAGACCACTTTCAAAACCAAGTGCCGCGTTCACCTGATTCAATGCCCGTACAACCGGCACACCAAGCCCGTCTGCACCAACCAATGCCGCAATCACCACCATCGACAATGACAGCATGATTGTCTGCGTGAGACCGACCATGATTTGTGGTAGGGCTGACGGTAATTCAACCGTTAATAGCTTTTGATATCTGGACGCGCCAAACGCATCGGCCGCTTCGAGCATCTCTTGCGGAGTTTCTGAAATGCCAAGATGCGTCAAGCGGATTGGTGCTGGCAGAACAAAAATGACAGTCGCGATCAGCCCCGGCACCATACCGATGCCAAAAAATACAATGGCCGGAATAAGATAAACAAATGTTGGCAAGGTTTGCATCAAATCAAGGACCGGGCGCAATAGGCTGTATAAACGCGGGCGATGCGCCGCGAAAATGCCAATTGGCACACCGCTTCCCATGCAAATCAGGCATGATGTCATCACCAATGCCAGTGTTTCAGTGGTCTCTTCCCAATATCCCTGATTAAGGATGAATAAAAACCCGACAACCACCAAAATCACGGTTTTTAGTTTGCGACGCAACCAAAAGCTAAAGCCTGCAATACCCGCGATCACCAAAAATGGATGGGGGATTTGTAACGCCCATAAAATACCGTCGATCAGGCTTTCAAAACCCGATGAGAGGATATCAAAAAAGACGGTGGCATTTGCTTCTAACCAGTCAAAACCAGCACGAGCCGTCTTGCCTACGGGAATTTTTGCATCTGTGACAAATTCCAGCAACATGGCAAACCCCCTAAAGTTATAAAGTGATGGAGACGCCCACCTACCAATAGCGCGGCATGCCCCACCACTTTATTAAAGCAGTTTAAAGACTGGCTTTTACGACAGTCCCAAGGCCGCGCGAACAGCCGCCAGACCATTTTTGCCATCAATGGTTTCTACACCTGAAAGCCAATCAGAAAGGCTGGATGAATCGGCTTTTAGCGCCTTCATCGCGGCTTCATTCGGGTCCATATTTTCATTTAAAATATCGCCCATGATCTCATTTTCCATTTGCAGGGTAAATTTCAGGTTTTTCAGAAATTGTCCAACATTTGGGCATTTATCGACATAGCCAGCCGATGTATTTGTATAGACTGTAGCCCCGCCCAAATCTGGCCCAAAATAATCATCACCGCCAGTTAAGTAGGTAAGTGAAAAATTGGCATTCATTGGATGCGGTTCCCATCCAAGGAAAACAACCATTTCATTTCGTTTTGCGGCGCGCGCCACTTGCGCCAGCATTCCCTGTTCAGAACTTTCAACCACGTCAAATCCAGACAGGCCAAACGCGTCTTTATTGATCATATCAAGAATCAAACGGTTTCCATCATTACCGGGCTCGATGCCATAAACCTTGCCATCTAGCTGGTCTTTAAATTTTGCGATATCGGCAAAATCTTTGAGCCCGGCATTTGCACCCGTTGCATTGGTTGCCAATGTGTATTTGGCGCCTTCAAGGTTTTCACGCACGGTGTCAACGCTGCCAGCATCGCGGTAAGAGGCAATATCCCCCTCCATTGTTGGCATCCAGTTGCCCAAAAACACATCAACATCACCCTTGGCCAATGACGCATAGGTCACTGGCACCGACAAAACCTTTACATCGGTCTTATATCCAAGCGCGTCCAAAATCACCGTGCTGACGGCCGTTGTTGCGGTAATATCTGTCCACCCAACATCAGAAAATGTTATTTTGTCACAATTTGCCTGAACAACGCTTGAGGACAGACAAATTCCAGCAAACACACCCACCCCAATGGATTTGAGAATGTTTTTCATAACCCTACCCCTTTTTATTGATTTTATATCTTGCGCAACGATGCACCACATGATCGAAGCCAAAATATTTCTAGTCATAGATCATCAACTGAGTAAACAGATAAATTTTTCATACTTCGCAGCCACGCCATTTCGTGGCATGATTACGCCCGACTAGGAGCATAGTTTATGGCCTTACCCCCGTTCAAACAAAACCAGCTTGGTAAAATATTGCTTGGTGTTTCAATTTTCTTTGTCGTGCTATTTGCCGTCACATTGATCATGAACTGGATCAACAATCCAGACATGTTTACGCCGGTTTTTGGCAGCTAGGCCATACACCCCCTTTCACAGGCACCATCATTTATGACAAATACGGATTATGACATCCATGAGGTCATTGAAATGGCCTTGTCTGATCATACCAGCTTTCAGCAGATTGAAGCGCTGTATGGGCTGAAAGAAAGTGATGTAAAACGCCTCATGCGCCAAAATTTAAAACCGGGCAGCTATCAGGCATGGCGGCGGCGCGTGCGGGCATTTTCTGACCGCCGCGCCCATTATAAATAATCCTGATAAATCACCCTATCATAGCAAAAAACCAGAGGCAGAGATCCATTGTGACAGATGATGAATTATTAGCAATTATTGAGACAGATTACCGTTCACGTCACATGTATTGGATTGAAAAGCGGTTGAACAAACGGTTGGAAAAATGGTTTCGCAAAACCGATGAAATGGAGATTGATGATTTGCTGGCCAGACAACAAATCAATGATCTGCAGATTGAAGTGTTCGCCTATTACAATAAATCTGATTACGAACCTGTTACCAGACTGTCCCCAGAAGCCTATCAATCATGGATATCATCCATTGTAACCGGCTGGGCGGTGCGCAAATCTGTCTCGGTCTGGTCAAAAATAAAAATGGCAAGTAGACACCAGAAAAATAACGCGATTAAATAAACGCCATGCAGCAGATAAGGGCAAACCGGTGACCAGCACATCTAAGGGATAATATAATGAATAAACTGTTGTTTGATTTATCGCAAAAATGCCGGACATGGCTGGTTGAAAATCCCGGACCTGATGGACGGAAAAAAATAGCCGCGCATCTTGAACAGCTGTTAACCGATCAAGACGCCATCGATAGTCTTGTGCCGATCACCGCTGGTGAACGCGATTTGCTCTATCAAGATCCTGATCTAGGGTTTTGCATTCTGGCGCATAATTATCCCGGTCCAAAAACCGCACCCCCGCATGATCATGGGCCATCATGGGCCATCTATGCACAAGTGCGCGGTGAAACTGAAATGTGTGAATATGATCTTTTACAACAAGCCACCGATGACACACCCGGCAAGGTCACTGTAAACAAGACCTATCAGATGCGCCCGGGAGACGCCTATGTGTATGACGAAGGTGTTGTGCACGCGCCGACCCGTACCGAACCAACAAGCTTGTTGCGGATTGAGGGGACTGATATGTCCAAGGTCAAGCGGCTGCGATATGAACAGATCTGACCAGACCTGCTCGATCCAAACATGATCACAGCATGACCGCGCATATTTTTACAAAATTATATGAACAGGCCGACCCATTTTGCCTGATCGATTGCCGTGAACGGCGAGACTATGTCAATGGCCACTGGTTTGGCAGTACCAATATTCCCTTGTCGATTTTACCAAACCGCCTGCCCTTTTTATGTCCTGATCAAAACTTTCCAATCCATTTTCTAGATTGGGGAGACACGGCCAGCACTGCGGCTTTGCGTTATATAGAAAAACTAGGATACCAAAATATCACACCCCATCGAACAACCCAACCAACGGACCCGGTGGTTGGGTATGTGCAAGGCGAATATGTCTGGTCAAAAGCATTTGGCGAGGTTGTGGCGCACCAGTCAGACATTTTGGAAGTCACACCACAACAATATATGGCGGACTATCAACATGCCCAGCTTGTCGATGTCAGACCGGCTGGCGAGTATAACAGGTTCACTTTGCCCAGCTCAATAAACCTGCCGAACAGTCTGCTTTTGGCAAATATGGCGCGGCTAAATAATCATGCTGATATGGTGTTATTGCATTGTGCTGGCAGAACCCGATCAATCATTGGCGCCCATACCATAAAGGCTGCCGGATATAGCGGAAATTTTGGCATTTTTAGAGGGGGCACACAAGCGTGGGAACTTGATGGATTTGCCCGCGAACATGGCGCCACCAGAACAATGGCGGCGAACACTGAATCGGCGGAATCGGTCACCAATTTTTTGAACAGATGGCGTATCCCTGTCACATATATCCAACCAACAGAACTCCCTCCATTAATCGAGGCTAACAGCGATCATTTGATGTTTGACGTATCCGATGACGCCGCCAACGGCTTTCTTGTTGGCCCGGATATTATTAAAATTTCTGGTACAAACCTTGTGCAACAAACCGACCGATCAATCGCCAGATATCATCTGCCCATTTTGTTATTTGACAGCGCCTCTGGAAGCCGGGCGGCATTCGCCGCCTATTGGCTGTCACGGATGGGATTTTGCGTTAAAATCATCATTGTTGACGCAGATCGTCTTCAATTCAGCCTGCAAAAACATAATGATGTTCAGGAAAAATCTGATCAGCGGCTTATTGAAACATGGCTATCAAACCGCACAAAAATATATGATTTTCGGCTGTCTTCTGAATTTGCATCGGGCCATATCATATCCAGCCACTGGCAAAATATCAGCCAAATGTTCCATCAAAAACCGGACATGAGCGCGATTGGAATAATCGCGCCATGCCATCAGACCGGCAAGATGATTTTTGATATTTTGACCGATATCGGATGGCAAATTGACGGTATATATGTATGGCAAAACCATCTGCTTGATCCAAAGATATTGTCATCTACAGCGGCTATATTTGATCAGGATGAGACACCCATTGATAAAAGCGCGCTTTTTGCCGGACGACATTTTGGGGTTTTGAAAGATGCACAGGATTATCTGGCGTGGGAAGAAGATTTGCCCGATCGTACCCCGCCGATGATTCTAAACATCTGGCATGACCGACTTTCAGAAACAAGTGGCGGAAAAAATTGATGGCAATGGTGCGGCATATCGTGATGATTTTAACGGAATTGCCACGACAGTTCCGCTGGAGTTATGTGCCACCTTTGATGGTCTATCTAGCCGCTGGCATTTCCGGTCTCACCGCGATTGTTGGCACATTTTTCGTGAAAGACTATCTCAATTTATCTGCTGGATTTTTGGCCAGCCTCGGGTTTTGGGCTGGCTTGCCATGGGCGCTTAAAATGCCGCTTGGCCATCTGGTTGATCTGATCTGGAAACACAAAAACTATATGGTGTTTTTGGGGGCTGGGGTGATCGCCGCCAGCTTGTTGATTATGTATGGCCTCATCGCCCATACCGCCGACATGGCCAATATTCTGCCAGTGGAAAGCTGGTATGTGATGAGTGTCATTCTGGCACCTGTTGGATTTGTTATTCAGGATGTTGTCGCCGACGCAATGACCGTCGAGGCGGTGCCGGAATTCGATAAAGACGGCGTCCCGCATAGTGATGCCGAATTGAAAAATATGCACACAACCATGCAGACATTAGGCCGGTTTGCCATCATTGGCGGCACGGTTTTGGTCGCCCTTGCCAATGTCATTTTGTTTGATGGTGCCGACAGTCTGGATGAAGACGCCAAAATACAGCTTTATGCCGAGATTTATTTATATGCATTGATGATCCCGGCGCTTTCAGTGATCGGTGTAATGATCGCAGGCTTTACACGCCGATCAAGCACCGCTGATATCCAGCTTGCTGGGGACATCAGCACCCACCGGCAACCAGATGTAAATTGGAGCATTCTTCTTGGTTCTCTGGTGTTTGTGGTATTTTCGGTCAGCCTTGGCATGACTAATTTTCTTTACGCACAAGAAATTGTATTTGCCGGATCGGTTGGCATCATTTTGTTTTTGATGAGCCGGTTGGTCGCCCTATTGCCGCATAACCAGCGGCTGATGATCATTGGCACGGCTATCATTGTGTTTATGTTTCGGGCGATGCCAAGCCCGGGACCGGGCCTTACATGGTTTGAAATTGACCAATTATTGTTTGATGAACATTTTTTTTCAGTTCTGTCGTTGATTGCGTCAATTCTGACATTGCTAGGCATCGTCTTGTTGCGTCCGTTTATGGCGCATAATTCTATGGCAAAAATCATCGTGATTTTGTCGATCGCTGGTGCGGTATTATTTTTGCCAAGCATCGGCATGTATTATGGAATGCATCACTGGACGGCGGGACTGACTGGCGGCATTGTCGATGCCAGATTTATTGCGATCATCAATACGGCTGTTGAATCGCCACTTGGGCAAGTGTCGATGATTCCGTTGCTGGCTTGGATTGCCAAAAACGCGCCAGCACATCTAAAAGCCACGTTTTTCGCGGTATTTGCGTCCTTCACCAATCTGGCATTGTCGGCAAGTGCACTTGGCACAAAATATCTAAATCAGGTCTTTATTGTAACGCGTGAAGTCAAAGACAAAATCACCAATGACATCGTTACAACGGCAGATTATTCAGAGCTTGGCTTCTTGTTGATGACCGTTGCCGCTATTGCGCTCATTTTACCTATTGGCACGGTGATTATCATTCAGCATAGTCGCTTTAGAACCACGGACTAAATTGCTGTAGGGCTTGTCATGACACGACCCATCGCCATGATTTTTGTACTTGCTGGCGCATCTTTCATGAGCTTTGTTGGTGTTTTGATGCGCCTATTGGATGACGCGACTGGGTTTCAGATATTATTTTACAGATCGATAAGCCTTACGTTAATTGTGCTGGCGGTGATTTGCTTTCGGCGTCACTGCACACCAAAAGCGCTGCTTCGGTCAATCGACCGGCATGATCTGTGGATGGGTGCTTGGCTGGCACTTGCCTTTACCAGCTATATTTTTTCAATGCTACATACCTCGGTGGCTTCAACCCTGCTGATTTTAACGATTGTTCCGTTTTTGGCCGCCATCATTGCGTGGAAATGGATCGGCGAAATACCACATCCGGTGACATGGCCGACCATGATCGTAGCGATTTTTGGCGTTGGTCTAATGGTGTATGACGGGGCGTCACTTGGCTATTCACTTGGCAATATCAGCGCGTTTATGTCGGCTGGATGCTTTGCCATTATGCTGGTGATTGCGCGGCGCAGTCGTAAGACAGATGTGCTTGGTGGTACATTTATGGCCGGTATTTTTAGTGCCGCATTGGGCGCTGTTGCCGCTTTTTTGCTGGATGGCGGGATTGGCATAAAACAAACAGACCTAGCCATCATCCTATTTATGGGGGCGTTTACCATTGGCCTTGGCATTGCCTTGGTGACAACCGGGACCGGCTATCTTCCTGCCGCCGAAGTTAGTTTGCTAGTGCTGATTGAGAGCGTTCTTGGCCCGCTTTGGCCGTGGGTGTTTTTGGGCGAGGCCCTATCAAATATGGAAATCATTGGTGGGGGCATCACTTTGGCTGCGGTGATTGCAATGACCCTTGCCAGCCAAAAACAACCGGCCGCCACGCCCATCGCGCGCTAGCCAAAATACTGGCCCTGAAAAAGCCGCATCTCGCAGCCATGACCTGAATGAAAATTTAGCCTTTAACCATTTAGAAAAATTACCGTCTTTTATTGCGCAATCTGCAAAAGTTCTTCTTTGAAAACAGTTATGCAAAAAAATCTTTAGACACATTATATTAGGCTTATGATCATGGCACGGCACCGGGGCTTGGTGATGTTTCCGCCCGTTACCGTACCAGCAATTCTTTTTAGTGTTTTTTGGAGACGGCATATGTCAATCAGGCCAGTAAAAATGTCCAGCCAGTCACGCCCGACCATGGAAGGGGCCGGGGTTCATCTTCACCGGGTGTTCGGTTTTGGTGATACTAAGCCGTTTGATCCATTTTTGATGATGGATGATTTTCGCAATGATGACCCTGCCCAATATAAAAATGGGTTTCCATGGCACCCGCATCGCGGCATTGAAACCATTACCTATGTGCTGAAAGGCACCGTTGATCACGGTGACAGCCTTGGCAATCAGGGGACATTAAGCGGCGGTGATGTCCAGTGGATGACTGCCGGATCTGGAATCATCCATCAGGAAATGCCCCATGGTAACGCGGCTGGCGAAATGCATGGCTTTCAATTGTGGGCAAATTTGCCAGCAAACCAGAAAATGACCACGCCGCGTTATCAGGATATTAAATCGAATGATATAACCGAACTCCATGATGATGATGACAGCCGTATTCGGATCATTGCGGGTAACTACCGCGGCTATGAGGGGCCAGTTGACGGCATCGCGGCAGAACCGCAATATCTCGATATCACCCTTCCCCCTAACTGTTTCAAAGTCTTTCCGTTTGACACGCGGCGTCAGGGATTTGCTTATATTTTTGAGGGCAGTGCATCATTCAGCAACGCTTCTTCGCCTTTTGGGGTGAAAGTTGAAAAGGAATGTGCCGGCGAAGAAATAGAAATCCGTGATATGTCGGGCAACCGGACATTGGTGCTGTTTGGTGATGGCGATGAGGTTGCCGTTACATCTGGCGAACAAGGCGTACGATTTTTATTAATCTCTGGTGCGCCGTTGCGGGAACCTGTGGCCTGGCATGGCCCGATTGTTATGAACACACAGGCCGAATTGCAACAGGCGATGCGGGAACTTAATAACGGCACATTCATTAAAACTGGCGCCGCGGGTTGGTAGAAAAACAAGGGTTCTTCCCGTCATAAACAGAATTTTTTGAGGTCATGATCTATGCGAAAAATTCAGGCGCAAGGTATTCACCATATCACCATCATTGGGGCTGACCGCCAGACATCTATCGATTTCTGGGAAGGTGTGTTGGGTATGCCGTTCATTTTTGACCAGCCTAATCTGGACAACCCAAATGAAGGCCATATTTATTTTGATCCCGGCGATGGTCGTTTGATCACGGTGTTTACCGATGAAACCCGAAAACCTGAAAAGCGGCGACCACCGCAAGGGGCCGGTCATCTGCATCATCTGGCAATTACCGTTAGTCAGGCGACATTTGCCCAGACTGTCGAGCGTCTAGATGAGCGCGGCATCACCCATTCTGGCCCAAAAGACCGCGGTTTTATGGATTCAATTTATTTCAGAGATCCTCTTGGTATGCTGATAGAGTTGGCAGCCTATCGGTTTGATCCACCAGTTGGGGCCACCCATGCCGATGTGTTAATCGAGGCGCATCGCTTGCGCGTTGCCCGCGGTGATGACCATATTGAGCAAATTCATCTGGCCGATGCGATTGAGTTGCTTTGCCAACAGCGCCAACAGTCATTGTCTAGCGACCGCACGCCAAGAAACCCGTTTTAGGCTGGATCATCATCAGCATTATCAGATTGTTGGCGAGAAAATTGACGCCCAGATTGAATAATGCGATCACCAAGTTTGCTCTGCAATTGATCCATCGCCGCTTCTAGTCGATTCCGTTTGTCATCAACACCACCATTATATTCAAAAAGCGTTTGTGTTGTCAAATGATCTAAATGACTAACGCCAATGCCTAACAATCTGTAAGATAATTGTTTTTTAGTTTCTGGAACAAGAAGCCGCCGACCAACATCAAACAAGATATGCGCCTTGTCAGTTGGAGTTTCGAGACTGTGAGAGCGGGTAACAATCCGGTGATCTGAGCGTTTCAGCTTTAAGGTTACAGTGGCCCCGGTAAGCTGGCTGGCCTTTAGCCTTTTTGCTAATTTACTGCATAACCGCTCTAACGCAGCTTCCAAATCGGTAAAGGCTGACAAATCACGAGAAAATGTGGTTTCATTCGAGACTGATTTTGCGGCGCGTTCCGGCGTCACCGGTCTCTGGTCAATGCCCTTTGCCAGCGCCATAATTTGTCTGGTCTGACTGCCAAGCACCGCCGCTAAGTGACGTTCATTGGCGGCGACAAGATCCGCGCAGCTGTGATAACCGGCGCTATGTAATTTCTTGATTGTGGCTTTACCGATGCCAAAGAGGACAGACACCGGTTGTGGTGCCAACCACGTTTCGGCTTCAGCGGCACCAATGACAAAAAACCCATTTGGTTTGTCCCGGTCAGATGCCATTTTGGCCAGAGATTTGTTTGGTCCAAGCCCAATCGACACAGTAATGCCGATATCGGCATAGATATGTTTTTGTAACCGCATCAGCGCTTCGGCAGGACTGCATTTATGGTATTTTTGCGTGCCAGATAAATCCAAAAACGCTTCATCAATCGACAGCGATTGGACAAGCGGTGTTAACGACAGCATATGGTCGCGAATCTGCCGGCTGACCTTTGTGTAATGCGCCATCCGCGGTTTGATCACAACCGCATCTGGACAGCGTTTTAACGCCTGCCACGCTGGCATGGCAGAGCGCACCCCATATTGTCGCGCAATGTAACAGGCGGCGGCAACCACACCGCGGTCCCCGCCCCCAACAATCACCGGTTTGTTCAATAAATCTGGATGATCACGCTTTTCAATTGACGCATAAAACGCATCGCAATCAATATGCGCAATCGTCAGATCAAATAATTCAGGGTGGCTGCGTATATTCCGGCTTTGACACACAACACAATCAGCGGGGGGTTTTGGGGCGCCGACAAAGCCTGCCACCCCACATTCGCGGCACAAAACGGCAAATGATTTTGCATCATCCAAGGCAAATCCTACCCAGCAATCCCTTAACCTAGCTGACTTTGACGATATGGTTGACACCCCAAACGTCAAATCAAATCTTGATCGGCGGTGCCTAGCTAGTCAAACGATACGGCCCGCTGATATTGTTGCGGTACAGAACTGGTGGCTCGCAGCGCCTTTGCCGCCCGCCATACCCAATGCGGATCACGCAAAAATTCGCGCGCCAGCGCGACCATATCGGCCTGGCCTGAACGGATGATCGTTTCCGCTTGAAACGGATCAGTGATCATGCCAACAGCGATCACCGGCATGTTGACGCGCTGCCGAATAAAATCAGCAAAGCCGACTTGATACCCTGGGCCGATATTAATCTGTTGTAACGGCGAATTGCCACCACTGCTGACATGCAGCGCTGAACAGCCCCGGTCTTGCAATTTTTCAGCAAATAATGCGGTTTGTTCAACATCCCAGCCACCATCAACCCAATCACTGGCAGATACCCGCACAAGCAACGGCCGGTCTTCTGGCCATACCGCACGCACAGCATCAAAAATTTCCAACGGATAGCGCATGCGATTATCCAATGATCCGCCATAGGAATCATCCCGCTGGTTGCTGAGTGGCGATAAAAATTGATGCAGCAAATAGCCATGTGCGGCATGTAATTCAATGGCGTCCATATCGATTCGCAAGGCTCGCTTAGCGGCGGCAACAAACGCCTGTTTGATCCGCGCCAAACCATCGCCATCCAATGCTTGCGGCGTGTGCCAGCTTGGCTCAAAGGCAACCGCCGAGGGGGCAAATGTCTGCCATGCCCCGTCCGATAATGCAGACCCGCCTTCCCACGGCCGCTGTGTTGATGCTTTGCGACCCGCATGCGCCAACTGGACGCCAATTTTGCTATGCCCAACCGATTTACAGAACGCCACCACGCGTGCCATTGCCACTTCATTTTCATCAGAATAAAGCCCGGCACATCCATGTGTAATGCGACCAGCCGCTTCGACACCGCTGGCCTCAAGAATGATCAACCCCGGGCCGCTTCTTGCAAATGATCCAGCGTTGGCAATATGCCAATCATTCATCGTACCTTTGTCAGCAGAATATTGACACATCGGTGCCACCACGATGCGGTTTGGCAGTGTTATACCGGCCAGAGTGATGGGTTCAAACAAAAGACTAGACATAAACAACTCCTGAACATGAAAGGCTGGTATTGATGGTAAATATAGCGATGATGACCGGGACCATAATGCTGTTGTTGGTTGGTTTGCTTCACCTTGTCGATGCAGCGGGGTGACAGTTTAGGGGGAAATTTTCTGGCAAACAACAGCATAACCACATGCCGTCACACATTAAATCACCAGGCCTTTGATCGGTGCTTGGAATAGACCGAGTTAATGTGTAAAAGACAGAATCGCAAATTGAGCAGATCACATTTGGCATTATGTGTTTGCCGATTTATGCCAGCCTGTCAACATCAGCACAAAATGGGCCGTAAGATGGAAAATTTAAAAGCACTAGGCAAAGCGTCACAGCAGCCACAACGGCCAGAAGATGCCGAACTTGAACGGGTGCCGAACCCACACCCTGACACGAATTTTGTGGCGCGCTTTACGCAACCTGAATTTACCTCGCTATGCCCGGTTACGGCCCAGCCTGATTTTGCACATCTTGTCATTGACTATGTCCCCGACCAATGGATGGTCGAATCAAAATCGCTGAAATTATATTTAAATAGCTTTCGCAACCACCAGTCATTCCACGAGGCCTGTACGGTTGGCATTGGCAAACAGCTTGTTGACTTAATGGCCCCACGCTGGTTGCGCATAGGCGGCTATTGGTACCCACGCGGCGGTATGCCGATTGATGTGTTTTGGCAATATGGCGAAGTGCCAGCTGGCACATGGGTTCCCGATCAAGGGGTCGCTGGCTACCGTGGTCGCGGCTAGAAACATCAGCCTGCTTTATGCTAATAATTTAGGTTTAATTTGGCATAAAAATATTTGTTTCCATTACATAATGGAGCAATTTTCCATCAATATATTTAGCAAAAAATTCTGGCAATAAATCGCGCGATTCATAGCGTGCGCGACTGGCCAAGCCACGTGCCATCGCCGCCGCATCTGGATAGGTGATGGCCAGTACCAGCGGAAAGCTGGGGCCGTCTGGGTCTTGTTCGACACCAAACATCACCCGGACCGTATGCGCGCCGTCAAATTGGCGCCATAATGGTGCCAGCACATCATTGACATAGGCACGCATTTCACTGTCCATGCCCGGGCGAACGCGGCCTTCAAAAATAGCGTAGCGTGTCAGCATATGATCACCCCCCGCGATGCTTAAAACTATCGCGGCGAAAACTGAATAAGGCGTTCGGGTCAACAGCGACATCCACAACAGCTGGTTTGCCGCATGCCAATGCCGCTTCGATAGCACCCAGCACATCAGCTAGTTTTTCAGCGCGGTAGCCAGCGGCACCATAGAGTTCAGCAAGCTTGTCAAATGGCGGGCTAGATACATCAGCCCCCATATAGCGACCGTTAAAGAAATCACGCTGATAAGCTTTTTCAGCGCCCCAACAGCCGTTATTCATCACCACTGTAACGGTGTTAATATTGTAATCAACGGCGGTGCTGAGTTCTGAAACCGTCATACCAAATCCGCCATCACCCATCAGGCTGATCACTGGCCGGTCTGGCACGGCTAGCTTGACGCCAAGCCCACAGGCAAAAGAAAAACCAACAAGGCCGAAATCCAGCGGTGAAAACAGGCTTTTTGGGCCGCCGTAACAAAGCGCATCCGTGCCTTGCAAACATAATGTGCCAGCGTCAAATGTAACTGCGGCATTCGCTGGAAACACCTGACGAAAGGCTTTAAATAGACCAGATGGTTGGATCGGGTCAGTCTCGACAGCTTCTTGATCGCGTTTGGCCAAAAAAGCCGCCCGTTCTTCCTTATATCTGGCCGTCCATGCATCGGCGCTCGCCCGTCTCTGGATTGTTTCAAGCGCGGCGGCAAGCGCCGTTGCAGCGCCCGGCGCATCGCCCCAAATGCCCAGCGCAACCGGAAAAAATCTGCCAATGGCTGTCGGTTCGATTTCAATCTGGATGATCGCGGCGTCCCGATTGATGTTATCATAGCTATAAAAGGTTGAATTAAACCCAAGCCGCGTTCCAAGCGCCAAAATAACATCAGCTTCCTTTACCAAACGTGACGCTACCGCATTCCCACGTGGGCCCATCTGCCCGGCATTTAATGGATGCCCAAACGGTATGGCGTCACCATGGCCGGGGGATGTCACAATCGGCGCATTTAAACTTTCAGCCAGCAAAATAGCGGCATTGTCACCGTTGGTGTTTTTAATACCGCCACCAGCAACGATGACCGGCCGGTCAGCCGCCGCCAAAAGCGCCGCAGCCTGTTGAATTTGTTCATTTCCAGCCTGTGGCAGGCTCATGTACCGATAGTGTTGCGGTTGTGGTTCGCTGTCAAATTCGGCCTGCCCAGACAACACATCACGGGGCAGGTTGACCTGAACGGGTCCACGGCGCGGCGCTAGGGCCGTTCGAAAGGCCTCACGGAAAATTTCCGGCACCCGATCAGTTGACGGCACCGTCCATGTTTTCTTGGTGATCGGGGCAAATAGCGCCTGTTGATCAACTTCCTGAAACGCATCGCGATATACATGCCCCGAAGACAGCGCCCCAGCTATCGATACCACCGGCGAATACGCCGCTTTCGCCTGTGCCAAGCCAGTGACCAAATTGGTTGCGCCCGGGCCATTTTGCCCGGCCAGAACAACCCCGGCCTTGCCGCTTGCCCGGGCATAGCCATCAGCCATATGTGTGCCGGTACGTTCATCATGAATGCCAATAAATTTGATATCATCTGCATCATATAACGCATCAAACATTTCCATTGTGGCAGAACCAATCAAACCAAATACAAATTCAGTTTTTTCATTGCGCAACGCTTCAACAGCGGCCTGACCGCCCGACAGTGTTTTAGTTGTTTTTGCGTTCATAAAGAGAGCTTTCTGAAAAATTCAATGACTGGCGCAGTAAATGATTGCGGCTGTTCAATCAGGCCTAAATGTTTAAGTTCGGGTACAATGCAAATATCAGCCTGATCAATTTCGGCAGCGATTGTTGCGGCCATATCCGGCGTACTGCCACTATCATTTTCGCTGGTGATGACAATTGTTGGCACCTTTACCGGCGTGGTCGGGCGTGTCAGCTCTTTCACGCCAGTTGCCAACACCCACGCCGCTTCGGCATAGCTTTGGGCATCGACTTGGCGGCGCCATGTCCGCACCGTTTCCATAAAATCTGCATGTGAGGCCCGATAATCGTCGGTGAACCAGCGTTCAAGCGCAGCTTCCATGGTGGCCATCGCCCCTTCTGATCGTACCGCCGCAGCCCGCGCTTCAACCAGAGCTTGGGCTTTATGACCGCGGTCATGCGGCGAGTTCAAAATGGCCAGTGCCGACAAACGGTCCGGATAATCGAGGGCAAAGCGGCGATTGATCATGCCGCCAATCGAAAACCCAACCACTGCTGCCTTGTCTATTTGCAAATGATCCAGCAGGCCGCATAATTGACCAGCATACAGCGGTAAATCAGTTGGCGCTGTTGGTGCGGCGCTGTCACCATGGCCTAACAGGTCATAGGTCAGCACCTGATAATCAGCGGCAAAATCAGCAATATGATCCCGCCACATATGCCGGCATAACCCCAACCCATGAATCAAAACAACGAGCGGTGCATCAGCCTTGCGCAAAATTTCATAAGCTGTGCCATCAGGGGCGATTTCATACCCCGGCTGGATTGTCGACATCGTGTCCCATCTCCTTTAAATCTTCGTAACGGTCACCAATACGATGATGCGGATGGCCGCCAACAGACGCACCAAGGGCAATGACAATTTCATCATCAGCTGGGGCATCCGGAATATTTAGGTGAATGGTCTGATAATGCGAACGCCGCCCAGCGTCATGTTTATCCATAAGCGGTATCACCAGAGGACAGCCAGCCGCACCACGCAAATTTGCAAATGCAAGATAGGTTTTGGCATCAACCGCATCACGATATTGGTTGCCGAACCAAACGGTGTGGGTCAATGCCTGTGCATGTTCAATTTCACCGCCAATCCCCACAACCGACGCTTTACCATATCCCTCTAGCTTATCGCCGGTAACAGCCAACACCATATCTGTCAGCAATTTGCCAAGTTCCGGCCCAAGGTCGCGTATTTCCGGCTTTAGATTTTCAACAAACCCACGTCCAAACCACGGGTTGCGAATAATGGCGACCGCGGCAACCAGCAACGTAGGTTCGGCAAGTGGCTTTCCCCCCTCATTATGCGTATGTTGGATATGGGTAATCGTTCTTCTAATTTCTGCTGGCATGATCCGTCCTTTACAAAAAAATCAACGAGGTTGAAATGGGTTGGCGATTGGCGTTTGGCTGAGATTCATCCACACGGTTTTTGGTCTAGTGTAGTCATATACGGCTTGCATACCGCTTTCGCGGCCATAGCCAGATGTTTTCATACCGCCAAATTCGGCAATTGGCGAGATCACCCGGTAGGTATTCACCCAAATAATGCCCGCCCGAATGCGCCGTGCCATCCGCACCGAACGCGCGCTATCACGTGTAAAAATACCAGCGGCCAGCCCATGTTGCGACGCATTGGCATGTGCGACAACTTCGTCTTCATCAGTAAACCGCAACACACTTAACACCGGGCCAAATAATTCAGTATCGACAATTGTCATGTCTTGGCGTGGACATTCAATAATGGTGGGTTCGAAATATAAACCATCACGGCCAGCAACACGCTGACCGCCTGTCAAAATGCGCCCCCCTTCAGATTTGGCCAAAGCCACCTGAGATTCAATATGCGCCATTTGCGCGGGGGTGCAAAGGGGTCCCATCTGGGTCGATTCATCTTGTGGGTCACCAATCTTGATGGATTTGGCAATTTCAACCATACGGTGCAAAAATTCATCGGCGATCCTGTCATGAAGATAGAGCCGCGATCCGGCAACACAGCTTTGGCCAGCCGCGGCAAAAATGCCAGCAACCGACCCATTGACAGCGCTTTCTAAATCAGCGTCATCAAACACAATAAAGGGTGATTTACCGCCAAGTTCCAGCGAAATTTCAGCAAAATTTTCGGCAGTATTTCTGATCACATGCGCTGCCGAGGCTGGGCCGCCAGTAAATGAAACGCGCGCAACCAATGGATGTGACGTCAGGGTTTTGCCACAAGGGTCACCATGCCCGGTAATGATGTTGACCACACCATCTGGAATACCAGCCTCTTTGATCAATTTGCCAAATTCCAACATTGACGCCGACCCATATTCAGACGCCTTTAACACAATGGCATTACCCGCCGCCAGCGCCGGGCCAATTTTAACAGCGCTTAGAAATAATTGTGAATTCCACGGCACAACTGCGGCCACAACACCGACGGGTTCACGATCGGTAAACACAAACATATCGGGCTTATCAATTGGCAAGGTTTTGCCATCAATTTTATCTGCCGCCCCCGCATAAAAATAAAAAAATTCAGCTATATACTTTGCTTGCCAGCGCGTCTCAGTAAACATTTTTCCGGTATCGCGCGTTTCGATCCGACCTAAATCTTCTGATTTATCTGCCAGCAAATCAGCAAGTTTGCGCAGACATTTCCCGCGCTCTGTTGGCGTCATGCGCGCCCATGGCCCCTGATACATCGCATGGTCGGCAGCCTTTACCGCACAATCGACATCTTCGGCGGTGGCCTCTGGCACAGACGCCCACGCCTTGCCAGTGCTTGGGTTAATGCTTTCAAAACAGCCGCCATCTATCGCGTCTACCCACTGCCCATTGATCAGCATCTGATAGGTTACAAGATCTGACATAGCCACCTCACTCAATATCGGCTTTTATTGGCACAAGCTGGTGAAACCCACCATTTAGATAGGCCAGCGGTAAAAGATGCGGGGATTTGATGGCGATCACACGCGCAATAACAATGGTGTGACTTGTTGACGGCACCATGGATTCTGTCTCGCAACACAGCACCATTGCCCCCGTTATTTCTGGGACATCAGACGCACCGCAACCAATGTTTTCAAAACGGTCAGTCACATGCCCATCATCATGGCCAGCAAATCGCCGGGCAATCTTCGCCTGGTCATCACGCAAAATATTGACATTAAACAGGCGGTTTTCAGCCACCGCATCGGCGATCCCACTTGATTTATTCAGACACACCAAAATTGTCGGCGGGTCAGCCGAAACCGAACAAAACGCCGATACAGTGGCCCCGCGTCGCCCAGCTTTGCCATTTGTTGTGACAACGGTGACACTGGCACCAACGCCGCGCATTGCGCCGATGAATTCGGTGCGATGTTGATCAGAATGTTCCGGTGGATAGGTCATATATGCACTCCCCACCATCACAAATGCCATAGCGCGGCCTATTTGAAAAATGAATTATTATGCATTATCATATCGAATAATTCGATTTAAGGAATCCCGTGATGAAACTGTCAGCTTTACAAACATTTTTAACCATCATCGAGACCGGCAGCTTGTCACGCGCCTCGGAAAAACTCAACGTCACCCAGTCAACAATCACCGCGCGGTTGCAGGCGCTTGAGGATGATTTGGGGCATATCTTGCTGCATCGTCATGGTTCAGGCGTCACCATCACCGCATCGGGACTTCGGCTTAAACGCTACGCCGAGGCCATGTCTGATTTATGGCGTCAGGCACGCCAAGAAATTGCCCTTCCCGACAATGTCAGGCTGATTTGTAATTTTGGTGTTCACCATTCTTTATGGACTGGTTTGGGCGAAATTCTGTTTGCCAATATATGTCAGCTCAGACCCGATATCGCGGTCAGCATATGGGCCGGCAATTCAGCGCAAATTTCAAATTGGCTTGATTCTGGTCTGGTTGATATAGGTCTTAGCCATGCGGCTGACGTAAAATCGAACCAGTCGGTGATTGAACTTGCGCCAGACCGTCTGGTTTTGGTGTCACCGGACCCGGATACCCCATTGGAATTTGATCCGGGCTATGTTTTTATCGAGTCCGGCACCGATTTTGGGCGCCAGCATGCCACCGCCTACGCCCACGCTGGCATTGCCAATATCAGCTTTAACAATCCAATCTGGGGGTTGCGCTATCTTTTGCAAAATGGCGGGTCAGCATATTTGCCCTACCGGCTTGTCAAACAGCATCTTGACGAAAACAGCCTTTATATATTGACAGCGGCCCCGGAATTTACGCGCCGTGTGTATTTTTCACGCAATGATGAGACATCAAAAAATTGGCAGTGGCTCGACCAAGCCCTGCAGATGATCTAGGCCAAAGCCCGCCGCAACAAGCTGGCATCAGGCAGAAGATATTATTTGGCGGACTTGAGCGCGATTTGGCAATGGGCAAGACGTGAAAAGCGGTAATCAGCAAACCGGTCATAGGCCAAAGCCGCCAGCGGTTGCAAAAATGGTAGCTTCATAATCAATGCCAGATAGCGCCAATAATCCAAAGCTTGCCAAATAGCGACAAAGGCAGCCACACCAACATATATGGTGCCAGATGCGTCCCGGGCATGAAGTCGCCGTAGCGCGTCTGCTTGCGAAATATCAAGATCGGCCAAACCGGCCGGGTCATTCGCAATGTCCAGCCATACAAATCGATCAGCCGGTGCCACCCGTTTGTAATATTCAATTTCACGGCGGCATAACCCGCATTTGCCGTCATAATAAACCGTCAACATCATTTTTTCCGACCTCAACAATGGCCTGCCAAGTTTTTTCCCCTGCCAAGTTTTTCCCCACGCCATAGTGTTTCTTAAGTGGGCGCTATTGCAAAATTTTCAAGCAGAGCAATGGTGAAACATGATTGATCACAGGCAAACAGATTTTTAGTGATGACACATATCGTGATCACGCTAATCTGAAAAAAAAATTGGCATAAAGAGAGTGATTATGAATCTCAATGACGAAGAACGCGCCATGCGCAACGGCGATTTTGGCCCGGCCCAACAATGGGCAATCAACCATCAAATTCAAGTGGGGGCGTTTTTTGACGCGGTTGACATGGTGCCGGTAAGTCAGGCGCATATGATGGCGGATCCGGAATCAGTTGGCGAAGCTGGCGTTGCCTTTATCGAAGATTTGGCGCGCAGTGGCAGCCAAGTTGTGATCCCAATGATCACTGATCCACGCGGTGTTGACCTTGCCTATTATCAACCACTTGGCCAGACCGAAGACATGGCATCGTTAGAACGCCGCTTTATCGCCACATGCGAGGCCATCGGCATTATGATGACCAATACATGCATCAATTACCAGACAATCATGCCGCCTGTACGCGGTGACCATCTTGCCTATGGTGATACCGGGGTGGTGATCTATGCAAACAGCGTTTGTGGCGCGCGATCAAATTTTGAAGGCGGGCCGTCTGCCCTCGCCGCTGGCCTGACCGGGCGCACGCCGCGTTATGGCTTGCATCTCGATAGCTTGCGCCGGGCCACCCGCCGCTTTCAAGTCACCAATCAGCCGAAAAATCTGACAGATTGGGGCATTTTAGGTGCCGTTATCGGAAAAAAATCTGGAAGCTATTGGGAAGTGCCAGTTGTAGAAGGGCTGGAAAGCATCCCGACATCTGATGAAATCAAACATTTTGGTGCGGCAATGGCCAGCTATGGGTCAACACCGTTATTTCATCTGGTTGGCATCACCCCAGAAGCGCAAAATTTAGCAGATTGTGGCGGTGATAAATGCCAAGCCGAAACAATAACAGCCGATGATATCGCACAGCTTGGTGGGGGTTTTAGTGGGCGCGGCGATAAGCTTGACGTGGTTGTATTTGCCGCCCCTCAGCTATCTATCGTTGAAATGCAGCAATTGGCCGCTTTATGCCGCGGCGTCACCTTTAAAGTGCCGGTAATTGTATGCACCGCCCCGCAAGTGATTGGGGATGCACGCCGCATGGGATTTACCGCACAGATAGTGGCGGCTGGCGGCACTATTTTGGAAGGTACCTGTTTTTATAACCAATATGCCCGCGAAATTGGCGAGGCTAATGGGTGGGTGCGGTTGCTCAGCAATTCAGCAAAGATTGTTAATATTTTAGGCGGTTATGGATATAAACCAGCACTTGCCAGTATGGAAAACTGTGTTGCGTCCGCCATTGAGGGGGTGATCCAATGAACAAAGAATTAAAATGCCATAAGGGTGTTGGCCCAAAGGTCACTGGCATCGCCCTTGTTGCCGATGATAATTTTTCAGCACGCTATGACCTTGACCGGATAAAGGGCGTGTTTTCACGGCCACAACACAAACTGGCTGGACAATCTTACAAGGATAAAATTTTGGTTCTCAATACGGCCAAAGGCGGTGTGGCAACAGCGTGGATGCTGCATGAAATGGCGGCACGCGGCATTGTGCCAAAGGCCATTTTATTTAATCAGGCCAACACGATTTTGGTGCAAGGTGCAGCGCTTGCCAACATCACCATGTGTGACCGGTTTGAAGATGGCGACATCACCACGCTGATTACGACAGGACAACAGCTAGAGGTTGATCCAGACGCTGGCCTTGTACGGGTGCTTAGTGATTAAGCAAAAATTTTTATAGCGGCCCCAAAGCATATTCGATGGAACCAAGTTTTTGTTGAACGGCGTCTTCGCCACCGCTCCATTCCGCCTTGGCAAAATCTTCATGGTGATTTTCACTTAATGTAACACCAAGCCGCATAATCTCTGGGCTGACTTGAACAGCGATTTGGCTCAGCATCAATTGTAATGCCTCGTCACGGGTAAAGCCATGATCCAACAAAATATGGATTGCGGCCTCGAATACCCCAACGATCGCATCGGTATCCGGTTTTTTTGACATCTACGCCTCCTTCAAAACGTCCAGAAGGTGAGATGCAAATACCATGCCAGCAAAGACCCATCTTGCAGTTGATCTATGAAAACTGCCCAACAGGCTAGCCCATGTTATGCCGTTCAATATAACGGGTACGTTTTTTTGGTTTTACCTGATCAAGATCGACCACAACAAGACCATCAACACAATGCCCGAAATTTTCGTCAATATTAAAGCCGCAAAAGCGGGTACCACCCGGCAAACATAAATCGGTATATTGCTTATAAAGTGTTGGAATTTTCATGCCCATAAAAGCAAGCTGTGATTTGAGTGACGTAAACGCCGTTTCACTATCATCATTATTGCCCTGCCTGGCATATAAAGATTCCGTTTCAGCATCGCAAACATACGAAGTTTTTGCATAGGCAAGATGTTGCGGGTCAGGGTAATAATGGCGATAATGACAGACAAGCAGGTCGCGTACCTTTTTCGGCAAATTTTGTGATAGTGACACCGGTCCATAGAGATATTTCACCTGTGGATGCCGTGCCAAATAGGCACCTATCCCCTGCCATAAATAATCCAGACTGCGTTTGCCCCAATATTCGGGTTGGACAAAACTGCGGCCAAGCTCAAGCCCGGCGGTAAATAGCTCTGCCGCGGCTTCGGTATAATCAAATAACGTCGCACTATAGAGCATACGGCTGTCATGGTGTGGCCATTTCCAGATTTCACCCAGCCGATAAGCACCTACAATTTCACAGGCGCTTTCGTCCCACAAAATGAGGTGACGATAATAATGGTCAAAATCGTCTAAATCTTTGCACTGGCCAGTACCCTCACCCACGAAACGAAACGTTCGTTCACGTAGCCGCCCTATTTCTTCTAAAACGACTGAATGCCCGGTGCTGTCAAATAGGAAAATTGTCTTGTTATCGGCTGTTTTGCCTAATATTTCGGCCTGTTCCAATTCAGCCTGAATGGCGCGGCGGTCGCATTTATCAATCAGTGGCGTTTGGGTTGCAAATAGCGGCGTTTTGCCTGATCCAATGCGTCGCAGATGGTCGCTTACAAGCTTGGCTTGTTTTTTACGGGATAATGGCAGCCCTTCGATCGCACCCGGGGCGATTATTTGGCCGATGGTGAATGAAATCTTGCCTTTAAACCCCAGCATTTCACGAGGCAGCATCAGCATCGACAAGGGCTGGCTGATACGCGATATTGCATAAAACAAAGCAGAATTTCGAGCCTTGACATGGATGGGCAAAACTGGCGATCTGGTGGCTTTGGCAAGTTGAATGAAACCGGGCAGCCACTGTCTGTCACGAATGCCTTTCGCCCCTGCACGAGACACTTCGCCAGCGGGAAATATTATCACCGCTTCGTCATTATACAGCGCCTGTCTGATCCGATAAATGTCAGCCTTTTTGGTGTTACCGCCCAAGGCATCAACTGGCAATGACAGATTGTTTAATTGGCTGATATGAAGCAATAATTCATTCACAACAATGCGCACATCGCGCCGGACATTCGACACCAGCCGAAGCAACGCCAACCCATCCAACCCACCAAGCGGATGGTTTGCCACAATAATCACCCGGCCCTTTACCGGGATATTTTCGATGTCTCTATCGCTGGCCAAATATTCAATTTTGAGATGCCGAAAAACCTGATCGATAAATTGGAAATCCCGCATCATCGCGTTTTCGATCAAAAACGCATTTATACGGTCTTCGCAGACAAGCTTTTGCAAGGCAAATACAACAGATTGTCTTACCAACGCCGGATAGGCTGATAGCCGCGGCACCTGTTCCAGCAAAACCGCGCCGCAATCAATGGGCTTGTTTTGCCGTATCGATTTCATCACTGCTGTTTGACCGTCCATACTATATAACTAACGCTGTTTTGTTACGGCATTATGACAAGGCACTCATGCCAAAATTTACGCGATAAATGCAGTCATTTTACTTATGCGGGAAATAAAATCACGCTGTCATCAGGTTCCCATGGCTGATATTTCTGCATAACCGCCGTAAAAGACGCTGATTTTAAAAACATACCAAGCCAGTGGTGCAGATGCGGCCATGGTTGCGAATCAAACCAGCTTTCATCAACACCGCGAAATTGACGCACAAAGGGCAAGGTAGCGGCATCTAAAACACCAAAATCTGCACCGGATAAATAGCCCATGCCGGTTTCTAGATGCTGGTCAATTTCTGCCAAAAACAGACAGGCATCTTGGCGGCTTTGTTGCCCGACATTTGGTTCAAACCGAATGGCATATTTATAGCGATCAAGCTGTTGTTTAAAAGGCCCATCTAGACGGTCAAGAAAGGCATGAAAAAATGCCGGGTCAGCCTGCCAGACACGCAACCAACCTTGCGGGTCGGATTGTTGCAAGGCCCAAATCATGATATCACGGCTTTCATCGATCACGTGCCCATCTGGCAATACCAAGACCGGTACCGTTGCCTTTGGTGACGCGGCAACAAATTCTGCCGGCTTATCGCGCAGCCGGATTTCGCGCAAGTAAACGCGGCATTGGCTGGTATTGATCGCAAGGCGGGCACGCATGGCATAGGGACAGCGCCTAAAGCTCCACAACACCGGATATGACTGTTGCCATTTCCCGTTACACATGATGTCAACCGCGCGATAGATGCGCCACTATTTCGAAACTGGCACCTTTTACAAGAAAAGCTTTCGCAAATCCCAACACCAACACGCCGCTTTGTGGGGTGATGCGCAGCATATGAAAATCGGTAAAATCTCTAATCAACTGCATAGTGTTGCCATGCGCCGCGGCAAAATCGTCACAAAGGCCGGAAAAATCTGGATCATCGCGCGGCACTTCGCTAACAGCCCCCGTGCATTTCAGCCGGACCCGCGCCCAGATATTGGCAGTAACGGCTTCATCAAGCGTGATAATAAAGCTGGCACATTTTTGCACCAATAATGCCTGTACATGGCCAGCCAAATGACTGGTATAAATATACAGACCATCGTCCCTGCGGATAAAGGGGGACACGCCCATTTCGGGAACAGCGCTTTCATCAAGGACCGAGAAAGTCAGTGACTTTTGCGCCAACAGGGCATCACGCGCCGCCAATATGGTGGCCTTGGACATACCAGAAGATGTTTCATAATCTGTGATCGCATCCATTGGTACCACCTTGTTAGGCCCCTCATATGAAAAGCTATTTTTGGTATTTTACAACATCTGATCGTAAACATGAACTGGCAGCTTGATTTTTTGCCGCCGTGCCTTGCCAACAAGATGGGAATAGGTTTCGATATTTTTCAAGCCCTTTTCTGTCACAAAGAAATTTACGGACCCGATGTCAACCACCAGAAAAACCGTCAATGTCGAAATTTATGCCGATATCATCTGCCCTTGGTGTTACATTGGCAAAAAACGGCTTGATGCAGCCTTTGCGGCACGAAGCAATTTGACGCCCCGATATATCTGGCGCGGATTTTTGCTAAACCCCGGCATGCCAGCCGAGGGCGTGGATCGGCAAGCCTATTTGCATAATAAGTTTGGCAGTGCCGCCGCCGCTGTTTATGGGCGCATTGCCGCCGCCGGGCTGGACAGCGGCATTGCCTTTAATTTCGACAAAATCACCCGCACGCCAGATAGTCGCGGCGTGCATCATGTGTTGTTATCAGCACAAAATAACGTCGAAATCTTGAGCGAGGCGTTCTATCAAGCCTATTTTATTGACGGCAAGGATATTGGTGACCCGGATATCATCGCTGGCATTATTGACCAGTCTGGTGTTGATATTAATTTGGACAACGTCCATAGCACCGCAACACATCGCCAGCTTGAACAAGATTTGTTTATGGCGCGTCAACTTCAGCTCGACGGCGTTCCCTATTTTATTTTTAACGAGCAATATGCTGTTGCCGGGGCGCATTTATCTGAACATTTTTTGCCGGTCATTGATGCGGCGTCGGCTTAAACCCCGCCACATGCGGACATGATCTTGTCTAAAGCAAGCTAATCAATTGCTGAATGACCTCGCGGCAGGCTGGCATTTGCAGGTCTGGCTTTTCCAAAGAGGATTTGACAAACAGCCGGTGGTCAGGACGCAATTGCACACGCCCACCCTGCCCGGCAATCCAGCCAATAAGCTGTTCTGGACGAGCAAATTGATCATCACGAAAAGATAAAGATATGCCTTTGGGTCCAGCATCAATTTTTTCGACATTGGCACTGCGGCACATTTGTTTTAGCTCGATAAATGCAAACAGGTTACGCACCGAGTCTGGCAAGGGGCCAAATCGGTCGACAAGTTCAGCAATCATCTGATCAATGGCCTGTGGGTCAGCAAGGTCACCAATACGGCGATAAATGGACAAACGCACATTCAGATCTGGCACATAGGTTTCTGGGATACGCACCTCAATCCCAAGATTGATTTGCGGTGTCCAGACCGTTTCGGCAGATGTATCGTCATCACCCACTTTGCCAGATTTTGCCGCGTCAACGGCCTGACGCAGCATTTCTTGATATAATTCAACACCTACCTCGCGCACATGACCTGATTGTTCGTCACCAAGCAAATTCCCAGCACCGCGAATATCCATATCGTACGATGCCAAAGTAAATCCTGCACCCAATGTATCAAGCGTTTGCATCACTTCTAAGCGGCGGCGGGCTTGTGGGCTTAACAGCCGCTTTGGATCAGACGTGAGATAGGCATAGGCACGCTGGCGGCCCCGTCCGACCCGGCCGCGTAATTGATAAAGTTGTGACAGGCCAAACATATCTGCCCGATGAATAATCATGGTATTGGCTGATGGGATATCAATGCCTGATTCAACAATGTTGGTAGACAGCAAAATATCAGCCTCGCCATCGGCAAAACGTGTCATCACTTGATCGAGTTCGCTTGGTGCCATCCGACCATGCGCTGATAATATCCGCGCATCTGGCACCAGCGCCGTGACCCGGTCATACACACGTTGCATGTCATCAATCCGCGGACACACAACAAAAATTTGGCCGCCGCGAAACATTTCACGTTGAATGGCTTCACGTAAAACCACCCCGTCCCACGGGCCGACAAAGGTACGCACTGCCAATCGGTCAACCGGCGGGGTCGCGATAAGCGACATTTCCCGCACCCCAGACAGGGCCATTTGCAAGGTACGCGGGATCGGTGTCGCCGATAACGTCAGCACATGAATATCACCACGCAGTTCTTTTAGACGTTCTTTTTGACCAACGCCAAAATGCTGTTCTTCATCAATGATCAGCAAACCGAGGTGGTTAAAGCTAATGGATTTGGCCAAAAGCGCATGTGTACCAATGGCAATCTGTATATCACCAGAAGCAATGCCATCGCGGATGTCTTTTGCCGCTTGCGTTGGTGTCATGCGTGACAGCACGCCTATTTTTACCGGAAATCCGTTAAATCGCTCGACAAATACCTTGCCATGCTGGCGGGCAAGCAATGTTGTTGGTGCCACCACAGCCACCTGATAGCCAGCCATCGCCGCAATAAACGCGGCGCGTAATGCCACTTCGGTTTTGCCAAACCCAACATCACCGCAAATAAGCCGGTCACTCGCCTTGCCAGAGGCAAGATCATCAACAACATCGGCTATAGCATGTAATTGGTCATCTGTCTCGCTAAAAGCAAAACGACCACAAAATTCGGCGAAACTGCCATCTTCAGCAATCAGTGGTTCAGCTTTGGCGCGTTGCCGAGACGCCGCAATTTTAATCAATTGTTCGGCCATAATCCGAACTCGCCCCTTGATACGGGCAACCCGTGCCTGCCATGCTGCACCGCCAAGCCGGTCAAGCTGAGAGTCACCGTCACCACTACCATAGCGGCTGAGCAGTTCGATATTTTCAACAGGTAGATACAGCTTGTCACCGCCCGCATATACCAGATGCAGACAATCATGATCGCCGCCCGCACTGTTGATGATGACCAGCCCTTCATAGCGGCCAATACCATGTTCGGCATGCACAACCAAATCACCTGTCTCAAGCGCGCTGACTTCACGCAGAAAATCATCTCCGCGGCCGCGTTTTGATTGCGGGCGTGACAACCGTTGGCCAAAGATATCAGGCTCGGCAAACACCAGAATCTGATCAGTTTGAAACCCGGTTTCTAATGGCCATTGCGTGATATATACGCCAGCCTGTTTCACCTCGGACAATGCCGAGACAGCTTGCACCACGCCAGCACCGATTTGATTTTTCAGCAAATCAGTCAGGCGGCTGGCCGCCCCAGCTGAACTACAGGCCAGTAACACCGGCCGGTTTTGTCCCTGTCGTTCAGATGTAATTGCCGCCACACAGTCGGTAACGGCGCTCGCTGCGCCTGATGCCGCCAATCGGATGCCAGTCCGGCCACCCACGTCAGTTTTGCCTTGTTTGGACGAGTTCGATTCTGGTGTTTCGGGGGCAGCATAAGAAAAAAACCGTCTAGTAGACGGCCCCAAAAGCACGGTTTGGATGTGTGCATCACTTAAGTAAAGCTGATCGGGCGGAAGCGGCCGATAAGGCGCGGCTTCATCATCTTTATCATATTGGTTGCGAGCTTGGAAAAAATCCTGAATCTGGGCCTGCCGCGCGGCATATGCGGCATCGCCTTCATGATCCAAAAATAATGGCCAGCCCGGGCAATAGTCCGCCAGTGTGACAAGACGGTCATGAAATAAGGGCAACCAATGTTCAATCCCCGGATGCATCCGGCCAGCCGATACCGATTCATACAGCGCATCACGACTGACACTGCCGCCAAATGCCTGCAAATAGCCGGTTCGAAACCGGCTGATGCTGGCTTCGGTTAACATAAATTCAGCAACAGGTCGTAAAATTAACCGATCAAGCCGCCCGGTGCTGCGCTGTGTGGCGGCATCAAAAACACGCATTGTTTCAATTTCATCGCCGAAAAAATCCAGCCGTACCGGATCGCTATGGCCTGGTGGAAAGACATCAACTATGCCGCCGCGAATGGCAAATTCACCCGTTTCACGAACCGTGTCAGTCCGCAAATAGGCGTGATTAGACAAAAATTCAGCAAGACTGGCCGGGCTATGCGCGCTCGCCGGGGTGATCACCAAAGAGCTATCGGTAAAATAATCAGCAGGCGGAAGCTTTTGCACAATCGCGTTGATTGTGGTCAGCAGAATGGATGGCACTTCGCCAGCGCATAATCTTGCCAGCGTTTCAATACGCCGCCCCACTAACCCGCCTTGCGGCGACAACCGGTCAAACGGCAAACAATCCCACGCTGGCAAAACCCAACTATCAAGCTGTGGGTTGATGCATTTTAACCCTGCCTCAACAGACGCCAATCTTGCATCATCTCGTGCCACGAAAATGACTGGTGCTTGTGCATGTACAGCCTCGGCCAGCACCAAAGAAAGCACCCCATCTGGCGCCCCCCAAATATCTCCATAATTTGAAATATTATTAATAAATTTCATATTTTATTTATTGTCTTTAAAGTCTTTTATTAATCTAAATACAGCTGTGTCATACGCATCAGGCACCGGTTCATTTCCCATGACCCATGCATATATCCAATGGTCACCAGCGGCCAGCAAATTTTCAAAATCAGTTAAATCCGCGTCACACAAATCTGCCAGATGGGTTTTGGCAAAATGCCCAAGCAACAGATCGGTTTCTTTCATGCCGGTATAGCTTGCCTGATAAATCAGCCGCCGCGCCCGATCCGACATAACAGGCGGCGGGTTTGATGTTGATGATGACATCACACTAATCCTTGGCAATTGTGAAAACGGGCCGGGTTTATGATGGGCTTCACATAGCAGAAACCAGCAAGCCTGCCTAGCGATATGGCTAGAAAACAGTTTTGATCACATTTTGGTCAGTGATAGATTTTATGACCCATCAAGACCAATATTTGTTAGCCTGTAATGCAATGGGCATCACATAATACAACCCCAGAACTGACGCGAAAGCCAACCCAGTGCACCCAAAGAGACCGCCAGAAATCTTTCAACTATTCGCCGCCACAACAAGCCTGTCTGGTGTTGGTGCAAAGCTTGCCGCTATTCTTGAAAAACGCATTGGCAACTATGTGATTGATGTATTGCGGCACCTGCCCATTGGCCTTATTGACAGGCGGCAACGCCCAGCGCTGAACGCGGTGGTTGATGGCCATATTGCTACCATTGAAATTTTGGTCATCAAGCATGACCGCCCACCGCGCGGCACACGCCGTCCCTACCGGGTGTTTTGCCAAAATGATACTGGCGAACTGGAATTAGTGTTTTTTCATGCGCATAATGACTATATCGCCAAACAATTGCCAATTGGCGAACGCCGCATTGTCAGCGGACGTGTCGAATTATTTCAAGGGCGCGTTCAGATGGCGCACCCCGACCATATCGTTGCGCCGGAACAAAGCGGCACCATGCCGATATTGGAACCTGTCTATCCGTTAACAGCCGGACTGACCCCAAAAATGTTGCGGCGCACAATCGCAGATGCGCTGACACGTCTGCCTGACCTGCCAGAATGGATCCCAGCCCCGATCATGGCCGAACATAACTGGCCAAATTTTGCTGATGCTATGCGCGCTGTGCATACGCCGCAATCCGAAGCCGACCTTTTGCCAAACAGCCCGGCCCGCGCCCGCCTTGCCTTTGATGAATTGCTCGCCAACCAATTGGCACTGACAATGGTGCGCCAGCAAGCAAGCGATACCGCGCCCGGCCGATGTTTTGCACCGCCGGGCAAATTTCTTGCGGCGTTACAGGCGGGGCTGCCATTTGCGATGACCACCGCGCAACAAAATGCGATTAATGAAATTACCGCTGATCAGGCATCACCAAAACGCATGCTTCGGATGCTGCAGGGCGATGTTGGGTCTGGAAAAACGCTGGTGGCACTAGCGGCCATGCTAACCGTTGCCGAAACCGGGGCGCAAGCGGCGCTTCTGGCCCCGACCGAAGTACTGGCACGCCAGCATCATGCCAGTCTCAGCGCCCTTCTGCGCCCGTTACACATGGATGTCGGATTACTTTTGGGCCAAGGGCGCACCAGCAGCCTGAACGCTGATCATGGCCCAGATGGTGATCACAATCATACCCCGCGCAGCCGTAAAGACACATTGGCCGCGATGGCAGATGGCACCATTTCGCTGGTTGTTGGCACACACGCCCTGTTATCCGACACAGCCATTTTTCACGATCTTGGACTGGCCGTGATCGACGAACAGCATAGATTCGGCGTGCGCCAGCGCATTTTGCTTGGCGAAAAGGGACGTGATGTCGATGTAATGGTTATGACAGCCACCCCCATCCCGCGAAGCCTCGCAATGACAGCTTATGGCGATCTTGACCATTCGCGGCTTGATGAAAAACCTGTTGGCCGCCTGCCAATTGATACCAGAGCCATTGCCAAAGACCGCATCAACGAGGTTGTCGATGGATTGCGGCGGGCCTTGCATGACGGCAGGCGCGCCTATTGGATTTGCCCGCTTGTCGATGAGTCAGATAAACTGGACATTGCCGCCGCCGAAGATCGTTTTAATGACCTTGGCCATGCCCTGCCCGGTATCGGCGTTGCCTTGGCTCATGGCAAAATGAAAGCCGCCGAACGTGACGCGGCAATGCAGCAATTTAGAACCGGACAGGCACAGCTTCTTGTCGCCACAACCGTTGTCGAAGTCGGGGTTGATGTCCCAGCGGCAAGTATCATTGTTATCGAACATGCCGAACGCTTCGGTCTTGCTCAACTGCACCAGCTACGCGGCCGGGTGGGCCGCAGCACAACCCAAAGCAGTTGTCTGCTTGTCTATCAGCCGCCATTGAGCGAAACCGCCAGCAAAAGATTGTCGGTCATGCGGGACACAAATGATGGGTTTGTGATTGCTGAAGAAGATTTAAATTTGCGTGGCCCCGGTGAATTTTTGGGCCAGCGCCAGTCTGGAGTGCCAGAATTTATCTTGGCCGACCTTGCCGCGCACCGCGATCTGCTGGGAAAGGCGCGCGGCCAAGCCCAATCAATGTTCGCGACCAACAATACAAATCATATCAATTTATTGCTTAGCCTGTTTGAGCGTGACAGTGCGGTAAAATTTCTGGCGGCTGGGTAAACCCACAAGAATATCGGTAAATTATGACCGTTTCCGCGCTTGCTTTGTTTTAGCGGCAGTTTTCTTTGGGGCGGCCTTTTTGGCTGCAGCCTTTTTCATAGCCTGCTTTTTACCAACATTATTTTTTGCCGCGACAGGCGTTACCGGCGTTGCAGACTGACTGCGATCAGGCGGGGTTACAATACCGCCGGACACCACTAGTTTGACCGCCTCTTCAACGGTCATCTTAAGGAAAATCACATCTTCCCTCGGGCAAAATAATAAAAATCCAGATGTGGGATTTGGCGTTGTTGGCACAAATACATTGACCATCGGAGACGCAATACGGCCAGCAACTTCGCCTTTTGTATTGCCGGTCACAAAGCCAATCACCCACAATTTTTTGCGAGGATACTCGACCAAAACAACTTCTCGAAACGCATCCGATTGAGTCGAAATAACCGTTTCCAAAATTTGTTTGGTGGCGCCATAAATTGACCGGACAACAGGCATTCTGTTTAAAATTGCTTCACCAAGCCGGATGATATAGCGCCCCAGAAACCCAGCCGCAATGGCCCCAATCAAGGTGATCAGAACCGCACCAATCACCAACCCGACACCCGGCACATTGCCCAAAATAGATGTCTCAAATCCGGGCAAAAGCTTGCTGACTTGAGAATCAATCAGTTTAATCGCCGCCCAAGTGATATAGACCGTCAGCAGTACCGGCGCGGTGACAAGCAAGCCGGTAAAAAACCACGCGCGGACCCGGCCAAAAAGCCCCTGTTTCGCGATGTCTTGAGTGGTGTTTGTCTGTGTCATAGGTCGAGCGATCCTGTTCATGATGATGAAGCGACGTTTGGGTTGATGCGCCATCACGCTTGCTTCTGCTCTCTTTACACCATTTTAGCATTCGCTTTCAATAGATAGAGATGCCATTTGCCAGATAACAGTTTGGCCATCTGCGCACCTGCTCTGCTGGCCGAATTTCGTTTCCAGTAGCGGTCAGTTTTGCTAGCATCACCGCCATGTCAGATACAGCCAAACAACTTCAAAACCTCATCTCTATTATGGCAAAGTTACGTGACCCAGAAACCGGGTGCCCGTGGGATGTGAAACAAGATTTTGCAAGCATTGCGCCCTATACCATTGAAGAGGCTTACGAAGTCGTTGATGCGATTGAAAGCGGTGATCGCGCCGCTATTTGTGATGAACTTGGTGATTTGCTGTTGCAGGTTTTGTTTCATGCCCGTATCGCCGAAGAAGAAGGCAGTTTTACGCTTGCAGATGTTGCCCGATCAATTTGTGAAAAAATGATCAACCGCCACCCACATGTGTTTGGTGATGAAAAAACACCTAATGTCGACCAGCAAAGACAGTTTTGGGAGGACATCAAAAAAGCCGAACGCGTCGCCAAAGGGCAAAATGGAATCTTGGCTGATATTCCAGTTGGCATGCCGCCGATGCAACGGGCTGTAAAATTGCAAAAACGGGCCGCTAGTGTCGGATTTGACTGGCCTGACATTGCACAAATCATTGATAAAATGCATGAAGAAGCTGCCGAACTCACAGCAGAACTTGAAACCACACCACAAAACAAACAACGCCTGACAGATGAAGTTGGCGATCTGTTATTTGTCGCGGTCAATCTAGCACGCAAAGCTGGCATTGATCCGGAAACAGCTTTGATTGGCTGTAACAAAAAGTTTGAAAATCGGTTTAACTATATAGAACAACAAATTGAATTAAATAATAAATCATTATCAGAATCAACGCTAGATGATATGGAAAAACTATGGCAAGAGGCAAAATTAGCCAACCGCGAATAGCCGCAAAATCGGTTTGCTATTGCCTTTTAAATCCATACATGGCGGTGCAGTTCTTGCCAGCCAACAAGGCTAGACGCCGCCATAATCGGGCCGTCATCAACCGCATTAAATGGTTTTGCGCCAGCGATCATGGCGGCATGCCCACCTGCTTCGCGGCATAATAAATCAACCGGCGCATGGTCCCACGGCGTTGCCCGGCCATGCATTAAAAAATCCTCTTTCCCCTCGGCGATCCGTGTCGCCAGCAAACCGGCACTGCCAATATAATGCCGCCCAGCAATCGTACGCATACGGCTTAGCACCGCGCTTTTATAGGGTTCTTCAAGGCCCTTTGTATTGCCGGACCCCCGCATCACAAGCGGGTCAACTGGCGGCTGGCTAATCTGCAACGCTGTTGTGGATGCATCACGATAACAATATGCACCAGACCCGGCCGCCGCGTAATATAATGTTTGTTTGACCGGCAACCATATCCAGCATTGCAGTGGCACGCCATTCCACATCAGCGCAACCATGCTACAAAAATCAGCCACGCCGTTGACAAAATTATTTGTGCCATCGATTGGATCGATTGACCATGCGTAACCATCGCCAGCATAATGCCGCAATTCCGGTGCTTCAGCGACCGCCTCTTCACCAATACAATGTCCAGCCTGCAACTCTTGCAACCGGGGTGCCAGCCATAATTCAGCATCCTTGTCAGCCACCGTGACAAGGTCATAAGGCCCGGTTTTAACGCCAATGTCAGCGCTCTGCAAATTGCCAAATTTTGGCAAAATAAACGCATCTGAAGCGGCTTTAAGGTAATCGGCAACAAGCGGACGCAACGCGTCATTAACCGCTGGCAGCCCTATCGGTTCAGCCCCGGTCACATCACGCACCGTCTTCAGAAAAATCCTCTTCATCAAATTCTTGAAGCTGAACTGATGAGACTGGCATGATTGTTGAGATGGCATGCTTATAGACAAGCTGGACATGCTGGTCACGTTTTAGCAAGATCGAAAAATTATCAAACCAAGTGATAATGCCTTGTAATTTAACACCATTTACCAGAAATACAGTTACAGCTACATGCGATTTTCTAACGTTGTTCAAAAACACTTCTTGTAGATTACGGCACTTATCACTGGCCATTTCATCCTCCCCATTTGTCGCGGCGGCCTGTCTAACCCGGGCAGGCTTGCCCCAGCTTTTGTCTAGAAAAAATCAAGCCGCACTGACAATAATTTTTCAACCTGCGCAATTTTGCCACGCATCACAAAAATAATCACTGTATCGCCAGCTTCAATTACCGTGTCGCCGCGTACAGCCATTACCATACCATCACGCAAAATGCCGCCGATGGCTACCCCTTTTGGAATTTTTGCTGTTCGCAATGGCTTACCAACAAGCAAAGATGATGGCAAAGCCTCGGCCTCTAGCACCTCGCCAAGGTCTTCAACAATTGGATGCACATCCCGAATGCGGCCACGCCGGACATGTTCGAGAATAGATGAAACGGTGATCTGTGATGGGTTAATCACGGCGTCAACACCAAGCGTGCCAACAAGCGAAACAAAGCCCGGAATATTTACCAGCGCCACGGCATGTTTCGCCCCGGTTCTTTTGGCAAGCAAAGCTGATAAAATATTGACTTCATCATCTTCGGTCACCGCAACAAATGTCTCGGTTGTATGAACACCTGCCTCGTGCAGAATAGCGCTGTCAAGCGCGTCTCCATTGATAATATCGGTATTTTCCAGCTCCTGTGCCAATTGACGGGCGCGGATCGGATCAAGCTCAATAATCTGGTTACGGGTGTTGGAAAAATGCGCTTCAATTTCACGCGACAACATCATGCCAATACTGCCGCCGCCAGCGATGACCACCGAACGTGCCTCATCTTCTTCATGCCCAAAGCTGGCCATTGCACGTTCCAGATGCGCGCTATCACATACAAAATATACCCGATCGCCTAACTGCATCGCTTCTGCGCCGGATCGCGGCAAAATGACCGCGCCATCACGAATGATCGCCAACACGGTCATTGCCAAATCTGGAAACAGGCTGGTCAAATGGCGCAACGGTGTACCGATGGTGGGGCTATCGGCTGTACATAGCACCCCGACAAGGTTCATTTTGCCGTCGCACAAATTCTTGACATCAAATGCACCCGGCACACGCAATTGATTGCTGATTGACGCCGATACTTCGGCTTCTGGTGAAATGATATGATCGATCGGTAAATTGCCGTTGCCATATAAAGCCGCATAGGCCGGGTCTAGATAGGCTTTACTGCGGATCCGGGCAATTTTGACTGGGGTATTAAAAATCGTATGGCTGATCTGACACGCCACCATATTGATTTCATCTGACTCGGTAACAGCAATCAAAAGCTCGGCGTCACGCACGCCCGCCTCTGCCAACCGGTCTGGGTGTGATGCCACGCCAACAACACCATGCACGTCATAATGATCAGTGAGGCGCTGAATATTTTCTGCCGAGGCATCAATAACCGTGACATCATTATGTTCCTCGGACAGGTGTGAGGCGATGGCACTGCCAACAAGCCCGGCGCCACAAATTACGATTTTCATTCCGTACGCTCCCCTTCCTGATAATCCGAGGCGATATTCAGTGCTTTTAACTTACGGTGCAGCGCGGAACGCTCCATGCCGATAAACGTTGCCACGCGTGAAACATTGCCGTCAAATCTATGCAATTGCGTGACCAAATAGGCACGTTCAAATTCTTCGCGCGCACCGCGCAATGGCAACCCCATCAGCGTATCCATTTCAGACTCGCCGCCGGAGCGCACCACATTGTGTATTTCTGCTGGCAGCAAATCTAGATCGATTGGCTCATTGCGCTCAGTTGGAGCCAAAATGAGCATGGTTTCAATCACATTATGTATTTGCCGGACATTGCCCGGCCAGCTATAGCCCTGCATGGCTGCCAAAACTTCATCGCTTAATTTAAACGGCAAGACCCCGAGCCGTTTTGCCACCAATGCAGTAAAATGTTTGGCAAGAAGCGGAATATCCTCGCGGCGCTGTGCCAGAGGCGGCATGGTCAATGGTACGACACCAAGCCGGTAATACAGATCTTCGCGCAATCGTCCGGCGCTGATTTCATCGGCAAGATCGCGGCTAGAGGCTGAAATCACCCGCACATCAACCACTACTTCGGTATTGCCGCCCACTCGGCGGAACCGTTGTTCATTGACCGCCCGTACAATTTTTCCCTGTGTTTCTAATGGTAAATCGCATATTTCGTCGAAATATAATGTGCCTTTATGCGCCTGTTCAAAAAGCCCGACAACACGGCGGTGGCTTTGCAAGCTTTCTGAACCAAATAATTCAGCATCCACCCGTTCAGATGCCAGACGCGCACAATTTGCAACGACAAAACGTTCGTCCTTTCGGTCTGATTTATTGTGAATGCAACGTGCGGCCAATTCTTTGCCGCTACCGCTCGGCCCATTGACAAGCACCCGGCTGGCGGTTGGGGCAATTTTATCAATTGATTGGCGGATGCCACGCATCACAGGCGATTTGCCAATCAATTCTGGGGCCGCGCCATCGGTCATTTGCGCCCTTAATTCGATGTTTTCTCGCGTTAATTTTGCGCTTTCAAGCGCCCGTGCCACCATCATCAACAGCCGTTCTTCTTTAAATGGCTTTTCGATAAAATCATAAGCACCATTGCGGATGGCCTGAACCGCGGTTTCGATGGTGCCATGTCCGGAAATCATCAAAATGGGCAGATCTGGATAGATCGATTTCGACCATTCCAGCAATTCCAGCCCATCCATATCTGATTCACGCATCCAGATATCCAAAATGGCCAATTTTGGTGGTTCTGACAGCAGCAAATTCCGCGCCTCGGCGGCGCCAGCCGCCTGTTTTGTCGCATAGCCTTCATCCCCAAGCGTCATGCTGATCAACGACCGAATGTCACGCTCGTCATCGACAATTAAAATATCTGTCGCCATGATCTATGCCTTGCCCGGTTGCGCGCGTTTGAACGACAGTTTGACGCTGGCACCACCACCGTCTGCCGCGCCAAGTTCCATACGCCCAGCATGGTCATCCATGATTTTACTAACAATGGCAAGCCCAAGCCCGGTACCCTTTTGCCGTGTTGTCACATAAGGCTCTATAAGCTGTGCAATATCCATATCAGGAAACCCTGGCCCATTATCATTCACTGTTAAAATTGTGTCTTCATCAGTCTCCTGCAACAACAATCTGATTTGTGGTGATTTCACATGATGTTCGAGCAAACTTTCCTGTGCATTCTGCAACAGGTTTGTGAGCGCTTGACGCAACAATCCGGGATCGCAAATTATCACATAGTCGCTTTGACCATTATCAACTTCCAGCGAGATTTTGAGTTTTTTGGACTCAAAAAGCCTGATTTGGCCAGCAACAAGATCATACAGCGATCCCGCCTCCATCACCGGTTGCGGCATCCGCGCAAAGGCTGAAAATTCATCAACCATACGGCCAATATCGTCAACTTGCCGCGCAATGATATCAACATATTCTTCAAATCGTTCCGAATCAGCCGCTGATTTTGGTTTGAATTTTTTCCGCAAACGGTCTGAGGCAAGTTGAATGGGGGTCAGCGGGTTTTTGATTTCATGCGCAATGCGCCGGGCAATATCTGACCAAGCGGCCTTGCGTTGCGCGCTTAGCAAATCGGTGACATCATCAAACGTCACGACAAAACCAATAATTCGCCCTTCGATGCGTTCACTGACCACCCGCGCACGCAAAATCGTCCGCCGGGTATCGCGCACAAGGGTAATCTGATCTTCAACAAACCGGCGCGTTGTCTCATTTGTAATGCTCATCAGCCCGGAAAATTCTGGCACGACATCAACAAAATTATGGCCAATCAATTCTTCGTCCGTTTTGCCAAGCAAAGCCCGCGCCGACGCATTTGGCAAGGTCACCTTGCCATCTGCATCAAGCCCAATCACGCCTGAAGATACGCCGCCCAAAACCGCCTCGGTAAATTCACGGCGTTGATCCAGTTGTAAATTGGCTTGTACCAGCTGTTGCCGACTGCGCGCGAGTTCATCGAGCATTCGGTTAAAGGACCCGCCTAGCTGGGCAATTTCCTCAACATTCAGATTGTCCGGGACACGCTGAGACAAATTACCGCCACGCACCTGTTCAGCCACCTGTATCACCGCCCCGAGCGGCCCCACAATGGCTGTCGCCAAATTCAACCCAAACCACAAGGCGGTAATCAGCAATAACAGCAAAATAAAGCCAAACAGCGCGGCAAAACTCACCTGAAGATCAAGCTGCTTAAATCCTAATTGCTGGTAATCCAAAGCTGCCAGCCGGGTGCTGTCCATGGCCTGCAACACCTTGATATCAATAAATCTGCCAACAAGAAGATAGGCATCAACAAAACTGTTGAGCTTGATGATTGCGCGCAATTTATTTGTTTCATCAGCCCGCAAAATAACCACCTCACCGCCGCGTGCCTGTTCAAGCCACGCATTTTTCAAATTGGCAAATGTGATGGCAAAGGCAAAACGTGATTTCGCCAAAACCTGACCGGTGCTGTCAAAAATGATCGCATCGGACAGGTTACGCAAATTTGCCTGGTCAGACAAATAACGATCCATCAAATTGCGATTACCAGACAGACGGTAGGCTTCGCGGTTGATATCATTGGCCATGGCCAGTGACTCGCCAGAAATCGAGCGTGCATGTTCATCAAAATAGGATTCTGCTACAGTCACAGATTCGTTGACCGCTGTTGAAATCCGCTCGGCAAACCAACCACGCAACGAATAATCGACAACAAACAGGGCAAACAAGGTCACAATAATCGCTGGCAAGGTAGTCAACCCACCAAAAAGTATGGCGAGCCGCCAATGAAGCTGATGCCCGGCTAGTCGGCGCCGCCGTTCAACCCATAGCCGCCAAAATTGACGTCCCACCAACAAGGCCAGAACCGCCAGTGCCAAAATATCAATACCAAGCAACGGCACCAGAAAATCAGTATAACCAGATACAAAATCAACGCTGGCCAGCACATAGGCGGTGATGGCCCCCATCGCCAAAGTGAACAATATCAACAGATAGGCCAGCCGATCGCCGCTAACCCAACCTTTGAACTGGCTGAAAGGTGATTGAAAATGAGATGTTTCACCGCGCATCTTACCGACCCGCCTTAATGTTCAACTCTTTGATTTTTTTGCGCAAGGTATTGCGATTCAACCCCAAAATATCGGCGGCCCGCAACTGGTTACCGCGGGTGATGGCCAAGGTGGCAACAATTAATGGTTCTTCAACTTCACGCAACACGCGCCCATAGAGACCGAGCGGTGGCATATCACCGTTTAGCGCGTCAAAATAACGCTTGATATGCGTTTCAACAGATAGCGACAAACTATCCGCCTGCACCGTATTTTTTGGCACATCAGCAGATAATTCCGCCTCGACAGCTTCAGCAGAGATAATGGTCTCATCATGCAACACGGCTAATCTGCGCACCAGATTTTCAAGCTCACGCACATTGCCCGGCCAATGCCAGCCTTTTAATCTTTTGATGGCCTCGGGCGCAAAGCTTTTGACCGGCAAACCATCGTCCCGACCTTGTGCTAAAAAATGCGCAACCAGAGGTGCAATATCCTCGCTTCGTTCTCGCAATGGTGGCAATCTTAACGGCACCACATTCAGTCGATAAAATAAATCTTCGCGAAACAGACCTTGCTGCATCAAATGATGCAAATTGCAATTGGTTGCAGCGATAATCCGTACATTGGCCCGCACTGTGCCGTTACCAGCAATCGAGACATATTCCCCATCTTGCAAAACACGCAACAGCCGGGTCTGGGCTTCGGCTGGCATATCGCCGATTTCGTCAAGAAATAGCGTCCCCCCTTCAGCCATTTCAAATTTACCGGGCTGAAATTTGGGTGGGGCAGTGTCGGCCTCGCTAGATCGTGAAACCGACCGGCCGAATAGTTCAGATTCAACAAATTCTTCGGGCAAAGCGGCCAGATTAACAGCAACAAATGGATGGTCGCGGCGGCTACCTAGGTCATGAAGTGCGCGCGCGACTAATTCCTTGCCGGTGCCGCTATCGCCGCTAATCAGCACTGTCAGATCAGTATTCACCATCCGTGCCATTGCCTTAAACACATCCTGCATCGGACGTGACCGGCCAATGATCGGCCCACCCTCTTCAATTTTTGATTTGGCCGCAGGTGCCGGTATATTGTCGTTTGTCTTTAAGGCACGGTCTGTAACCTCGATCAGACTGCGCAGTTCAAACGGCTTTGGCAGATATTCAAAAACCCCGATTTGCTGGGTTTTGACAGCGGTTAACAATGTGGACCGCGCGCTCATCACGATCACTGGTAAATCTGGGCGGCGTTCTTTAATACGCGGCAATAAATCCAACGCATCGCCATCAGGCAGGGCGACATCCGTAATCAATACATCGCCGCGCCCAGACTCGATCAATTTCCACAGCCCGGCGGCATTACCACTCGACTGCACAACATATCCCTGACGGGCCAAGGCTTGCTGGACAACAAGCCGGACCGACTTATCATCCTCGGCAACAAGAATAACTGGCGGTTTATCGCTCATCGCCTTGCCTCGTCTACGGCTTGGTTAAACTCTGGTGCCAGCGGAAAGTTCATCCGAAATACCGTTTGGCCCGGCACTGATTCAACATCAATCATCGCGCCGTGGTCAGCAATAACACTCGCCACCATGGTCAAACCAAGACCGCTTCCCCCAGATCGACCCGACACAAATGGATCAAAAATATGGTCGCGCAGTTCCTCGCTGATCCCTCTGCCATTGTCCATAACCTCAACCTGAACCGGCGCATAACTGCCACCATCCACCGCGGCAAAGGTCAGCCTGCGGCCTTGAGAATAAGATGTTTTAATAACAATTTCACCATTTATATCAGTGGCTTCAGAGGCGTTTTTAAATATATTTATAAACGCTTGTATCAGCAAATCACGGTGGCCATTAACCAAAGGCAAAGACGGGTCATAAGACCGTCTTATTTTCATATGTGCGCCATAAGAAGCTTGCGCCAAATTCAAGCAATGATCCAGAATTTCATGAATATTCAGCGGCGCCAGCACCAGATTGGCACCGCCAGCAAAGCCTTCCATGCGATCCAACAGCGCCGCCACCCGATCGGTTTCTTCGACAATCATGCGGGTCAGGCTTTGCCCATCACCATCAAGGTCCGCCTCTAGCAATTGCGCCGCACCTTTGATGCCAGCAAGCGGGTTTTTAACCTCATGGGCTAACAGTGCCGCCATTGCCGCAATCGATCTGGCCGCGCCGCGAAATAATGACTGGCCGCGCAACCTTTCGGCCAATGCCCGTTCTTGAATAGATATCAAAAGAAGCGGTTCCCGGTCACCAAAAGGGGTGATTTGCACATTGATCAGCTTTAGCCCTATTTTAGGCCCAGCCAGTTCAACCCCCTGATCACCAACGGATATTGATTGTGCCCGGGCGCGGCGTACCATCGACAAAAAATTCGAATCTGCCGGAACAATACTGGTCAGCGATGTCCCCAACAAAATCATCCGGCTAGATTGGAAAAAAATTTCCGCGGCCTGATTGAGATAAATAAATCTATTTTCCAAATCCAACACAAAGACTGGATTAGGCAAAACCGCAAAAATCTGTGTCTCTGTCAAATCAGAGCTGTCATCCGCCGCCATCAGCGCCGCGCCAGTTGATGATACAGAATTCGTCATTATGCGGCCTGTGCCTCGGCATAGAGTTTATAAAAAAACTGGTCAACCGCGGCAAATACCGTTTCCGCGTCAGTGGTGTTATTGGCGATATCGCGCAATTCTGCCGCCCCCGGCAAGCCATGCGCATACCAAGCAATATGTTTGCGCGCCAACCGCATTGCCGCTGATCCATAATGTGTGATCATATCATCAAGATGCGCCCGCATAAGTTCATGTCGGGCCCGGATTGATGGCGCGGCGCGCATTTTACGGCCAGCCAAAACATCTCCAATCTGCGCCAACAGCCATGGTCGTCCTTGGGCGCCTCTTCCAACCATCACACCAACTGCACCACTTGCCGCCATTGCTTGCACCGCTGTATCAGCGCACCGGATATCGCCATTCGCAATCACCGGAATAGAAACCGCATCAACGACCGCGGCGATTTTATGCCAGTCTGCCTCGCCAGTATACATCTGACAGCGGGTCCGGCCGTGAACCGCCAGCATAGACAGGCCAGCATCTTCGGCAATGCGACCAAATTCAGCGGCATTCAGGCTGGCACCGTCCCAGCCAAGCCGCATTTTCAATGTCACCGGTACGCCAACGGCTGATTTCACCGCCTGCATAATTGCCGCCGCTAGTTTTGGGTCGCGCATCAGGGCTGATCCGGATAATTTGCCTGTCACCTTTTTGGCCGGACAGCCCATATTAATATCAATAAAACTGGCCCCCAGACCTTCACATAATTTTGCGGCTTCGGCCATAATCTGCGGGTCCCAGCCAGCCAGTTGAATGGATAGGGGCGCTTCTTCAAGGGCGGCAGTTTTCAGCTTGCGCATTTCACCGCGCACTTGTTGCAACACGGCCGCACTGGCCACCATTTCGGTTACCACCAACCCGCCACCACAGCGCCGCACCGCGCGCCTGAAAGGCAGATCCGTCACCCCTGACATGGGCGCTAAAATGGCGGCATGCGGCAATGTAATACCAGCGACAACCAGCGGCGGATTTATCGGGCTGTGTCGTGCCATACAGATTTACACCCTTGTTCTATGCAGAGATGATCTGCACCGTGCATGATCAACGCCCATATAATAGGCAGTAAATGCTCAAAAATCCATCATTTAAGCCTCTTTGCTTTGGCAAAGGGCATGTCCCACAAAAGACAGGCCAGAGGCAAACTGACCAACGCAAAATATCAGTTGGACAAATGCATCAGCATTGACCATAACTCAAGCCATGATGACATCTGCCGCGCATGACACTGGAACAGCTGATTGCATCGCCATTATTGTGGCCGCTGGCAGTGGCAGTCGGGCTGGTTCACCGCCAGATGATAACGCCAATCGGCCAGAATCAGATCACAATCAGGAAAAACAATGCCCGCCAGAAAAACAATTCTGGCCACTGGCTGGTAAATCAGTACTGGCACATTCGGTTGATGTATTTCTGTCACACTCCCGCATCAAAACCATCATTATTGTGACGTCGGCGCATAATCTGGATCATGTCAAATCACAATTTGGCGCAAATGATTGTCATGTTATACAGGGCGGGGCCACCCGACAGCAATCCGTCTATGCCGGCCTAAAAACCGCCGCAGATATTGATCCAACCGCCCGTTTTGTTGCGATTCATGATGCCGCCCGGCCTTTATTGCCGCCGTGCTTGCTTGGCACCATGCTGGCCACGATCAATGACGCCGTTGCCGGGGTCGCCCCCGCCCTGCCAATTGCCGACACATTATCCAGTGTTGATGCGCAACAAAATATAGACCGTATCATTGACCGTACACCCATGCGGGCGCTGCAAACGCCGCAACTATTCTGGCGCGAGGTGATCACAAATCTCCACCAACAGTACGCTGATGACCCGACATTTACTGATGATTGTGGCCTCGCACTAGCCGCTGGTCATACCATAGCGACAGTGGAGGGTTCACACCAACTGCGAAAGCTGACGCACCCGCAAGATTACGCTATGCTAAAGGCGTACTGTAGCAACGCCAATGGCACCCTTTTGACAACAGGATATGGCATGCCAGATATACGCATTGGAAATGGCTTTGATGTGCATAAATTTGCCGACACGCCGGGGCCGATTATGCTGGCTGGCCTCAGCGTCGATAGCGCCCGCGGCATGCTGGCACATTCAGATGGTGATGTTGCCTTACATGCCATTTGCGACGCGATTTTCGGGGCGTTGGCTGATGGCGATATTGGGCATCATTTTCCGCCGACCGACCCACAATGGCATGCGGCCGATAGTTCTTTGTTCCTGAAATTTGCAACAGAACGGGTGCGCGCACGCGGCGGACAAATCATGAATCTTGATCTGACCATCATTTGCGAGACGCCCAAAATTGGCCCATTACGCGATAAAATGCGGGCGCGCATTGCAGAGATAACAAATCTGCCGCTTGGCCGCATTGCGGTAAAGGCCACAACCTCGGAAAAGCTTGGCTTTACCGGACGGGGCGAAGGTATCGCGGCACAAGCAACAGCATCTGTCATTTTGCCAGATCATGAAGATCAATTTTTACCTGTGCCCACAGCGCCAGAATGAACAAGCTCGCCGACATATTGCTTTGTAATCTGGCAACGCTTGGCCCGATCGGGCATCTGTGGCCAGCCCCGGGTACAATTGGGTCACTGGTTGCACTTGGCACAGGTTATCTGATTGCCAGCTTCAGCCTTGGGGTGCTGGTTGCTGGCATTTTGGCCCTATCTATTTTGGGAATCTTTGCCGCCGAACGCTATGGCCAGTGCACGGGCAAAAAAGATGCCTCTGAAGTCATCATTGATGAGGTTGCTGGCCAATGGATCCCTTTGGTGATTATTCCGCTCGAAATTGAATGGTATATCGCGGCGTTTCTGCTTTTTAGGTTTTTTGATATCAGCAAAATCGGTCCGGTTGGTCATGCTGAAAGATTTGTCGGCGGCGTTGGCGTTATGGCAGATGATTTGGTGGCCGGCATTCTGGCCGCGTTGGTTTTATGGCTGGGCGCCATCGCCATGGGGTATGCGCTATGAGCCATGACCACCAAAACATCACGCAATTGGCGCAACATATCATCGAAAAAGCCCAGCATAAGACCGTTATGATCGCGCTGGCTGAATCTTGCACCGGCGGGATGATTGCCGCCGCGCTTACCGATATTTCCGGATCATCGGCAGTACTCGATCGGGGGTTTGTGACCTATAGCAATCAAGCCAAAATTGATATTTTGGGGGTAAGCAACGCCACGCTGGCACAACATGGTGCTGTATCCGAACAAACCGCACGGGCCATGGTTGAAGGCACGTTAAACGCCGCACCAATGGTTGATTTGGCATTATCAGTAACCGGCATTGCCGGCCCCGGTGGTGGCGGTCCAGACAAACCAGTTGGACTGGTGCATTTTGCCTGTCAGCGCCGTTATTCGCCGCAAACCCACGCCAAGCATATCTTTTCTGGCGACCGACATATGGTGCGGCAACAAGCTGTTCACACGGCATTGATGATGATCGGGGATGCGTTGGATTGATGATTGACGCTTAACAACTAGTGCTTAACGCTTAATGGCTAGATTTTATGAATTTTTGGGCCGTAGAGCGAATCTGCCCGTGTTTCAAACGCCCGGACCATGCGTTTTACCGCCTCGGTGAACAAAGTTTCGATGACTGACTGTAAAAGCCGGGAATTAAATTCAAAATCAACGTAAAATTCAATTTCACACCCATCTGGATGTGGATGAAACACCCATTGGTTGCGTAAATATTTAAATGGCCCTTCGGCATAGGCGACGTTGATTTCCAATGCGTCTGGATCAAGCTTTACATGGGATGTGAATCGTTCCCGAAACATATTAAACCCGATAATCAGATCAGCTTGCAAATCATGGTTGGTTTCATGGCGGATACGGGCGGCCAGACACCATGGCAGAAATTCGGGATAGGCGCGCACATTGGCAACAAGCTGATATAAGTCTTGCGGGCGGTGGTGAATAACCCGTCTTTCCGCATGCACTGTCATTTGGCTTGCAACATCGCCCGGCGTGCCGCCTGCAAGTTGGCAAAATCCTGATCTGCGTGATAGCTAGATCTGGTCAGCGGCGTTGCCGAAATCAATAAAAAGCCTTTGGCCCGGCCAGTTTTGCTATATTGGGTAAATATATCTGGGGTTACAAAACGTACCACTTCGGCATGTTTTGGCGTTGGCTGCAAATATTGGCCAATGGTCATAAAATCAACCTCTGCACTACGCAAATCATCCATCAACTGACCGACCTCTTCATCTGTTTCACCAAGTCCCACCATGATGCCGGATTTGGTAAAAATTGATGGATCGAGTGTTTTCACCTTATGCAACACCGCCAGTGAATGAAAATAGCGCGCCCCCGGCCGAATTGACGGGTATAGCCGCGGCACTGTCTCCATATTGTGGTTAAACACATCCGGGCGAGCGGCCACAACGATTTCGACAGCACCTTCCTTGCGCAAAAAATCAGGGGTTAGAACCTCGATGGTTGTGGTGGGTGATTGGGCGCGGATCGCGCGAATGGTATCGGCGAAATGCTGGGCACCACCATCATCCAAATCATCGCGATCAACCGAGGTGATCACCACATGCTTTAGACCAAGTGTCGCCACCGCCGCGCCAACATTTTCCGGTTCATGCGGGTCAAGCAAATCAGGCCTGCCGGTCGCCACATTACAAAACGCGCATGCCCGCGTACAAACCGATCCCAAAATCATCATGGTGGCATGTTTTTGTGACCAGCATTCGCCAATATTCGGACATGCTGCTTCTTCGCACACGGTCACAAGATTATTGGCGCGCATCAATTTTCGCGTTTCATTATAGGCTTTTGACACCGGCGCTTTGACGCGCAACCAGTCGGGCCGACGAGGTTGTGGCCGGTCTGGATTTTTTTGTTTTTCCGGGTGCCGTTCGGCGCCTTTGCGGGTGTTGATCTGAGGCATGATTGTGTCTTAGCAGAGACTGGTGGTGAAAAACAACAGGGCAATTGGTTGTTTTGAAGCCGTCAAGCTATGGCGCCATCACAGCTAGTAATGGATGGCCCGGCCATACGCATCAAGCACCGATTCATGCATCGCTTCAGATAGGGTTGGATGCGGGAAAATTGTACTCATCAATTCAGCTTCGGTGGCTTCAAGGCGGCGTGCAATCGCAAAGCCTTGAATAAGCTCAGTCACTTCCGGGCCAACCATATGCGCCCCAAGCAACTCTCCTGTCGCGGCATCAAAAATGGTTTTGACAAACCCGGCATCATCGCCAAGTGCAATTGCCTTTCCATTACCGGCAAAGAGAAATTGACCCACGTTAATCTTATGGCCAGCCTTTTTCGCGGCGGCCTCTGTCATACCGACAGATGCCACTTGCGGACGGCAATAGATACATCCCGGCACGGCGCCATCAGCAATCGCATGCCCATCACCAACCCCAGCAATTTTTTCAACGCATATAATACCTTCGTGGCTGGCCTTATGCGCTAACCATGGCGGGCCTGTCACATCGCCAATGGCATAAATGCCAGGCTCGTCTGTCGCACCAAACCCATCGGTGACGATATGGCCGCGATCTATCTTAACAGCGGTGCCGTCCACACCTAAATTTTTCACATTGCCAGTGATGCCAACAGCCAAAATCATACGGTCGGCCTGCAACTTTGGCTGATCACCAGCCAGAATTGCTGTCACCCCATTTGGCCCGGCTGACACCGATTTTAATTTCACATTCGTCATAATTTTCATGCCGCGCTTTTCGAATGATTTGGCAACAAAGGCTGAAAGCTCTTCATCCTCAACAGGCAAAATACGATCAAGCGCTTCGATCAACGTCACCGCAACGCCCATATCATTATAAAATGAGGCAAATTCAGCACCAATCGCCCCGGATCCAACAATGATCAGCGACTTTGGCATATCTTGTGGCACCATCGCCTCGCGGTACGTCAGTATCGCGGTGCCATCCGGTTCGATGCCCGGCAATGATCTGGCACGCGCCCCAGTGGCAATGATGACATGACCCGCACTGATAGTGGTGCCATCTGACAATAGCAGCTCGCGGCCATTTTGCAATTTTTTACCGATCGTGGCGGTGGCTTCAATGACCGGCACTTTATTTTTTTTAAGAAGATGCGTTACCCCTGATGACAGACGCGCCGCGACCTTGCGCGATCTTCTGACCAAAGCTGGTACGTCAACCGAGACATCACCAACCGTAATGCCAAAGGCTTTCATCTCATCAATCGAATGGCGTAATTCGGCGGCGCGCAATAACGCCTTTGTCGGAATACACCCCCAATTTAGGCAAATACCACCAAGATGCTCACGCTCTACGACCACGGCATTCAGGCCAAGTTGGGCCGCACGAATAGCCGCCACATATCCACCCGGACCGCCGCCAATTACAGCGATATCGAAATGCGTTGTGGTCATATAGGGTCTCCTGATTTGGTCAAACGCCGCTCTAAAATTTTTCTATAGGTCATTGAAAAAATTACAAAAGCATCGTTACTGGATGTTCAATAAAGCCTTTGAATGATTGCAGCCAGCGCGCCCCAACAGCGCCATCTACCGCCCGGTGATCCGCCGACAAGGAGACTGTCATCACGGTGGCCACGGCCAGCGCCCCGTCAACGACAACCGGACGTTGCTCGCCCGCACCCACCGCCAGAATGGCAGCTTGCGGCGGATTAATAACAGCGGCAAATTCGCGGATTCCATACATACCAAGATTAGAAATGGTAAAACTGCCACCACTATAATCGGCGGCCCGCAACTGGCCATGTCTAGCGCGTTCAGCCAAATCTGCTGTGGTCTTGGACAATGCGGCAAGGCCCATCGCTTCAGCGGCCCAGATAATTGGCGTTACCAATCCACCATCAATGGCCACGGCCATGGCGATGTCGGCATGCTGAAACCGCCGTGTATGATCACCTTCCCAAGATACATTGGCATCAGGCACATCTATCAACGCCATAGCGGCGGCCCGGATCACAAGATCATTAAGGGAAATTTTCACACCTTCAGGGGCTTTTTCATTCAGCCTGCGCCGCGCTGCCAGCAAATCGTCTATATGGCAATCGATTGTCAGATAGAAATGTGGGGCCTGTTGCTTTGATTCTTGAAGCCGCGACGCGATTGATTTTCGCATCTGGCTGTTCACCACCAATTCACTAGCACCAGCGACCGCTGGCACATTCATGCTGCTGGCGGATAGTGGCGCGGCCCTATTTGCCGGGGAATAATTTTCCGGGGCGTGCATTGCCGGGGCCGGTGCGCTTTCAACATCACGTCTTAAAATGCGACCATGTGGCCCACTGCCAGTGATTTGATCAAGCGCAATACCGCGTTCGGCCGCGATCCGCCGTGCTAATGGTGTCGCAAAAATACGTGCTGTCTTTTCTGGCGGCGTCACTGTGCCAATCGGCTTTGCTTCAGTGTTGCTTGCCACCCCCTCTGCCGCAGGCTGTGTCGGTGTTTTGGCGCCAGATTGGGCTGTAGATTGGGCGGTATCTTCAATTTGCGGCGGCACCATAGCCGCCGAAGCCACCTCGTCAATCGACTCGCCATCTTCTGCCAGAACCGCAATAACGGTGCCTACCGCCACATTTTCGGTGCCTGCCGCGACAAGAATCTGCGCGACAACACCATCTTCTATGGCTTCAACCTCCATAGTTGCTTTATCAGTTTCTATCTCGGCAATCACATCGCCAGACTGCACCATATCACCAATCGCGATCGTCCATTTCGCAACAGTGCCTGACGTCATGGTCGGTGATAGGGCTGGCATGGTCACATTGACTGACATGGCTTACCCCCTGAACCCGTCACAAACAGCTTGTGCTGTCGCAACAATATCTTCAACCTGCGGCAGTGCCAGCTTTTCCAGGTTTTCAGCATATGGCATCGGCACATCCTTGCCAGTGACGCGCGCTATCGGGGCATCCAGCCAATCAAACGCCTGTTCCATCACCTGCATCGCTATCTCGGCACCGACCCCGGCAAAGGGAAACCCTTCTTCACAAGTAATCAGCCGAGACGTCTTTTTCACTGAACCCACAATGGTGTCACAATCAAGTGGCCGAATTGTCCGTAAATCAATGACTTCTGCACTAATGCCGTGTTCAGCCAGCAGATCAGCCGCCTGCAATGCCCGCCCCACCATGATGGAAAATGCGGTGATGGTGATATCGGTGCCACTACGCACAATATTTGCTTTGCCAATCGGCACCAGCCAATCATCATCATCTGGCACGTCAAAGCTTTGCCCATACATCACTTCATTTTCGAGGAAAATTATCGGATTAGGATCACGGATCGCCGATTTCAGCAACCCCTTGGCATCAGCCGCAGAATAGGGCGATACAACCTTTAACCCCGGGCAATGCGCGTACCAGCTGGCATAGCATTGCGAGTGTTGCGCCCCGACCCGGCTTGCCGCCCCATTTGGGCCGCGAAACACAATCGGACATCCCATTTGCCCGCCCGACATATAGAGCGTTTTGGCCGCTGAATTGATGATCTGGTCAATGGCCTGCATTGCAAAGTTAAAGGTCATAAATTCGATCACCGGCCGCAATTCACCAAAGGCGGCGCCAACCCCTAGCCCGGCAAAACCTTGCTCGGTAATTGGTGTATCGATCACGCGCTTGGCACCAAACTCATCAAGCAGACCTTGTGTCACTTTATAGGCACCTTGATATTCGGCGACTTCCTCGCCCATAACAAAGACCCGGTCATCGCGCCGCATTTCTTCCGCCATCGCATCGCGCAATGATTCGCGCACCGTTAGTGATGTTGTTGCGCCGCTATCGGCTGTTGCAGCGGGCTGCGCGGTTTGCCCGCTGGTGGCAGGTTGATTTGATGATACCGCTGGGTTTGGCACTGCTGGGTTTGGCACTTCTGGGTTTAGCACAGCCGGGTTTGGCACTGCTGGGTCGGCGGCGGCAACTTCGGGAACTACGTCGCCAGCCTTATCAATCAAAATCGCAATGGTGGCATTGACCTGCACATTTTCAGCCCCCTCTGGCACCAATAATTTCCCAATAAAGCCATCTTCAATGGTTTCAACTTCCATTGTTGTTTTATCGGTCTCGATCTCGGCGATGATGTCCCCTGACCGCACTTGATCGCCCTCTGCGACAAGCCATTTGGACAATGTGCCAGTTTCCATTGTCGGAGATAATGCCGGCATCTTGATTTCACTCGCCATTGGTTACACCTTTGCCGGTTGGCTGCCATCATCGACAGGCAATAAAATATCAGTAAATAATTCAGATACATCGGGTTCTGGACTTGTCTGCGCAAATTCAGTGGCTTTGGTCACTGTGACCTTGACGTCAGAATCAATCGATTTGAGCTGTTCATCGGTGATATTCTGGTTTTTCAGCAAATCCCGCATCTGGTCGATCGGGTCATGCTGTTTACGCATTGCATCGACTTCTTCGCGGGTGCGGTATTTTGCCGGGTCCGACATCGAATGACCGCGATAGCGATAGGTTTTCATTTCCAAGATATAGGGGCCGTGACCATCCCGGCAATGGGCAAGCGCCTCTAGTGCGGCACTTCGCACGGCCAAAACATCCATACCATCGACCTGTTTGCCGGGGATACCATATGCAAGGCCGCGATCAGCAAGGGCCCGGCCAGCCGCCGCGCGGTTCACCGCGGTCCCCATGCCATATTGATTATTTTCAATGATGAACAAGCATGGCAGGCGCCATAACGCTGCCATGTTAAAACTTTCATAGACCTGCCCCTGATTGACAGCGCCATCCCCAAGATAGGTCAAACACACATTTGGTTCGCTTTTATATTTGTGCGAAAAGGCCAAACCGACACCAATCGGCACCTGTGCGCCAACAATGCCATGCCCACCAAAAAACTTTTTTTCACGGCTGAACATATGCATCGACCCGCCCTTGCCGCGCGAATAGCCGCCCGCACGACCGGTCAATTCGGCCATCACCCCATCTGCGACCATGCCGCAAGCCAGCATGTGACCGTGGTCGCGGTAAGATGTCACCACTGTATCGCCGGGTTTTGACGCCGACTGCAGCCCAACAACAACCGCCTCTTGGCCAATGTAGAGATGACAGAAACCACCGATTTGCCCCATGCCGTAAAGCTGTCCAGCCTTTTCTTCAAAACGCCTGATCAGCAACATGTCTTTGTACATGGCAAGCAAATCTTCGGTCGCTGGCATGTCGTTGATCTTGCTAGCTGCGGATTTTGGCGGCCGCCCCGGCCCCTTTTTGCGTTTGGTCTCGGTTTTCGCAACCATGCGTTGTTCCCTCATTTCCCATCTCATGTCAACGGCTCGGCATATTTTTGGCCTGACAACATGTTGCCAGCGGTTTTCGGCAAAAACCACCGGGGCCCAGCGTTTAACGACAGCCAAAGCCGCCGCGAACCACCATTACCATCTATAGAATTGAGAGAATTTTTTATTTTTGCAACAATTTTATTATATT
>JAQCEA010000032.1 GCA_027620495.1 Pseudomonadota bacterium | reverse complement strand
TTGGTTGCGGGGGCAGGATTTGAACCTGCGACCTTCAGGTTATGAGCCTGCCGAAATGTCAGGTTTTCTAAGGGTTACAGAGGGGTGTCGCCAATGTATCGCAAATTCTGCGACCGGGACTATTTTTTATTTCAATTATAGAGTTTTGATTGTGATGGGTCAGGCCATCCTCCAAATATTTCATAGATTAATATCTACTGTTGTAGCTGTTATAGTACAGCGCCCGGATTCATAATGCCATTGGGATCAATTGCTTGTTTTATAGCCCGCATCAAGGAGAGCTTAGTGGGATCCCCATAGGCTAGCAAATCATCAGTCTTCATTCGTCCAATGCCATGTTCAGCACTTATGGAACCTCCACATAATTGAGTGGCCTGATTTACACACTCATAGGTGTTTTTTTGGATATGCGGATGTGTCTTTAAAAAGTCCGCCTTGTCCACATGTTCGGGCGGGAACACATTTATGTGAATGTTGCCATCACCGATATGACCATATGTATTGATCCGAAGCTCACTATTGATACACAAAATGTCCCTAGTGACCCGCGTGATGAAGGTGTTAATCTGATCAATCGGCACAGCGGTATCAGAGCTACAAAATGCGCCTGCCAACTTGTTATATTCATACGCCAGTTCCCTAAGCTGCCATAGCTGATTGCGTTGTGCTTCTGACTGGCCAATAACTGAGTCCAACACCAGACCGCTCTCAAATGCTTTCGCCAAACAATTCTCTACCTCTAGCCTAATGCCTTTGCGCCCTTCAATATCCATTATTATATACCATGAATATGGTTTAGAAAAAGGATCACGCTGCACAGGAAAATATTGTAAAGCTAGCTTCATGCCCAAATAAGACATCAATTCAAATGCACTTAACGTTCCGCCAAGCCGATCACCCAACAAATGTAACAACTCAACCGCACTATCAGGTGACCTGACACTTACCATTGCAGAAATCGATTCTTTTGGAAGTGGGAGCAGTTTAAGCGCTGCCGCCGTAATCACACCAAGCGTTCCTTCCGAGCCTATCAACAAGTGTCTAAGGTCATACCCAGTGTTGTTTTTTCGAACAGTCTGAAGGTCGTTAAGGATGGAACCATCCGGCATGACCGCCTCAATACCAAGACATAGATCACGAGTATTGCCATATCGTAGAACCTGTATCCCTCCGGCATTACTAGCAAGATTACCACCTATCTGGCAGCTTCCCTCAGAGGCAAGCGAAAGGCCAAAACGACGATCATTGATCCTGGCAGCTTCCTGAACTGCTTTTAGGATACAGCCAGCCTCAACAGTCATACTATTGTTAATAATATCAAGTGATCTAATACTGTTCATACGCTCTAATGACAAAACAACGGATGGCTGTTCCCTCGTTGCAATATGTCCACAAACACCACCCGTACCCCCACCAAAGGGAACAATTCCCAGTTTTGTACTGTTGCATATTCTTAAAATTTCACTGACATGCAGGGTTGATTGTGGCATGAGAACAAGTGGTGCATAGCCTTGTATGCGGTCTCTTGGGTCAATAAAATATTTTTGCGCATCTTCAAAACTCAACCAGCCCCTCGTTCCAACAATTGTCTTTAAAGTGTCAAGAGCATTTTCCAAGTTGCAGGTAGCCAAAACAACCTCTCCATTTCAAACAGCATATTTATGAAACGCCAAAATCTATATTTTTTCCGTTCCCATATCAAAATTTCAAATAGTTTTGCTCTGACAACCCACGCCATAAAATCCGAGACAACGTAACCAGCGTAAGAAAGAAAAAAACCAGCGCTATTGGGCGTTGGACAAGTTGTCCGACTGGATCACCTTGTGAAATTAAAAGGAATGAACGAAAGGCGAGTTCAAATTCAGGTGCCAATACAAAACCAATAAGAAATGCCACGAATGAATAATCGAATTTCTTCATCAAATAACCGATGAATGAGAATAAAATCATCACATAGATGAAAAATAGACTGCTCGACATGGCGTAAACACCTGTTACGCATGTCAGAGCGATGACCGAATAGGTGATATATTCTGGCACTTTGATGATGTGGCTATAGAGCCCACTGCCGACGAGGCCAATCACCAAAGTAAAAAAATTTGCCATAAATAAAATTGTGAAAATACCGTAAATTAGAACCGGATCCATTTTGAACACATGTGGACCAGGTTCAATGCCATGCACAAGAAACGTACCAATCAAAAGCGCAGTTGTCACATTACCAGGAATACCAAGTGTTAAAAGCGGCACGAAGCTTCCACCCACAACCGCGCTATTGGCGGCTTCCGGTGCAGCTACCCCATCCAAAGATCCTTGACCAAACTCTTCTGGCCGTTGCGAATGTTTTTTGGCCGCACCATAACCCACAAAGGCAGCCATCGCCGCACCTATACCCGGCAGAGCCCCAATGCATGTGCCAATCAGACTTGAGCGAATAATCGTTTTCCAATGCGTAAAATATTCAAGAACACTGAGATTTTCTCCACCAGTAACGCTAATCATCTGGGTAGGGGCCTCATTCTGCTTTTCCCGTAGATGGGCTCGGCCACGTTCAACTGCAAATATTACCTCCGCAACGCCAAGCATACCGATCGCTATTGGCAGTAACGGCAAGCCATCCTGAAGCTCAAGATAACCAAAATTCAATCTTGGTGTTGCGGACATAGGGTCAAGACCAATCATCCCGCACAAAAATCCGAAAGAGCATGCAGCTAGCCCCCTGAGCAATGATTTACCAGTAAGGCCAGCAACAAATGTGAATGCAAAAAGAATGACGAAAGTAACTTCAGTGGGGCCAAATTGAAGCGCAAATTTTGAAAACGGTGACGCGACAACATAGAGGAGCAAATCGGCAAGAAGTGCACCCCCAACTGAAGCATAAAGTGCCATCTGAAGCGCTTTTTTAGCTTTTCCAGCCCTCGCCAAAGGGTAGCCGTCAAATGCAGAAGCAGTAGCTTCAGGCGATCCTGGCGTATTCAGAAGAATAGCTGAAATCGACCCACCATAAGTGCCCCCCTTATAAATACCAGTAAGAAACGCAATCGCGGTAATCGGCTGCATACCAAATGTAATTGGGGAAAGGAGTGCGATCGCCATAGCAGCATGTAGACCTGGAATTGCGCCCATAAATATACCAACGGCCACACCAGCACCAATCGCAAGCAAAGGTTCGAGAGCGAGAACGGAAAATATACCTGCAATCAATGTGTCCATTACGATATCCTCTATCCCGACAAAGTGGGAAAGGCATTAATGTGGACTCCAAAACCAAACCGAAGTCCCGTATAGAGAATGCAAGCAGTCAAAAGAGAAATGATAAAAATACGCACCGGCTGACGCCCACCAGTCAAGAACATCAGGCCAGCCAAAAGTGTCGTCGAGGACAGAACATATCCGGCAGGAATTAAAAACAGACCAAAAAACGACAACAGACCGGTGACAATCACAACGGAAGAGATTTGGCCGCTCCCAAAAAGTACATCACCTTGTCCAACCTTATCGCCTGTTTTTGGCGTGTCATTCAAGAAAACAGACAGGATCAAATCAAACAAAACAAAACCAACGATAAGACTGACGGCCAATGTGGGCATCATTGATGCGCCCACAAACGCGCCAGCCTCACCATCATCAATTTGCATAGGCATGGCGTAAAACGCGACAGCACATAGAAGGAGAATGATGATGGAAATAATTTGTCTGTTTGTCATATGGATTAGGTTATGAAATTTAGTAGACAGATAAAAGAGGTGCCGCAATGCAACACCTCTATCATTCAATCCATGTCTAATTCGCTAAAACCGCTTTCATACCCTTCGTAATGCGGTCGATCGACGCCTTCGTCTCGGCTCCATTCATCGGAGGGATAGCGACAAACTTCTTGGTTACTAAATCCTGAAAACCTTGATCTTTTGCTGACGCAACCAGTGCCTTTTCAAGCTTTTCTCTCACTGGCTTCGGCAGACCTTTAGGTGCAGCAATGACAGAATCATAGCTTACTGCTGGGTAACCAAGGCTAGCCATAGTTTCTGCATCTGGTGTGGCATTGAGTTTTTCAGAGCCAGACGCAGCCAACACGATCATTTCACCGGACTTTACATATTGGACATGTGGTCCACCACTCATACCAAAATCAACATGACCGCCAAGAATATTTTGCATCATGTTTGCACCACCTTTAATCGGCAGAGGAATAAACGTTACCCCAGTGGCTTTTGAAACCGCTTCAATTTGTAGTCTATCAGCTGGGCCAAGTGAACCAAATTTTAGTGGAGTTCCGGTGGACTTAGCATGCTCAATCATCGAAGAAAAGTCTTTCCATGGTTTTTTTGCTAAGGAAACAAAGGCGCCCTCAAACCGAGCCATAGTCAGAAGATAGTCAAAATCTTCTTTATCATATTTCACTTTTCCTTGAAGCGGATTAAACGCAAAGGTCAGACTAGTGGCAACAACGAGCGTATAACCGTCTGCTGGTTTTCCTTTCACGGCAGTTGCAGCGATGCTGCCTCCAGCACCCCCTTTATAGGTATGAATAATTGTCTGTCCCAACTTTTCAGATAGCGGCTCAGAAATTTTTCGGGCCATAGCGTCAGAAAAGCCACCTGGTTTGAAACCAATAATCATCTCGATTGACTTCGATGGGAATGCATCCTCCGCATTTACACCCTCACTGATGCCTAAGGCTCCCATTATGGCGACCAGAAAACCACTGAACGTATACCCAAGTGTTTTTGCAATTTTGTTCACTCATTCCTCCATTAACTTCTCAACTCGACCAAAAAATAACACATTATCTTAAGACCATGAGGTAAATTTACTTAAACTATTGCATGTTCAAGTTAGAATATAAAATATAAATAAAATCTGGAATCAAGCATATATACCTATAATTAAAAATAAATGCGCATATGCCTTAGAAATACCTGACGACGTATCGCAAATATATGCGGACCAGCTGAATGTCTCCAAGAACAGTGCCTATGAGGCTTATTCAGACCTAGTGGGCCTTGGTATTCTGGAGTCGCGCAACCGATCTGGGTTCAGTGTCGGCATGGCATTGCCAGCGGTCGATAGTGATGAAGCACAAGCTGTTTTACATCCACCTCCCGCACAATTACAGCCGGCACCTGCGGTTGTTAATTGCCGCATGCCTGCCCCCGGATTACGCGCAAGCCAACCAAAACGCTGGGCTGAATTCCGCTTCCCCTTCGTTTATAATCAAATTGACACCGAATTGTTCCCTATCGAGGCCTGGCGAGAATGTTCGCGCCTTGCGCTTGGCCGAAAAGCCCTGCCAATCTGGACCAGCGAGGCGGTTGATGTTGATTGCCCCGATCTTGTCTTTCAACTGCGCCAACGTTTGCTGCATCACCGCGGCATTGACGTGGCTGAGGATGAAATCTTAATTACTGTTGGCGCCCAGAATGCGCTGAGCATCATATCGACCATTTTCAATGAAGACAATCGACCGATCGCTTTTGAAAATCCAGGTTATCAGGAGGCACGGCATTTATTCCACCTCTATAATAACGAGATTGTCCCCGTACCAGTTGATCGTGATGGCCTTGATCCAACGATGCTGCCAGCGGCTTTCAAATTCGTTTATGTCACACCCGGGTGCCATTTCCCTACTATGGTTGTTATGCCTGAAGACCGTCAGCTGCAGCTCCTTGATAAAGCCGAAGCTGCCGGCGCAATGGTTATCGAAGATGATTATGAGATCGGCCTTGTTGGGCATCTAAAGCTACGCCCTGCGCTGAAATCCCACGATAAAACTGGCCGCGTAATTTATGTAGGCAGTTTATCAAAGACCCTGTCGCCAAGTATTCGCATTGGATATATGGTGGCGCATCGAGATATAATCAAAACGGCAAAGATTATCCGCAGCTTAACAGTCCGGCACCCGCCAAGCATTGTTCAGGAAACCACCGCAATGTTTTTGGCACATGGGTATCATGATGCACATTTGAAGAATTTACGGCAAATTTACTCACAGCGATGGCATCTTATGAATGAAGGAATCAAACGACTTCTGCCAATGTTTGTAAAGGGCGATGCCACTGGTGGCACATCTTTCTGGCTCACAGGGCCAATGCATTTCGACGCAGAGGTTTTCGCAACCCGGCTGCAAAAACGTGGTGTGTTAATTGAACCTGGACATATTTTCTTTGATAAGGGAAAGCCAAAAAACGCATTTCGTATTGGCTTTCCATCAGTGCCAATTAACCGTATCGATGCTGGCCTTCGACAGATCAGCCAAGAAGCAAAAGTTATGCTGCGTTAAGAAGAAAGCTACCTCAGTGAGTGGTCATTAATTATTTGGTGTTTGCCAATGTTTTTTTGCGGGCAGGATTTAAACCTGCACATGAAAGATGAATTTACACCTCATCGCCTTCACCAACTCATCAAAGCCCCAAGGTTCAAGGCGCAACGCCCGGCCCAATCTAGGCCCTACCCCCGTCAGCCAAAGTCATTCTGAAATAGGAAAGTGCTCCATTAACCCTGGTCCCTGGTGCACGGTCCATGGAACTGGGTTCATGGATAATTTAAACGTAGCAATGAACGCGGCAATAATTTAGAACGCAAAAAAGCCGCCTCAATTGTGAGACGGCTAAGTATATGATATATTTTTAGAATATTTGGTTGCGGGGGCAGGATTTGTTCAAGACCCTACGATTAAAAAGTGGGTTTGAATTGATGAAGGGGCACGCAACCGCGTTTACGTGCACCTAGATTTTGCCAAACTGATATAGAGCCACAAGAACTGTCCATGCCCGTGCCACATCACGTTGATTAAAGATAAAAGTCATTGTTTTTTATTAAAATATAACATTTCCTTAATCTTTTGGGGCTAAGAACTCGTCCCGAGGGTCATTGGATTGTCACAACTTTCCTTTGTTTCCAGATCCAAACCCTCCCGACCTTTATTCATCGAACACGTTCAGCTAAAATTAATCAGAAAATAATTACGAAAATCACCGATATCTCTTAATTTGAAATATCAGTGAAATAATTAACGGCTAGACTGTTTTATCAATAGGTGTTTTCTCCCTAAACTCGGCCAGTGCTTGCGTTGGCCTTTTTCTTTGGCATAATTATACTCTGATTCGCTTATTCGGCGCAAAAAAAGGCCATTTTTGTAATCCTGGGAGAGAGCGCTATGGAAGGATTTATTGATCTCAGCTATGAGTCGCTGAGCGACAAGAGCAACATACCAGACACCGTTGGTAAAGGATGGACTGCTTCAGAGCTAAGCGAGAGTGACTGGACAATTCCGGTTAATGATGAAGCATTAGAAGAAATCGATCAAATGGTTCTTCTCATGCGCAATCAACCGTTGCCAATATTGCTTCGCAACGTAATGGATTTTGACATAATCCACCTTCGCGCACTGTACAACAAAGTGAAAAAAGTTTGTGACCGCGGCGCTGGTTTCGCTGTCATAGATAAATTACCCATAGATGAATATGATATTGATGAAATGCTCGCTGTTTACTGGGTTCTTGGGCAGTTATTAGGCACTAATGTCGCGCAAAAATGGAATGGCACCATGATCTATGATGTCACTGATACGGGTCAGAATTATGGATATGGTGTCAGAGGCTCAACCACAAATGTAGAGCTTGTATTTCATACGGACAATGCCTTTGGCATTGCAGTGCCGGATTATGTGGGCTTGTTATGTAAATATCCCGCAAAAACCGGCGGCTTAAGCCGTTTTTGCAGTCTTTACACTGTTCATCATCGTATGGCAGAGCAATTCCCACAGGCGCTGAAGCGTCTTTACAAGCCTGTTCATTTTGATAGGCAAGCAGAGCACACTCCGGGTGATCCAAAAACTACGTTGGCGCCAATGTTTAGCTGGCAACATGGAAAATTGCGCTGTCGGGCAAATAGCTCTCTGGTGCGAAAAGGGTATGAAGTTGCCGGCATAAAAATGGATCAAGATCTCGCCAACGCACTAGACGCTATCGACGGCATCACATCATCATCAGATTTGTGGATAGAGGCACCATTAAGGCGCGGTCAAGTTCAGTACCTTAACAATCATGAGCTTGGACATTATAGAACAGATTTCGTTGATCACAGCGATCAATCAAAAAAACTACATCTCTATCGATTATGGCACCGTAATTTTGGCAGGGTCAATTATGACGGATGAGAAGGCGGACGGAACTGTCCCCCGCTGCGTGCAGCAATCGCAGTCCAGAATGTAAATGGTCAGAAGAGCTTTGCTTCTCTGCTTCTGACCATATGAATGTTTTTGTGACCAAAAAAATTGCTGTGATAAAAGGACACAAAACCGGCCTTTGTCAAAAGGTCTATTGATGTTTCTATGTTTTCATTGCTCCCGCCAGCTTCAAAATAAACATGCTCAATATGCTGGGCAAACTCACATTTGAGTAATTCCGCAATGACAACACGCTCATACCCCTCGACGTCGATTTTGATGATCAACTCCTGTTCTGTTGTTGAAATAATGTCAGATAAATCTGACGCATTCACGCACTCTATTGAAATTGTATAACGTTCCTCATCAGTCGGTGATGGCACATCGAGTGACAGCGACCCGCTATGATACCGATTTACAGAAACATGCTTTTGCCCTCTCTCATCAGCAATTGCGTAATTGTGAGCCAAGATGTTTTTTGCGTTATTTAACTCAATATTTTTTGTTAAAAAACGTAACGTTGTTGGATCTGGTTCAAAACAGTGGGAATGCAAACAATAATGATTTTGGCCTGCAATTAGCGAATACAATCCTGCATTGGCACCAACATCGACAAAAACAAAATTTGACTTGTAGGTTTTAAGAAATCGTGAAAAGTATTTTCCATAGAACCCAAAACAGCAAAACCAGAAGGTCATATCCCATATTCTTGGTGACAGCTTTGGGCCATAAACTGAGGTAATTCCTAAATTATAAAAATGAAATTTTTGGTAAAAACTAGTCTCGGTTAACCACTTTTCAAAATGCTTTCGCAATTTAAAATTTGCATGCTGAAGTATAAGCATAATCTATTTTTACAAAAACCTTAGCAGTGGGGCACCATTTACTAACATTTGGATCTATTGCGGTAATAAAGTATGAGGATTACCTGGTCGCGGTTGCTAAATTGCCAACCGAAACATAACTTTTGGTAGTTGTCTTTAACGCATACACCTGGTCTCTGAGATAAGTTAACAACAGGTTTTTATCGGCAATGTTGCGAAGATCGCGGTAATCGATTAACTCGCCCATTGATGCAAAGACATCGCTGTTCATGCGTCGAACAATCTCAAACATCAGTAAAGATTCCCGCATGACTTCGCCAAACATGCTAGCAAGGTGAAAGAGTGCACTGTTCTCGCCCGCAAAAAACACCGGCAGAACGCTCGCTTCACTTTTCTGTATGAGTGAGCCACAAAACAACTTCCAGTCCGCATCTGTGGCCTCGGTTAGGGGGCGTTTTCTTGTTGAAACACGGCCGGCTGGAAAAATGACAATCGCACCACCTGACTTCACATGCTTCACCGCTGAATGTTTAGTTTGAATATTTGAGCGTAAAGCCGATGAAGCGCCATCAAAATCAATCGGCAAAACAAATGGCGCGATCTCTGGTATTTTCTTGAATGTTGAATGCGCCAGGAATTTAAAGTCAGACCTTGCAAGAGATGTCAAATAACATAATGCCAAACCGTCGAGAACGCCAAAAGGGTGATTGGACACAATTATCAAAGGACCTTGCTTTGGAATGGCAAGGGCCGGATTTTGGTTGCACATCAGATTTAATTTCAGGTGCTCTATTGCGTCACCCCATATGTTAGCATCAATAGTCTTCTGATTTTGATACTGCTGATACAGTTTGTTCAGTTTGCGCTGGCCAGTCATGAACTCGATTGAGCCAATAAGCAACTTTCGCCAAAGCGGATCGTCCTGCATGACATATGTCATCCTTGCCACATCTTTATAAACCGGCGCGTCACTCGGAACTTTTGCCACTTTGCGAACCCCAATTTCACTGAAACTGTTAAAATCATAACGGCAGATTGTTTCGAATTTATTATGTTTTTCTGGGCACATCCAAGATGGTTTAGATGCCACTTACACTGTTATTTTTTAAAAAACTTAAAATTTTATCAAGATGCTCCTGAGTGGCACCTCAAAATAAAACGGCAAATTGGTTAAAAACACTGGCATTTCACAAAAATGTAAAAAATCCCAAGCATCATTTGAGTGTAGTTCTTGATTGTATTTAAGCGGCAGCTACGTTGCAGTGCTTTTTGATATCAATGTCATAAGACAGGTCTTTAAATGAACGACAATTTTCCAGAAAACGGCCAAGTCTTGTTCGAAGCCAGCACTGATGGGCTTTTTATTGTGTCGGGAAAACAAGATATTGATAGCAATAGCCATTTTGCGTTGACCTCACATCAATCTGGCGAGGTGGTTATAGTATCAGCACAAAGCCTGCATACGCACTTCATTGAAAGTCCGTTCAAGGATAATTTTGGCACAAAGCGTTTACTCGAAAATATGACGTTGGATTTCTGATGAAAATTAAGGTTATAAGCAGGTGATATCGTCGTTATGAGTGTCGAACTATTCAAGCCAAAGACTCGGCTATTTCGTGGTAATCTTCATGGGCATTCGCGCCACTCCGATGGCGTGTTGGATAACGCTGAGGTTGTCGAAACCTATCAAAACCTCGGTTATGATTTTATTTGCATTTCTGATCATCTCTGGAGCGATACAAGGTTTTGCGCGCAAACGGTGAACCCATATGTCTACAGTGACAGTGATACATTTCTTACGATCACGTCAGCCGAAATACACTGTCGCGGCAAAGCCATGGATCGCGATGGTTTGTGGCACATACTGGCGAACGGTTTGCCATTAGATTTTGGCGTTGCAGATGATGCTGAAACAGGCGCTGAACTGGTTAGACGCGCCGTTGACGCAGGTGCATTCGTGTCAATTGCTCATCCTGAGTGGTATTCAATGACAACTGAGGAAGCTCTTGCTCTCGATGCGGCACATGCTGTGGAAATTTATAATCATTCATGCGCGATAGAAGCTGGACGCGGTGGCGGCACATATGTCGTTGACCTTTTGTTAAACAACGACAGACCTGTGGGGATAATTGCAACTGACGACTCGCATTTTCGTATTCCGGACGCGGGCGGTGGCTGGGTAATGGTTGCGGCAGAAGAATTGACCTCAAAGGCTATAATCTCATCTTTGAAGCTCGGCCATTACTATTCATCAACTGGGCCCAACATCTATGATATTGTGTTGGAAAACAGTATCTTGTCCATTTCCTGCTCGGCGGTTGAAACAATATGTGTCGCTGGCATGGAGCATCGCTCGCTATATGATAATTGTTCGAACAAAACAAAAGCATATTTTGATTTGACCGATTTTCACTCTGATTGGTTTCGTATCAGCATTACTGATGCCGCTGGAAAAACCGCTTGGTCAAACCCCTATTGGAAGGGCAAACATTATTAAACCAGCCGCTAGCCAGAAATGGTCTGATGAGTAGGCAAATATTTAACCCACATACGCGCACCTATCGACATAACTTTTTCAAGCAAATAACTCTTTCCATCTGAAGCACGCAACTTCATGATCACCGTCAACTGGCATCAAGCTAGGTTCAGTTTTTCTGCAATCATCGATGGCATGGGGACAACGCGAATGGAATTTGCAACCAACAGGCATATTTGATGGCGACGGTATTTCACCTTCAAGTTTTTGTGCTTTGGTCGCGGCCTCAGGGTTGAGTGATGGGATCGCAGAAAACAGGGCTTTCGTGTATGGGTGACGTGGCGACGCAAACAGTTTTCGTGTTGGAGCGACCTCAACAAGGCGTCCAAGATACATAACCGCGACATGATCACAAGTGTGCGCCACAACGCTGAGATCATGGCTAATAAATAGAAAAGTCAGCCCCATTACTTGCTGCAGCTGTTTCAGCAGATTTAGGATATCTGCCTGAATAGACACGTCCAGCGCCGCTACAGCCTCATCAGCGACAATAAAATGCGGACGCGAAACAAGGGCGCGCGCTATCGAAATGCGTTGGCGTTGGCCACCAGAAAACGCATGTGGAAACCGGCGCAGATGCTCTAGGTTAAGTCGACATTTAGCTGCCATCTCACGCACACGATTGTCAGTTTCTTCTCGGGATGACGTAATCTTCATGACCTCCAATGGCTCAGCAATGATATCACGCACCGTCATCCGCGGAGACAATGCCGCATAAGGGTCTTGAAAAATGAGCTGGGCGCGGCGACGGTAGTCAGCAAGCTCAGCCTTTCCGATATTCGTTAAATCATAGCTGACGTCACCATCCTGATAAAAGGCTTGCCCACCAGATATTGGCGCCGCACGTAACAGCGCTCGCCCAAGTGTTGTTTTGCCAGAACCGCTCTCCCCTACAAGTCCAAAGAAGGCCCCTTTCGGAATGCTAAGCGATACATTATCCACTGCTGTCAGCATGTTTTTCCCAAAAAACCCGCCACCAATGGGATAGCTGACTGAGAGATGTTGCGCAGAAATAAGATCGTTGCTTACTGTCATTGGCCTGCCTTTGAATAAAGGTGGCAAGCAACCCTATGTTTTGGATCAACCCACTCTTCAACGGGGATTTGGGACATACAAACCGGCTCCATACTCTCTGCGCATCTGTTGTGAAAAACGCAGCCGTTTGGTCTTTCAAGCGGCGACGGAACGTCCCCTGGTATCGGTGTCAACTGGGCATCAAGATCATCTAGACTTGGCAAAGCGGCAAGCAGGCCCTTGGTATAGGGATGTTTTGGCTTGTTAATCACCTCACGAACTGGCCCTTCCTCAACAAGGCGACCAAGATACATCACGCTGACACTATCGGCTGTTTGTGCAACAACGCCCAGATCATGCGTAATAAAGATAATCGCCATATTTAGCTCCTTGACCAGATCCTTCATAAGGTCCAGCACCTGCGCTTGAATTGTCACATCAAGAGCTGTTGTAGGCTCATCAGCAATTAACAATTGTGGTTTGGTTGACAAGGCCATGGCGATCATGGCGCGCTGTCGCATACCGCCAGATAACTCAAAGGCGTATTGATCAACACGGCGGGATGGTTCCGAGATGCCGACCCTGTTCAGCATCTCGATGGATATTTCCCTTGCTTTGGCCTTGCTCATCTCAGTATGGAGTTGAAGCTGTTCGATCATCTGCTTACCAATAGACATTGACGGCGCAAAACTAGCCATCGGCTCTTGAAAGATCATTGATATCGCGCCGCCTCTTACGATCTTTAGATCAGCCGGCCTTTTTAACGAGAGAACATCAATTGGCCCATTATCGGTATGAAGAATTATTTGGCTTTCATCGGTATAAACAGCATTTGACGGATTCAAATGCATCAGTGATTTCGCGGTGACTGACTTGCCGGATCCACTTTCGCCAACCAATCCCAATACCTCGCCTCTGTTCAATGAAAAACTGACATTTTCCACCGCTGTGATCAGCCCTTCATCCGTTTGAAATTTTAACGTCAGATTTCGAACATCAATCAGTACGCTCATGTCGACTCCTATTTGCTGATATCCGAATAGGGATCTGCTGCGTCACGAAGGCCATCACCAACAAAAACAAAGGCCATCACCAACGCAATAAAGAATATGACCGGAATAAAATACCATTGATAATTCATTAAAACGTCAGCACTTGTCACGTTCTGAAGCATAACACCAAGTGAATTCACCGGATCTTTGAGCCCCAGTCCAATAAAGCTCAATGCTGTTTCAGATAGCACCATATAAGGAAAGGAAATCACCAAATCGACAATAATATAACTTGTGAAGCTCGGAAGCAGGTGACGGCGAATAACATGGCTGGATGAGGCTCCGCAGAGCTGCGCGGCGAGAACATATTCCTGGTTGCGCTCACTGAGCAAATGCGTTCGAACACGGCGTGCCAAGGTCGGCCAACCAATCAACCCCAGAATAAGTGAGATGAAAAAAAACCGCGTTTCTGCTGTCCAGGTTTGCGGAATAAAGGCGGCAATTGCCATAAATAAAGGAATGGCTGGCACAGTCCGCACCGCATCAGTGATCATCTGTAAAATCGAGTCAATCCAACCGCCATAATACCCCGATATCCCGCCAATAATGAGCGCTAGTACAAAGGAGATAAACACGCCTATGGATCCAACTTTAAGCGATGTCCAAATGGCGTGGAGTGTGCGTGAAAAAATATCCTTGCCACTCGCGTCAGTGCCAAAAAGATGGATAGATCCCTCGCTTGCGCCAAAAAGGTGAATATTTGCTGGAATAAAGCCAAGTAATTTATATTGCGAACCGGTAACAAAAAACTCAACATACCGCCGCTTGTCTTCGTTAACAGTTTCAACCCAGCGAAAGTTGGTCTTAAGTGATCGCTCACGCTCTACGGTGTGTAAAAATGGTCGTATCGAGCAGCCATTTTTATCACAAAACATCGGTACCGTTGGCGCACCGTTGAGATAGTCTTTGTTGCGACCTGCCATTGTCGGGTCATATGGTGATAGGAAAGGCGCAAATATTCCGGTTAAGGCAAGAAAGATTAGCACCATCGCCGCTGTCATGGCGGCGCGATGTTTTTTGAATCGTGTCCAAACAAGCTGTCGTTGAGACGCAGTAAAATACGCTTCTTTAACTTGCTGGCTCGTTAATGCTTCGCCGCTCATATCAGTTTTGCTATCCATGATCAGGCCAAAATACTTTTACGTATACGTGGGTCAAGCAACGACAGCAGAACATCAGTCAGAAAATTAAGCATAACAATGGACCCCGTCAGAAGAAAAATAATAGCACCGGCTAATTGCTGGTCATTTGACCTGGCAAGCGCCTCGATCAGCAGGGCGCCAGCATCGGTCAAAGTGAGAATCAATGCGACAATTGGTAATTCATTGAAAATCCGATTAAGGTCAAATCCAAGACTGTTGACAATCGGCCCGAGCGCATGACGTGCCGGATACCTCCATAGAAGTTGCCGACCATAAACGCCACGCGCAGCAGCAGCCGTGACATAGAGCTTGCCAATTTCATCTGACATCAGTGCGCGCACGGTCTGCAAAGCAAAAGCTGTTGCAGACCAGCCAAGAATGAAAATCGGAAGCCACGCATGTTTTAGCAAATCAATAAACTTATCCACGCTCCATTGCGCATCTCGGTACTCCTTGGAAAACAAACCAGTCAGGGTGTCGCCAAAATAAATTGTAGACACCAGCATAATCATGAGGGCGAGCAGAAAATTAGGCATTGCCAGGCCAAGGTAACTGACAAATTTTAGACCATTGTCCAAAAATGCGTTATTCGTAGCAGCGGAAATAATACCGACAGGAATAGCAATTGCGTAAGCCAACACGAGTGACGCAAGGCAAATCCCTAAAGACAACCAAAATTTTGTTCCCAATAGCTGGGCAATGTCTACTCTGAGAATGCAGCTTTCGCCAAACTCACCGCGGAATGCATTGACGATCCAAAGCCCCCAGCGCTGAATAAATGGCTGATCAAGACCAAGCCTGCGACGTTCATTTTCAATGTCGGCAACGGAAATTCCTGACCCTTGCGTATTCTTGAATGCAAGATAGCGTTCAGCGCAATCGCCGGGCACAAGCTCCATTAAGGTGAAGACAACAAAAGAGATGATGACCAGCGTCACACCAGCCAGCATAGCTCTTGTCAAAACAAATTTACTGAATTGAAGCATGGACTGCCTCATTCCCCTCGCAAAATCGCACCATCTTCCGCAGTACGTTATACTCTAAATTTCATGGGCGGCCCAAAGGCCGCCCATGACATAGCGATCACCTGATATTGTCTATTCGTCGAGCCACCACTGTGTCGCACGATATGGGTAGGTGCGATAATACTCATACGAATGCGTCTTGAATGACGTGAAGTTTTTCAGGCTATTATGGTGAATCATTGGTGCAGGTGCATTAACAGTCCCGATGAAAAGCAGGTTTTCGACCATATTCTTAACGAGCCTCTCACCTAGTTCCCGGAATTCTGCACTGCTTTGATCTGCTGACTGGAATTTGTTAACGTCAGCGATCAATTGCTTGACATAGGCTGGTGGCTCCACGCCCTTTGCACCATTACTGTCAACCCATTCTGCCCATAACATTCCTGTACGCACACCAAAATAGTTTTCAAAAGGCGGCACCCACAGCTCATTGTTACCCAGTACAATCGCCAGTGGTTGGCTTTTACGCCACATCATCACATCAAGTTTATTAGCAGACTGAGCTGAACGAAATTCGTCAGGTGTTACTTCTTTGACAACTGATTGAATGCCAACATCAGCCCAGTACTGTGCCACCAATTCAACTGTTTGACCCGCTATGCCCTGTGTTGAAAAGCTCATAGCGATCACCAGTTTTTCACCGTTTGGCAATTCACGGAAGCCGTCACCATCGGTATCTTTCATGCCAACCTGATCCAACAGTGCGTTCGCGGCGGCTGCATCAAAATCAGTTTTATAGTTCAGCCATTTGTCAGAAATAAATTCTGGCTTTGGGGAAAACCCGACATATTGTTGTGGCGTTCCCTGCCCAAAAAAACCAACTTCGTTTAACTCTTGACGGTTGATAGCGATCGACATCGCCTCGCGGAAACGGACATCATTAAAGACAGCGCGTTTCGCTGGATCTTCGTGCGTCACATTAAAAGAAAACACCCCTAAAGTGATTTCCGGACGCAAGTCAACTGTGTAATTGCCGCCCTGTTGCCCATCAAGAAGGGCTGGCGCAGACGCCAACTGTAATGATTGTGCCTTATAATCAACGTCACCATTCACAATCGCCAGCAACCGCACCTCGTTGTCGTTTTTGTAAACCTCGTCCTGCTCTGAGATATAAGGCAACTGCTGGCCGGTGGGGTCAATTTGATGAAAGTACGGATTAGCAACCAAATGCCGCCCTTCAGTTGTATCGGCAATGTAGATATGACTTTCCAGCGTTGGCAGGACTGGTTGTGGCAGCTTGCCTGCAATTTCAGGTCGGCTCAACAATGGTGACGGTGTATCCGTCCAATCTGAGTTACCATAATAAGCCTTAATCGCGTCATAACCATTCTCAAAGCCAAATGATTGCGCATATTTGTCAGCGTCCGGGTTCACGTCGGGGTGAAATTTACCCAAAAAGTGCAATGGCTGAAAACCTTGAGCATAACTTGTGGCAAAATGAGCCAAAAGACCCGGCTTTGGTGATGGCAGCTTGAAAACAACAGTTGTTTCGTCAGGTGTCTCGACAGTCATTGTCTCGCCACCCACAGTGATATAGTCTTTTGGCTTCTCGAAAATATTCGCGTCCAACATCAGGTTGTCGTGATAAAATTTCACATCTGCGCTGGTGAATGGCGCGCCGTCAGACCATTTGTGACCTTTTCTAAGGTAAAATGTAAGCGCGGTAAAATCATCGTTCCATTTCCAGCCCTTGGCAATGTTTGGAACGATGGTTTGCAGGTCATCTGAAAAGCGAACAAAGTTAACGTGACGAACCGACAGAAAGTCAGAGGTGCCTGCCTCTGTTGCGTTTGACAATACGTCAAGAGTGCCACCGTGTTTGCCAATTGTGTCATACGGGACTACAACCAACGGCTCTTGCGGGATGCGATTTGATAGTGGCGGCAAGTCAGGATTGCCCTTGATCTTGCTGTTCAGCATGGAAATGTCCGGGTTTGTGCTAAATGACATTTTACAGTTAGCAGCCGCTTCAAATTCAGACAGCTCATATTGTTGCGGGTAGGCCCCGGCAGCAACACCTTTCATGTCCGCGACAGTGATCGGGGGACAAGCAGCATTGACAGGCGCAGCAAAGGCCAAACCACCAAGCGCCAGTAAAAATAGTTTTTTCATTTCATTGCTCCTAAAAAACTTGACTAAGTAAGGTAGCGCAGAAATATTTCAAAATTATTAACTGACGGGCTCCTTTCAAAACCAAAACTAATATCGAAGTCATTCCAAAAAGTTCTGTAACCTGCAGCAGATACCATCCGAACGTGGCCAGTCTCTGCACAGTTGGTGTTTGCACAGTCAGCCATTACATGATGAATTCAGTCAAAAATTATTTTTGGGCTTGTGCGGAGGCGTGCATAATAAAGACTGTTTGATTTCCTGCCTTTATCTCAAAAAGCCAGAGCCCATCTGTGGGGCACAACCTGACCGCAAGGTCATAGGCCTTGCCGATACTATCCTGTACCGCCGCACGCAAACTTAG
>JAQCEA010000031.1 GCA_027620495.1 Pseudomonadota bacterium | reverse complement strand
GCCAGTTAAAGAACAGCCCCCCGGGTTCACCCCGCGGGGCTGTTTTTTTGGCCCAGACTTTTCAACCAGACTTTTCAGCCAGACGAATAAACAAATATGAAAATCTGCCGTTATCAGCCTAGGTAAATGAGCGTATCTATAAAGGTTGCGTCCCCCGGCAGGCCAGTGCGATTGGCCCGGCGCGGTGTTGTTGCAACTGATATGATTGATATGATATAGGTTGGTGATGGTTTGTTGCAAAAGGCGGTCGGTAATGTGGGTGCGCGGTATTATGGTGGCTTTTGCCGGATTTGGCGGCATCGCCATGGCGCCATCGATCTCGTTGGCGCAATACCCCGGCAGTGCGGGCAATTTAAATGATGGTACATTGGATGCGGCATCATCGGCAAGTAGCAGGTCTGCCAGCACATCTGCCACTAGATCTGACGGTGTGAGCGGCGGTGGTTCTGGTGATGGTTCTGCCAGCGGTGGTTATGGAAGTGGTGGTTCTGGTGATGGTTCTGCCAGCGGCGGTTTTGCCAGCGGCGGTTCTGCGACTAGGTCTGGTTCTTCCGCCAATGGAAATAGTGCAGACGGCCGGACTGGGTATGGCGACACAACTGCCGCCGCTTTGCCATCCAAAAAAGCCACACGAAAACGAGCTTTAATCCGGCAATTCCGCCTAGAATTTGCCAAGACAATGACCATCGAAACAGTAAATCAGCGTCCTTTGCGCGCGTTGTCTGCAGATGTTTATCTTGATCAATTTTCAGAAGAACTAGATACCGGTCATGACCAACAGGCTGATGTAAACAGCCTTGGCCGTGATCTGGCCTTGGTGCGCGATGCACTTGATGATCGTCTTGACGTGGTGATTGCCAGCTATGGTGGTGACGCCCCGCGGCGCGGTTTTTTTGCCGAAAACACTGTGGCAGGCGGGGCTACACCAGCATTGCGAACCGAAGTTCAAAAGCTAAAATTAAAGCATGAATTGCTGGAATTTGGTGAATATAGCCTGCAGGCCATGGGCTATTACGCCAAATGATGTGAAACACCGGCCGCCCAAAATAAATTACCTGTTCTGTCAGCCTTTTGGCGCGGGGTTCACCATTTCATAAAGCCCGGTATGGTCAGCGTCATGACCAAGTGTTTCCAGCGCCGCGGCAAGATAGCTGTTTAACGCTGGGGTGATCGGGGCATCAAACCCGGCATTCGTCATCAGCTCGTTGGCAATGGTGACATCTTTTGCCATCAGCCGTAAAAAGAAGCCAGAATCATAACGGCGCGAGGCAATAAAAGGCATCATTTTGACTTCAGTGGTGTTGTTCCGGCCAGTTGATCCATTGATCACCGAGGTGAATTTTTCGGCGGTTATGCCAAAAGATTCGGCCGTGGCAAGTGCCTGCATACTGGCCAAAAGCCCAGCGGCAGAGACGTAATTATTTAACGCCTTCATCGCGTGGCCAGCCCCTAGCGGGCCAACATGCTGCATCGTGCCAAAACAGTCAATCAGCGCACGAGCTGCGGCAATATCATCTGCTGAACCGCCTGCCATAACCATCAGCGTGCCAGCCGCCGCCTTTTTCACCCCGCCCGATACTGGTGCGTCAATCAGGCGGATGCCCTGCGCCGCCAATGTTGTGCCCAGCTTTATTGTGTCGTCAGGGTGGCTGGATGACATATCAATGATGAGGCCGCGAAAGCCGGCTTCGGCCAATGCGGTGGCGACAGCCGTGACCACGGCCCCATCTGGCAACATGGTGATGACCATGTCACATGCCGCCAAATCTGCCAGCGAGGATGCATTAGCAACATCTGCTAAATCTGGTCGTTGCGCGGCTGTATCAAACCCGATCACTGAAAAACCTGTGCGCGCTGGCAGCGGGGCCATTACCGATCCCATCGCCCCTAAACCCACAAAGCCAATTTGTTGCATTACCGCCGCCTAATTCATTGCCTAATTTGTCAGCAATCTAGCCCATTTTCTGTCAAACGTGAAAGTGCGATTTTCCGTAACGCAACCCGATATCACAAACGGGGGGGCATGATATCGCCCCGGCCTGTCACTGTTGGCTGTTGGTGCGCTGGTTTTTACCTATTGTCAGCCTTGCTGGCGTGGTTCACCCTAGGCAGGGAGGCGGTTGGTACTGGTCTGGTATCGTGCAGCGGCGGTAAAGGATCGCAAGACAAGGAGATAAGGCGGTGAGCCAAATTACCATCTGGGGGCGCAAATCTTCGGTGAATGTGCAATCTGTTTTATGGTGTCTTGAAGAACTGGATCTTGCCTATAGCCGGATTGATGCGGGATTTACCTATGGGGTGGTCACCACACCAGCCTTTTTGGCAATGAACCCGAATGGCAAGGTACCAGTTTTGATTGACCGAGACGGCCCGGCGATTTTTGAAGCGGGCGCCATTTTGCGATATCTGGCAACGCAATATGCCGCTGGGCCATTCTGGCCAGATGTCCCTGCGGCGCGCGCCGCTGTGGATAAATGGGCCGAATGGGCAAAAATCAATTTTGCTAGTCATTTTATTTCAGATGTATTTTGGCCGCTTGTGCGTCTCGCGCCGTCGCAACGCGATTATGCGGCCATAAACGGGGCACTTGCATCGGTAGAAAAAGAGCTGGCCATCGCCGATCAGGTTCTGGCGACCCATGCTTATCTCGTCGGAGATGATTTTAGCCTTGCCGATATCCAACTGGGGCATTGCCTCTATCGCTATTATGACATTGATGTGGTGCGTGCCGATTTACCGCATTTGCAGGCCTATTACAGCAGGTTGCAGACAAGGCCGGGCTTTTCGCGTCATGTGATGGTGTCGTATGACGATTTACGGGTGACAACAGGCTGACACCGATGCGGCAAATATCTGGTGATTTTATTGGCTGAACAGCGCGATAAGTTGTTGCCATGGCGCACCGGGTTTGCTAGAAGCCGTCAACCATAGCAGCGCGCACCGCCTCTGCCGGGCTGGACGCGACCTTGTTTTGGGACAAGCGCAAGCAGATAAATTAAACTTGAATTGGTAGCTATCAATGGCTAAAGTGTCGCCCGCACAGTTTGTTAGGCAGGTCCGTCAAGAGGTGTCGCGCATCTCTTGGGCATCGCGCCGCGAGACCGGCACTGCCACATTGACTGTGTTTGTAATGGTCGCCATAGCCGCAATCTTTTTCCTGCTTGTTGATATGGTGCTGTCGAATGTTGTCCAGTTCGTTCTTGGCCTTGGTGGCTAGGGACGTACAGGACGTTTTTCGTTTCGGAATACCGGAACCGGTTGGGAAAGAGTGGTAATGGCCAAGCGCTGGTATGTTCTGCACGTCTTCTCAGGATCTGAGAAAAAGGTGGCCCAGTCGATTCGCGAGCAAGCCGCGGCGAATGGTCTGGAAGACCAGATCGAAGACGTCATGGTGCCGACCGAAAATGTTGTCGAGGTCAAGCGCGGCGTCCGTGTTGAAGGCGAGCGTAAATTTTTCCCTGGCTACATCTTGGTAAAGCTTGAGCTGAGCGACGAAGCGTGGCAACTGGTAACAAGCCAGCCCCGGGTGACCGGATTTTTGGGCGGCAAAGGCAAGCCGGTGCCAATCACCAATAGTGAAGCTGAACGGCTGATTCGTCAGGTGAGCGAAGGCGTAGAACGTCCGCGCACAACGGTTACTTTCGATATTGGTGAACAGGTTCGTGTATCAGACGGGCCTTTTGCATCATTCAATGGATATGTTGAAGAGGCTGATGATGATAAGGCACGTCTTAAAGTGACAGTGTCGATTTTTGGGCGCTCGACACCGGTCGAGCTGGAATATAGTCAGGTCGAAAAAATTTAGGCGAACGCTGGATAGATACAATAGTGCCGCGGATGCGTTTGGCTAAACGGATAGGGCGCCAGAAATAAAAAGGCGCGGCAATACGTCAAGGAAGAACGAAGATGGCAAAAAAGATACAAGGCTACATCAAACTGAATATTCCGGCTGGAAGCGCCAATCCATCACCGCCTGTTGGTCCGGCACTTGGTCAGCGCGGTGTGAATATTATGGAATTCTGTAAGGCGTTCAATGCGGCGACAGATTCGATGGAAAAGAACATGCCAGTGCCAGTTGTGATCACGGTGTATCAAGATAAGTCTTTTTCTTTTGTCACCAAGACAGCGCCTGTCAGCTATTTCTTGAAAAAAGCGGCGGGACTTTCTAGTGCGTCAAAAGAGCCGGGCCGGTCGGTCGCTGGCAAGGTGACAATGGCACAGGTGCGCGAAATCGCTGATGCCAAAATGGGCGACATGAACGCCGTCGATGTTGAAGGTGCAATGCAAATGGTGATGGGGTCAGCCCGTTCCATGGGCCTCGAAGTTGTGGAGGGCTAATTTAATGGCGAAGACAAGTAAAAAACTAAAAGCAGCTTATGAAGCTGTTGATCGTACCAAAGCCTACCCTCTGGCCGAAGCTGTAGCGCTGGTAAAAGGCAACGCCTCATCTAAATTTGACGAAACCATCGAAATCGCGATGAATTTGGGGGTTGATCCTCGGCACGCTGATCAAATGGTTCGCGGCGTTGTTGCTATGCCAAACGGCACCGGCAAAACCATGCGTGTTGCGGTGTTTGCAAAAGATGCCAAGGCGGATGAAGCCAAAGCCGCCGGTGCCGATCTGGTTGGTGCGGACGATCTTGCTGAAGCGATCCAAAATGGCGAGTCAGCATTTGACCGGGTGATCGCAACGCCAGACATGATGGGTGTTGTTGGTCGGCTTGGTAAAGTATTGGGGCCACGTGGCCTGATGCCAAACCCAAAATTGGGCACGGTCACCGCCGATGTGGCCGCCGCTGTGGCTGCTGCTAAAGCTGGTGAGGTTCAGTATCGTGCAGAAAAAGCCGGCGTGGTACATGCGGGCATTGGCAAGGCCAGTTTTGACGAAGCCAAGATTGCAGAAAATGCAACCGCTTTCATTGAAGCTGTGCGTAAGGCTCGCCCATCTGGTGCCAAAGGCCAATATATCAAAAAGATCACCCTAAGCTCTACGATGGGCGCCGGGGTGTTTGTTGAAGACGTCGCCTAAGCGACGCGTTTACGAAACCAGAATTTTTCATCCCTAAACGGATGGAAAACAGGGGTGGTTGTAGGTAAGACAGCGACCCCGCACCTGTCCAAGACTACGGGTGGTCAGATGAATATCTGGCGTAATATCCCGTAATAGACGGGGAGCAAAAGCAGATTTCTGCTTGAACTTCTTATGGGCAGGCCAGCGGACTAACAGTGTTTTGTTAGTCTATTTTGCAACTGGGATCAGGCTGGCAGATGCCAGCATATCCCTAACTAGAGCGGAGACGATCGGTGAACAGAACAGAAAAAGCCGAACTGATCGAAACGCTGCAATCGACCTTCAATGCGTCATCGACTGTTGTCGTGGCGCATCAGGTTGGTATGACCGTTGCGGAAAGCGGTGACCTGCGTCAAAAGATGCGGGATGCCGGTGCTGGCTTTAAGGTAACCAAAAACAGGATTGCCAAGCTAGCGCTTAAAGGCACGCGTTACGAAGACCTTGATAGCATTTTTACCGGGCCAACTGTTGTTGGTACGTCTGAAGACCCGGTGGCGGCTGCCAAGATCCTTGTAGATTACGCCAAGGGAAATCCAAAAATCACCATCATCGGTGGCAGCATGGATGGGAAAACTCTCGACAAAGCTGGTGTCGAAGCATTGGCGAAAATGCCTTCTCTTGACGAATTGCGTGGCAAACTTGTCGGGCTTGTCCAAGCTCCGGCAGCCAAAATTGCACGGGTTGTTCAGGCTCCGGCCGGCAAAATCGCTCGTGTAATCAAGGCACGCGAAGATCAATTGCAGCAGGGGTCTTAAAACCCCGATCAGAAGTTCAAGCCTTTCAATGGAGACTAAATAATGGCTGATATCGAAAAAATCGCAGAAGACCTCTCTAACCTGACTGTTCTTGAAGCAGCAGAATTGGCAACATTGCTGGAAGAAAAGTGGGGCGTTTCTGCCGCTGCTGCTCCAATGGCAATGGCAATGCCTGCTGGTGGCGGTGACGCTGGCGGTGCAGCTGAAGAAAAGACTGAATTTGACGTTGTATTGGCATCTGCTGGCGCGTCAAAAATCAACGTGATCAAAGAAGTTCGTACAATCACAGGTCTTGGCCTCAAAGAAGCCAAAGACCTTGTCGAGGGCGCACCAAAGCCAGTTAAAGAAGGTGTGTCAAAGGACGAAGCTGAACAGATCAAAGCAAAGCTGGAAGAAGCTGGCGCAACTGTTGAAGTCAAGTAATTTGACGATAACGCTTGGTTCGCAAGCGATCTAAACCATGTAGCACCGGGCAGTTTTGGCTGTCCGGTGCGCAGTCGTTTAATTGTCAGCGATTTCATCGCTGGGGCAGATAATGTGTCGCCATCGGCAAAATAGATGGCCAGCACTGGATTTGATGAGGGATTTTTAATGGCATCGCATGTAAGCACTCTGGATAGTCGCAAACGGGTACGTCGCACATTTGGTCAGCTTGAAGAAGTGACCAATATGCCAAATCTTATCGATGTTCAGCGATCCAGCTATGACACGTTTTTGCAAATGGGTGTGGTGCCGCATGAGCGCACGGACCATGGCTTGCAGGAAACGTTCAAATCAGTGTTTCCAATCGGCGATTTTGCCGGTCGTTCGGTTCTCGAATTTGTGTCCTATGAATTGGAAGTTCCAAAATATGACGTGGAAGAATGCCAGCAACGTGGCCTAACCTATGCCTCGCCATTGCGGGTGACTTTACGGCTTGTTGTCTGGGAAGAAAATGAAGATACCGGGTCACGCTCGATCCGCGATATCAAAGAGCAAGACGTTTATATGGGCGACATGCCGTTGATGACATCGAATGGGACATTCATTGTGAATGGCACCGAGCGCGTGATCGTGTCACAGATGCATCGCTCACCGGGCGTATTTTTTGATCATGACCGCGGCAAGACACATGCTTCTGGTAAATTCCTATTTGCCTCACGCGTAATCCCTTATCGTGGGTCTTGGCTTGATTTTGAATTTGATGCCAAAGATATTTTGAATGTGCGGATTGACCGCAAGCGCAAGCTGCCAGCGACCACATTTATGATGGCGCTGCCGGATGTTGACTCCGAAGCCTATATTGATGCCTGTGCTGAAAAATCTGAAGAAGTAGATCCAGCTCGTGTGAATGGTATGAGCCGCGAAGAAATTTTGGGGCATTTTTACCAAACCGTGACCTACAGCCGCAAAGGCGATGGCTGGCAATATGATTTTGACGTCGAGTCGCTGAAAGGCAGCAAGCTTGTACGTGATCTCGTTGACGCAAAAACCAAAGAAGTGATCGCTACGGCCGGGACAAAAATGACCCCGCGTTCGCTCAAAAAATTGGCCGAGTCTGGGGTGAAATCAATTTTTGTGACAGCTAACGACCTGCTTGGTCGCTTTGTCGCCGAGGATGTTGTGAATATGTCAACTGGCGAGGTCTATGCCGAAGCTGGTGATGAACTGACGGAAGATATGTTGGCCAAACTTGCCGAAGCCGGCATTAAAGAGCTTGGCATTTTATTTATTGATAATGTCAATTTCGGGCCGCATTTGCGCAACACGCTGGCGGCTGACCGGAACACCTGCCGTGAAGATGCGTTGGTCGATATTTACCGGGTGATGCGTCCGGGTGAGCCGCCAACATTGGAAAGCGCCCATGCCCTGTTCCAGAGCCTGTTTTTCAACAGCGACCGCTATGATCTGTCGTCAGTTGGCCGGGTGAAAATGAATTCACGGCTTGATCTTGAAACCGATGACAATCTGCGGATTTTGCGTAAAGCCGATATTATGGCTGTACTCAAAGTTTTGGTAGGTTTGAAAGACGGACATGGCGATATTGATGATATCGACCATCTTGGCAACCGCCGCGTCCGGTCTGTTGGCGAATTGATGGAAAATCAATACCGCATCGGCCTGTTGCGTATGGAACGTGCCATTCGTGAACGCATGGGATCGGTCGAAATTGATACCGTGATGCCAGCTGATCTGATCAATGCCAAGCCAGCTGCCGCGGCGGTGCGTGAATTTTTCGGATCATCTCAATTGTCACAATTTATGGACCAGACCAATCCATTGTCAGAAATTACCCACAAGCGCCGCGTGTCGGCACTTGGGCCGGGCGGTTTGACGCGCGAACGGGCCGGGTTTGAAGTGCGCGATGTGCATCCAACGCATTATGGCCGGATTTGCCCGATTGAGACACCTGAAGGGCCAAATATTGGTTTGATTAACTCGCTGGCAACGCATGCGAAAATCAACCGTTATGGCTTTATCGAAACACCATATCGCAAGGTGGTTGACGGCAAGGTTACGAATGAAGTGCGCTATATTTCAGCCATGGAAGAAGGCCGTTATACAATTGCACAGGCGAATGCAGAGCTGGATAAAAACAACAAATTTGTTGGGGAATTGATTCCGGTTCGCCGGGCTGGTGATATTGGTCTTGCCCGTCCAACTGACATTGAATTGATGGATGTGTCACCAAAACAGTTGGTGTCTGTTGCGGCGGCTCTCATTCCGTTCTTGGAAAATGATGATGCTAACCGGGCATTGATGGGATCAAACATGCAGCGTCAGGCGGTGCCGTTGTTGCGCGCTGAAGCACCAATTGTTGGCACCGGTATGGAAGCACGTGTCGCTCGGGATTCAGGCGTGACCATTGTGGCACGCCGGGCTGGTGTGATTGATCAGGTTGACGCCACCCGTATTGTGGTGCGGGCAAGCGAAGAAACCGATGAAAATGTGTCACCTGTTGATATTTACAGTCTGCTGAAATTCCAGCGGTCAAACCAGAATACCACCGTTAACCAGCGTCCGTTGGTGAAGGTTGGAGATACGGTGCGCCGCGGCGATATTATCGCTGATGGCCCATCTACGGAAGATGGTGAATTGGCACTTGGCCGGAACGTGTTGGTCGCGTTTATGCCTTGGAATGGCTATAATTTTGAGGATTCAATCCTGATTTCCGAGCGTATTGTGCGCGATGACGTATTTACCTCTATTCACATTGAGGAATATGAAATTATGGCCCGCGATACCAAGCTGGGTCAGGAAGAAATCACCCGCGATATTCCAAATGTCGGTGAAGAAGCGCTGAAAAATCTCGATGAGGCCGGCATTGTGTATGTTGGTGCAGAGGTTGGCCCCGGTGATATTCTGGTTGGCAAGGTCACACCAAAAGGTGAATCGCCAATGACACCAGAAGAAAAGCTGTTGCGGGCTATTTTCGGTGAAAAGGCATCAGATGTCCGCGATACATCGCTAAAGCTGCCCCCAGGTGGGTCAGGCACAATCGTCGAGGTGCGGGTATTTTCTCGCCGCGGCGTTGAAAAAGATGAACGCGCGCTGGCAATTGACCGGGCTGAAATCGACCGTCTTGGCAAGGACCGTGATGATGAACGGGCGATTTTGGAACGCGGCTTCTATGGCCGTATGGCCGAATTATTTGATGGCCAGACAGTTGCAACCGGGCCAAAGGGTATCAAAGCCGGTAGCCAAATTGACGCCGCCATGCTTGATGAATTGCCAAAATCACAATGGCAGCAGCTCGCGGTCAAAGCGGATGATGTGCAAAAGCTGATCGAGGCCCAAGTTGCCGACTTTGAAAGTGCCGTTGCCGCATTGCAGGCCCGGTTTAAAGACAAAGTTGACAAATTGCAGGGTGGTGATGAATTGCTGCCTGGTGTGATGAAGATGGTCAAAGTCTTTGTCGCGGTAAAGCGCAAGTTGCAACCGGGCGATAAAATGGCAGGCCGCCACGGTAACAAGGGTGTGATTTCACGCATTGTGCCGATGGAAGATATGCCGTATCTGGAAGATGGCACCCCGGTTGATATCGTGTTGAACCCGCTTGGCGTGCCGTCACGAATGAATGTGGGGCAGATTTTGGAAACCCATCTTGGCTGGGCCGCACGCGGTCTTGGCAAACAGGTTGGGGCGGCTGCCGAGGCGGCACGGGCGAAAGCTGATGTGAAACCATTGCGCAACATGCTGGCGGAAATCTATAGCAAAGAACAGTATGATGGTGAGCTGGCTGTTATGGATGATGACCAGATCATTGAGCAGGCAAACATTTTGGCGCGTGGTGTGCCGATGGGTACCCCGGTATTTGATGGGGCCCGCGAAGCCGATGTTTTGGCCTTGCTTGAAAAAGCCGGGTTGAGCAAAACCGGGCAAGAATGGTTGACCGATGGGCGGACTGGCGAAGTGTTCGACCGGCCGGTGACAGTTGGGTATATTTATATGCTGAAACTGCACCATCTTGTTGATGACAAAATTCACGCCCGGTCAATTGGCCCGTACTCGCTGGTTACCCAGCAGCCACTTGGTGGCAAGGCCCAGTTCGGTGGTCAGCGTTTTGGGGAAATGGAAGTCTGGGCGCTTGAGGCCTATGGTGCCGCTTACACCCTGCAGGAAATGCTCACCGTCAAGTCAGACGATGTTTCGGGCCGTACCAAGGTCTATGAATCTATCGTGCGCGGTGATGATGATTTCGAATCCGGTATTCCTGAATCATTCAACGTTCTGGTGAAAGAGCTGCGCTCACTTGGCCTGAATGTCGATCTTCATGAGGCTGAATATTAATCAATGATTGCTGTCAGGGGCGGGTAACTGTGTCTGACAGCTTGGTTTCACCTTTATATGACTCACACGACACCAACAGATGTTGGGGAGATAAATAAATGAACGATTTGATGAATCCTTTCGGCCAGTCACAAGGCCCACAAAGCTTTGACAAGATCAGGATTTCAATTGCCGCACCAGAACGTATCCGTTCTTGGTCATTTGGCGAGATCAAAAAGCCAGAAACCATCAATTACCGAACATTTAAGCCTGAAAAAGACGGCTTGTTCTGCGCACGTATTTTTGGCCCTGTTCGCGATTATGAATGCCTCTGCGGCAAATATAAGCGGATGAAGTATCGCGGTATTATCTGCGAAAAATGTGGTGTCGAGGTGACTTTGTCAAAAGTGCGCCGCGAACGTATGGGTCATATCGAACTGGCCGCCCCGGTTGCACATATCTGGTTTTTGAAATCACTGCCAAGCCGTATTGGCCTGTTGGTTGATATGACCCTTAAAGATCTTGAACGGGTTTTATATTTTGAAAATTTTGTGGTCATCGAACCGGGCATGACGTCTCTGACAAAAGGCCAGCTTCTGACCGAAGAAGAATATTATGACGCACAAGATGAATACGGTGACGATGCGTTTGAAGCCGCCATTGGTGCCGAAGCCATCAAGAAAATCCTTGGCGATATTGATCTGGATGCCGAGCGTGCGACGATCCGTACCGAACTTGCTGAAACCGGGTCTGAAGCCAAGCGCAAAAAGCTTGTAAAACGGCTGAAACTTGTTGATTCATTCCGCGAGTCTGGCTGTCGCCCTGAATGGATGATCATGGATGTCGTGCCGGTGATCCCGCCAGAATTGCGCCCATTGGTGCCATTGGATGGTGGCCGGTTTGCCACATCTGATTTGAATGACCTTTATCGCCGCGTGATCAACCGGAACAACCGCTTGAAGCGGCTGATCGAATTGCGCGCACCTGATATCATCGTGCGTAACGAAAAGCGCATGTTGCAGGAATCTGTCGACGCCTTGTTTGACAATGGTCGGCGCGGGCGGGTGATCAGCGGTGTCAACAAACGTCCGTTAAAATCGCTGTCAGATATGCTGAAAGGCAAACAGGGCCGGTTCCGTCAAAACCTGCTTGGCAAACGGGTCGATTATTCGGGTCGTTCGGTGATCGTGGTAGGGCCGGAGCTAAAACTCCATCAATGTGGTCTGCCAAAGAAAATGGCCCTCGAATTGTTCAAGCCGTTTATCTATTCAAAGCTGGAACTCTATTCACTGGCCAGTACCGTCAAAATGGCCAAGCGCATGGTCGAAAAGGAACGTCCAGAGGTGTGGGATATTCTTGAAGAGGTGATCCGTGAGCATCCAGTGATGTTGAACCGGGCGCCGACCTTGCACCGTTTGGGTATTCAGGCGTTTGAACCCGTGCTTGTCGAAGGCAAGGCGATTCAACTTCACCCGCTTGTTTGTACAGCCTTTAACGCCGATTTTGACGGTGACCAGATGGCCGTGCATGTGCCGTTGTCATTAGAAGCCCAGCTCGAAGCCCGGGTTTTGATGATGTCGACCAACAATATTTTGAGCCCAGCGAACGGCAAACCAATCATTGTGCCGTCACAAGATATCATTCTTGGCCTGTATTATATGTCGATGGAACGCGACAATGAAAAAGGCGAAGGCATGATTTTCTCGAATGTGCAGGAAATCTTGCTGGCACTAGGCAATGGTTCAGTCAGCCTGCACGCCAAGGTCAAGGCACGGGTGCCAACCCGTGATACCGATGGGTCACGTATTTTAAAAGTGATTGAGACCACACCCGGCCGCGCCCAGCTTGCTGATTTGTTGCCGGATAACCCGTCTTGCTCATTTGAATTGGTCAATAAGCTGATGACAAAGAAAGAAGTCAGCGATGTGATCGATCACGTGTATCGTCATTGTGGTCAAAAGGACACGGTGATTTTCTGTGACCGTTTGATGTCACTTGGGTTCGGACAGGCCTGTGATGCGGGTATTTCATTTGGTATTGCCGATCTGACCACGCCTGAACTGAAAGAAAAATATGTCAATGAAGCCGAGGCCCAGGTTAAAACCTTTGAACAGCAATATCTAGATGGTTTGATCACGCAAGGTGAGAAATATAACAAGGTTGTCGACGTATGGTCACGTTGTTCTGATCTGGTTGCCGACGAGATGATGAAAGGTATCTCCACCGCCAAAGATGGTGAGCCGATTAACTCAGTCTGGATGATGGCGCATTCTGGTGCGCGCGGTTCAGCGGCACAGATCAAACAATTGGCCGGTATGCGTGGTTTGATGGCAAAGCCATCCGGCGAGATTATTGAAACGCCGATCATTTCTTCCTTTAAAGAAGGGTTGAATGTGTTGGAATATTTCAACTCGACACACGGCGCACGTAAAGGTCTTGCTGATACCGCGCTGAAAACAGCGAACTCTGGTTATCTGACGCGCCGTCTTGTTGACGTCGCGCAAGATTGCATTGTGACAACGGTTGATTGCGGCACCAATAATGGGTTGACGATCCGCCCAGTCATGAACGGCAGTGATATTATTGATCCATTGTTCGAACGTATTCTTGGCCGGGTACTGGCTGAAGATTTGGTTGACATGAAAACCGGCAATGTGCTGGTGGCGGCTGGTCAGATGGTGACCGAAGAACATGCCAGCGCAATCGAAGAATCGGGTGCCGATCAGGCAAAAATCCGCTCGGCCCTCTTTTGTGAGGCTGATACCGGAATTTGCGCAAATTGTTATGGTCGTGATCTGGCCCGCGGCACCGATGTGAATATCGGCGAGGCGGTTGGCGTAATTGCGGCCCAATCAATTGGTGAGCCTGGTACGCAATTGACCATGCGGACATTCCACGTTGGTGGTGCGGCCCAGCGTGGTGCCGAACAATCAAATATCGAAGCCAGCATCGGCGGTAAGATCAAGCTTGAAGATGCGTCTTTGGTTACCGACAAGAGCGGCAATGAAATTATCATGAGCCGGAACACCGAACTTCTGATTATGGATGAGCAGGGGCGTGAACGTGCCCGTCACCGTTTGCCATATGGTGGTAAGCTGTTCGTTGTCGATGGTGAAGTTGTGGCCGCTGGCAAGGTTCTGATTGAATGGGACCCATACACCATGCCAATCATTTCAGAACTGAATGGTGTTGCCAATTATGTCGATTTGTTGGAAGGCGTATCGATGCGTGAAGTCACCGATGACGCGACTGGCATTTCCAGCAAGGAAGTTGTCGATTGGAAACAGGCGGCTGGTGGCAGCAATCTGCGCCCGCGTATCACCTTGCGTGATGAAAAGGGCGAGGTGCTGACATTGACGAATGGTCTTGAGGCACGGTACTTCCTGTCAGCTGGTTCAATTCTGTCAGTTGATAATGGTGCAAAGGTACAAGCTGGCGATGTGTTGGCACGTATCCCGCGCGAATCTTCAAAGACCCGTGATATCACCGGTGGTTTGCCGCGGGTGGCTGAACTGTTTGAGGCACGCCGTCCAAAGGATTTTGCGGTGATTGCCGAGGCAGAAGGCCGGGTTGAGTTTGGTAATGACTATAAAGCCAAACGGCGTATTCGCGTAGTGCCACTTGATGGTGATCAGGATGCGGTTGAATATCTTTTGCCAAAAGGCCGCGTATTGGCAGTGAATGAAGGTGATGTGGTGCGTAAGGGCGACCTGCTTCTTGATGGTAGCCCAGTGCCGCATGACATCCTGAGCATTTTAGGGGTAGAGGCGCTTGCCGCTTATCTGGTCAAGGAAATTCAGGATGTGTACCGGTTGCAAGGCGTGAAAATCAATGACAAGCATATCGAAGTGATTGTCCGCCAGATGCTGCAAAAGGTTGAGGTCAGCGACCCGGCTGATAGCACGTTCCTTGTTGGTGAACAGGTTGACCGTGAGGAATTTGCCAAAGCTAATGCCGCGATAGAGGCCGAAGGGTTGCGCCCAGCCGTGGCACAGCCGGTGCTTCTTGGAATCACCAAAGCATCATTGCAGACAAACAGCTTTATTTCGGCGGCATCTTTCCAAGAAACCACCCGTGTTCTGACCGAAGCCGCTGTAAGTGGCAAGGAAGACACGCTGGATGGTCTGAAGGAAAATGTGATCGTTGGCCGGTTGATTCCTGCCGGTACAGGTTCGGTGATGAATCGCCTGCGCCGGATCGCCGCCGATCGCGATAAAGCCATTATTGCCCAGCGTGAAGCCGCGGCTCCAGCCCTAGAGATGCAGGATTCGCCGTTTGAAGACGCTGAAATTGGTTTAGAAGGTTAAGTTTTGCCCGCCAGACAAAGTGAATCTGGCGGACAAGTAAAAAAAATGCGGATAACGGGCGGAAAGGCGCAAAAAGCGCTTGACCGTTCGGCCCGCAAAAAATAGTATCCGGCAACCTTTTAGACCTAGGTGGTGGTTCAGCGGCGTTTGCGCCGGACTCGTATCAGACGCTAGGCCTGTATATTAGGTGACGAAAATTCGGCTCCATAATGGAGAGTGTTGGGTGTTTTGCCTGTAAAGCATGGGCAAAACAGCCCTGTTGCACGTTAAGTGCGTATTGGTCGAGAAAAAAGGGGCAGTAATGCCAACGATTAACCAGCTAATCCGTCACGGACGCAAGCGTCCGGTAGCACGTACCAAAGTTCCTGCAATGGAAGCATGCCCACAAAAGCGCGGCGTATGCACCAGAGTTTATACAACCACACCGAAAAAGCCGAACTCGGCTTTGCGTAAAGTCGCACGTGTGCGCCTGACAAACGGTTTTGAAGTTTCCAGCTATATCCCGGGTGAGGGGCATAATTTGCAGGAACACTCAGTGGTATTGATTCGCGGCGGCCGGGTAAAGGATTTGCCGGGTGTTCGTTATCACATCATTCGCGGCACATTGGACACGCAGGGTGTTGGTGATCGTCGCCAGCGGCGCTCTAAATATGGCGCTAAGCGTCCTAAGTAAGAAGAGGCACAGATGTCACGTCGTCATAGAGCAGAAAAACGGCCGGTTCTTCCAGATCCAAAGTTTAAGGACACCGTTGTATCAAAATTCATGTCTTGCCTGATGTTTGACGGCAAGCGTTCAGTCGCCGAAAAGATCGTTTACGGCGCTTTTGATCGTATTCAGGCAAAATCTGGCAATGAGCCAGTAAAAGTGTTTCATGATGCGCTGGACAATGTACGCCCGCATTTGGAAGTGCGTTCACGCCGTGTCGGTGGTGCAACCTATCAGGTGCCGGTTGAAGTGCGCTCCGAACGTGCGCAAGCGCTGGCGATCCGCTGGTTGATTGATAGTTCACGCAAACGCGGCGAAACCACAATGATGGATCGTCTTTCAGGCGAATTGATGGATGCTGCCAATAATCGTGGCAACGCCGTGAAAAAACGCGAAGACACACATAAAATGGCTGAGGCAAACCGCGCCTTCTCCCATTATCGCTGGTAAGTGGGAAGGTTGGAGTAGATCATGGCACGCGAATATTCTCTAGAGCGCTATCGTAACTTTGGCATCATGGCGCATATCGACGCCGGTAAAACCACAGCGACTGAGCGGATTCTTTATTATACTGGCCGTTCGCACAAGCTTGGCGAAGTGCATGATGGTAACGCCACCATGGACTGGATGGAACAAGAACAAGAGCGCGGTATTACCATTACATCCGCCGCTACCACATGTTTCTGGTTCCGTACTGAAGATGGTTCAACGCCGTCTCCTGAATATGGATCAGACCCAGACGCGGCCAAATTCCGTTTCAATATCATTGATACGCCCGGCCACGTTGATTTCACGATCGAAGTCGAACGTTCATTGGCGGTTCTGGATGGTGCGGTATGTGTGCTTGATGCCAATGCCGGTGTTGAACCACAAACCGAAACTGTATGGCGTCAGGCTGACAGATATTCAGTGCCACGTATCGTATTTGTCAACAAAATGGACAAAATTGGCGCTGACTTCTTTAACTGCGTGCATATGATTAAAGACCGTACTGGAGCGCAGCCGTTGCCAATTCATCTGCCAATTGGTGCAGAAAACGAATTTGCCGGTCTGGTGAACCTGATCACCATGCAAGAATGGGTATGGGACTCAGAAGACCTTGGCGCGTCATGGCGCTTGCAGGATATTCGGCCTGAACTTGCGGATAAAGCGGCTGAAATGCGCGCTACGCTTGTTGAACTGGCAGTTGAGCAAGACGACGATGTCATGGAAAAATTCCTCGATGGTGAAGAGCCTGATGTTGCGACGTTGCAGCGCCTGATCCGGCTTGGCACATTGAATATGTCATTCGTGCCAGTGTTGTGTGGATCTGCATTTAAAAACAAAGGCGTGCAGCCAATGTTGAATGCGGTTATTGATTATCTGCCAGGACCACTTGACGTGCCAGCTTACACCGGGTTTGCACCAGGTGATGAAACCGAAACACGTAACATTGAGCGTCACGCTGATGATAACGAGCCATTGTCAGGTTTGGCATTCAAGATCATGAACGATCCATTTGTCGGTTCATTGACCTTTGTGCGTTTGTATTCTGGCTCATTGAAAAAAGGCGATAGCATCTTAAATTCAACCAAGGGCAAGCGCGAACGTGTTGGCCGGATGATGATGATGCATTCGAACAACCGCGAAGAAATTGAATCGGCATATGCTGGGGATATTGTGGCGCTGGCTGGCATGAAGGAAAGTACAACGGGTGACACTTTGTGTGACCCAACCAAGGCAGTGGTGCTTGAAACTATGACCTTCCCTGAGCCAGTTATCGAGATCGCGATTGAGCCAAAGTCAAAGAACGACCAAGAAAAAATGTCAGCTGGCTTGCAGCGTTTGGCGGCTGAAGACCCTTCATTCCAGGTCAGCAGCGACATCGAATCTGGCCAAACCATCATGCGTGGCATGGGTGAATTGCACCTTGATATTCTGGTTGATCGTTTACGGCGTGAATTCAAGGTTGAGGCCAATATCGGTGCGCCGCAAGTGGCTTACCGCGAAACCATCACCAAAGAAGTTGAAGTTGACTACACACACAAGAAGCAATCTGGTGGGTCTGGTCAGTTCGCACGGGTAAAAATCCGGTTTGCGCCTTTGGCCGAAGGTGGGTTTGCGTTCAGCAATTCAGTTGTTGGCGGTTCCGTGCCAAAGGAATATGTCCCGGGCGTTGAAAAAGGCATCACAATGGCCAAGGAAACAGGCACAATTGCTGGGTTCCCGGTGATTGATTTTCAGGCCGAACTGCTTGACGGTGCGAGCCATGATGTTGACTCATCTGTATTGGCCTTTGAAATCGCTGGCCGCGCAGCTTTCCGTGAAGCCATGAACAAGGCCAGCCCAAAGCTGTTGGAACCAGTGATGAAGGTCGAGGTTATTACCCCTGAAGAATATATGGGTGATATCATCGGCGATCTGAACAGTCGGCGTGGTAATGTGGGCGGGATGAATCAGCGCGGTAATGCCCGTGCCATCGACGCCATGGTGCCATTGGCCAATATGTTTGGGTATATCAATACCTTGCGGTCAATGAGCCAAGGTCGTGCCCAATACAGCATGCAGTTTGACCATTACGAACAAGTGCCGCAGGCGGTGGCTGACGAAGTCCGCGCCAAAATGGCCTAACCCTATCAAAGAACAGGAGATCTAAAGAGATGTCTAAGGCAAAGTTTGACCGATCCAAGCCGCATGTGAACATTGGCACGATTGGCCATGTTGACCAT
>JAQCEA010000048.1 GCA_027620495.1 Pseudomonadota bacterium | reverse complement strand
TGCCTATGATCATGTCTTTGGCTATCTGATTATTAATGATGTGACCTCGCGTGAGTTGCAGCAGCGGCACGGTCAATGGGTTATCGGTAAGAGCCTTGACACCTTTTGCCCAATGGGTCCGTGGCTTGTAACCAGTGATGAGATCGCCGATGTGAATGCGATGAAACTGGTCACCAGAATCAATGGGGAAGTGCGGCAAGAGGCAGTTGTTGCTGATCTGATTTTTGATATTCCGACCTTGATTGAAACCATGTCGGCAACGATGACATTGATGCCCGGTGATATCATCGCAACAGGTACACCGGCCGGTGTTGGGATAGGCTATACGCCGCCAAAATATCTGGCAAAGGGCGATCATATGTCACTTGAGATTAGCGGTCTTGGTTGTTTGGAAAATACCATCGTATAGCCAGACAAGGCCGATGAAGAAAATCTGCTTTGGGGGAGGCATACGGGGAGCGCTTTGCGTTCCCCGTTTTGCGTCAGGGGCTGGCTATAATAAACATTTTGTCTATTAATCTTCACTGGTGTCCTCGTTATTATCGGCAGGGCCGCAGGTTTATGAGGTCTGTGCACACAAAAAAGAGGTGGCGATGTCAATGCGTATATTATGGGTGCTATTTGGCCTGATCGTTTTTAACCCGGCGCAAGCTGACATGGCGATCAGGATGGACCAGACCGAGGTGTCGATTAGAGCCTTTGCCGAATTTGTCGCGGCTACTGGATTTCAAACCAAGGCCGAGCTGGATGGCGGTATGGTCTATGAAGCGGGATGGGTGGTCAAGCCGGGCTGGAACTGGCGGCAGCCATACGGCACGGTCAGCCCGCCAGATGAGCCTGCGGTTCATCTGACTTTTGATGAGGCGGCGGCCTATTGCACATGGCGCGGCCAGCGATTGCCGAGCCGTGATGAATGGATCAGTGCTGCCTATACCGAACAACGCCCCGCCCCAACCGCACCGTTCCGACGTGGTGTTACATATGATTACCCAACCGGAGACAGCCCGGATGGCGCCAATTGCCTTGGCGACTGCGGTACCGAGGCAACACCGGTTTCTGGCAAGCGTGACTATAGCCGCCAGCTTTATCGCGGGTTTGGCCACGCACCGGTCGGGCGAACAAAACAGGGCGTTAACGGGCTGTTTGATATGGGCGCAAATGTCTGGGAATGGGCAGTACTTGGCACCGGTTCGGCGCAGGCCACGATGGGCGGTTCATGGTGGTATGGGGCGCAACAGATGACGGCCGATTACGGTGCCACCAAGCCGCGTGAAATGGCGGTGGTCTATATTGGGTTTCGCTGCATCGCCAAATAAGCCGCGTTTCAACCGGCGAGCTTGCCGGCTTACCCGGTTAATAAAACCGCCGCGAACCCACTGCAGTTTGTGAGATTTGAACAGAATTGGCCGCTAAGTGCGCAGCCAGCCGATAAAACCGCGTTAGATTGCGCCTTATCCAGATAATAATTATCGGGATTGCCGCCATTTTTAACCGCGCCATGTCTATTCCAGAGGAGTTTTTATGCCTGATTTAGTTGATTTTGGATTTGGAACACAAATCCGCAAATCCCCCTATTTTGATGCGACCGTAGAGTGGGGCGCGAAGGCGTTTTCAGTGTATAATCATATGTATATACCGCGTGACTTTGGCGATCCTGTTGCCAATTTTTGGAATTTGGTGAATACGGCAATCTTGTGCGACGTGGCGGTCGAGCGGCAGGTGCAGATCACTGGCCCGGATGCGGCAAGATTTGTCCAGCATCTAACTCCGCGTGACCTCAGCGCGATGGCCGTCGGACAATGTAAATATGCGCTGATCACCAATGCCAAGGGTGGTATTTTGAATGACCCAATCATCCTGCGGTTGGCTGAGGATAAATTCTGGATCTCACTAGCCGATAGCGATGTTTTGCTCTGGGCGCAGGGTGTTGCGGTGCATGGCGGGTTTGATGTTGATATTTGTGAGCCAGATGCATCACCGCTTCAGCTTCAAGGACCGCGGTCAATGGATGTGATGAAGGCGCTCTTTGGGGAAGATATTGCCACATTAAAATATTACTGGCTTCGACATCTGACGCTTGATGGCATCGAACTCGTAGTGTCTCGAACCGGTTGGTCAAGTGAGCTTGGTTATGAGATTTATCTGCAAGATGGATCGCAAGGCAGCCGCTTATGGAACAGGATTATGGCAGCAGGAGAGCCTTTTGGGCTAAAGCCCGGCCATACCTCAACTATCCGCCGTATTGAGGGAGGTATGCTGTCATATCACGCCGATATGGACATTAACACGAACCCGTTTGAGCTGGGGCTGGACCGGCTGGTTGCGCTGGATACTACGCATGATTTTATTGGCAAGTCGGCGTTGCAGGCTATCCGCGCGAAAGGACCAGCCCGCCGACAGGTTGGCCTGATCATCGACGGCGCGCCTCTTACGGCTCCCAATACTAAATTCTGGCCGGTAAGCATGAATGATAAGGTGGTCGGCAAGGTCACATCAGCCGTCTATTCACCGCGTCTTGAACAGAACATCGCCCTCGCGATGGTTGAGCGCGGTGCTGATCAAATTGGTGCTGAGGTCACGGTCGATGCCATTGGTGGATTACGTCAAGCACATCAGGTTGAAATGCCGTTTTATGACCCGAAGAAAAATATCGCCAAAAGCTAAATGCTGCTTTTATAATTAAGGTGGTTGCGGCATTTGATATCTGGCAATGCGAGTATCAGCGGGTGCATAAGGCTCGTCAGCCATATCCCGGTTTTCTATGTCGTTGCCGGCGCGGGCCGTATCCGATGATTTGCCGCAGCTATTTTGTTATTTGGGGGAAATATGGGTAGAAAAATCAGGCGTGTTGTTACTGGCCACGATGAAAATGGTGTTGCAACAGTGATTATGGACGGCGAGGCCGATTGTATTTTGCAACGCCCAAACCGGCCAGGCGTGACTTTGACAAACCTGTGGCAAAGTACAAAGACGCCAGCCACAATGGAACGCCATGATGATCCGGTGAACGGCCCCTTGATCCTGCACCCACCCAAAAATGGTTCGGTGTTTCGCATCGTTCAATTTGATCCGGAAAACCCCAAAGAGCTGGCCGAGCTTGACGGTAAATCAGCATTTGCGGAAATGGGAGCTAGCGCCAATATTGTTGAAGGTGCGCGCCACCCTTTCATGCACCGGACCGACAGTTTGGATTATGCGGTGGTTCTAACCGGCGAGATTTACATGATGATGGATGAAGACGAATATCTGGTAAAAGCAGGAGAT
>JAQCEA010000030.1 GCA_027620495.1 Pseudomonadota bacterium | reverse complement strand
ATGGCCGAAAGCCCTGCCGATCTGTTCTATGGAATTTATCTCGATGGCATGCATGTTGGCACGATCAAGCTGGGTGCTATTAACGCCCGTCACAAGACGGCTGATTTATCATACATCATCGGCGCCAGACAGCATTGGGGCAAGGGTATTGCCAGTCTGGCTATCGCGACAATTACAGAAATTGGATTTCAGCAAATTGGCCTCATGAAAATTTGCGCGGGCGTTTACGAAAACAACATCGCATCATCAAAAGTGCTGGTGAAAAATGGATATTTGTTGGAAGGTCGCAGGGTAGGCCAATATGTCTATAAGAATAGACGTATTGATGCTTTATTATATGCCAAGCACAAAGACAAATAAACTGCGGTGAAATCGGAAAGCTGATGAGGTTCGCATGTCAGGGTTAATACGATCTGGATCAGTTGCGGGTCAACCAAACATCCTCATTATCATAGTAGACCAGCTAAACGGCACGTTATTTGATCGAGGGCCAAAGCCGTTTTTGCATGCGCCGCACCTTAAAAACCTAGCTGAAAATTCGGTCTGCTTTCCCACCTGTTATACCGCCAGCCCGTTATGTGCGCCAGGGCGGGCCTCGTTCATGTCGGGCCAGTTGCCATCGCGGACAAGGGTCTATGATAATGCGGCCGAATTTGCCTCGTCCATTCCGACTTATGCGCATCATTTGCGCCGTCATGGCTATCACACCATTTTGGCTGGCAAGATGCATTATGTGGGCCCGGATCAACTTCACGGCTTTGAAAACCGCACCACAACCGATATTTATCCTGCTGATTTTGGTTGGACACCGGATTATCGCAAACCGGGCGAGCGTATTGATTGGTGGTATCATAATCTAGGCTCGGTCACTGGGGCGGGGGTCGCCGAAATCAGTAACCAGATGGAATATGATGATGAAGTTGCGCATAGCGCGGTTCAAAAGCTTTATCAGCTTGGCCGCCGCGAAGATGACCGCCCATGGTGCCTAACCGTCAGCTTCACACACCCTCATGATCCCTATGTGGCACGCCAACGCTATTGGGATTTATATGCCGATTGCGATTGTTTAATGCCGCGCGTGCCAGCGCTTGATTTTGCCGATCAAGACCCCCATTCGCAACGCCTGTATCTGGCCAATGATTATAAAAATTTTGACATTTCAGATGATGATATCATGCGGTCGCGCCGGGCTTATTTTGCCAATATCAGCTATCTGGATGATAAAATTGGTGAATTGATGACGGCCCTTGCCGCGATGCGTATGGATGAAAAAACCATCATTCTATTTTGTTCTGATCATGGTGATATGCTTGGCGAACGCGGCTTGTGGTTCAAAATGAGCTTTTTTGAAGGGTCGGCGCGGGTGCCATTAATGATGCGAATCCCAGGCCAGAAGTCCAGCACGGTACCGATACCTGTATCGACGATTGATGTGACGCCAACATTGGCCGCGCTTGCTGGCATTGATCTTGATGAAATCCAGCCATGGATCGATGGCAAAAGCCTGTTGCCATTTATTGATGGCGATTTGCCCGCACCGTCAGTTTTGATGGAATATGCCGCCGAAGGGTCGATTGCACCACTTGTCGGCATGCGTGACGGTGATTTTAAATTTATCCATTGTTCGGCTGACCCGCCGCAATTGTTTGACCTTGCAGCAGACCCAGATGAAATGCAAAATTTGGCGGGTGATCCGGCCTATGCCGATAAAATGGCGCATTTCACCAATCTTATGAATGCAAGGTGGAATTTGGAAAGATTTGACGCCGAAGTCAGGGAATCGCAGGCTCAGCGCCATATTGTCTATGCGGCGTTGCGCCAAGGGCATTATTACCCATGGGATTATCAGCCGCTTCAACTGGCGTCTGAACGCTATATGCGCAACCATATGGATTTGAATGTTTTGGAAGAGACAAAACGATTTCCAAGAGGTGAATAGCATCATGAAAGTAGCAAGATGACGCCAGATCAACGAGACACAAATTTATTGCAGGCGGCGCAAGGTTCAGACGGCATATTGTGCCTCACCCTGAATGACCCGAACCGGCGCAATGCGCTATCTGAAGCGATGCTAGTAGAACTTGGCGTGACGTTTGACGCGGCCAGTAACAACCCAGATGTGCGCGTAATCATTCTAGCCGCGATGGGGCCAGTATTTTGTGCGGGTCATGATTTAAAAGAAATGACCGCTGGCCGCCAAAATGTGGATCGGGGGCGTGCCTATTTCACCAAAATTCTACATCGATGCTCATCTGTTATGCAGAAGATTGTGACTTGTCCAAAACCGGTAATCGCTGAAATTGACGGGGTGGCAACCGCCGCCGGATGCCAGCTGGTGGCAAGCTGTGATCTTGCGGTGGCGTCTGAAATTGCGCAATTTTGCACGCCCGGTGTGCATATTGGCCTGTTTTGTTCAACCCCAATGGTGGCGTTATCGCGCAATTTGGCAAATAAGCATGCCATGGAAATGCTGCTGACCGGCGATATGGTACCGGCATCGCGCGCCGCGGAAATAGGGCTTGTCAATCAGGTCGTGCCATCTGGCGAATTACGCGCTACTAGTATCGCATTGGCCAAAAAAATTGCGGCAAAATCCAGTCTGACGGTCGCCACGGGCAAACGTGCCTTTTATCAGCAAAAAGAAATGGATTTGGCGGCGGCCTACAACTATGCTTCAGGAATTATGGTCGAAAATATGTTGGCGCGTGATGCCGAAGAAGGCATCGCGGCCTTTATCGAAAAACGGACGCCTGACTGGCGTGACGAGTGATATATTATGCGTGATCCCTATAATGAAGATCTGGAACGCAACCCAGCTAATTTTCAACCACTAACCCCGCTTACATTTTTGGAACGTGCGGCCAGTGTGTTTCCGCATCATACAGCGATCATTCATGGGGATTTGCGCCGGTCTTATGACGAATTTTACGCGCGGTCGCGCCAGCTTGCCTCGGCCCTGACCCAGCATAATGTGGGGCGCGGTGACACTGTATCGGTGATGCTGGCCAATACTCCTGCGATGCTTGAATGCCATTATGGCGTGCCAATGTGTCAAGCGGTGCTTCATGCCATCAATACCCGGCTTGACGCCGCGGTGATTGCCTTTCAGCTTGACCATGCCGAAGCAAAAATTGTCATTGTTGATCGTGAATTTATGCCGGTGATGCAGGCCGCGCTTGAACAGGCGGCGGTGACACCGCTTTTGATCCAATATGATGACCCAGAATATGACGCATCAAAAATAGATGCAGGGGCGCTTGATTATGATGCGTTTGTAGCTGGCGGTGATGCTGATTTTGCATGGCTGATGCCGCGAGATGAATGGGATGCCATCTCGATCAACTATACATCGGGGACAACGGGCAATCCAAAAGGCGTGGTCTATCACCACCGTGGGGCTTATTTGCTGGCACAGGGAAATGCGCTGACAACATCTATGGGCAAACATGCTGTCTATTTATGGACATTGCCAATGTTTCATTGCAATGGCTGGTGTTTTCCATGGACCCTATCGGCCATCACCGGCACGCATGTGTGTTTGCGCCAAGTGCGTGATGAATCGATCTGGGACGCCTTGGCAACGCATAATGTGACGCATTTATGCGGGGCACCGATTGTGATGTCTTTGATTATTGCCGCTGGTGACAGCGTGAAACGCAAGCTGGATCATGTGGTTGAATTTTTTACCGCCGCTGCGCCGCCGCCGCAACAGGTGCTGGCCAATATGAAACAGGCCGGGTTTAATGTAACGCATTTATATGGGCTGACTGAGGTGTACGGCCCATCAGTGGTGAATGATTGGCATCATGAATGGGATGCATTGCCGTTGGCTGAACAAGCGGCGCTGAAAGCCCGGCAGGGGGTGCGCTATTTGGCGCTTGAACAATTTGACGTGATTGACCCGGAAACGATGCAACCGGTGCCGCGGGATGGAAACACATTGGGCGAGGTGATGTTTCGCGGCAATGTGGTGATGAAAGGCTATTTTAAAAATCAGGCGGCTAGCGCCGAAGCCTTTGCCGGGGGCTGGTTCCATTCTGGTGATCTTGGGGTGATTCACCCGGATGGCTATGTTCAGTTGAAAGACCGGTCTAAAGATATCATTATTTCGGGCGGTGAAAATATTTCATCGATTGAGGTCGAGGACGCGCTTTTCCGGCATCCGGCGGTGGCGATGGCGGCGGTGGTGGCGATGCCGCATGAAAAATGGGGCGAAACGCCTTGTGCTTATATTGAGCTGGCGAATGGGGCCAGCGCGACGGTTGATGAATTGCGTGACTGGTGCAAACAGGAACTGGCTGGCTATAAAGTGCCGGGAAAATTCATCTTTGCGCTGATCCCGAAAACCTCTACCGGCAAGGTGCAGAAATTTGTTTTGCGCGAACAGGTTTTAAAGCTGAAGATTAATTAAGTTACTTTACCTACATCATACAATGATTGTGTCGCACGCATTTTGCGAGATGAGATGGAGCTGTCTGAATGACAAAGACTGACGACTATACACCGCCCGAAGTTTGGAAATGGGATGCGGAAAATGGCGGCCATTTTGCCAGCATAAATCGCCCCATTGCTGGGGCAACCCATGACAAAGAACTGCCAGTTGGAACGCATCCTTTTCAGCTGTATTCGTTGGCAACGCCGAATGGTGTCAAGGTCACAATTATGTTTGAAGAATTGCTAGCACTTGGGTTTACAGACGCAGAATATGATGCGTGGTTGATCCGCATTGACCAAGGCGACCAGTTCGGCAGTGGTTTTGTTGGCGTTAATCCAAATTCAAAAATTCCAGCATTGATGGATTATTCGATCAAAACGCCAACGCGGATTTTTGAATCTGGTGCGATATTGCTCTATCTGGCAGAAAAATTTAACGCGTTTTTGCCTACCGATGCCACGGCGCGCACCGAATGTTTGTCGTGGCTGTTCTGGCAAATGGGAAGCGCCCCCTATCTTGGCGGTGGGTTTGGGCATTTTTACGCCTACGCCCCCTATAAAATGGAATATCCGATCAACAGGTTTGCTATGGAGACCAAGCGCCAACTTGATGTTTTGGACCAGCGTCTTGGCCTTGTGCAATTTATTGCCGGGTCCGATTACACGATTGCTGACATAGCGATCTGGGCATGGTATGGACAGTTGGTATTGGGCCGTCAATATAATGCCGCAACATTTTTGGATGTTGATTCCTATCAAAATGTCAAAAAATGGGCCGAATTGATTGACGCCCGACCGGCCGTGCAACGCGGCCGTATGGTCAATAAGGTCAGTGGCGATCTCAGCCTGCAACTGCATGAGCGGCATGATGCCAGTGATTTTGATACAAAAACACAAGATAAAATCTAAAATTTTTTCGTTTTGTTAAGGCAGTAAAAAATCATGAAAACATATAAACTTGCGTCTATTCCGGGCGATGGCATTGGTGTTGAGGTTGTTGGCGCTGGTTTGCGGGCGCTGCATGCGCTGGCCAAACGGGCTGGCACATTTCAATTTGATGTTACGCATTTTGATTGGGGTACCGACCGTTACAAGCGTGAAGGCGCCTTGATGCCGGCAGATGGCGCGCAGGATTTGATCGGGTTTGATGCTATTTTATTTGGTGCGGTCGGCGCACCTGATGTGCCGGATCACCTAACCTTGTGGGGGCTACGGCTTAATATATGTCAGCCGCTAGATCAATATGCCAACGTCCGGCCAACGCGTATTCTGCCCGGCATTAAAAGCCCGCTCGCAGGTGTCACTGATAAAGAATTGGATTGGGTCATTGTCCGCGAAAATTCAGAAGGCGAGTATTCCGGGCAAGGTGGGCGCAGCCACCGCGGCCAGCCACAAGAAGTAGCCACAGATATAGCTGTCTTTACCCGCGTCGGGGTTGAACGGATCATTCGGTTTGCCTTTGAACTCGCGCAATCACGCCCGCGCAAATTGCTGACCATCGTCACCAAATCAAATGCCCAGCGCCATGGCATGGTGCTGTGGGATGATGTGGCGCGTGAAGTCGCGCGTGATTTTCCTGATGTGACATGGGACAAAATGCTGGTTGATGCCATGACCGTGCGGATGGTGATGCAACCGCAAAGCCTAGATACGATTGTCGCGACCAACCTGCATGCTGATGTGTTGTCCGATCTGGCGGCGGCATTGTCTGGGTCTATCGGGGTGGCACCAACCGCCAATCTAAACCCGCGGCGTGATACACCATCGATGTTTGAGCCAATTCATGGATCAGCCTTTGATATCACCGGCAAAGGTATTGCCAACCCGGTCGGCACGTTCTGGAGTGCGGCGATGTTGTTGGAACATATTGGCGAGGCAGGGGCCGCGTCGCAGTTATTGCGGGCAATTGAGTCCGTGACAGCCAATCAGGATTTGCATACCCCCGATCTTGGCGGCAATGCTACAACAAAAAAAGTGACCGATGCGTTGATCGCCCATATTCAGGGCAGTAACGATTAGGATGACGGGCCTAGTTATCGACTCTAACAAGTCGCGATAGGCCGGATAATTCTGGCCCGCGCCATAACACCAATGTCAAAATCGCGCTGTTGGTTGTGGTCATGGCATGGGGTTGATGGCTGGCGTGAAATCGGTGTGCGGTCGGGCCAAGTGTGACTGGGTCGTCGCCGTCCAATTCAAAAAGCGCGTGACCTGCAAGCACAAAATAGAGTTCTTCGGACGCGTGATGATGTGCTGGATAAAACAAGCCCGGCCCCCAATAGCCAATAAACGCACTGCACTGGTCAGAATGAAAATGCCCGGTTGGCCCAATCAATTCAAAATAGGCATAATTATCCAGAAAATGCCGACCAACCTCTGCTTCGGTTTAAATAAATTGCCAATTTACATGCAGCGCCGCCTGTTGAACCGCACGGCATAAGGGCGATGTTGGGCTGGTTTCCGGCATGTCCCATGCCATAATTTTTTCTGCGGCTGGGGCGTAGTTTGGCGCGCTGTTGCCAGTGGTCAAATCATCTGGCCAATCGGTAAAAGAACTGAGGCTGTCGGTTGCCATCCATAATGCTTTTACTTCATCCAAAATCGTGGTCACTGTTTCATGCATGTCATGTCCTCATCACGCGTGGGGTGTGCTGGTATGCATATCTCGCGGTTTTGCCGAAAATAAAACGGCAAAGCAGGCGGCTGATAGAATTGAAATGCTAATCATGCTGGTAAAGAAAATATCCGGCCCCATTAAAAATAAAATACCGCCCAAGCTAGGGCCAATGGCGGTGCCAATTGCGCGCGGGGTGGTGATCCACCCTTTTGCCCGACCATAGACATCCGCGCTGAAATACATATTGGTCACATAGCCAAAGGACACTGTCAAAATGCCGTGTCCCATGCCAAAAATCATCATTGCCACAACCGCGAAGGCCAAACCGTCTTGCTGGGCTAAAATCAGCGCGGTCGGCACCCCGATAAAGGCCAGCATACCGGTGATTCGCGCATCAAATCTGTGGCCAAATGCCATCTCTAAAAGCCGCCCGACCGTTTGGAACGGGCCATAAAGGGCGGCCAGCATAACTGCCAACCCCACATCGTTAAATTGCGTTGTGAACCAGGTGATCCATAACAGGGTGGTTGAGGCAAATGTCAAATATTCAAGTGCGCTTGCTAATGCCAATGCGATCAGTGCGCGGCGTTCATTTTGTGTCATCAGCGCCCAGCGAAAGGGGGCCATTTTGCGGGTGTCTTTTGATGAAATGGGGGATGTTTTTTGGTCAAGATGGCGGGTGCGTACCCCCATCAAAACCAAACTTATGCCGCAGGCCACACATGTTGCCTCTAGCCCAAACCAAGCCAATAACGGCGCAATCGATAGCCAGATCACCGAAGAAGCAACGCCGCCATAAAAGGTAATAAAGGATATATGTTTGCGCGATTTGACTTCATCCATCTGGACCGCCGCAGAAAACGCCGTTTCATAACTCGACATGGCAAAGCCAAGGCCGATTGGCACCATACAGAGCCATACCCACCATAGCTGGTTTACCGCTGGCAATAATGTTATGCCAACAGCGCCAATCATCAGGCCGCGCGTCATCACCGTCAATGCGCCAAATCTGTCAATCCAGCCGCCAATAAGCGGTGCCAAAAAGGCTTGAATAAGCAAGGCGCCAGTCACCGCCGCCAAAATATCACTTGGCGCGACGCCGATATTTGCGGCAAGCGGGACCTTCAATTGGGCAAACGCATAAAACAAACATCCATAAGATAGAATCTGGCTGATGCCGAGAGAATGAAACGGCACTTTGCGAATGGCTTTCGGGGGTGCGGTCACAACGAAACAAAGCCTTGTCTTTTGGATAAGCTGGGCGGTCAGACTACATCTAAAACAAAAAGCTGAAAAGTCAGCAAATTCCCTTTGGTCTGACTGTTTTATAAAAAAATCCGGCTGGTAATTGTGGCTGGTAAATTAGATGGTAAGGCTTTTCGTTACTGTCGGTCATAATCAACCAAGAACATAGAGGATCAGGACAGTGTCATGTTTATCGATAGATTTTCCAACGGGGGGCATAACCCAGATGACACCCGGTTCAAATCGCTGTTAAAGACGATATCGTGGCGGGTTTTGGCGTCAACCGATACGCTGGTGAATGCGAGGCTGTTGACTGGTAATTTGAAAACCGCCGGGTCAATCATGTCGCTTGAAATTTTTACCAAAATGTTCCTCTACTATGTGTATGAACAGTTTTGGACACGGTTTTTGTAAGCGTGAAACGGGTAGTTTGATATGGTGAAACCGCAAGTTGATCCCGATGTGATACCGAAAATTCACGCCATTTGTGCTGGTGAAACAGATTATGTCACCCTTATGGCGGTGATTTCTAGTGAATTATTTCATGCGGTTGACGGGTTTGATTGGGTTGGGTTTTACCAAGTGGTGGAACCGGGCGTGTTAAAGCTGGGGCCTTATCAGGGCGGGCACGGCTGTTTGATGATCCCGTTTGACAAAGGGGTGTGCGGTGCGGCTGCCCGCAACCGGCAAACGCAGATTGTTGATGATGTGCATCAATTTGATGGGCATATCGCCTGTGCCGCGTCAACGCAATCTGAACTAGTTATTCCCGTGTTTGACAAGAATCAAAATTTAGTGGCTGTATTGGATATTGATTCAGACCAACCAGCGTTTTTCAGTCAGGAACTTGCCAAGCAACTTGAAATGCTTTTGGCGCAGCTATTTGGCCCGAATGAGGCGGCATAATGGTGCCGCAGAAATCAGATAAATCAGATAAATTAGGGTTGCCGGTTCCAAACTGGGCACCCCCCCCATCGCCTGATAACATAATGTGGGCAGAAAAGATGCAAGGGCTTCATGTAAGGCTTGAACCGCTGAAACCTGCCTTGCATTGTGATGATTTATTTACCGCATTTGCGGCTGATGCCAACAACCAGATCTGGGACTATTTGCCCTATGGGCCGTTTGAAAGTCCTGCAGACCTTGCCAATTGGATGCATGCCACATGCGCTGGGCCTGACCCATGTTTTTTTGCGATTATTGATCAAACCTCAAACCGGGCCGTTGGTGTGGCTAGCTATTTACGTATTAATCCCAATAGCGGATCGATTGAGGTTGGCCATATTAATTTTTCGCCGCGCTTGCAATCAACGATTGGTGCCAGCGAAGCGATGTATTTGATGATGCGCTGGGCGTTTATGGCTGGGTATCGCCGCTATGAATGGAAATGCAATGCGCTCAATCTGAAATCACGCCGCGCGGCCCAGCGTTTTGGGCTGTCTTATGAAGGGGTGTTCAGACAGGCGACCATTTCCAAAGGGCGTAACCGCGATACCGCTTGGTTTGCGGCAATCGATGCGGAATGGCCAATGTTGCAAGCGGCATTTGAAACATGGCTACAACCAGATAATTTTGATTTATCAGGCCAGCAAAAACGATCATTGTCTGAAATGACAGCACCTATTTTGGTGATGCGTGACCCGCTGCTCGGGCCATAAGCTACATTTTATCAGGGCTAATTTTTTTTCGGGGCTAATTTTTTTCGGGGCTAAATTTTACAAGAGCTAAGATTATTGTCATTCATGCGCACGGCATGTTATAAATGACCATTGGTCATTTAATCGGTGACAGATGGTGCAATCGCGGGCAAGGTCAAAGGGTGCAAAACAGGCACGCCGCCAATTCATTCTGGCGACAGCGGACCAGCTATTGCGCCGTGATGGGTTTGACGCCTTTACCATGAAGAAGCTGGCGTCGGCGGCTAATCTTGCCAAAGGCACGTTATATCTCTATTTCGTGACGCGTGAAGAGCTTGTATTGGCGCTTTGCACAGATTTGCATGACGGCTGGATTGACCAGTTTCTTGATACGGAAAAACAAATGCCAGTGCCAAACTATGCTGATCTATGCGTCCGATTTTACCAGTCTTTTGCCGCTGATCCGCTGCTTGTTGATCTGGCGGCGCGTGCAACATCTGGATTGGAACCACATGTACCGCTTGCCGCATGGATTGCCGCAAAACAGGCGCAGATGCGTTCTGCCAAGCGTCTTGGCGGGTTGTTTTGCCACCGATTTGGCTGCGATTCAGCCCAAGCACAACGCCTAGCATGGGCGTTTCTCGCCGCGCTAAGTGGGGCCCAGCAACGCGCTATTGATCTGGGTGATGACACCGAAATCCCCGAAACCCTGCAAAAACTGGCCAAGACCATGTCTTTTAAAGATGTGTTTTTAAATATGGTATTACCGTTGGCACCAAGCCTGTCTGAATAAACTTCGAAAAGCTGGTATGCTGATCCTGTACCCATACGTGCCAACAAAAAACTTTTACCTACCGTTTTATGATAATCGGGTGGTAGTGTAGATCGGCTAGTTTGAGTTAGAGACCGTCCATGTCACATGCACCCCCGTCAACGTCAAATGCATCTCTATCATCCGCGCCATCTGTTGGTGATGCGATGCATGAAACGCCAATCATTTTTGCTTTTGAAATTATGGGTGATGGCGCGGGACGAGATATTTTCGGTCCTGAGGTATCGCGTTTGCTTGCTGATGACCGATTGGCTTGGGCGCATCTTGATGCCAATCATGCCGATACAGCGGCGTGGCTCGCCTCGGAAATCAGCTATCTTGACGACATTGTCATAGAAGCGTTGCTTGCCGAAGAAACGCGGCCACGTTTTGTGCCGGTTAATGATGGTGTGTTGTTGATTTTGCGGGGGGTCAACCTCAACGCCAATGCCGATCCCGAAGATATGGTGTCCATCCGGATGTTTGTCGACTCGCGTCGTGTTGTAAGTCTGCAAAAACGCTCTCTGCGCGCGGTTGCCGATATACAAAGCAAGCTGACCAAGGGTAGTGGCCCGAAAAACAGCAGTGACCTGATCACCCAATTAATGGGGTTACTGTTTGCCCGCATGGCACCTGTCGCCGCCGATCTAAGCGATGTGATGGATACCATTGAGGAATATATTTTAGATGGTGCCGATTCATTAGACCGCGAACAGGTGCTAGGGATCCGTAAAAAAGCGATCGCGCTAAAGCGCTATATCCACCCACAGCGCGACCTTGTGATACAAATGATGGAGTCCAAACCAGCCTTGATTGATGAGATTGGCTATCGCCGGTTGATTGAGGCGCACGATAGCATCAGCCGGGTCATTGATGAATTGGATGCGGTGCGTGAACGGGCGCATATCATAAATGATGAAGTGACCAACCAACTAACCGAACGCCTTAATAAAAATATGTATGCGCTATCGGTGATTGCCGCCATTTTTCTGCCGCTAGGGTTTTTGACTGGGCTATTGGGCATTAATTTAGCGGGTATTCCGGGCGCCGAAAATCCAGCCGCTTTTGCCATATTTTGTGCCATGCTTGTTACATTGGTCATCGCACAAATTCTGCTGTTCAGAAAATTAAAATGGTTTTGATGCTGCTGTTGTGGCCTTTGGCCGTTGTGACAGTTTGTGACCGGAATTGGCATGGCTGATGGATGATCATAAAGGGCAGATTGCCGATAATAGCGCCGAGTCGGAAAATCCCTTCGCAACGATGGGGATGATCAAATTTTGGATTTTATCGACCATTTTTTATATAACATTCCCGGCGTCTTTGGCGGTCTGCTATCTGGTTCTAGGCCCACAAAAAACCAAACAGCTGATCCGCACGTTGGTGAATGATTTTTTGCAAACTATTATAATTTTTCTTGTGGTGCTGGTGCTGATTATCTGGGGCATCTGGCATGTTCTGGCACCTTTGTTTGGTGGGTAAAATATCGTTGTAATGGGAAACCAGTTTTATGGATGAGTTAAAACATGGGATGCGTAATTATGTTTGTGGTATGTGTTGAATTTGAAATTATGCTGCGGCATTTAGACGAATTTTTGCTGGCAATGCGCAAAAATGCGGTGCAGTCGCATAAGCTAGAGGTCGGGTGCCAGCAATTTGATGTTTGTCAGGACCAGCAAAATCCCAACAATATATTTTTATACGAGATCTATGATGATGCGGCGGCGTTTGAAGCGCATAAAGCCGCACCACATTATCATGAATTCAATCATGCCATTGATGGTATGGTTATAGAAAAATCAGTTCGGTTTTTACAAAATATCAGCCACCATTCGTGAAAAGGATAATAAGCTAATGACCCAGCAACCGGCCGTTTTGTTACGTGAAGCTGATCTGCCGCGTGCCGATCGTGGCAATGGCGCAACCACCACGCGGCTTGTAAACCGGTCTTGTGGCTCGCAATCGATGATCAATGGTATCACGACGAACCCACCGAACGGCGCGATTCCGCTACATTACCATAATTGTGAAGAGAGCGTTCTGGTGTTGTCAGGCACAGGTATTGCGTTTGTGGGTGAAATTGAATTGGCCGTTAAAACAGGTGATGTCACTTGGACTCCAGCCAATCTGCCACACCAGTTTCGAAATGGATCGGACACAGAAAGCATGCGTATTATCTGGACCTATGCTTCGTCCGGGGCAACCCGCACAATGGTTGAAATTGGCGAAACACATCTCATTGATGCAGAACATAGGGCATAACCCCATGTTTGATCTTTCCGGCAAGGTGGCGCTGGTCACCGGAATTGGTAGTCCTGTTGATGCGCTTGGCAATGGCAAGGCGATTGCCATGTTGCTGGCACGGCAGGGGGCCATCATCGAAGGCACAGATATTGACGAGGAGGCTGGGGCCACCACGGTTGCCGCCATAAATAACGCTGGTGGTATGGCCCATTGCATCTGCGTTAATGCCACTGATCAAATGGCTGTCGAAGACTGGGTAAAATCATGCGCCGAAAAACATGGCCAAATTGATATTTTGGTGAATAATGTTGGCCAGTCAGAACCCGGCGGCCCGGCGTCGATGACGGTTGCCACATGGCAGGCGCAAATCACCCTAAACCTGGATGCCGCCTTTTATACCATGCAAGCCGTTTTGCCATATATGGTGGCTGCAAAGGCGGGCAGCATCATTAATATTTCTTCAATTGCGGGCCAGCGTTATATCGGCAAACCGCAGGTTGGTTATGCGGCGGCCAAGGCCGGGTTGATGCAATTGACCAAAACCACTGCTGTAATCCATGCCAAAGATAATGTGCGGGTTAATTGTGTGGTGCCGGGGTTGATGCATACGCCGATGCTGAACCGTATGGCTGAAAAGTATGCTGGTGGCGATTTAGATGGGTTTATCGCCAAACGCAATGCCATGGTGCCGATGCGCCGGATGGGCAATGCACATGATGTCGCAAATGCGGTGCTGTTTCTGGCGGCTGATGAATCAAGCTATATTACTGCCACGGATATCGTTGTTGACGGGGGCATTACCGCGGCAACACAAGGTGATTTGCCGTGATTAACGCCATTTTTATTTTTGCAGTCAGAAAAAACAGATGAATGACTGCCAAAGTTTTGAATTTATGGTAGATCATGTCTCGGGACCCGCTATTGGGGTCATAACAGATAGGCGAGCTGTTTTTTGAAAATTTTAGTGACGGGCGCGGCTGGGTTTATAGGCATGCATTGCGCCAAAATATTGTTGGATCGTGGCGATCAGGTCATTGGGGTCGATAATCTGAACGATTATTATGACGTTGGCCTGAAAGAAGCGCGCCTCTACCAACTAACATCCCATGAAAATTACAAATATTATAAATGCGGTATCGAAGATCGGGACGCCCTAGCGGCTATCTTCAGTCAGGAAAAACCGGACCGGGTGATCCATTTGGCAGCACAAGCCGGGGTACGCTATTCATCAAGCAATCCGCATGCCTATATCGATGCAAATGTCATGGGATTTACCAATATATTGGAAGGGTGCCGACATAATGGTATCGGTCATTTGGTCTATGCCAGTTCATCATCTGTTTATGGTGGCAATACATCTATGCCGTTTAGCGAGCATGACAATGTTGACCACCCCATCAGCCTTTATGCCGCCACTAAAAAAGCTAATGAGCTGATGGCGCATACCTATAGCCATTTATATGGTTTGCCAACAACGGGCCTGCGGTTCTTTACCGTTTATGGACCATGGGGACGCCCCGATATGGCCTTGTTTTTATTTGCCAAAGCCATTTTGAAAGGCGAAGCCATTCCGGTCTTCAATAACGGGCAAATGGTGCGCGATTTTACCTATATCGATGATATCGTCGAAGGCGTGATCGGTGTGCTTGATAAACCGGCCACGCCAAATGCTGATTTTGACCCTAACGTGCCAGATCCGGCCACCAGTGCCGCGCCTTACCGGGTATTTAATATCGGTAATGGCAGCCCGGTGCCCTTGATGGATTATATCGGCGCGTTGGAACAGGCACTTGGCATCAAAGCGATAAAAGAATTTTTGCCGATGCAACCGGGCGATGTACCCGCAACTTCGGCGGATACGCGTGAACTTGGAGCATGGGTAGGGTTTCAGCCAAATACGCCAGTTACAGATGGCGTGGCAAAATTTGTTGAATGGTATCGCGGTTTCTATGATGTGTGATCGGCACGATTAAAGGATAATTTTTGATGTCTGTTTCACAAAAATCATGGGGTAGTGAGACGTTGTGGGGCGATTTGCAACGTTTAAGTTTGGATGCCCGAACTTCTCTAGCTGGCTTGCCAAAATGGGAAAAGCCATTTCATATATTCTGGCTTTTAGGGCCATTTATATTGTTGATCGAGCGTAGCCCAGCCGATGCGTGGCTGTCGGTTTTGGCATTGGCATTTGCGGTGCGGTCACTATATCAGCGTGATGGGGCTTGGCTTTCGCGTATGTGGGTGCGCGCGGCCTTTATTTTTTGGTTTGTCTGTTTGCTGTCAGCGTCTTTGTCAATCGCGCCAAACTACGCACTTGGTGAGGCAATTTCTTGGTTTAGGTTTCCCTTATTTGCCATGGCCACAGTTTTTTGGCTTGGGCGTGATAAACGTCTGATTTACGCGATGATTTTATCAACATTCCTCGGGATGATGTTAATGTCAGGGATCCTCGTCGCGGAGGTGCTTCTCGATGGTTTTAAAGATGGACGACTTACTTGGCCATATGGTGATGCTGTACCAGGAAATTATTTAGCCAAAGCAACAATGCCCGCATTTTTGGTGTGTGTAGCTTTGGCTGCTAGATGCGACAAAAAATTTATTACACTCATAGCGGTAGCTATAATTAGTGCGACACTTGCAGTGTCGATTTTTGCTGGAGAGAGAATGAATCTGATCCTTCGTATCTTCTCTGGTGGGCTTGCTTTTTTACTCAACGTCAAACGCATGTTTAATCTAATTGTGATGATGTTGGTTCTATGTTTTTCAGTAATTCTGGTGATTTCTATATCGCCAGATGTTTATAGGCTGGCAGTGCAGTTTCTACAACGCATTCCTCTGACAACTGATAGCGACTATTTCAATCTCTATTATGGTGCTTGGTCAATATTTACAGACAATGTTTTTCTCGGTATCGGCACCGCAAATTACCGTGAATTGTGTTCTCAACTTACAACAGAACTTGCCAACTTTAGGTGTGATAATCATCCTCATAACTATTATATCCAGTTGTTGACCGAAACGGGGGCTTTAGGTTTTGCAAGCGGGATGTTTATGATCGCGAGCATAGTTATAACACTTGTGCGTGCTAGTTGCGCTAACAACCAAAATATTGTCGCTGCGACCGCCTATATTGTACCGCTTGGATTGTTTTTTCCGTTGCAATCCACAGCCGATTTTTTTGGACAATGGAACAATATTTTTCTTTGGAGCGCGGTGGCTTTGAGTATGGCGGCGGTAAATTTGCGGGCTGAACCGGGTGCGTCACAGAGATGAACAGATTTTGATGATCAAAAGAAGCCTTGATCTCATGATTGCGGTTAGCGCCGCTGTTATTTTTGCTGTGCCCTATGTAGTGATTATGGCAGGGGTCAGACTGTCCTCACCCGGTCCGGTTTTATATTGGTCGCGGCGGGCTGGGCGGCAAGGCCAGTTTTTTATGATGCCAAAATTTCGCAGTATGCGCATTGGTACGCCAGAGATCGCCACAGACAAGCTTGGTGACGCCAGCACTTATATTACCCCGTTTGGGTCATTTTTGCGCCGCACCAGCCTTGATGAATTGCCGCAAATTTACTCAGTTTTGCGCGGTGATATGAGTATCGTTGGGCCGCGCCCGGCCCTGCATAATCAACATGAACTGATCGCCCAGCGAGCCGCATTGGGAATTGATCAATTGCGACCCGGGGTGACGGGGTGGGCGCAAATTAACGGACGTGATGAAATTGCTTTGCAAGACAAATTACAGTTTGATGGTGAATATTTAGCACGTCAGTCATTGTTTTTTGACCTCAAAATTATATTGTTAACAGTGGTGGCGGTTGTCAGATCCAGAGGCGTATCACATTGATAAATTGCTTGGACAAAATATGCGCTTTATTTGACCAAACTGGTAAGTGGACCATCGATGGATAACAGCCTTCGTTTAAAAATTTTAGGTCTGCCCCGGCCCGCAAAACGCGCCATTGTCATGGTGGTTGACGCCGGTCTTGCCGTTTTCAGCGTTTGGATTGCCTTTTACTTGCGGCTTGGTTATTTCCAGCCGGTGTTTGAAGAACGCGATGGGCTATCTTTGATTCCAGCCATTCTTGTTGCTGTTCTGGTTTCAACGCCTATCTTCATCATTTTCGGGCTTTACCGGACAATTTTTCGATATTCCGGGGCGCCAGCCGTTTTGGCTGTTACCAAAGCAATTGCCGTTTATGGTGTGATTTTTGCCAGTGTGTTTACCCTTGTCGGGGTCAGTGGTGTGCCGCGAACGATTGGCTTGTTACAGCCAGTTGTATTGTTTTTGTTTATTGCACTATCTCGCTTTGTTGCGCGTTTCTGGCTTGGCGGCATGTATATGGAACAATTGCGGCAAGGTAACAAGCCGCGCGCCCTTATTTATGGTGCCGGAGACGCCGGACGCGAACTAGCCGCCGCATTGTCGCATAGCCATGTGACAAATGTGATTGGATTTCTCGATGATGATCCGAAATTGCGTGGTAGTCAGATACGGGGACTGCCAGTTTACAACCCATCTGATATCGCGATGATCACAAGCAAAAAGCGTGTGGTGGAAGTGATGCTTGCCTTGCCGCGCATTAGCCGTCGACGTCGCGGTGAAATTTTACAGTCACTGCGCGGGCAGAATGTGGTTGTTCGTACATTACCAAGTTATTCTGATCTGGCTGAGGGCCGGGTGACAGTGAATGATATTCGTGAATTGTCCATCAGTGACATTTTGGGCCGAGATACAGTGGCCGCCGACACAACGCTGATGAAGCGTGACATAGAGAACAAAACAGTTTTGGTGACTGGGGCTGGCGGTTCAATCGGCGGTGAACTTTGCCGCCAGATATTTGCGCTAAATCCAAAAAAATTGGTTTTGTTTGACCATAGTGAATATGCGCTCTATGCGATTTTGCAAGAATTGCAGTCAAAAACAGCACCCGAAAACGCAGGGGTTGAAATCACCGCTATTTTGGGGTCTGTCACAGACAAGCCGCGTATTGACCAGCTGTTTTCGGCCATTGCGCCAGATACGGTATTTCATGCCGCGGCCTATAAACATGTACCGCTTGTTGAAGATAACATGTTTGAAGGTATTAAAAATAACCTTTTTGGGACATTGGTGCTGTCAGAAGCGGCCATTGATGCCGGTGTGAAAAAGTTTGTGTTGATCAGCACGGATAAGGCGGTGCGCCCAACAAATGTCATGGGGGCTAGCAAGCGTCTTGCCGAACTGGTGTTACAGGCCCTGTCCACAACACAAAGTAAAACCATTTTTGCAATGGTGCGATTTGGCAATGTTTTGGACTCATCCGGTTCGGTCGTTCCGCTGTTTCGCCAGCAGATCAAGTCAGGCGGCCCGGTCACGGTTACGCACCTGGATGTAACGCGCTATTTTATGACAATCTCTGAAGCCGCCCAGCTTGTCATCCAGGCCGGTGCCATGACCGCCAAAAAACCAAAATCAGGAAATGCGGCACCGGTCTATTTGTTGGATATGGGCGCGCCAGTAAAAATTTATGATCTGGCCTGTCAGATGATCGAATTGTCGGGGCTAACCGTGTATGACGAGGCAACCGGCGATGGCGATATAGAGATTAAAATCACTGGCTTGCGGCCGGGTGAAAAACTTTATGAAGAATTGTTGATTGGTGAGGCGGCAAGCGATAGCCCGCATCCAAAAATTAAATTTGCCGAAGAAAATTTCTTGCCTTGGCAGGGTTTGGAAGCTGATTTATCACGAATGCGGCGTGCTGTTGATGTGATGGATGCCGCAACCGCCAAATACATTTTGACCAAACTCGTTGCTGGCTTTTCAGCTAACAGTGCCGAACATTAGGTAAAGTCATGCCGCCCCACAAAGATTGTTTTGCTACATAGATTGTTTCGCTGTGCGGCTTGTCTGCCACAGATGCGGGTGAGGGGTGAATTTACCTATCACCAAAAACCCCAAAAAAGCGATAAAATGCTATTAAATTTTTAAAAAATAAAAAATAAAATTTATCTCCTTTTTATATCTTCCCTAAACAAAAAA
>JAQCEA010000047.1 GCA_027620495.1 Pseudomonadota bacterium | reverse complement strand
TCAGGTTTAGTCAAACTATGCGTGACAGGCACGTAGAGTAGACACTCAGCGTTATATTTTTTATTGATCAATATTAAACTTTTCTAACAGGGTGATCATCGATGACATGTAAAATTGACCACTTTGCTATAGGTGCCTCCAGCCTTGCTGCTGGCGTTGCAGCGCTTGAGCCAGTTTTGGGCGTTGTCGTTCCTTACGGCAGCAAACATACTTTGATGAGTACACATAATTGTGTAATGCAGGCTGGAAATGAGAGCTTTTTCGAGTTGATTGCGATTGACCCTGATGCCCCTGATCCTTCCCGAGCCCGTTGGTTCACTCTCGATTTTCCAGAGACTAAAGCCAAACTTGAAGCGCGACCGCGTGCGCTATGTTGGGTGGTGAGCACAGACAATCTTGATGATCTAGTCGCTAGTAGTAATGTGCCTTTGGGTGAAATTGTAACTTTTGTTCGGGGTAACCGGTCCTGGCGGTTAACTGTCCCAAAAGATGGGCACCTGCCAGAGGATGGGTTGCTACCTGCTTTTATTGAATGGTCCCCTGGGCCGCATCCGAGTACAGCACATCAGAATTTGGACGTTACCCTGCAACAGATCCGATTGTCTCACCCTGCCCCTAGAGGACTCAACGCAAAGCTTACCAGTTTGGGTGTCAATCATCTTGTGGAGGTCGCGATGGGAGAGGTGGGTTTAAGCTTTGTTCTGGAAACTCCCAAAGGAGAAGTAATCATAGATTAGTGGCGGCAAAAACGTTGTTATTGTGAGGCCAAATCATTTGGAAATTTGATTTGGTTCTAATTTAGCAGTGGAGAGTGCCGCTGCTTCAAACTCCTGAACCAAGTCGGTTGCGCGCATGCTCAGCCTGAAGATTTACAAAAACGGCTGTTATGATAAACAGCGCCCCTAACGCGATAGACACGCGAGATAAACGAGATCGGCCTTACTGATGGCGTCACTGGCGGTCTCCGTAATTTGTGATTGCAGGTCTAGCGTAGCCACTTTCTGGCAGGCAGATTGATCAGGATCCCAAAGGTAATCTGGCTCAAAATTAGGGTGGCGCCGCATATGTGTAAGCATCCGCTGGCCCATAATACCCAGCCCGATAATTGCGACCTTAGTTGTCATCGTCATGGCCTTGTCCAAATTTTCATAAACCGTGATTACAGGCTTTACTATCCATCGGTTAGGTTAACATTAGCCTGATGCCCATTTATACAACAAGCTCGCAGCATCGACTATCAATGTCAGTCATTTTGCTTTCAGTATAGCAGAGTTTGCTGAGAGTTTAACCGCGCTCTGAAATAAACCAGGGGAAGGTAATAGAGCATCAAATTGTTATGTCCAAGAAAATGCGCTTAAAACTTAAAATACATAGCGGCAAATTTTGTGCCTTGGGATGAATTGTGGTCTTATAGGGCACTCTTGAGCTATGATAGTGATGTCACCATTAGCTCTATTTCTATTTTCAGCCTCACCTAGCGAAGTATTTTATGAATAACATCAGTAAAACTGAGCAGCCACGAACGCAAATGGCTGACAAGCCTGTTTTTGGCACGGTGATCAAGCTATGGCCTTATATCTGGCCGCATGATCGCCCCAGCCTGAAACGTCTGGTGTTCATCGCGGTGCTGTTGCTGGTAGCCGCCAAACTAGTCACGGCAACGGTGCCTTTCTTCTTTAAATATGTCACTGACAGTTTAGCCGGTAATGCGCTTGATTTGCCCTATTTGCCATTATTCCTGCTGACGCCGTTGATGCTGATCCTTGGGTTTGTCGCGGCGCGGATCGTCAGCATTGCGTTTAACCAGCTTCGCGACGCGTTATTTGCCCGGGTTAGCCAGCATGCGGTGCGCCAGTTGGCATTACAGGCCTTTCAGCATATGCATCAATTATCGCTGAGGTTTCATCTACAACGGCGGACTGGCGGCCTGTCGCGGGTCATTGAGCGCGGCACCAAAGGCATTGAGAGCGTCGTGCGCTACACGGTTCTGTCGACCCTGCCGGTGATTTTTGAATTTGCCCTTTATGCTGGTATTTTCTTTTATAATTTCGGCATCGCCTATGTGGTGGTGATCGCGGTTACTGTTGTCAGCTATAGTGTTTTCACGGTGAAAACTAGTGATTGGCGAACCGTCATTCGCCGCGAGATGAACCGGGCTGATACCGAGGCCAATACCCACGCGGTTGACTCGCTTCTCAATTATGAAACGGTCAAATACTTCACCAATGAAAAGACTGAACTGATGCGCTTTGATCAGGCCATCGCGCAATATGAGAAGGCCGGTGTAAGAACATCTACATCGCTTGGATGGCTTAATTTCGGACAAGCTGCGATTTTTTCGCTTGGGATGATGGCCTCGATGCTGCTTTCGGCAAATGCGGTGATGCGTGGTGAACAGACGATTGGTGACTTTGTTTTGATCCATCTGTTTTTAATCCAGCTATCGCAGCCGCTTGCCTTTATTGGCGGGGTTTACCGTGAAATCCGGCAATCGCTGACCGATATCGAGCTGTTGTTTGGTTTGCTGGAAACGCCTGCAGAAATTACCGATGCGCCCGATGCGAAGATGTTGTCTGCGCAATACGGTGCGATCCGTTTTGATGATGTGCATTTCCATTATACCGCAGATCGGCCAATTCTGCGCGGTATCAGTTTTGATGTGCCCAAAGGCAAGACGCTTGCGATTGTCGGGCAGTCTGGTGCCGGAAAATCGACCATTTCGCGTTTGCTGTGCCGCTTTTATGATGTGACAGGGGGTAGTATCAGCATTGACGGTCAGGACATAAGGTCGGTGACAGCGACCAGCCTGCGCGAGGTCATTGGCGTAGTGCCGCAGGATACAGTGCTATTCAATGCTAGCATTGGTTACAACATTCATTATGGGCGGCTAGGTGCCAGCGCGGATGAGGTCTGGAAGGCTGCGGTAAGTGCCAAAATTGACACTTTCATAAAATCGCTGCCGGGCGGGCTTGCAACCGAAGTTGGCGAGCGCGGGTTGAAACTGTCGGGCGGTGAAAAACAGCGGGTGGCGATTGCTCGGACAGTTCTAAAAGGGCCGCTAATCATTATTTTGGATGAGGCGACATCATCGCTGGACACGAAAACAGAGCAGGACATAAGTCAGGCGCTGAACCGTGTTTCCAGAGGGCGCACTGCAGTTATTATCGCGCACCGCCTATCAACAATTGTGAACGCAGATGAAATCATCGTGCTGGATCAAGGACTGATTGCCGAGCGTGGGACGCATAGAAACCTGATGTCGAAAAAAGGCCTTTATCAAAAAATGTGGAGCCGGCAGCAGGCGGTTCAGCAAGTTGAAGAAAAGCTGCAGAGCTTGAGTTAGCAATGTGTGGGGCAGGCTAGGTAGCATTTTACGGTGGATTTATTTTAAAAAGAACGTCCTAGAATTTGCTGTACCTTTTTTCTATCATGAGGAAATGTGACTGAATGTATCGCGCATGTTTATGGTAAAAGATGTTGAGTATTATTTGGATTTACGGAGACTTTTATGCTGGTTGTTATCTCGCCTGC
>JAQCEA010000029.1 GCA_027620495.1 Pseudomonadota bacterium | reverse complement strand
TTCCGGGAGGACTCGAACCCCCAACCTGCTGATTAGAAGTCAGCTGCTCTATCCAGTTGAGCTACGGAATCGTTGCTGTGCTGTTGTGCCTGATTTGACCGGCCTTGTCCAGTACCGGCCATCTGGCTTTTTATATGGTGGATTCCTCTAAAAAAAATCCGCCAAAAATTTTTGTCATTGCCGAAAACATAGCCAAACTTGACCATCACGATTATCGAGCGTAGCGTTTTCAGCAATGAATGCGATACGTGTACTATCAAAGGTTGTGATCATCTGCCTTATCTTATGGGCGGTGTATGTATCGCTTTCTGCGTTTTTTGGCGTACAGATTTATTTTCCCTTTAGGCTGGCCGAGGCCGAGAGCATCCCCTATCACCGGTGGCAATCGGTACGTGTGGCGGTGTTTTTAACGCTATCATTGTTTATGATTTTGTATCTGCTTAATACCAGCCGTGCATTCTCGCCAGCTAAATTTCTTGAAATATATTTTGTGACCTACACGCCAACATTGGCCATATTTACCTATCAGGCCGGTGCATCACATGACTAATCTATGATGGTCGGCATTTTTGGCACCGTTGCGGCTTTGCTTCATCTGGCAAATCGTGAAGACACCAGAAAATATTTTCGTTCCAAACGCTGACCTTGCATCATGCGGGCAAATTTACCGCTATTCGCCTGCCCCTTTTTCCGCGGCAGAAAATGCAAAACTGTTTTTCAATTTACCTATTGAATGGTGCAGGGCGGCATGATTATTTGCAACATATAAAGATGCGGGATATGGATGCGGATTAGAACACAAACATGAACGGCGAAACCGCCTGTGGCCGCGATATATATCGCTGGTAAAAACATTTTTGGGGTGATCCGAAAAAGCTGTGCTTTACACTTGTCTGACATGACGAAAATGGGATGACATCGGATGCAAAAACATCAAATCATAACACGCCGGGAATGGCTGATAGGCAGTTTGACTTTTTTGGGCACGCTGATCGCACCGCCCGCATTTGCACAGAAAAAATTTCGGCGGGGACGCACCCAATATATTGCCACTTTGGCACCACCTGATGCGACCTCTGGCACTGGCGCGGAAACATGGGGGATTTGGCGGGTTGACCCGGGGCCAATTGGTGTATGGCTTCGGTTTTACCAATTGCTGAAAACAGCTGGCAATATCGCACCAGCCGGATGGCGGTTTGACATTCATGATTGGTGGCTTGATGAAAATGGTCTCATCATGCGCGCGCCTGATTTTCCAATATCGGCCGGGCAATATTATGTCACCAATGGCGAAGACCAAATCGCGCTGTTAACCATTGAGGCACCAGATAAAGATGGCAAGCAAGCGTGGTCGTTATCTGACGGCAAAACCATCAAAGATGTGACACATGGCCCGTGCCGGTCGGCCCGCTATACGCCAATGGGGGCAAGCGGCACTTGCACACCTGAAAAGGCAGATTTAGCTGATTTTCCGCTAAAGCCGGGCGAAGAAGTGCCGCCAATTGAGATGTGTAACAGGCAAATTTACGCGGTGCTGATCGTCTTTGGCTTTCCGGTCAAAAGCTAGACTATCCTATAGATTTGTTTCACCAGATTTTCGAAAAGGTAATGATCTTGCGCGGTCAGATGCCGGGTGCCGTGCGGCCTTCTGCCAAAATAATTTTGGCCGGGGTAGGAATGGAGGCAAACGGCCGTTTGCCATCATAGATAAAATCAGTAAGCGCCAGTTCAGCACGGTTTTTATGATGCAATTGGTCAAGCACAAGGCGCTGCGTAACAGTTGACGACAATTCGCCCACCACATAACGATATCCGCGATCATAGGCATGTGCCGCCAGTGCCATCCGCAAGGCCCGATACACCCCTTGCCCGGCATAGATCAGATTTACGGCGGCCATATCAACCAACGCCACCTCGCCGGCAACGATATGTCGCCGGTGCCGATAGATTGCCGCTAATTGACTTGTCACCGCCGCAATCGGCGCATAGCGCGGGTCATTGATTGGCACAGACGCTGGCTTTATAAAATCGCGGACCAGCAATACGCCAATGAGTGTGTTGTTAAGGCGATCAATCGCAACAAGCGATAAACCATCCAACACATCACGGCAGAAATATGCGGCAACATAGGCGCGGTAACTTGACAGCGTTGCCCCGACCGCTAGATGCAAACTGCTATGACGAACAAACACCTCAGTTGCCAGATCAAAAGCTGCCTCGCACCATCTGTCATCTAATCGGCATATATCAAACGCCATTGTCATAATATGTCGCCATAAAACCTTTTTTAAAAGAAACCTAACAGGTTTCAAGATGGGATGGCAGGGCTAGTTTTTCTCACCAAACAGGTACAATTTGTCGCGATTCCAGCCGCTTGACCACAATGCGTACGGCCGCTAGATATAGCTTCAGGATGACAAAAAACAGCTACATATGGGATTTTTAGCATGTGGAGACCTCTGCTGACCTATGGTTTACTCACCCTTACCATAACTGGTTTGACATTATTTAATTTGATGACGTGACGCACGCGGCTAGTTTCATAAAGATATTTTGCGATCAGCCTTGTGATTTAACAAAATTTGCGATTTCGGCAACAATATTTTGATTATTCGGCTGTATCTTTATCAATCCAGCAATGTTATACTGTATTAGGGTTTGTTTCTTCCTCCCCTGAAACTTAATCTCTCTGTTTACTCAGGCCCATGTGCATATCTTGCATATGGGTCTTTTTTTTGGCGGGATTTCACCTTTTTAAGATGCTAGGCTTTTTTATGCCGTTGGGTTTATCTGGTTTTTTTAAAAACACGGCACCGCATTTGGGTTGCATTGGCGATGCGGCCAAAAAGAATATCTGGTAATGAAAGTGACAAGGTGAAAGCAACAATCCGAAAATTTATTCTGGCAATCAATTACACCATTGCCGTGATCATTTGCCTGACACTGGTAGCACAAACCCAAATACCGATTGTCGAGCGGGCGCTTTATGGGTTTGGCGCGATTTTCATTGGGATGGGTATCCGCCGGGTGGTTAAAACCCTCATGCCACTTGATGAAGATCATATGGGTGAAACATAATGCCTGAATTTGCTGATATTTTAATTTGGTTCGGCATTATTGGCGTGGTTATTGTTGTCGTGCGGAAATATTTCCGGTCACGTTAAAAAAAGAACCCCCGCCGGGCATGCCAGCGGGGGGATATCTCAAGGGAAAGCCAGATCACCATGCGTCAATTTTCTGGCTTTTAGGCACGTCTTCTTTCATATAGGCAATCGCCATGCCAAAGTTGCTGTCACAAACCCACCATAAACAAAGCGCGGTTTTTTTAAAAGAAAACAGTGCCGTGCCATATACCAGCATAAAAATTGCGTGAATAGCCGCGGTGCCCGATGGTGTTTACGACGTTATTTTACCCGAATCCATGTAACGGCATCGGGTGCCAATCTTTTACAATTTTGATAAAATATTTATGCGGGGCAAAAGTCGCTTTTCATCACAGATGCAAAAGCCGCGCCGCAAACATTCCAGTTACCACAGCCTAAAAAAGCGTTAATGTGTCCACGCCCCAGTGCGGGTAAAGGCAAAATTATCGGCATAAGCACGCGGTTTAACCCGGCGCGATTTTGGCTCACTGACTTGATATGCAATATTATGCGATTCTGCATAGGCAATGGCCGATTGCTTATCTGGAAACCGCATTTTAACCTGACGCGCCGTATCGGACGATGATTGCCACCCCATTAACCGGTCTGGCCGTGCCGCAGATTGACGAGGAAATTCAAGAACCCAGTCATGACCGCGGCTGACGGTTGCATGGCGCCCCGATTGCATGGCGGTTTTGCTTGGTTTGTATATTCTGGCTGTCACGGCCTTCCCCTCTGGTCATTCAGGCCCATAGCCCGACGCCGGCTTGGGGCCCGCAATGGAAATGGTCGGAGTGGAGAGATTCGAACTCCCGGCCCTCTGGTCCCAAACCAGATGCGCTACCAGGCTGCGCTACACTCCGACGTTGCTTTCTTATCCCCACTCCAGCTATTTTTCAAGCCTTCTTCGCTCGCAAAGTCAGTTTTATTTCATTTTTTTACTGATCAGCGCATTGCCTTATTGACCAGCCAGCGGCAGCACCAATTGCGCATCAGCTTGAACACCAATTTCGGCTGCAACCCCGCCATTTAATTCTAATACATAACGTGCAGGACTGGCAGAATTACGCGCGGTTAAGCTAAATGGTGTTGCAGAATGTACAATATTTACCAAGCGTCCATCCGAGGTAAAAAACAACATATCGAGCGGTATTTGCGTATTTTTCATCCAAAACTGGCGCGGGGCATCTGTGTCGAATACAAACAACATACCATGCCGTTCTGGCAAATAAGGCGTGAACATAAGACCGTGCCGCTGTTGCGCTTCGGTTTCTGCTAGCTTAACCGTAAAGGATAAAGGGGGGCGGTGTTTTCCCGGCCGTAATGCAATCTCAATAACGGCAAAGTCTGGTGCCGCAATCGGCTGGTCAGCGCCATCACCAGCAAATGCCGTAATACCGCTGAACAACCAGCCAATAATGGTGAAACAAAGCCAGAGACCGCGGCCCCAAGATCGTGGCCCAAACGGCCAGCCCCACCTAGCCGATTGACGCCACATAAACGATCGACAGCACCGCCAACAGCAATATAAGCTGGACCAATGCCGCTGGCCCGGTGATTGTTGGCCCTGCTGCTGGGCTGCGAACCAGCTTGTCTATCACAAACCAAAATGCTTCGACAAAGCCGCGCATCTGGCACAAGAAAGATCCCCAAACCATAATCACCCCGCGTAATACTGGGCGGCCGATTTGCGGTGCCAGCCGCCGGTAAAACCAATCTGAGTTCAACACGACAGATGGAATTTCAGGCGGATATAACCGCATGCGGATGAGTACAACAAAGGCAAGCATTGCAAAGATCAATAGCTGCATCTGACCAGTCACATGGCTGGCATCATACGGATGATAGTCAACGGCATAGGGCAAAATATTATAAAGCGGTGCAGGAAACACCCCAATCGCAACGCATAAAAACGCTGCGATGCCCATAGCCACCCGCATATTCAGTGGCGCTTCGGTGGTTTTAAAGCCGCGATCATGCGCAAAAAAGGCAAAATACGGGATTTTGATACCGGAATGTTCAAGCACACCAGCTGAAGCAAACAGCAACACAAAATATGCCCACATAATCCCGGTGTCACCCAACGCTGTCATGGTCAGTGATTTTGCCACAAAACCGCTGAATAACGGGAATGCGGAAATTGACATCGCGCCAATCACACAACAGACCATGGTGAATGGCATGGTTTTATATAAACCGCCAAGCTCTGACGCCTTAATCGTGCCAACTTGATGAAGCACGGCCCCCATGCTCATAAACAACAAGGCTTTATATATGATATGGACAAAGGCATGCGCCACCGCCCCATTTAACGCCAATTCACTGCCAATACCGACAGCCACCACCATGAAGCCAAGCTGGTTGTTCAAGCTAAAAGCCAGCACCCGCCGCAAATCATTTTCAATTACCGCGAAAAATACGGGCAAGGCCGTCATGGCAGCGCCAATCCAAATCAAATATTCAGTCCCGGCAAATCCGCGTGCCAGCGCATAGATGGCCAATTTAGTGGTAAAGGCAGATAACGCGACCGTCCCCGTGACGGTGGCTTCTGGATACGCATCCTGTAACCAGCCATTAAGCAATGGAAAGGCCGCCTTGATACCAAAGGCAATAAAGATCAACCATGAAGCGGTATCACCAAGCGTCATCGACGTAAAAGCGATAGATCCGGTGTTCGCCGCATATATGGCCGCCCCGGCCAGCAATAACACACCGCTTAACACCTGAAAGATCAAATAGCGCATGGCCGCCCGGCGCGCGGTTGCCGTGCCAGCCGCCAAAATCAAGAACACCGATGTGACCGCTGTTGCCTCCCACCAAATAAATAAAGTGATGAGATCACCAGCATGAAGCGCCGCGATTGCCGCCCCCGCATAGGACAAGGCCGCGCAATGTTGCGACCAATGTTTGTCATGCCAGCTATAAATGACATTTAATGCGGCGGCGATGTGGAATATGACAGCGAATGGAAAGCTGAGCGAGTCTGCGCGATACAGCACCAATTGAAAGCCAAGCACGTCCCAAACAAGATGCGTACCAGCCCCCAATACCAGCCCATAAGCTGAAAGCGCAATGGCACCTAGCATAACTATCTGGCGCGCCATATGTGGCACGAACGGCAGCAACGCCGCCGCAATGATCATCAAAAGTCCGGGCGGTAAACTAGTCATCTGATGCGCCCCCTTCGTAATAATCTTCTGGGCGCATAATCATCAGCCGAAGCCATTTGCCAACCTGAACAATAAACATAAATGCCAAAAATCCAAAGATTGCCGGAAACATAAAGCTATCTTCGATGGGGGCGACACCATGGCGATGCAAAAACAATTCAAGAACGGCCAGAATGATCGCAATACCCAGCAAAAATCTGGTGAAATATTTGCCCATTTTTTGCATATCTGCGGTTGTTTTGGAGGGTCTATCGGTCATGGCGCTACCATTAATGAAGCCAGATCAGCAAATAGATCGACATAGAAAAACAATGCCAGCGATAACAACGCGGTTATAACTGGCGGAATAACCACTAACGGATGTGACTCAATGGTCACATCTTTTACTTTGGGCCGGAAAAACCCACGCGATAACGGCTCTAACAAATAGTAAATATTAAGAAGTGATGACAGACCCAAAACGGCCAGCACAAAATAAAGTTGCGAGTCAACAGCCCCGACCATAAGCATAAATTTTGACCAGCTTCCGCCAGCTGGCGGAATGCCAATAATTGACAAGGCTCCGATGAAAAAGGCGGCAAATACCCATGGCATTTCACGCCCCTGCCCATCTAGTTCAGAAATTTTTGTTAAATGGGCCTGTACATAAATGGCACCGGCACAAAAGAACAAGGTGATTTTGCCTGCAGCGTGCATCACAATATGCAGCGCCGCGCCCTGTAAAGCAACGCTAGAGGCGATCGCCGCCCCCAAAACGATATAAGACAATTGACTGATCGTTGAATAGGCAAGTCGCGCTTTTATATCATCCTTGGTAATCGCAACAAAACTAGACGACAAAATGGTGAATGAGGCCAACCACACAAGCCATGTTGTGGCACCACTCGCCGACAGAAAATCAATACCAAATACATAGACAACAACTGTCAAAATGGTGAATACCCCGGCTTTCACAACGGCGACAGCGTGAAGCAGTGCCGACACTGGTGTTGGTGCCACCATAGCCGCCGGCAGCCAGCGATGAATGGGCATCAGCGCGGCTTTACCAACGCCAAAGGCAAACAACGCCAGCAACACCGGCGCCATCTTTGGATCAAGCGCATCTGCTAAAATACCGCCGCTGCGAAATTCTAAATTACCCGTTACCATCCAAACCCAGATAACAGCGGGCAACAACAAAACAATCGATGTGCCGACAAGGATGCTCATATACAGCCGGCCAGCGTCCCGCGCCGCCTGGCTTTCCTTATGGGTGACCAGCGGATAGGTCGAGAATGTGAGGATTTCATAAAAAATGAACAAAACCAACAGATTACCAGACCACGCAATGGCCATCGCAGCATGCACAGCCACCGCATAAAAGGCGGCAAATCGGGTTTGGTGTTTTTCTTTGGCCCCCCGCATATAGCCGACAGAATACAGCCCAGCGAAAATCCACAAACCAGATGCCACCAAACCGAAAATAGCACCCAGCGGCGTTACAGCAAAATCAATCGCCAACCCATCAGCAATTTGTGCAACAAAAAGGCGCGGTGTTTCACCTGCTTGGACTGCCAGTGCCACATGCAATGCCGCAATAAAGGTCAACACACCCCCAATTGGCCCGGCCGCATCACTCCAAACCGGCCGATTTGCCAAAAACGGCGTCAGGCAGGCCACCACCAATGGCGCCAAAATCCCGAAAAGAAGTGCTGTTTGCGGTGTCATCATAGGCCACCTCCTAGAAGCGCCGCCGCCGCCGCGCGTGACGCGGCCACCAACCAGCTGGCATCAACCCCAAACCAGATATTTGCCAATGCAACGATCCATAAGGGGACATAAATTGCCGGGTTTTCGGCTAGATTTGGTGCCTTTGCCGGGGCGGGTTGCATCCACATGACCTCTATGATTTTCCACAAATAAATCAGCGACAACGCACTGCTAAGCAACACCAGAGCAGTAATCACATAGGCACCTTCGGCCAAAATCGCCCGCACCAGATAGAGTTTTGAGATAAAACCAGCGGTAAGTGGTAAGCCAGCAAGGCTCAGTCCACACACGGTAAACGCTGTTGCGGTGATTGGCATACGCCGACCAATGCCAACAAAACTGGCAAGATTCGCGCGGCTACCAAGCGCGGCAACAAAACCGCCAACAGCCATAAACAACCCGCCTTTGATCAGCGCGTGATTGCCAATATGAACAAAACTTGCCGCGACGCTTGCCGAACTCGCCAATCCAAAGCCAAGCGCGATATAGCCAATTTGCGCAACCGAGGAATGTGCCAGCAATAATTTGATGTCTTTTTCATAAATTGCCATCACCGTACCAACAAAAATGCCGGCAAGTGACAATGGGACAATCACATAAGTTACCGCCAATTCGGTAATGTCTGGCACCCCGGCGAACAGGGTAAAAAGCAAACGCGCCAACACATAAAGCGCCGCCTTGGTGGCAATTGCCGCCAGCAAAGACGATACCGCAGATGGCGCATAGCCATAGGCCGCAGGCAACCAGATATGCACCGGAAATACGGCTGCCTTGACCATGATACCGGCAATCATAAAGCCAAACCCGGCATATAGCGCCGCACCGCCACCAATATCAGCAATGCGTGCCGCCAGATCTGCGATATTTAATGTGCCGGTTATGGCATACACAAACCCAACACCAATGACGTAAAAAGTCGCACCAACCGCGCCAATTACCAAATAGTTAAAGCCAGCAGACAAGGCCCGGCGATCAGCCCCTGCCCCCATGCTGATAAGAATGACAGATGACAATGCCGAAATTTCAAGAAATACAAACAGGTTAAAGGCATCGCCAGTCGCAACCAAACCAAACAGCCCCCCAGATGCCAGCAACCATGCCGCATAGCATTTACCCAAATCTGTATGCTTGATTTCCGACATCAGCGAGGCACGCGCATATAAGGTGGCGAAAAACGCCAGTCCGGTCATGATCACCAGCGTCAGGCTGGTGGCCGAATCAACTACAAATTCGATGCCCCATGGCGGCTCCCAATTGCCAAGGTGATAGGTTACCCGGCCAATTGATTCGGTGATTGATTGCAATAAAATTGCCGCCAGAAAGGCACCGCCAACCCCGGCCACGCTAATCGCCCAGGCCAAGCGCGGTGCCGTTATAATGGCCACAACAGGTGCAAGTAATAACGGAATCACAACCACCAATACAGGCAGGTTTTGCAAGAAAATCGCGATTAGCCCGCCATCATTCATGCCTCTGCTCCCGGCTTGGCTTGTGCCATATCTGCCGCGGCTGATTCATTCTTTGCGGCTAAAATTTCGTCTTCTTCAATAGACCCAAAAGATTCTCTTATGCGCAAAATTAACGCCAGTCCAAGCGCGGTCGTTGCCACACCAACGACAATCGCTGTCAATATCAACACATGCGGCAATGGGTTTGAATATAGCGTATCAGGCGCATCAGTTAGGATCGGTGCCGTACCGCCTGATACCCGGCCAAGCGTGATATAAAACAAAAATACAGATGTCTGAAAAATTGACAGCCCAACGAGCTTTTTCACCAGATTTGCGCGTGAAATGACAAGAAACAGCCCCACCATCATCAGCAAGATGACAATCAAATAATTCCAGATTGCGGCAAGTTGCATCAGCATTATGAATGGTCCTCAACAAATCCGGCAAATGCATGAAACAACGCCAGCATAACGCTTGTCACCGTCACGCCAACACCAAGCTCGACAAGGATAATGCCAATATGCTGGCCCGATACGACCGACCCGGTTAGGGCGTTGTAATCGAGGAACAATCCCCCTTGAAACAGGCTGACAACACCAACCCCGCCGTAAATCAACACGCCAATGGCCATCACCCACAAATTGACCCGCGCTGAAACAAGGCGGCGTCCTTGGTCTAGGCCGAATACCAATCCATGCAAAATAAACGCCGCCGCGATAATCACCCCTGCCTGAAATCCACCACCTGGTCCAAAATCGCCGTGGAATTGGACATAGAGACCAAATAATATGATTGGCGCGAACAAGATTTTGGCGGCAACGCGAAATACTGGATTGTTTTTCATTTTGCCGCCCCTTTCTTGGCCTTGCCACGCGCCGTTGATGTCGCCGTAGATTGAGCCGTTGATTGGGCCGCATCTGGCCGTCTGGTGCGGGTTGCCCCGGCCAGCAACATCAACACACCCAATCCCGCTGTAAAGACAACAATTGTCTCGCCAAGCGTGTCAAACCCGCGATAGCTCGCCAAAACCGTCGTCACCACATTGGGAATATGAAGAAGCGTTCCGCTCTCTTCTAAATAACGCGGTGCCACATGCATATGGGCGGGCGCATTCGGATCGCCAAAGGCAGGCAGATCAAGCGCGGCAAAAACCAACAAGCCCCCGGCAACCACGCAAACGATGCTGGCAATAAGCGTGCGGCTAAATGTTGAGTCACTTTTGCTGGCAGCTTTTTCTTCAGCTGGCAGAAATGACATCGCCGCCAAAAACAGCACGGTTGAAATACCGGCACCAACAGCCGCCTCGGTAAAGGCAACATCAACAGCATCAAGATTGACAAAAATCGCCGCCGAGGTCAGCGAATACCCGCCAGACATCACAATCACGGCAAATAATTTACCGGTGCGCAGAATCATCACCGCGATAAACACCAGCAAACCAAGCAGAAACATGTCGATCATGATACTGGTCATGACGCGCCCCGGCTTTTTGTTTTCGTTTTACCAGCAGGTTTTGTGGCGCGTTTTGGTTTGGCCGCGCTGGTTTTCGTATTTTTTGTAGAGGCCGCCCGAGTCAAATTGCGGCCAACCGGAACCACGCCTGATTTATAGGCAACTTGTGCCACCGCATGGGTCGCAATCGGGCTGGTGAAAAACATAAATACCCCGATCAAGACCAGCTTTACTGTCACCAACGTAAAGCCTTCATGGATGATCATGCCAAGAATTATAAAACTGGCACCGGCGGTGTCGATCATGCCAACAGCATGAATACGGCAATAGACATCAGGTAGGCGCAATAAACCAAGGCTGCCAATCAATAGAGCGACAACGCCGCAGGCAATAAAAAATCCAGAAAACATCGTAACCAGCAATTGCCCGTCCATCATTTCTTCCTTGATGGCGGGGCATCACCCAAAGACCCGGTACTAAATAACTTTAGCACCGCAAACGTCCCAATAAAGTTTAAAATGGCATATAACAGCGCGATATCGACAAATTCTGGGCGTTCCATAATAAAGCCATGAAGCGCAATGCCAAGAATGATCAAGGTACCAATCGCATTCACCGCCAAAACGCGGTCAAAGGCCGTCGGGCCAAGCATTGTCCGCACCAAGGCCATAACCAAACAGACGGCGCATGCGGTTATCGCGACCAGCATCATCATGATGCGCCACCTTTGCTGTGACGCGTAGTGGGTGCCTCTAGCGCGGTCACCCGGCGGTCCATATCATTACCGCGCACATCTTCACCAAAATCAGCATGAAGCGCATGCACCAATAATTGGTCCTTTGCCGCTTCTTCATCAATATCCAACGTCACAGTACCGGGCGTCAGGGTGATTGAATTGGCATAGGTGGCGATCCCGGCGGCGCTGTTTTGTGTGGCTGTTACGCTGAATATTTCAGGGTCGCTACGGCCATTGAGGATGAATTTAGCGGTAGCATAATTGGATTTGATAATCTCGCCAAACAACCACAATAGATAGGCCGGCAAGCGCGCAAAAATATGCGTCGGCAAGCCTTCTTCATCGGTGGCGTTGATGGCATGGCTCAACCACACACAAAAGCCAACGCTGATGACACCTAAAGAGATGAGCAAGCCATTATAATGTCCTGACATCAACAGCCATGCGGCCATTAACACGATGAAAAGCAGTCCCACACGCATGGTTCTGAACTTTGCCTCCCCCAAAAACAGTAAAAACTGTAAAGTGAAATTTTTCTGGCTTCAATGCCCTCGAAACAAAAAAACGGAAAATCCAGCATAATGCTACCAAAGGTCGCACCAAACCAACGCATTGATCTTGTCAAAGCCATGGTAGCAAGGTACACAATGGTCAGAAATTCTGCGCCTAGCGTTTTTAAAAACAGGGGAAAATTAGAAAATGGCAACTGCAGCACAAAAACCACGCCCAGCTCATGTTCCAGAAGAAAATGTGTATGAAAAAACGCACTGGTTGCTGATCCTTGCCTATCTTGTCGCCGCCCTCGCCGTATTTTTGCTGATTTCCAGCGCTGGCTAGCACTGGCCCGACAACAGGACGACAGATCGTGGACGCGCTCTATCAAAAGCAAATTCTTGATTACGCGCAAAAGTCCAGAGCCAGCAAGCCGCTTGACCGGCCAACACATACAGCCACGCTTGATAACCCAACATGTGGCGATCGTGTTGAGATCAGCCTAGAGGTAAGTTCGCAAAACGTGAAAAAAATGGGAGTGGCAGTGCGCGGCTGTGCACTTTGCGAGGCTGGAGCTGGCCTCGCCATAGAATGTTTCACCGGCCAAACTGACCAGACGATACGTCAATTAACTGAAGCGTTTTCAGACTGGCTTACAGGCCATGGTGCGAAAGCGCCTACGCCGCAGATGGAGCATTTCACCCCAGTGCAATCCATTAGAAACCGCCATAAATGCGTGTTACTGGCATGCCATGCAACATTAAAGGCACTGTCGGCTGAGTGATCATGTCACCGCGGCACAAGCGGCGGGCTATTCAGGGCGTACCGAAACCTTGTCAAAAATCCACAAAACAGCAAGCAGTGCGGCTGGAAACCCGATAACGAGCAAAACACCGATATTTGCATTCATGATTTATCCCCTATTTATGCGGTGCTGATACATATTGTCTGCACCAAATTTCCTGACATGGTTATAGCGCGTTCTTATTTTCGTACAAGTAGAAAGCGGATATTTGCGCCCCATCAAATTGTCGCTCCTTGGCCACGACCAAAAAACGCTAAGACAAATCTTCACACACAACCCCATCACAACACGGCATAACATTTGTATGACAATGAGCACATTGACCATGGCCATGCACCCAGACGATCTGTTCAGGACGCCCACAAGCTGGGCATTGCGGCGATAAGATGGCTTGATTATCTCTATCATCAGCATTGCCTGAAGCTAGGTTTGCGGCTTGTAGTGAATAATTATCTGTCATGATTTATTTTGGTCATCGTCATTGCTTTTTTTTGTACAGATGGACAGCCTAGCATGATGAAACATGGCAAATAAACCGCAGATGATCGCAACATCCAATTGTCTTTATGTGCATATCAAGCCATCAGCCGGTTACGCACGCAGATCGCAACGCAGACCACATAAATCCAACGGCAAAGTTGCAGTGATAAAGGAAAAACAGCTTTGGCATCCCGTAGGGGATTCGAACCCCTGTTGCCGCCGTGAAAGGGCGGTGTCCTAGGCCTCTAGACGAACGGGACATCTGTTGCAAAGCCAGTGAGGCTTGTCTTAGTCAAAACCGATCTTCAAATCAAGCGGCTTTTCGCATGAAAAGCGGATTTTAACGCATAATAACGCATTATGTAGAATAGCCAGCCGCCAGCTTTGGTTCTGCCACATCATCAATTTCAATTTGCATGGCGTTTCCGCCGCGAAACCGGTCACGCCTTAAACGGCCAAGAACATGCAGATAACGTCCATCAACCGCGGCTTCGAGGGTTTTGCCAAGGGCCGTGCCGCCAGCTTGAAAGGCAATGGCATTGATCATACCGCTGCCATCATCAAGTCGGCAGGAAAGATGCACCCCGTCCCCGCCAACGCGCCGCGCCGATTTCACCCGGCAATCAGGCAAAACAAATCTTGGTTCGGCATTGCCACTGCCAAATGGCCCCATTTTATCAAGCCAGTCTGCAATCACCGGTTGGCATCCGGCCACACTTAATACCGCGCTGGCGGTATGTGAAATTTGCGGCACAACCCCATTAAATTCGGCCAAGAACCGTTCATCCATAAAGGTTTGAAATTCGGCAATCTGGCAGGCGCGTATGCTAAAGCCAGCCGCCATATCATGCCCGCCGCCACCCTCGATAATACCCGCCTGATGCGCCGCAATCACTGCGTTGCCAAGCCGAAACCCGGCAATGCTGCGCGCTGATCCTTTGCCAATGCCATCCGGCCCCATGGCAATGATCATAGCTGGCTTGCCAAACCGTTCACGCACCCGCCCAGCAACAATCCCAATAATTCCCTCATGCCAGTCATCATCAGCCAGAATGATAACGTGATGTTGGCTTTGCGCCGCCCGGTCCAGCGCCACCGCCCTTACCGCCTCTTCGATACGGCGGCGCTCCTTGTTCATATCATCAAGCCGCAAGGCCAGACCGACCGCTGTTTCAGGGTCATTGGCAGATAATAATTGAACCCCCAGGTCAGACGCGCCAAGCCGCCCGGCGGCGTTAATGCGGGGGCCAAGCAAAAATCCCAGCGCATACGCATTTGGCGCATCAATGACCCCAGCAATATCAGCGAGTTTGGCAAGCCCGGGATGATGACGCTGTGCCATTACTTTTAGCCCTTGTCGGACAAAGGCCCGGTTTAACCCAATAAGCGGTACAACATCACAAATTGTCGCCAGCGCCACTAAATCGAGATGGTTGAGAAGATCCGGCGCGGTGCGCGTTGCGTTGAAATATCCTCGCTGGCGCAAGCTGCGCAACATGCCAGCAATAACGATAAATACCACGCTGGTTGCACATAAATACCCATAGTTGCCATCCTCATCGAGCCGGTTTGGATTGACAACAGAATGCGCTTTTGGCAATTCCGGCCCGGCTATGTGGTGGTCAATCACAATGACATCCATGCCGGTTTCTGCCACCGCGGCCAACGGTGCGTGTGCGGTGATGCCGCAATCAACCGTAACAAGTAATGCGGCGCCTTTTGCCCGTAACGACAAAAGCGCGTCCGCATTTGGCCCATATCCCTCGCTGAAACGGTTCGGTATATGCACATCACAAACAATGCCTAGCTGACGCATCACCACCACCAGCAAGGCCGCGGCGGCGGCTCCATCGACATCATAATCGCCAAAAATACCGATCGGTGCGCCATCTTCCACACAATCTGCAAGCCGGTTGGCGGCCTTATCGAGATCCTGAAAATGTGATGGGTTAGGCAATAAATCACGAAGACGCGGTTCAATATAGGCGTCTATCATATCTGCGTTCAGCCCACGCGCCGCCATTATTCGGGCAATTGGCAGAGGCAGATCATCAATGGTTTCAATAAGTGCCGCGGCGTGGCGGTCAATCTCGGCGACGGATAATGCACTTTTTGCTGGCACCCACCTGGCACCATTTGCAGATTTTACGATGCCTAGTATGGCGTCACCCGCCATCATCACTCCTGTTCAGCTGAAAAAATCGGCATGGCCACTGGTTTGGCTTTCACGCTTGGCAGGCTGGCCATTTCATCAAGCGCCTCGGTCAGCGTGCTTTCAGCTGTTTCATGTGTTGTCATCACCAGCGCCACGACATCTCCCGGGGCGCGCCCCTGTTGGATCAATGACTCAACCGATATTTCATGTCTTTGCAAAATGCCGGTAACGCTTGCCAACACACCTGGTTCATCGACAACCATTAAGCGCACATAAAATGGCATATCAGCGGGTGCCGCACCAACCTGATCGGCGCTATCGACAAGCTGGGCAACCGGGCGTCCAAACGGCATACCGCCACGATCATGGGCAATATCGATAATGTCGGATAGCACCGCCGAAGATGTCGCCCCGCCGCCAGCACCAGGACCAATCGCAATAACACTGCCGATCGGTTCACCATAAAATTCAACCGCATTTAGCACGCCATTCACCTTAGCAAGCTGGCTGCTGAGCGGCAATAGGCAGGTTTGCATGCGCGGCACCTGACCGGGCGCGGCCACCCCGACAAGTTTGATGCGGAATCCCAATTGATTGGCAAAGGCAAAATCCACCGCCGATACATCGCGAATCCCTTGAATGGATGCCGCGGCAAAATCTGGTTTTTGACCAAACGCAATGGCCGCCAAAATCGTCAGCTTATGCGCCGCATCTATCCCATCCACATCAAAACTTGGCTCCGCTTCGGCATAGCCAAGACGCTGTGCGTCTGCCAGCACATCGGCAAAATCCTCGCCGGTTTGTTCCATCGTTGTCAGAATATAGTTGCATGTTCCGTTTAAAATGCCTGCAATCCGGCTCATATCATTACCGGCCAGTCCCTCACGCAGGGTTTTCACCGCCGGGATACCACCAGCAACAGCCGATTCAAAAAGCAAATAACAGTTGTGGTCCTCGGCAAGGCTGGCAAGTTCAGCCCCATGATGGGCAATCATCGCCTTATTGGCGGTGATGACATGTTTACCGTTTTTCAACGCTGTCCGCGTCAGCTCAACCGCGACTCCTTCGCTGCCACCAATCATTTCAATGATCACATCAACATCATCGCGGCCTGCCAAATCAATAGCATTGTCGTGCCAGTCAATCTGATCCATCGAAAACCCACGATCGGCACTAGCCGAACGCGCGCTTACCGCCACCAGTTGCAAGGCCCGGCCACTTGCCAGCGCCAATTGTTCTTGTCTGTGCATAAGCTGACGCGCGACCTCGCCACCAACAACACCAAGGCCGGCAATTGCAATTTTCAAAGGAGACATATTTTGGGACATGGCGTAATCACTTAGCTATTGGAAACCAAATACATGTATGCGGCAGTCATTGACCGTCAAGATGTAACGGCTTGGCCTTTCTCTGGCAAGGTCTCAGCCAGACACCTAGCCAATATTTTCAAAACATATAGCTTAAAAACTAGTGGCACTGCGGGCGGCTTGATCATAAAGCCCAGATAATAACCTAAGCTGGCGCGCAACCTCGCTCAAGCTGGCCGCATTGGGTTTGCCAACGCCGCCATCAAAGGCAGCATATTCATCAACCAGACAAGACTCGCGTACATCTCGATACGCCATACATAACGCCTGACCACGCTGGGTGGTGCCATAAAACACCTCTTTTCCCTGTTTTTCTGATTGCACCAACCCATATTTAACCAGCTTTTTCAGCGCGTAATTGACCGTATGGCTATCTTCAACATTCAGCTTGAAACAGATATCAGCTAGTTTTTTCGCGCGTCCACGGTGATTGACCGAATGCAAACATAATACATCCAGCACGCCAAGGTCGGCATTCAGCCCCAATTCCACTAACGCCGCCGACATCGCTTTGACGATCCACATGCCAAAGGCATTGGATGCCACGATCAATCCATATTCAACTTCGCTCAGTTCAACGGCCTTTTCCGAGACAAGATGCGACGAAGACACAATCCGTTTATGCGGCTGGTCCGGACCTTTTGGCAGATGGTTTGGTTCTTGATCGGTCATTTATCTATTCCGCGGCCTTTTGGCTGGCTTTGCCAAACCCGCCCCCGCCCGGGGTTTCAATCACAAACACATCACCCGGTGCCATTTTGCGCAATCCAGTGGCCCCAAATTCGTCAATCGTACCATCTGTCCGTTCGACCCAATTGCGGCCTACCGCACCAGCACCGCCGCCATCCATGCCATAAGGCGGGATGATTCGATGATTGGCTAGGATGATGGCCTCCATATCTTCGAGGAAACGAAGCCGCCGCCGCACCCCATTGCCCCCGCTATGCGCCCCGACACCACCAGACCCTTGACGGATTTCAAAACTCTCTAGCAACACCGGATAGCGCCATTCCAGCACTTCTGGGTCGGTCAGACGGCTATTGGTCATATGCGTATGCACCGCATCAGTCCCGTCAAAGTCAGGGCCAGCCCCGGACCCCCCGCACAGCGTTTCGTAATATTGATAGGTCGCGTTGCCATAAAAGAAATTATTCATCGTGCCTTGTGCGGCCGCCATCACACCCAAAGCCCCATAAAGCGTATCTGTCACAATTTGTGATGTTTCAACATTCCCGGCAATCACCGCCGCCGGATATTGCGCGTTTAACATACAATCTTCAGGCAGAATAATTTGAACCGGTTTGAGACAACCTTCATTCATTGGTATATCTTCAGCCACCAACGTTCTGAAAACATACAAAACTGCTGCCCTGCATACAGCCGCAGGCGCATTGTAATTATTCGGGCTTTGCGGGCTTGTGCCGGTAAAATCAACAACGGCAGACCGGTCATTTTTATTGATAGAGATCGCCACTTGCACCTGTTGGCCATTATCCATTGGATAGGTAAAGCTGCCGGTTTTCAGCCGATCAATCACCCGACGCACTGACTCTTCTGCGTTATCTTGCACATGTCCCATATAGGCGATCACCGTATCCAACCCATATTGACCAACCATTTTGTGGAGTTCACGAACGCCTTTTTCATTCGCCGCCAGTTGCGCCCGCAAATCGGCGATATTTTGTTCTGGGTTACGCGCTGGATATTTGGCCCCAGTCAATACCGCGCGCATGTCAGCTTCGCGGTAAGTGCCACGGTCGACAAGTTTGAAATTATTAATTAAAACGCCCTCTTCGACAATATGTGCAGAATCTGGCGGGGCCGATCCCGGGGTGCGCCCGCCAACATCAGGATGATGACCACGCGACGCCACAAAAAACAATATCTTGTCACTATCGGCAGTTTCAAATACCGGCGTCACAACCGTGATATCGGGCAGATGCGTTCCCCCATTATACGGGTTATTCAGCACATAGGCATCGCCGTGGGCAATATTTCCGGCATTGTCACGCAACACCGCCCGCACTGACTCGCCCATGGATCCAAGATGGACAGGCATATGCGGGGCATTCGCAATCAGCGCACCAGCGGCATCAAAAATTGCGCAAGAAAAATCAAGACGTTCCTTCACATTCACCGACAAGGCGGTGTTTTGCAAGGTATAGCCCATCTGTTCGGCAATCGACATAAACAGATTGTTAAACACTTCCAGCATCACCGGATCACAATCGGTGCCAATCGCGTCTTGGCGTTGCAACGCCACCACCCGCCGTACCACCAAGTTACCGATGGGTGTCATTTCAGCTTCCCAGCCCGGTTCGATCACATTGGTGCCGGTGGCTTCGATAATCAAGGCCGGTCCAGACACACGTTGGCCTGCCATGATTTTGTCCCGCTGATAAACCGGTGTTTCAACGAAATTTTCAGCCATATAGGCCGTGATCACATCATCGGCTTGTGGGACGACAGATGCGGCAGAAATCTGCTTGCTTCCCAGTTGGAATGTATGACCAATCGATTCAACTGATACCAAGGCGGCGACTAGCCCCTTGCCGGGCATTAAAAACCCAAATCTGGACTGGTACGCCTCATCATAGGCAGATTGCATATCGGCCAGCGCGCCAAAAGGCACTGGCAAAGCGGTATCAGACCCTTCATAACGCAGATGCACAAAAAGATGCGTCTCGATCCGGTCAGCGGCGATGTCTTGTTGGCGCAACTCAGCCTTGGTATCGGCGGCTAGCCGGTCAAGCTCGGTCTGCAGCCTGTCAAGAACGGCGTCGTCAAGTGCCAATTCGATTGATTTTTCACGGAGCGCCGTGACATCTGCAAGCCCCATACCATAGGCAGATAACACCCCAGCAAAAGGATGGATCAAAACCGTTGTCATGCCCAAAACATCTGCAATCAAGCACGCATGCTGGCCACCCGCACCACCAAAACATTGCAGCGCATAGTCGGTAACATCATAGCCACGCTGCACCGAAATTTTCTTGATGGCATTGGCCATATTTTCAACAGCAATTTTCAAAAATCCAGTGGCAATCGATTCGACCGTTAATTCAACACCGCTGGTTTTCGCAATGTCTTTGGCCAGTGCCGCAAATTGTTTTTTCGCGGGTGCCACATCAAGCGGTTCATCCTGATTAGGCCCGAACACAGACGGGAAAAATTTTGGCTGTAATTTGCCAAGCACCAAATTGCAATCGGTCACCGCCAAAGGCCCACCTCGCCGATAACAAGCCGGGCCAGGATTGGCCCCGGCACTTTCTGGGCCAACCTGAAATCGGCCATTATCAAACCGGCATAAAGCCCCGCCACCAGCCGCCACTGTATGGATCAACAACATTGGGGCATGAATGCGTACACCAGCAACCATTGTGTCAAACACACGTTCATAACCCCCGTCATAATGCGCAACATCGGTGGACGTCCCGCCCATATCAAAGGTGATGACCTTGTCAAATCCAGCTTGATTGGCGGTTTTTACAGCCCCGACAATGCCGCCAGCAGGCCCCGATAAAATAGCGTCCTTGCCCTGAAATAGTGCGGCATCGGTTAACCCGCCATTTGACTGCATCATTTGCAATTTGGTTTGTGCTGACCCATCAAGATCTGTCGCCAAACGATCAATATAGCGGCGTAAAATTGGTGACAAATAAGCATCAGCCACCGTGGTGTCACCGCGTCCAACAAATTTGATCATCGGGCTTGTGGCATGGCTTGTCGAAATCTGGCTAAAGCCAATGGTTTTGGCAAGCGCCGCAATTTTTTCTTCATGCGCTGTTACCCGGTAGCCATGCATTAACACGATAGCAATGGCGCGGATTCCATCATCATAGGCTGATCGCAAGCGCGGTGCCAAATCATCCAAATCAAGCGGCACAATGATATTGTCATTGGCATCCACACGTTCGGTGACCTCTTCAATCCGCTCATACAGCATTTCTGGCAACACAATATGCTGGTCAAACAAGCGCGGCCGAGCTTGATAGGCGATGCGCAATTGATCGCGGAAACCACGAGTCACAACAAGCAATGTGCGGTCACCTTTGCGTTCAAGCAAGGCATTGGTCGCGACAGTTGTCCCCATTTTAATAGCATCAATCTGGTCTGCTGGCAGCGGTGCGTCTGATGCCACCCCCATCAAATCGCGTATGCCTTGCAAAGCCGCATCATCATAGGCTTCAGGGTTTTCTGAGAGCAATTTATGCGTGACCAACTGGCCATCTGGTCGGCAGGCTACAAGATCGGTGAAGGTGCCGCCACGATCCACCCAAAACTGCCATCCAGATTTGTCCCGGTTTGTCATATCATTCATCACTGCATCTCCACTCAACTGGCGTCCCATAAAACACTGCCAGATACATACGTTGATAATTTATCGATAAATTGTCAACATAATAACATCGTTGCGAAAAAACCTGCGGGGTTGCAAAAAAGCCTGCAGGCTTCGCGCCGCGACATCATCGAGGCACAAGCGAGAGTGACACACCATCTGCCACCGGCGCATTTTGAAAATCCGTCATATCAAGATCGTCAAAACAACCGATATTAATGCCATAAACTGATGGGTCTGTGCGGCGTTGATGAAAGGTATAAATACCGCATATCTTGCAGAAATAATGCCGGGCGGTATGGGTATTCCATTGATACAGCGTCAATAAATCATCGCCTTGCTGTATTTTTAGCAAGTCTAAAGGACAGCTGACCATAACCGCGGCGCGGCGCCGGCAAAATGAACAATCACACCGTCTCGCGGCACGAAAATCAAGCGATGCAGGCACATGAAACACCACCCCGCCGCAATGGCATCGTCCGGTCAGCTTTTTATCCAAGACGCCCCCTATTCTCGGTTACAAAACCGTATTCTTTTAAAATTTTTTTAAGGGCAAAACCATGGCACAGCTTGCCATCACCAGCAACTGGATTTGCCGCGATCTGGCGGTTGCGTGTATCCTGCCCCCCCCCGTTCAAACAAAAAAAAGAGCCGCAATTTTGCGGCTCTTTCGAAATAATCTTGATAGCGTGTGATTTAACGCTTTGATAACCCACCCCTTCAGTAGAGCATTGATAGAATTAAGTATTACACACGTCGAAATATACTGTTACAAT
>JAQCEA010000028.1 GCA_027620495.1 Pseudomonadota bacterium | reverse complement strand
AGTAGGTGGCAGAATCATTGAGGTTTCAGGCCAACGCGGTGGCAAATTCTCTTCCCGAGCGCGCCATTTTCCAAGTTCAAAGATCCGTAGACCGTGGATCAAGTGACTGTTTCCAAACGATTAACGTTCTGGAACAGGAGTTTGACGTCCTATGGTGTGGGTAAGGTCTCCGGTATACTTTTACAAACTAAACGAAACATATTACTTCTCGCGTGCGATCCCGTCCGATCTACTGCATCGCTTTAACAAGCGGAAGATTGAAATATCGCTGCGTACAAAATCAGAAGCAAAGGCCGCTAAATCTGCCGCAGCGCTATCTGATCGGCTCGAGCGATATTGGGACAGTCTCCGGATGGAGATGATCTATTCACGGGAACTTGGCCTAAGGGTAGCGCCAAACGCTAAGACTACTATTAGTGCCAAAAGCTTTTCTATAACAGAGGCACTAGCGCTCTATCAACGCCTGAAAGGCAGTGGAAAGACAAAGCTGTTCTTTGAGTCCTCAGAGCGAAGCATGCGTTACCTAACAGATTTTTTGGGGCACGATGATTTGACGGCACTTGAAATTTCAGACGCTGGACGGTTTAGAGATTATCTTTTTGATCGGGGTATGTCTTCATCGTCAGTAAAGCGGATTTTCTCCTCTGTGCGCGCTGTTATTAATCTCGCGATTAGAGAACAGGACCTATCCTTTAATAACGTGTTTAGCGGCACATTCATTCCAGACGATGAAGCCAAGATACAACGCTTACCTATCCCAACTGATACACTACTTAATGTTCAGCATGAGTGCATGCAGATGGATGATGAGCCAAGATGGTTAATTGCCCTTATTAGCGATACTGGTATGCGGCTTTCAGAAGCCTGTGGGTTATTGACATCAGATATATGCTTGGATGGCGCAGTACCACATATCAAACTTGTCGTGCATCAATGGCGACGGTTAAAGACCGGATCTAGTTTGAGGCAGATTCCACTGGTTGGCACTTCGCTCTGGGCAGCAAAGCGGGTCGTAAAGCAAGGCCATCAATTTGCCTTCCCGAAATACTGCAACGAGTCCAAATGCAATGCTAACTCAGCGAGTGCCGCATTGAACAAATGGCTCAAGCCACGTGTTCCGAGCGACTGTGTCATCCACTCGTTCCGGCATAGTCTGAGAGACAGGCTACGGGCTGTCGAATGTCCCGCTGACATAATTGACGCTATTGGTGGATGGACGACCGAAGGTGTTGGCCATCAATATGGCAAAGGACATAGCCTTTCTACTAAATATATGTGGATTTCAAAATTTTAAGTTATGTTTCCAGATTTGGGAGCGATTTTAGTTTAGAAAAGCGCTGGTCAAAACTGGGAAGCTTGAAAAGCCAAAACGGCCTTGCTGCTCCGCTTTTTCAAGTTGAGATTTCCAATCTGAAACTTCTTCTTCAGACATGCCTTGAGTTAAGGCAAAATTTGCCATTATCGCTTCAGTATATCTTGCAGGTGAGTTTCCGTCTCTTCGTGTTATCACAAAAGCTAAAGATTTATCTTTTATGTTTCTGAAGCCCCTTCGCTCAAGCTTTCCGGGAAGTTCCATTGGGAGCATTTGATGGTTACAATGCGCTTTAAACGCATCATGAACTTTTTCATTTAACTTTTCATCAGCACCGTAAAATTTAAAGTGATCCCATAAAATCGAGACGTTCACGAACGCACCACCAGGCTTCAAAACACGAGTAATTTCGTCTAAAGCTAGGTCAACATCGGGGATATATTCTAGAGCCTGCGTTGATGTTACTGAGTTGCAACAATCACTCTGAAGTTCACTGTCATCTGCACTTCGTTCGATCAGCTTGATTATGGCAAACTCTGAGCAGCGCTGACTAGCTTGTTCTAGCTGGGCTTTACTTGGGTCTAATCCATAAATAGTGCCGGAGCTGCCAACGGCTTTTGCTAGATGCGGCAGAAGGTAGCCAGCACCACAACCAATATCTATGATGACATCACCAGCTTGGATTTGCATTTCGTTCAGTATTTCATTTCGTCGAGTAGTTCCTGCAATACTCTCTGCCATGAGACGTGAAAGTTTGCCTAAGTCACTATCAAAATCAATGCCCATACAAACCCCTGTTCCAGAACGTTAATCGTTTGGAAACAGTCAATTGATCCACGGTCCACGGACCTTGAAACTGGGAAAGTGGTGCCCGGGGGCTGAGTTCGATGCCTATCCGAAGCGCCAATCTGTGACTGAATCCATCAATATCAATAGCTTAGCATATCATCTCATATGGTCAACTATCAAAACCTTACCTGCAACCTTGCCTGAACCAAGGTCCGGGTTTCGGGAGCCGCCCGCGCTGCATAATTACCATTAGGTTTTATGGGCCCAAGCTTCGGTGCTATGGCCTAAGGGTGGCCCCATTGGTTAGTGTTCCGGGTTTCACGTCTCGGCGCTAAAGATTCGAGTTCCGGTTACTAAAGCCATTTATCCCCGAACCACGGCTGCTCTACGGCAGCGGCCCTATCGGTAGATGTAAGGGGGTTACTGGAGCAGTTTCTGCCTCAGATTTGGATGTCTGTTAGGGGGTGGGGGCGCATACAAGGGGCAAGGCTCTTGTTTGTACTTGATGGCTAACCAATTGCTTTACGCCAATGTTTTCTGCACAAGGAAATGTATTTCTCATTCCCACCAATTTCGACCTGAGCACCATCTTTAATGACCCTACCATCATCGTCTTGGCGGATCACCATCGTGGCTTTACTACCACAATGACAGATCGTACGGATTTCACGTAGATTATCAGCGATGGCAAGCAGACGGGCACTTCCAGGAAAAAGATTGCCCTGAAAGTCGGTCCGCAGCCCGTAGCACATCACAGGAATTTCCATTTCGTCAACAATTATGGTGAGTTGCCAGACCTGATCGTCAGTAAGAAATTGTGCTTCATCAACCAATACACAATCAATTTTGCCCTGCTGATGCAGGTTTAAAACAAGGTCGGCTATATTAGTTTCTTCATGGAAAACAATGGCCTCAGCACCAAGTCCAATGCGCGAGCCAATACGCCCTTTTCCATACCGTTCGTCTAGTGCGGCGGTCAGCAGCATTGTTGTCATGCCACGCTCTTTATAATTGTGCGATGCCTGCAACAAAATCGTCGATTTGCCTGCATTCATTGTTGAGAAGGAAAAATATAATTTTGCCATTAAAAAATCGTCCCGCACCTGTAACGACCTAGTAGTGATGACAACCTCAGGCCTTGTTTACTACAGAGATTAGTTATGGCCATTTAAATAGGTCAACGAGGGTAATCCCATTAAAAGCAATAGTTAATGAAAAATTGAATTTGCTCAGGCTAGTCGAGATTTTCTGGTCCAAAGCTGTGTGGAAGTAAATCGCTAAGTGTAAATTGTTCTTTTAAGCCGTTTGCGTCACAAATCAATATTCGCGTGTCCTGTGATGCAAACTCACGGATACGTTGCCGGCAACCACCGCAAGGCGTACACAGAAGTTCACCATTTCCGCCTGAAACTGCCATTTTTACGATGCGGGTGCCACCTTGCTGTATCATCGTAGCAATCGCTGATGTCTCGGCGCAGATGCCATTTGGATAAGCCGCATTTTCAACATTTTGCCCTTGATGGATGTGATCTTTTTCATCCAGTATTGCCGCACCAACTAGGAAATTTGAATAAGGCGCATAAGCTATTTGGCGTGCCGAAATCGCTGCTTTTATCAGAAAAATGTCATCCCGCATCTTTAACGCTCCTTGATGTAGGGCTCGCCAATAGCACGTGGTGGCATAGCCTTGCCAACAAAACCGGCAAGCAGGATCACTGTTAACAGATATGGTAATGCCAAGATCAAATCGACCGGCGCTGCACCAATGAGGGGTAATTGCACACCTTGAAGACGTGATGCAACTGCTTCCAAAAAGCCAAAAAGCAAACATGCTAAAAGCGCACCGCGTGGTTGCCATTTACCAAAAATCATTGCAGCAAGCGCAATATAACCTTTACCTGCAGTCATTTCACGGACAAATCCGCTGCCATGCGCGGTTGATAGATAGGCCCCAGCAATACCGCAGAGAACGCCGGCGATGATCAGCGCAAAATAGCGTGTCTTGGCAACGGATACACCAGCACTGTCCAGCGCTTCAGGTTTTTCACCCACCGCCCGGAGGCGCAGGCCAAAACGGGTTTTGGTCAACACAATTGCGGTGACAATAACCGTTGCAAAGGCCGTCCAAACAAGGATGTTATGTCCGGAAATCACTTCCTTATAGATCGTGCCCACGACCGGAAAATTACCGATCTGTTCTGCCAGCGGCAACTCGACTGGCCGGAAACGCTCATCACGTTCGAGGGTAGGGGTTTGCCCGCCCTGCTGGAAAATGGCAATGCCAACCGTCACCGTCAGTCCGGATGCCAGAATATTGATTGCCAGGCCGCTGATCACCTGATTGCCACGCAAAGTGACAGAGGCCAGACCATGCAGCAGACCCAGAAGAACAGAAATTCCGATTGCGACGATAAGTCCGGCAAGAGCTGACGATGTCAATGACGCCACCGTGGCAGCGGCAAATGCTGACATCAACATCTTGCCTTCCAGCGAAATATCGATAACGCCAGATTTTTCGGAGAAAATGCCTGCCATAGCACATAGGATCAACGGTGTGGCAACACGGCACGTCGCATCAAGAGTCAGCAGAAACTGTAGCCAGAGATCAACCATGTTGCGCCTCCGTCTGGCGTTTGCCTCTCAAAATCATTGCCAAAAGTCGGGCAAGCGGCTTGTTGAACATATAGGCAAGGCCGCCAGAAAACAGGATGATCAGACCTTGAATCAGAAGCACCATCTCGCGGGTGATAGTGGAAAATTCAAAATCCAACTCGGCGCCACCCTGGTATAACGCGCCAAACAAGAGACTAGCCAGAATGATCCCGACCGGATGATTGCGCCCCATTAACGCCACGGCAATGCCGGTAAAACCATAGCCCGAGGTAAAATTGAGGACGATTCTGTGCTGCACACCAAGGATTTCGTTTATCGCCATCATTCCGGCAAGCCCGCCGGAAATGGCCATGGTAATGATCAACACGCGGCTGACAGAAATGCCGGCATATTCTGCGGCCTTGGCACTGTGCCCCGTTGCCCGTATGGCGTAACCAAGTCTTGATCGCCAGATCAATACCCAGACCCCGACACAAGCCAAAAGCGCTACTACAAACGAAAGGTTCAATGGTGAGCGGGCCACTTCCCATCCTATGGCGTTAGCGATTTCGTGAATGAAGGGCAAGGTCGCGTTGTCACTAAAGACACGCGTTTCAGGTGACATTTGTCCCGGCGCTTTTAGGGCCCCAGCCAGAAGCCAGACCATAATCGAGGCGCCTAGAAAATTGAACATGATCGTAGTAATCACAATGTGACTGCCGCGTTTCGCCTGGAGATATCCGGGAACAGCCCCCCAAACAGCGCCAAGGCCGGCCGCTGCTATGATCGCCAGCGGCAACAGCACAATCGCTGGCAGCACGCTATCGAACATCAGGCACACCAATCCGGCGCCCAACCCACCCAGATAAGCCTGCCCCTCGCCGCCGATATTGAACAACATGGCATGGAATGCCACGGCAACCGCCAGGCCGGTAAATATGAAATTGGTGGCATAATAAAGGGTGTAACCAAGTGAACCCTTGTAGACAAAAGCCCCTTTGATCATCACCATCATTGCTTCAATGGGGTTTTCACCGATGAAGGCAACAACAATGCCGGAGACGACAAGCGCCGCCAGCAAATTGATCAGTGGGATCAAGCCAACATCGGCCCAGCGTGGCAAATCATGCGGCGCACTCATCTTGACGCCCAAATGCTGTGATCATCAGCGCCAATACCAGCCATCATTAACCCCAATCGTCTTTCGTCAGCTTCATCACGCGTCAAGCCGCCAACCAGTTGGCCGTTATTCATCACCAGAATACGATCAGACAGGCTCATGATCTCATCAAGTTCTACCGACACAACAAGAATGGCGCAGCCGGCATAACGCAGGGCGATTAGCTGTTTGTGAATAAATTCGATGGCCCCAATATCAACGCCGCGCGTTGGCTGACCGACAAGGAGCAGCCTCGGCTGGGCGGATATTTCGCGTGCTAGAACAATTTTCTGCTGGTTTCCACCGGAAAAATTGCCACTTACCAATTTTGGGTTAGGTGGGCGAATGTCGAAATCTTGCATCAAGCGTCTGCAATGCGTGTCTAGTGTCTCCGGGCTTAACCACCAGCCCTCACCCTCATCCGATGCCGCGCTATAGCCAAGAATGATTGATTCGGCGGCTGAAAAGGGCAGCACAATACCGCGTTTGTGACGATCTTCGGGCACATGCGCGACGCCAAGATCACGCAAGATGGCGGGGTTTGCCGGTGTTTTGCGGCTGATATATCGGCCATCAATATAGAAACCACCGCGCGAAGGCGGTGTGATCCCCGACAGAACATCAAGCAATTCTGACTGGCCATTACCGGACACGCCGGCAATGCCTACAATCTCACCGGCGCGAAGGGTGAATGAAATGTCTTTGAGCGCACCAGCGCTCCCGGGGGAATTGAGGCAAAGATCGGCAACCACCAAAACGTCACCACCCGGTGACGCCGGGCTGTGATCCACCTTGAGAACCACTTTCCGACCAACCATAAGTTCCGCAAGTTCTGGCGGTGAGGTTTCAAATGTTTTGCGATGCGCCACCATTTGGCCAGCCCGCATGACTGACACATCGTCGGTTATCGCCATGATTTCCTTGAGCTTGTGCGTGATCAGAAGCACGGTCACACCCTGCTCGCGCAAAGCCCGCAGAACATCAAAAAGCCGTTCTGTTTCCTGTGGTGTAAGAACGCCGGTCGGCTCATCAAGGATTAAAATTTCGGCGCCGCGGAACAGAGCCTTTAAAATTTCAACACGTTGTTGCAAACCAACGGGTAAATCTTCAATTATCATGTCCAGATCAACGTCAAGGCCGAAATCGGCCGACAGCTTTTCAAGAGTTTGGCGCGCGTTTTGTGCGGCGACGTCGATACGAAGACCACCTTCATGGCCAAGCATGACATTTTCCAGAACGGTGAAGTTCGGCACCAGCATAAAATGCTGATGCACCATGCCGATCCCTCTCGCAATCGCATCGGCTGAATTCACGATGGGAGTTGCCACGCCATTGATTTTAATTGAACCGGAGTCGGCGGTGTAAAACCCGTAAAGAATGCTGACAAGGGTGGATTTGCCCGCCCCATTCTCGCCGATGATGCCGTGAATGTGGCCAGACACCACCTGCAAGCTGACGTCCTTGTTTGCGTGGACGTCCCCAAATCTTTTATTGATATTTGATAAATCAATTGCCAGCGGCAGTGATGTTTCGCCGCTGGGCTTTTCATTTGGCTGTGCCATCAAAAAAATCGATACGAATACAACTTAGTATGGGCAGCTCTCATCACTGGTGTAGTCATGTACCGTGATCTTGCCGGAAACGATGTCGTTACGTGCCGCATCAACCGCCGCTTTCATATCGGCCGTCACAAGGCTGGCATTATTCTCGTCAAGTGCCCAGTCAACACCGCCTTCGGCCAGGCCGAGCACACGGACACCGGCTGAGAAATTACCGTTCTTTGAGTCCATGAAGGTCTCATAGGCGGCAACATCAACACGCTTGAGCATTGATGTCAAAACGCTTCCCGGTGCCAGACCATTTTGATTTGAGTCAACGCCAATCGCCAGCTTGCCTGAATCAGCCGCGGCCTGTATCACACCAGTTCCAGTGCCACCGGCCGCTTGATAGACAACATCTGCGCCCCGATCGATTTGTGACTGAGTTAATTCTGCACCTTTAGCTGGATCATTCCATGCAGATGGTGTTGTGCCTGTCATATTCTGGAACACTTCGGCTCCTGCATTAACTGACTTTACGCCACCGACATAGCCGCAGGCAAATTTACGGATCAGCGGAATATCCATGCCACCGACAAAACCTACTTTGCCGGTTTGTGATGCTTTTGCTGCGGCAACGCCGACGATGTAGCTTCCTTCATGTTCTTTGAACGCATATTGGCGCAGGTTTGGCGCGTCCAGCCAAAAAACGTCGATGATCGAGAATTGTGTATCCGGGAATTCAGCAGATACTTTTGAGATGGCGTCTGCCTGAGCGAAGCCAACACCAAGGATAACCGTTGCGCCACGCTCGGCCATGCGGCGCATCGCCTGCTCACGCTGGGTTTCATTGGTGACTTCAAATTCCATCACCTCAATACCAGTTTCAGTGGTGAATTTTTTAACGCCGTTCCACACGCCTTCATTGAATGATTTGTCGAATTTGCCACCCATGTCATAAATCACGGCTGGCTTCATATCAGCGGCAACTGCAACTGAACTTATCGTCAGTGCGCCAGCAGCAATTAACGTTTTGATTGTCTTCATGTCTTATACTCCCTTTTTCATCCTGTCTTCGGTTTTAGTCCTATTTCCTTCAACCGCGCCTGCAGGTAGTTATCGGCAGTGATTCCAGGCTTCAGCAAAACCTCAGAGCGGGGGTGCAGAAACATTGGCATTGAATAGCGTGAATGGTTTTGGCCCACGACTGGATTTACCACCCTATGCGTTGTCGATGGGTAATAATCATTGCTGGCCATCGCCAACATGTCCCCATTATTGATCGTAATCATACCCGAATCACAGGAAATATCTTGCCAATTGCCATTGGCGTCTTTGGCCTGAAGGCCGGGTTTTGAGCCGGACAGCAAAAGCGTAATTAAGTTAATGTCCTCATGCGCGGCCGCGCGCGTGGCGCCCTGCTCAACATTTTCTACTGGTGGATAGTGTAAAATGCGCAACAGGCTCTGCTTACTTCCGCGCATCATGTCATCCAGCGGCATCGAAAACTGGCTGGTAATCTCGTCTGGTGTCTCCTGCTGAATCCAGGATAAAATCTCGAATCCCAGATTTTGCAAATCAGCATAGATTGCCTTTGTCATGCGCGCCAGATTTTCCGGTAAGGGCGAGTCCGGATAGACGTGGAAAAACTCTTTCAGGTCTTTCACCGAAGAGTCCTTGGCGTTTTCCGACCGGAAAGCAAAATAACCATCATGGCGCGGTGGTTGCACGGCAAAGTCAAACTTCTCTTCACTGGCAAAAAAAGCGCGCCAGCCGTCATAAATGCTGTTTATGCGATCACTTGTGATCGGATGATTGGCAAGCACAGCAAAGCCAGTGTCCCGCAAAGAACGCTGCAGGGCAGGACGGGCATCTGGAGCTTTATAGTCAACTGTCTCTACTTTCATCTATGAGCTGACCTTTCGTGACAATGAGATGCTATCGGCGTTGGCCACAAGTGCCAAGAATTTTTGTCGTGCCATTTCACTTTTTACGTCCATGGCCACCTTGATTTTGCGTCGATCACCGTCCTCATGACGCTTGGTACGTCCAATTTCTTTACCATCGCAGACCACGCGCATCGGCATTGTCTCGAATTTGAATAAATTCGGATCGGTTATTGCCAGAATAGCCGAAGGATCATGCATAAAACATGACCTTATGTTTGTCTTTTGTTCGTGAAAGTCAAAATAGAACTCGGTGGCGTCACGAAGAAACCCGCCAATCTCCGGCGATGACATGGCAAGCTGATCAAAATCATGCGGTGTGCACTGGGTCTTTTCTGTAACATCAAGCCCAACCATGGTTAAATCCCAATTTGCAGCAAATACGGCGTCTGCGGCATCAGGGTCATTCCATATATTGGCCTCGGCACAGGTGGTAACATTGCCGTGATAGGCGACTGACCCACCCATAATGACCACGGATTTGACATTATTGGCAATAGCTGGATCAAGACGTAAAGCCAAAGCCAAATTAGTAAGTGGGCCAACAGCACAGATGATAATTTCACCTGGCATCGCAGCGCAGCTATCGCAGATAAATTCGGCGGCACTGCGGGCGTCAGCGGTACCCGCAGGGGTGGCAGGTGGCACTGTGCCAAAGCCTTCCACACCATGCACAAAATCAGCAGCAGGCTCTGCTGGTCGGATCAACGGGATCTTGGCGCCGCCAGCCACAATTGTCTTATAATTGGCCATCTCGGCCAGTCGGATGGCATTGCGTGTGGCAGTGCTTGTAGGTACATTGCCAAAGATGCTGGTCATGCCGATGACGTTAAGGCGTTGATCGGCAAAGGCCATATGAATGGCCATTGCATCGTCAATGCCTGGGTCTGTGTCAATAATTAATTTTTGTGCCATTTTTGACTCAATCAGAAACAATCGTTTTTATTTTTAATAAATGCAAGAACCTCTTGGCGCAGTGGTATTGCATCTGCCACGCCCGGTTTTGAGACCTGCAGCGCGGCGGCGGCGCTCGCCTCAATTAAAGCTTTCTCTATCGGTGTTTCATTGACAACCCCTGCCAAAAAATAACCAAAGAAACAGTCGCCTGCCCCAGTTGTATCGACGGCACTGACGTCGAAAGCAGCTTGGTAAAAACGGCCTGCTTTACCAATATATTCTGCCCCTTTGCCACCATGTGTTATGACAAGGTGTTCCAATCCAAGCGCTTCTACCTCTTGTCCGGTCGCGGCCATCAGCGCGGCAGCCTCACCTTCATTGACCACCAGAAGATCACAATCAGGCAGCAACGCCAAAGCAATTTCTGCCTCGAACGGTGCAGCACTGTAGGCGATTTTTAATTTCCGTGCCTTAGCAGCAGAAACAAATTCATGGGCGCCGTTCGTCTCATTTTGCAGCAACACCCAATCTTCTGGTGTCGCGCTGTCCAGTGTGGTTAGAGCGGTTGCTAAATTAATACTCCGGTTGGCACTTGGACACAGGACGATCTGGTTCTCACCTTCATCATTGACCATGACAATGGCATGGCCAGTTGGTTCACTTGACGTCTGCACATGGGTCATATTGACCTTGCGTTTTTGCATATGCGCAATCAGCCAGGAATCCCCTGAATGTATAGCTCCGATATGAAAAACCTGCATTCCCGCTGCTGCCAGGGCAATAGACTGATTCGCCCCTTTGCCACCGAGGGCACGCATGAAACTAAGCGAGGCAATAGTTTCACCCGGGGCGGGAAAATGTGATAATTTGTAAACCAGATCGATATTGATTGAGCCAAGATTGAAAACGGCCATGACGTTCAAGCTCCCAAACGTTTGAAACGTTAAGGTTATGCATAGTTTGATGCTATCTCCAAATCTAAGGCAGAAACGGCTCCAGTAACCCCGGCACTCCAACCTCGAACCTTGGAACTGGGTTCAGGCAAAGTTGCAGGTAAGGTTTTGATAGTTGACCATATGTGATGATTTGCTAAGCTATTGATATTGATGGATTCAGTCACAAATTGGCGCTTCGGATAGGCATCAAACTCAGCCCCCGGGCACCACTTTTGCTCTTAAATCACTGAAATATAGGCGTTTATCGTGCTAACAGCTCTGGTGACGCTCAAAATGACGTACAAAACACGCCCATCACATTTGCGTAATCGCGATGGCATTTACCATTTTATTCGCCGCATTCCCGCTGACCTTCGAAGCCATTATCGGTCCGACCGCATTTGCTTAAGCCTCAGAACCAAATCTGCAGCAATAGCATGTCGGGCTGCTGACTCAATTTCCCAAAGGCTCGATGATTACTGGTCTGGCTTACGTTTGCAAAAGATGGATGTTCCCGCTCTTCACTTACTTATCAGCAATGATGATAACAAGCACGACAGCCCAACACTGAAGGAGGCGGTTGATGCATATTTACTTCTAAAGGGCGGCGTTACTAATCCAGTCTTCGCAAGAACAGCAAGACGTAATGGCCGCTATGTAATTGCGGCTCTGGGCAACAGACCTATTACTGCGTACTCGTCTGCGGATGCGGCTAAGTTCCGAGATTGCTTATTTGAAAATGGCCTCAGTTTAGGCAGCGTGAGGCGAATATTTGGCTCAGTCAGGTCTATCATAAATCTTGTTATGCGAGAGCAAGGTATCGAGGGTGCCAATGCTTTTGCAAGAACATATATGCCCGAGAGGAATGGCCAAAAGGAAAGGCTGCCCATTCCATCGGTTGCACTCTCGGCACTCCAGCAGAATTGCAAAGATAAAGATGATGAAGCCCGCTGGCTAATTGCTCTTATAAGTGACAAGGGGATGCGGCTGGCAGAGGCTGCAGGTTTGGCAATGAATGATATTTATCTTGATGAAGAGCTGCCTCAAGTTTCTATTCGAACGCACTCTTGGCGGAGGTTAAAAACAAAAAGCAGTGAGCGTTTAGTTCCGCTCGTTGGTGCATCGCTGTGGGCGGCAAAGCGCCTGCATCAGAGTGGCGGCGCATTTGCCTTCCCACGTTATTGTAATGAGCAAGGGTGCAATGCAAATTCAGCTAGTGCTGCATTGAATAAGTGGATGAAAGGTATCATTGGCAATGAATACGTCATACACGGCATTCGACACAGTCTACGGGACAGGCTTAGGGCAGTAGAGTGTCCATCGGATATAACTGACCAGATAGGTGGTTGGACCACAGAGGGTGTGGGCCACGGTTATGGCAGAGGTTATAGTTTAGAAGTGATGGCAAAGTGGATGCGAAAAATTGAGGCGTGAGGTTTAATCAGCCACACCCTCAATAATCATGAAATCAGTGTCTGCGCATTCGTCTCTAACAGCTTTTGCAGCCTGATACTCTTCGCTATAGTAAAACGTGTTTGCGGCTTCTTTGCTCTCAAATTCAATCATCATCACGATGCCGCTGACATCTCCTTCAAGTCTGTCAGCATTTGGCCCTCGGGCAAGAACTTTGCCACCATATTTTTTTATGGCTGGCCCAGCCATACCAGAAAATTGTTGAAATCTGTCTTGGTCAGTGACCCTAATGTTTGCAACTACATATCCCTTAGGCATTTTACACTCCGAAAGTTTGAAATGCCCCAGCGTCACCAGAGCTGTTAGCACGATAAACGCCTATATTTCAGTGATTTAAGAGCAAAAGTGGTGCCCGGGGGCGGGGTTATGTTCCTCGCATAGGCACTTCTCAGCACTGTTTTATCAGCGTTTCTGCCAGTTTAGGTGTCACTAGTTGCAAGTCAACAGGCGCGTTCTGTGCGTCAATTTGTGCGTCAGTGGCTAGCAACCTAGTCGTTGCAAGCCCCCCATAAAAATGCACGGCGGGGCGTATCTAAATACATGCCAACCGCAGCCAATCCCCACTGCTAAACAATAAATAACCTTAAATCTGACACATAATTGTCGTTTCTGGCGGATAGCACAGTGCTGCACAGCATTGTGCTTCCTCCCTAAACTCGGCCGGCCTTTGCGCCGGTCAACACTTACTTCAGTCTGAAAAATCAAACACGTTTGGCATTTCGCGAATGTCATTATCAAATAACTGAGCCATATCTCCCAGCGTTTCAACAATTGCTTCCGGGCTCTCAGCCTTCCACCAACAGAAAAGCACCTTGTCCGCCTTCCCAGCATTCCACTGCATTTGGAAAGAAGCTCTGTCATTTTTCATCGCGCCACGGATGTCAGCCTCGCTCATTGTCTCAAGAGCTTGGTAGTACGCATCCATAGCCTCATCAGACTTTAAAGTGTGAGTTACCATGTAGTTTTTCATGATTGTTCCTTCATGTTTCTAAAAATAACTTGCAACATAAGCAGGAGTATGTCGCGTGAGTTGACGGCTAGTCTGCGGTCTTCCATGGGCCAAAATCTTTGCCCGAGTCCATGATTTCGTATGCAATTACGGCTTCATCTCCAACAACCCATCCATCATGACCGGGAGCAAAATAATATGCATCGCCAGCAGAAACCTCAATTTCGCTTCCATCATCATGAACACACTTCAAAGTGCCCTGGATAATCACACCAACATGGCCTGCCTGACAGCTGTCTCCACCAACAGCAGGCTACACACATTCCGACCATTTCCATCCTGGCTCGAGAGTAAGTTTTGACGCGGTAATGTTGCCTAATTTTACGACGGCAGCGTTCGTCTTTGGTGGTGTTTTGAGCTCGTCTGGCTCAGCGAATGATTTTTTCGATAAATTTGCCATCTATTTACGTCTCCTAGCTTTTGTATATGTTTACGATGGTGCTTTCGAGAACATGCCCAGACGCCGCAATCATGGGCGCGTTAGCCTCCATGAATTTCTCTACATCGCCTTCGGGAGCTTGCAAGATTACACACACTTTGGACTCATCAACCTTTTGTGAGCCTCGAAACAATACTGTAATCTTTGACGCTTCGAGGCCTTGACGGCTCTGCTCGAAATGCATCACCCATTCATTATATGGCTTGGTAATCTCAAAAGTGACTATGTGAGTTTCCATGCATTCATCCTAATCAGATTAGCTTTTCAAAAACAACAGAGCCAGAAACTGGGTCTGTTACACCCAGCTCTGGTGACAGCTCCTCAAGCAAATGACGGGTGCTGTTGAGCAGAGAAATCATCTGAGGCATTGCGTTCTGCATGTGCTCTTCACTCTGCCAAAGACCGTAGCCCACGTAGCTTTGTTCGCCAGTTCGTGCTAAAATATGAACCAACTGACCATCCCACTTATCCGCTTTGCTAAACAGGGACTCAAACTCAGCCTGTTTACCGGATTTCACCCTAAACCTGACCACATTCGTATGTTTTGGCATAGTACATCGCTCCAGTTTAAATCTGGGGTTAGGCCAAGCTTTTTACTCTTTCCCAGGTGTTTTGTAGCTCGACTTAACTGCGTTTATTGCTTTCAGGCCCGCATCCAGGTCAAATTCAGGGAACATCATCATATCCTCCCAAGCACCTGAGTCGCGGACGGCTTTGAGTAACCCACTGGCAGCCTCTATGCTGGGAAGCTCCATGAGTGCTGCCATATCGTAATCGCCTTGGAGATACATCAAATCTAGCAGCTCTCCACCAGCAGCCCTAGCGATTGCGGCCGCCGCTTCTTTACGCTTTTCCAAGCTACTACTTTCCAGCCCCCTTTGGCCGTCCTGGCTATACATGCCGATGTATAAAACTCTCATCTGTCCGTCCTCTCGTTTCAGCCGAACTTTTTGCCAAGAACAGCACCTATCGTTTCATCATCCATGATGGGTGTAATAACAATTTCAATGAGACCATTCCAATCCAGTGCGTAGTCTGCCAGTGCCGCAGGGTCTGTGCTCTCCAAAATTGCGAAACCCCCAGTTCCGTCTAAATTATGGTAGCGCGATAACAGTTCAATGTTTTCTGGCGGCATTCCACCAGTCTTCATAAACTGCTCTATTGTTTTATCTCTTGCTTCTGGAGAATGCGTCCAAGCCAGCTTAAAAAGCATATTACCTTCCTCCCTCTTGGTATTTTTTGCAGCGACAGGTTCACTAGGAGGTAGTGTGTGTTAAAAATTTATGACAATTCTTTTTTTAATTTGAAACCAGTTAAAAATCGTATACGGTTTGAGTTATATATGAAACACAGCAGAATGAGGCAAAGATGGATGACTATGTGAAAAAAAGCATTGTATCCAGAGGCAATGTCACTTGCCCGATAGCCGTGGCCGCAGAGGTGCTTTCCGACCAATGGTCAGTGATAATAATTCGAGACATAGCTTTCTTTGACCGAAGAACGTTTGGCTCAATATTGGCTAATAATAATGAAAAAATTGCCCGGCCGACACTAGCTAATCGCCTTCGAAGGCTATGCGACATCAGAATATTAATTACAGGTGACGACAGCCGTCACTCGCAAAGGAAAATATACAGCTTCACAGAGCGAGGATTGAGTTTGTTGCCAATATTAGTTGAAATGGCGCATTGGACCATGAGCCAACCAGACATAAGAAGCCAGAACGTTGATTTTCTTTCAAAGCTCTCAAATGGTCCATCACAACCAATGAATACTTTTCTTGAAAAATTGAGAAAAAGCCAACACAGTGGCTCATCAAATAACCCTAAAACTGACACATAATTGTCGTTTCTGGCGGATAGCACAGTGCTGCACAGCATTGTGCTTCCTCCCTAAACTCGGCCGGACTTTGCGCCGGTCTTTTTTTGTGGCACCCTTACTCATGAATGTAAGGGATTCAGACAATGTACATCAGAGTTGTTTCAATTACTGCGCAATCGAAGCTGCAGTTCGACATGACCGTCACATATTTTGAGAGGGTGTGGTCACCAAAGGTAATTAGACTTGGTGCAATTTCGGCTGAATTTGTTCAGAGTAGCGAAAATTCGGGCATGTACATTATTCACTACCCTGACGAGAAAACTGCAAAATCAGTATTCGAAAAAATCAAACCAGAAGTTGATGAGGTCCGCTCTCAAAACCGTATTCAAATCACTGAGGGTGATAGACTTTTCAGGGTGGACAGTTAAACAGAGGTAGGAATGGCTGCATATCTTATCGTTGATACCAAGATAAATGATGAAGAGGCATACGAGGAATACAAAATTCTTGCAAAGCCTATAGTTGAGAGTTACGGGGGAGAATATCTCGTTCGTGGCGGCTATGCTACTATATCTGAGAATGAACTTTGGACTCCAACTCGACTTGTAGTTGTCAGATTTCCATCAAGAGAGGCAGTTGAAAATTTTTTGAGTTGTGATGAGTACGCTCCTGTAAAGGCTATCCGACACAAATATGCACAAACTACGATGACTGTCGTTGATGGCTTCTAATCATTCATTTAAAATTGAACTCGCATTTTTAACGTAATTTGCCAATGTTTTTGGGTAATAACGGATAGTTTCAAGGAAACACTGTGAATGGAAAAAGACAGATTTTACGGAAGCTGCCATTGTGGAGCGGTAAAATTTTCTATCCCACGTGACATTGACACCGATGCAGTAAGGCGCTGCGATTGCAGCCTTTGCAAGCGTCGCGGCGCAGTTATGCTGGCGTGCCCTATTGAAAACGTCAAAATTGAGCAAGGCGCTGAACATCTTATTCATTACAAGTGGAACACAAAAGTTGCTACCCATCACTTTTGCTCAAACTGCGGAATCATGACCCATCATCAAAGGCGGACTACCCCAGAAATCTGCGGCATCAACGTTGGTTGCATCGACGAACTTGACTATCGGAGTTTTCAAAACGTGCCAATGAATAATGGTATTGACCTAACATTAGTAGAAAAGTAGTTGCCCAAAGTTCTCGTTGCCCACTCTCGAGACGCCATTGCCGAGAAAAGCTTGGAATATGCACGGCCTTTGCACCGGCGTTTCATATAGTGCAAAATTTGCACAATGCTGATGATTTTATAGCCCTATATTGCAGCAGCTTTTCGATTTAAGCGTAAAGTCCTAGGGAGGACGGGTTCCTAGGGCCTGCCCTTCCTAAACACATCGGAGCCTGATGTCCTCCCACGGCGAGATGTATCTCTCTAAACTCGGCTGGCCTTATATGGCCAGCCATCCTAAGAACGCTTAAAATGGCTGATTTTATAAGTTTAACGACAACGTCCAACAAACAATTGGAAAGGGTGTTCAGATGCTCTCTTTGGACGCAGTTGGTGTCCTGTTCCCAGCGATACCTCTAGCTATTGTAGCTTTGAATTTTCGATACACGAGCCTAGCAGGGCTTATGCGAGAATTGCATGCTCAGCTAGATAAAAAATTACTCAAAACGGCGCAAAAACAAGTCTTGCACGATGAGCTGGTCATAATGGCTCGCAGAATGAACTTTGTAAAATATTCTCTGTTTTTCTTGGGGCTATCATTTGTATTCAATACGTCAACACTATTTGCCTTTATCAACCAAAGCGAGCGTATTGCCATATTTTGTATGAACACCACAATTGCGCTGATGCTAATCGGATTATGCTTTTTCTGCATAGAGACTGTTTTGTCAACGAAGGCTCTTAGGATGCACATCTCGGTTGCTGAGATAAAAAACCAACAAATTAATAACTTCAGGATTTTATGAATTAGGTTTATCTCATATATTTATCAGACCTCGCTCAAAATGAGTTCATCATTCATTTTCAAGCTCAAAAAATGGTATCAGCTTTGCTACTGCTGTTACGGCTATCCGCCGACACTGTTGCGTGCGTCATCGATGATTTTTGGTGGCGCACGCATTAAGTATCTGAATTGGAAACAATTTTAGAATTTAGTGACCGCACGCAATGTACAAACTTCAAAACACAGGCCAACTGACCACTCAAATTGATGAATTAAAAAAGGAAATCAGCGCCCTAAAAAGAGAAAGAAAGGTGCTATTTTTTATCGCCCTTTGCGGCGTTTCTTATGCGGTACTCCAATTCGCCCCAGTTGCCGCTATTGGTTTGTTTGTCGTTTCTTTTGCACTTTGCTTTCTGGAAGATATTGTCAAAGGCCAGTAAACTCTAATATTTCGGTTGTTATCAATATCGAAATGCGAGTTGGATTTTGAACCAATCGCGACTTTTTGAAACAGCATTAATTTTTTATGAATTGAACAATTCTTTCAGTAAGAATCGGCCAGTAAGAATCGGCCAAAAACAACTTTATTTCACCTTAAAAAATATCTTGCATCGCTAGTGGTTAATCCGCGTTAAAGAATCAAACGATATTTAGTGCACAGCTTACGTTTTTGCCACAAGTAGTTGTATTCGCTCAATTTGAGTTTTTTAGAGCTTGAGCTCATCCCGCTGACATGAAACGGTTTTCTTAAGTGGGGAGTTGAATTATGAGGCAATTTCAGAAAGTTGCGCTAACAACATTGATTTTGATGAGTTTGACTGGATGCGAAACACGCTCCAAGCTTGTAGCGAAGAACGTGTACAGTCAGCCATCAATCCAACATACGCTAGCTTGTGCAGATAGCATTAGGTCTGTGGAATTGCGCCAATTAACGAAGAATTCATCTCTTGCACTAATGCCAGTAGCGGCTGTTTTGTCGGGAGGAGTGTCGGTTTTTTTAGCAGCTACGGTGAATGTTGGTATCACTCTTGATGATGAGATGAACGCCAACCGCATCGCAGAGAACTGTGGGCTACAAGAATACAAAAAGAGTAACGCCGATATTTTGGTGACAATGGCCACTAACTCAACTGTTAGCGCAATTACCGGCTCAGTTAATATTGTGAATGCGCCAGTTCAAACCACTATTGAATAGAGGATTAGACTCTCATTTCACTTCTCCACTGATGTCAGCCGGCCTTTGCGCCGGTCTTTTTTTGTGGCAAGCTGAATTTAACCAATAGTAAAGAACATTAAGGGATAGGCTAATGGCAACTTATGAGTGCGGTAAATGCGGTATGGCGGTCAACACAACTTGTGCAAAATGTGACGTTCCTCTTGTTGATGCTAGTCTGGAAATTGGAGGTGGCAAGAGCGTTCAGATAGCAAAATGCCCAAGTTGCGAGGGTAAAATCAAATCTCCAAGCTGTTGTGGCGACGAGATGACTTGCAGCATATAGCTTTTGAAGAAGCCAGATACCGTTAATTCGGCAAAACCTCAGGCCACATTTCACCGTGTTTTAGCGCCCTGAAAGTTTTGCCATCTACGCCAGCCGCTTTGAGAGCCTTTTTAAGGCGTTTAGGCGGCTCGTTCATTGGTTCCAAAGTGAGTTTAAATGTACCCCAGTGGATGCCAATGGCATATTTTGCGCCCAAATCACTAAATACTCGAACAGCCTCCTCAGGATTGATATGTGCGGACTTCATAAAGTCTCGCGGTTCATATGCACCAATCGGAATAGCGGCTAGGTCTGGATTTCCGAGTTTTTCAACCGTTTCCTTGAAATCAGACGAATAGCCTGCGTCGCCAGCAAAATAAAAGGCGAAGTCACTCCACTGAATCATCCACCCTGACCAAAGTGTTTTGTTTCTGTCAAAGAATTTTCTCTTTGACCAATGCTGTACGGGTGTCGGCTGAATAGTTACGCCTTTACGCTGCACCTGTTGCCACCAATCAAGCTCAGTGACGTTTTTGGCTCCCCACTCCTCCAGTAATGACTTGAGGCCCAACGGTACCAAAAACTCTACGCTTAATTGTGTTTTGGCAATTTCACGAATGCTAGCTTCATCAAGGTGGTCATAGTGATTGTGACTTATCACAACCAAATCAATCTGGGGCAGGTCTGCTATCTTGAGTGGCGATGAGGTAACTCGTTTTGGACCCATAAACGAAAATGGGGACGCTTTGCCTGAGAATTGAGGGTCGGTCATGATTGTTAAGCCTGAGTGATTCAATAGCAAAGTAGAGTGGCCAACCCACATCAAGTTTTCTTTGAAAGTTGCAAGGTTACTTTTGGAGCTCAACACTACTGGAAAACCTGCGCTTTCTCTCTCATCACTCTCCCGAGTAAAATAGGCAGAAAAAAACTTGAACAAGTCAGCAAAGCTTTTGTTGTGAAGGTCGCCTTTTGGGTGTTGAAAGCGAGCCGTTTGTTTGTTGAAGTTTGGAGAATTTGGATATGTCATTGTTCCAGAACAACCGGACAGGGTGATTGAGAAAAAAATAGCCAGAAAAGCCCAGCGAAACAGCATTTACCTCTCCTTATTTTTGAGACGAATAATTTTAGCTGCCGCCTGTAGCGCCTCTATATAGCTCTCTCCGCCGCTGGAAGTTATTTCCATCTTAGCACTAACTCCTGACCTTTGGTGAATTTTTGAGTGAGGGCCAGCTGTGGGAGTTTGTTTGAGGCGTTGGACACACCTAGCCTGAATAAGGCTAGGGTTGTTCTGACCTTCGGAGCCATTCCGTCGTTCAGACCAGCTGGTATAGCGTCACCTCATTTAAGAGGTTGAGGGCGGTTACGCGGTCTCCTCATTACGCGCTGCTGTATAACGCAGGGCCACTGATTAGCCATACCAGCGACTATCAGCTACCTGCAGGTTGTGGTTTTTCACAGAGCCTGCTCGTAGTGCTTTCAGCCAGTTCAGAGTTAGCACTTTACTCAGCTGGGGTCATCGCCACATCCATAGGCTTACAAGCCTAATCTTGGCTACCCGTTACAGCCATTTGTAACTGGAGTTTTATAGTGCCACATCTTGGAAAATAATGCAATAATATACAATTATATCAGCATGTTAATATATACTTGACAATATTTTCGTGTGGAATTGATTAAGCTTCTGATGTACATTGATTTTATGGAAAAGGCAGTCTCATGCAGAAGTTCAAATGGCCAATTTTTACCTGGTTTTTCTGGCAACCCCGGCGGTCGTCCGAAAGACGAGTTTAAGGTGGCAGAACTAGCCCGTTCATACACCGTAGAAGCCGTCGAGACACTGGTTGACCTGATGCGTCATAGCAAGGACGATAGAGTGCGTGGAACGGCCTCTCAGGCGCTCCTAGACAGGGGCTGGGGCAAGGCTAAGGTGGAAGTGGCAGCCAGTGGTGGGCAAAGCTATATCGAGGCGCTGCAGGCGGCGGCTGAGGTGATAAGGGCGGGAAAACATTGATTAGGCAGGCAGCAAAAATTTCTGCAGAAAAAATGCAACGGCTGTTTGATGCAATACGACAGCAGTCAGAAAATCTATCGGCCAACACGCGTTGGTCGGCCAGCCAAGTCGCTCAATTTTTGAATGCTTCTCTGGCAACCGACGCGGCATTTAAGGTCGACCAACACTTACGCGACATATTTGAAACAAGTGCCACTGCATACGACAAAGCGATGGACTACGGGCGACACCTCATGAATGAGTTTGGCGGAGACCACCGGCTTTTTGACGGTGGTCATTCTGTCTCAGGCGCTTGGGAGGCTGCAAAATCTGCTCTGCCCGATGATACGCTGGGTGAGGAGGCAATGGGGTTTCTGGAAGCCTATTGGAAAGACCTCGTTACACCAATGGGCATGCCAATCACAACGCTCAATCGCGAGAGCTTCGAAACTGTGGCCAAAATGGCAAGCAATCTCGGGATTGAAAAAGAGTGGCTGATGGATGTCGTTTCATTCACTGCAACCGAGAGTGTGGGGGCATTTGCGGCGGTCCTCGGTGCGAGTATGAATTGGGGGCGTGCTGAAACTGAGGAATTTGCGAAGCTTGCTGCTGGGTTAACAACGAGTGCGGCCCTAGCGGCAAATCCACTCGCGTTGACTGTGGCACTACTTCTTGTTGCTCGGTCGGTTCACAACGGTAGGAAAGAGAACAAACTCAAAAAAGTGCTGCGGTCGTTTGGGTGGGGAGCAGCAAAGTCTGGCGCGTTTATTGGCGCTGCGAGCATTGTGGGCGGCGGCGCTTGGATTGGAATAGGCTGTGGCCTTATGGCAGCGTTCATAGTTCATAAATATGAGAACAGAGTAAGTGAGAGCGACGACAAGTACGACCCTGACCATATGGCAAAAGTTATGACGCCCTTACTCCAATCCAGTGTAATTCCTTTGCTGGAATTAAAGCGATAAAGGTGAAAATTTTAAGTTGCTAAGTTTGTGAGTCGGCGATTGAAAGTCGCCGAATTCGAGAAATTCTCTGTTTCAGTTCATTTGCTCTTTTAAGAACAGCAGCGTTTGTATGAGCTTCAGCGAGTGTCCGGGTGTTCGAGCATTTGTTTGTCAGCATCGGCTTTTGAGAAAACTTCTTACTCAACCGCCTAAATGCTGCCCTCATACCGATAACGCCAATCATTGAGATAATAGCTGCTAAAAATGGTGAGGCGGGTCCAGCGAATAAAAAAAACGTCGTCAGTGCAAGCAAGCTGACTATTGAGAAACGGCGGGTCATTAGAATTTGTCGCATTTGCTTGAAAAAGAAATAATGTTCTCTCCGTTTGATATGGAGCCATACAGCCAACTATTTCTGAACACAAAAGTTGATTTTTCAGAGCCAGCTTACCACCAATTTTCATCTGCTGCGTAATGCACCTCAAAGCTGTAACTATCCAAAATTCCACCTCTAAACACGATTGTCTTGAAGTCATTAATCGTTTCGTCGCCCAAGAGGGCCAGCTTGAACTTTTCTGAACTCAGTCTGTCAAATTTATCTTTTTCGATACCCACCATCTGTCCTGATGAGCAGTAAAAGACAACGTCAGCCCAAGCCGTCTGGCTGAACAGTGTTATTAATATGGCTGTGAGTAGGGTGCGGGTCATTCAAGCCCTTCAATCACTCTGACGTCGCGCTCAACATCACCTAGTAGTGCAAATGCAGCCTGATAAGCATCACTGGTAATAGCAGCTCGAGCTGCATCGGTGCTTTCAAACTCAACAACAACTGTACGCTGCTGAATACCATTCTCAAAGGTAGCTACTGGCATCCCCCTAGCTATGAATTTAGCACCAGCATTTGTCATAGCGTCCAGAGCTTTTGGAGCATATTTGCTCAGGTTTTCATCATTCGGAGCGCCTCTATATGAGACCACTATGTATCCTTTTGGCATCGCGTCCTCCATTTCTTTAAAAATCCTGCCACAAAAAAAGACCGGCGCAAAGGCCGGCCGAGTTTAGGGAGGAAGCACAATGCTGTGCAGCACTGTGCTATCCGCCAG
>JAQCEA010000007.1 GCA_027620495.1 Pseudomonadota bacterium | reverse complement strand
AGGTTGGGATGAAATTCCAGGCGCTAGAGGTTGCACCCCTCAGAGTTGCTCATTCAGAGATCACCATGCTGAATTGTCTCTGCTTGGTGCAGATGTATTTGGGATGAGCACACAGAATAACGAATATCAGAAAGAAATGGCGGAGCGACTTCACTTGCCGTTTTTAGTGCTGAGTGATGAAAATTTCAAATTCTGTGAGGTAATGAAACTTCCAACATTTGAGGTAAAAGGTATGAGATTGCTAAAACGAGTTACAATGATTGCTGAGAACGATACTGTTATCAAAGTGCATTATCCTATTTTTCCGAGTGACTCAGACGCACCTTGGGTCATTGAACAACTGTCATGTTAAGAATAATTGGTGACCAGCGCCGCAACTTGAATATAGCGGTCACCGTGGAATAGTTTCCAGCGGACGGCATTTTCTACAGGGATTTCTTTGTTGTACAGTGACACTGATGGCATCATGCCTCTGGCATTCGCAATATTCTGATCAGCAAGAGCTGTTATTTGAAATCTTTGAAGGCACGCATGACGTAGGCATGGGCTATCGGAAGATTGCTCAATGGTTGAATAAAAATAATGAACATTAATCTTGCTCAAGAAACAGATTTAGATGCCATCCAGAAAGTTGTTGAGACGGCGTTTTCCGATGAGGAGAACAAAATCATTAGCAAGTTTGCTTTTGACCTCTTAACAGAAACTGCCAGCCCGTCAATTCAGTCATGGGTTGCCGAGGTTGATCATCAGATCATTGGCTATGTGTCTTTCAGTCCGATATTTTTAAAATCTGAAACTGACCTTTCTGGATATATTCTCTCGCCACTTGCTGTGTCTCCAGAACATCAAAAACAAGGTGTCGGTTCAAGCCTCATCAACAATGGAATCGATAGGCTCACCAAAGCAGGTGCTGGTGTTTTGCTGGTCTATGGAGACCCCGATTACTATAGACGGTTTGGGTTTGACGAAGAAATTGGTCGTGCGTTTGTTCCACCATACCCGCCAGAATATCCCTTTGGATGGATGGGTGTGATGTTGAATGGCACTGCTATACCACACTCGCCCATTAGGTTTGCGTGTGTTGCCGCATTGTCAAAATCACAGTTGTGGGGAGATACTGTACAGAATGAAACATTGAGAAATCACCCAGAACACAAATATGTCTAGCTCGCATAGTAAAGACAGACAGTTTTGTGACTGAACAAATAGGCAAAAAATGCAAATTTCTGAATTTCAAGATAGCCAAATCAAAGATGTCGTCGCGCTGTGGCAGCGGTGCGGTCTAACGCGGCCTTGGAACGACCCCTATAAAGATATTTTGCGTAAACAAACGGATAAAAACGGTAAATTTTTTGTTGGTCACGATGCCAGCAAGCTGATTGCCACGATTATGGTTGGTTATGATGGGCATCGCGGCAGTATCAATTATTTGGCTGTTGACCCGGCTGTTGCAGGTAAGGGGTATGGTCGTGCGTTGATGCAAACCGCTGAGGCTTTTTTGCTGTCACTTGAATGTCCAAAAATCAATTTATGTGTGCGCCGCGATAATGAGGCGGTCATAAAATTTTATGATGATCTTGGATATCAAGAAGAAAGTGTTTATTACTGCGGCAAACGGCTGATCGAAGACCAGTAGGCCCAGTCTATTTATGCCACAAAAGAAAAACGCATCATATGACCGCCTATCTTGCCCTTTTAGGGTTTATCGCCTTTATGGTTGGCACGCCCGGGCCGGCCAATCTTGTGGCCATGCTGGCGGGGGTAACGCAAGGGTTGCGGGGATGCACCGGATTTATTGCTGGTCTGATTGTTGGCAAAATAGGCCTTAATCTTTTCATTGGCTTTGGCTTTGGCGTTGTGCTTACCGCCGATCCGGTTCTGCAAACAGCATTCAGCTATGCCAGTGCCAGTTACATGATATGGCTGGCCGTACGGTCATGGCCCCGCTCAGTCAACCCTGCTAGAAATCAGCATCAAAACCCCGCGGTAAAATTCCGGTTTCGTGATGGCGTGATTGTGCATCCGCTCAACCCAAAGGCGTGGGTTATGGTGGTGTTAGCATGGGGGCATTTTGCCCCAGCTTTAGGAGATTTCAGCCTGCAATTACCCTTGGTTATGCTGAGTTTTGCGCTCTGCCAGCTGGTGTTTCACAGCTTATGGTGCGCACTTGGTGCCTATCTTGGCAAGAGTTTCGCGTATAACCAGCGCCTTGCAAAGCTTATGATATTGCTCACTATTTTAGTGGTGTTGGCGGCGCTCGTTTATGCCCCGTCTGCCTAATAGCATATAAAATCGGTTTTGTCGGTTGGTGTTACTCGCCGCCCGCCAGTCCGGCAATGGTATCCTGAGACAATGCGCCAAGATGTTTGAAACTTAGCACAAAATTGATCTGATCAACGGCGCCAATATCGCGGTCACTATTCGGGTCATGTTCATAATTCACTGTCAATGTGAGGCAATCTTGTGGTCCACCAGACCAGTTGAGCGCCGCTGTGGTCTTTTCCCGAACTGTTTTCCCATAGGATAGGTCCCAAATTTGGTTGGCTGTTAACGACCATCCCGCGCCAATGGTTTGTCCAAGCGTGGCTGATAATTCTTCGCGGTCATCTTCACCACTGGCAAAATAAGCTTGGCTGAGCTGGCTATGCGTCAAATTGAGATAGCCAGCCCCAAATCTGGTTGACGCCACGGTTTTTGACTCATTGAGGGTGAAATCATGCGATGACATCCGTCCGGACCAGCGGATATCGATAAGGCCAGCAGGTGACATCGACAAACTGGCAACATAGTCTGAATAAATATCATCTTGATTGGCGTTTAGCCCGGCAGACGGGGTGCCGGATAACCGCCGGCTTATACCGGCAAATGCGGCAACATTGCCAAGATATTGGTCGTTCGCTGTGGCACCCACCCCGGCATCAACGCGTGTGCCGGGTAAAATATAATCTTTGCCCTGATAGCGGTGTTGCAAAAACAAATTCGCCTCATCAATACGATATTCGGCCGCGTCACGATTTGGAATATCATCGGTTCGGTCATTGCCGCCAACATAGGTCACCTGTGCCTTTGGTTCGATCATCGCCATGCGCCCAAAACCAGTTACGGCAACTGGCATGCGCCAGCCAAGTGAAAAGGATGGATTGGTGTGCGCAACCGTCCCTAGCTTTGTGCTGGCGGTGCTGGATTGGTTATGTATTTCGTAGTAACTGGCCATCAGACTGGCGTTATAATTGCCAATCCCTTTGGTTAACGGGATATCTTCTGCAACCTCGAAAACACTGCTCCAACGCGCATAATCATGATCTTGATCATTATCGAGTTGCAAGGCGCTGATTTCGGTGCGCAATTGTTGCTGTGGTCGCCAGCCTTTTTGAGTCTTTTCATAAAAAACATGCGGCAGGATGGTAGGTTCATTTGTGTTTTTATTGGCTGTTGTGAGCGATTGCCGATCAGAGGCTTCGATATAGTAATAGCGATCATTCACAATACGTTCGGCGGTAGCGCTGGATTTCAGCGAGGTTTCGGTATTGAATTTATAACGCCGCAAAAATGTGTCCTGGCTTGATCGAACCAGTCTGGTATTGATGTTCCAATCATTGCCAATGGTGCTGGTAAATGACGCGTCAACAGCGCCAACTGTTTCACGCTCTGCTTTGTAGGTTTCGACACGCGCTGTATATATGTTGGCCTGAAACGCTGATTGGTCCCATAATTGCCGGTATTTGGTTTTTACAGCCGCGCCCCGATATTGATATTTATACAGGTTAAATTGCACATCTTTGGTATCGTCAATCACCTGAAAATAAGGGATTGAGGGGGTAAAACCAAAATCAGAACTGATCATAAAGCTTGGCGTTAAAAACCCTGACCGCCGGCGCACTGTCCAATCTGGATGAGACAAATAGGGCAGATAAAAAATCGGCAGATTCAGCACATGCATGCGCAGGTTAAAATGTGTGATTGTCTTGGTTTTTTCATTGCGCACGGACTGGCTTGCCCGAATATCCCACAAAGGTTTTTCACCATTCACAAAATCACAATTACACGGGGTAAAGCGGCTTGTTTCAAAGACCGCTTTGTCACCAGCGATGCGGTCAGCATGATCGGCGGCCATCCAGTCGCCAGACACAAATTGGCTAATCAAGGTTTCAGCAACGATATGGGTGAATTCTGTTTCCAATTCCATAAAATTGGCACGTGAAACCGTGCCATCAGCATCGGTGTGAATGACATTGCCGCGCGCCACCGCTCGGTCAGTTTGCTGATAATAGGTGACTTCATCTGCCTTAAGCGTGCTGCCAGCTTGTTCCAGCAGTACATTGCCAGTGGCGAGCAAACTGCCATCTGCCTGATTAACAACCACATTGTCAGCTTCAAATGAAATGGGTTTGTCGTCTGCAAAGGCGCGCATTTGCCCGGTAACAAAGACAAGCGCAAGCGCAACAAATATTGCCTTTACACCAAATTTCACAGACATAGCGGCCCTTTATCTTACCCTGTCGATATAAACCAAACAGACACTCCATCATGGCTAACGTTTTTTAGCCTTCATGTCTATTGAATCTAGACGTTTGACTCTGTCTCTATCTATGTTTTTCGCCTGCTATCGGTTAACGCCTGAAGACGTAATTGATCGGCGGCTTCGGCCATGGCTGTATCGGTAAAGGGGAAATCCTGCCACGCGATCTGTTGTAAATTTTGCCGAAAAGCCGCATCGCCCAATAACCTATCAAATCCATAAGCAAAACTCGCAACGCTTGGTGCGTCAATAATCAAAGCGCGGCCCTCAGCGGCCTCTGGTATGCCGCCGCGCCGGGTTGTGATTAACGCGCAACCGGCCGCAAGCGATTCAAGAACAGCTTTTGGCATGGGGTCGTGCCACAAAGATGGGCATGCGGAAATTGCCGCACGGGCTTGCCAATCCCGCATGTCGGCTATCGGAATAAAGCCCAGCATCTTCGCCCGTTCTTTCAGTGGCGCGATAGCGGTAGCGATCTTCTCTTCATAACTGCCGGGGGCTGATTCTTCAAACCGCTTGGCACCCGCAATGATCAACGCCCACCCGGGGTATTGCGGCAGCACTTGCGCGATGGCCGTGGCGCATTCCAAAATACCTTTTTCTGGTACCATACGCCCGGCCAACAGAATAAAATTTTCTTTGGTTGGTGGCTGTTTCAGCCAGCGATGCGCCCCGTTGCGCGCCACTCCAACCTTTGATGCCAGATCGCCGCAATCATCAAGCCCATCCAAAAAGCAATTCAGGATATAATCCGAAACGCAAATAATACCGGCCAGTTTTTGTAACAAATACCGGCGTTCGCTGACGCTACGTCCGCCTTTCATTTGTCGGGGGTCGTTATGCAAATAGAGCGTGACATTCAAAGCTGGGCGTTTCTGTGCCAAATACCGGGCAACATGACAGCGGCTATGCACCTCTACAAGATCTGGTGCGCCAGTTTTCCGAATCAAATCTAGATAGGCGGCGGCAAGGCCAAGATTGTGGCCATTCAGCCAGCGCATTTTCGGCAATAATCCGGTAAAATGGTCAGGCATCAGCGATGTTTCTACATCGGTGCCAATAATGCGAAATTGTTTTGCGGCCCGGCTTGCCTGCACAAGATCGCGCACAACCCCAGATATGGCACCGGCATTTGACGGGCTGAACCGTTCTTTGGCGGGCAGCAAAATATCAATCTTTGGGGCGGGTGATACAGATGTAAGGGGCACAATCAAAGCTTCGCATAAATGATGAAAGACATGGCCAGCGGCCGATAGCTGTCCTATTCTATTGCAACACACGCTGGATACAATATGTTAGTGGCGGTCGGGGCAAAAAACTAAAGTCGCCGCCTAACTATTCGCAATTTTGTCTGAGCTGTCTGAAATGCAAGCCAATCCAAAATCATCCCCTCAACGCCTGCTCGTGATCAAGCATGGGGCATTAGGGGATATCGTTCAAGGGTTTGGTGCATTTGCCAGTCTTAGAGCCGGACACCCTGATGCGCATATTGCCCTGTTAACCACGGCACCGTTTGTTGAATTGGCACATATGATGCCATGGTTTGATGAGGTGCTTGTCGATCGACGCGCAAGCATTCTGCATCTGCAGGAAAGTTGGCGGATGCGTCAATTAATTCGCGACAATTGGGATATGATTGTCGATTTGCAATGCAGCCAGCGCACAGCTCGCTATTTTCAGTTTTTTGCGCGGCCAGATACAAGATGGATTGGCACCGCCGCGGGCTGTTCAGACCCGTGTCCTGATTTTACCGGCGTAAATAACGACCAGCGCATGCGCATCGCCGCAGAAATGGCTGGCGGCGTAAAAGCTGTCCATGACATGGGCTGGTTGCTTGATCAGGCGGGGACGCGGCAGGTGCCGGGCCTAACAAAACCTTATGCGATTTTGGTGCCGGGATGTTCGCTTGCCAAACCGCAAAAACGCTGGCCTGCCGAAAATTTTGCCGCGCTGGCCAGAACATGCCACCAAGACAATATATCGGTTATGTTGACCGGCACAGCGGCAGATAGAGATGTTGTTGAAATGGTACAATCATTGGCACCTGACGCAATCAACCTGTGCGGTCAAACCAGCATTGCCGATCTTGCCAGATTATCGGCATCGGCGGCATTTGTTGTGGGAAATGACACTGGGCCGGTGTTTTTGGCCGCGGCAACCGGCGCGCCGACCATTATGGTTATGGGGCCAGACACAAACCCTGAAATGTCTGCCCCAACTGGGCCGCGGTGCGATTGGGTGCGGGCCGCCCCAATCAGTAACGTCAGCGTTGGTGATATCGCGGGCGCTTTACAGCTTCTTACCAGCGGGCCTGTAGGTCAAAGACCGCTAAAATGATGAACCGGGCTGCGTTAAAAACAAGCGTTCTTCATCTGTAGATGGTCGCCCTAAAATCGCATTGCGGTGCGGAAATCTGCCGAACCTAGCGATAATATCGCGATGTGCGACCGCATAATCATAGGTCAATTTGCCTGCATGAGTCTGAAACAGCGGAAGTGATGCCTCTTGAATGGCTAAATCTTCGCTATGCATCATTGGCATTAACATAAAGCGCCGCCAATTTTCATCTGGATGGTTGATATAACCGCGTTCTACACACCGCAAGCTTAATGCCAACGCCATGTCATCACCAGAAAATGCCCGTGCGCTGCCACGAAATATATTGCGGGTAAACTGGTCAAGCACAAGGATCAAAGCCAGACACCCGGCGCTGTCATTTGCCCAATGATCGCATCTGCCGGCGAAGGCGTCTTTCACGGTTTCTGCAAATTGATCCGCGATGCGCGCGTCAAATTCTGCATCTTTTTTAAACCAAAATTCTGGCGGTGTTTCGCTAAACCAAAACGCCAATACATCTTGATCTGATGGTTTTTTGGGCATTGGCAATCGTCCTCAAAAAAAAGGGCTATGGCAAAAGCCGTTTCACATCATATTAAATGATTTTACCCGGATTCATAAGATTTTTGGGGTCCAACGCAGATTTAATTGATCGCATTGTATTTAGGATCGCCGGGCTTTTCACTTTGGCAAGCTGGTCACGCTTTAACTGGCCGATGCCATGTTCTGCACTGATGGACCCATTATATTTGGCAATATTGCCATAGAGCAAATCATATAATTTTGGTGTTTTTGCGTCAAAATCAGGGTCGCCGCCAGCCGCTTGAACAAGATTAAAATGCAAATTGCCGTCACCCAAATGCCCATAGCCGCAAATACGTATTTTCGGGTCGATGGCTTTTATCCCGGCTACCATTTCCGCGTAAAAATCGGCAATCGCAGATTGTGGCAGGGCCACATCTGATCGTGCCACTTTGCCAGCAAGCTTATGGGATTCAGGTGCGGTTTCACGTACATCCCACAAGGCGTCACGCTGGGCATCACTGCTGGCAATGGTGGCATCAATGACCAGCCCATCTTCAAAAGCTGTCTCCAGCACATCTTCCATAATTTGACGGATAGGCGTGTTCCCATTGCCATCAACCTGATTGCTGGCTGGGTTTGTGCTGCCAATTTCCATTAACACATTCATCGCGCCTATGGTTGCCAGCGGTTGGGGAATTTTTGGGAAATATTCAAATAAAACATGCAGAATATCGGCTGGAATCAATTCAAAGGCCTCAACCATGCCGCCAGATGCCGCTTGCACCCGGTGCAAAAGTTCAACAGCGGCGCTGACGTCGCGCACCTCGGCAAAGGCGGTGCTTCTTGCCACTGGTTTCGGAAATAACCGCATGGTGGCGGCGGTGATCACCCCCAAGGTGCCTTCAGAACCAATAAACAGGTTTTTTAGATCATAGCCGGTGTTATCTTTGCGCAAGCCGCTGAGCAATTCGATAACCTCGCCGCCCATCAGCACAACTTCTAGCCCAAGCGTCAATTGCCGTGTGGTGCCATAACGCACCACATTTAACCCCCCTGCATTGGTGCCAAGATTGCCGCCAATGGTACAGCTTCCCTTGGCCGCCAGATTAAGCGGAAAATAAAGGCCAGCATCATCAGCGCTATCTTGCAATGTTTGCAAAATACAGCCGGCCTCAACCGTCATTGACATATTCTGTTTGTCAATCTGGCGTATTTTATTCATGCGGCGCAGAGATAACAGAATCGTATGGCCGCTGGCATCGGGTGTGGCCCCGCCCATAAAGCCAGTATTGCCGCCTTGCGGCACAACAATAATGTTATGTTTATCGGCATAGGCAAGCAGTGCCGAGACCTGATCCGTCGTTTCTGGCAATGCAACAGCATATGCTTTGCCATGATAGCGGCTATGCCAGTCTGACAGAAATGGGGCTGTATCATCATCATGATGCAAAACCGCTTTGATACCAAGCATTGATACAAGGTCTTTGATAATAATGTCAGATGTCATTTCGGGCATGATCGCGCCGTCCTTGGGTTTTCATTTTATGTGTTGATATGTGCGGGTAAGACGAATCTAGCAGAATAGATAGTAGGGATGAAAAAAATCCTTTGCAAATCTTCTTGCTGTCTATTTTGTCGCGCCTGACGGTGCATTGCGCGGTGCGGCGGCACGTTGCAAGCGGTCATTAATGGCTTCACCAATGCCGTCTTTGGGAATTGGCGCGATGGCAATGCGGCGGTTTGTGCCGGTTGTGACAGCATTCGCCTGATGTAGCATGGAAAATAAATTGGCGGCGGCTTGTTTAATATTTCCGCTTTGGCTAAGGGATAAAGATAGCTGGCCTGCGCCGGGGATTGGGCCAAACCCGATCAGTTCTTCATCGCCTTGCTGGGATGTTGCGTTCAGCCTAACGCTGGCATCAGGGGCATAATGGCTTTGCAATTGCCCGGGGGCAACAGGTTGGCCGCGATCTGACAATGCGGCGGCATCACCTAACCGACAATGCAATCCAGCAGAATGTAATACCGTTTCAATAGCACCGCGCGAAATACCACCGGGCCGCAATAGAACAGGTGCCTCGCCACTACAATCAATGATTGTTGACTCCAGGCCGTTTTCACAGGGGCCACCATCAAGGATCAGGTCAATTTTGCCAGCAAGGCCAGCATAGACATGATACGCCGTGCTTGGGCTAATGCGGCCAGACGGGTTGGCACTAGGTGCGGCGATTGGCATATCGCAGATTGCCAGTAATTTTTGTGCTTGTTCATGTGCTGGTACCCGTAGCGCAATTTTATCCAGCCCGGCAGTTGTTAGCATGGCCACCGGACAGTCGTTTGTCCGGTTCAACACAAGGGTCATTGGCCCTGGCCAAAAGCAGTTGGCCAGAACAGTTGCAAAATCAGTCTCAACGCCAAGCTGAAATGCCGTCTCGGCGTTGGCTATATGGCTGATCAGCGGGTTAAAATTTGGCCTGTCTTTGGCTTGAAAAATGCCAGCCACAGCGTCGCCGTCACACGCGTTTGCACCAAGGCCATAGACGGTTTCTGTCGGAAACGCCACCAAACCACCAGCGGCCAGAATGTCACTGGCACGGCGGATGCTGGCATCTGAAATGGCGATGATGTCGGTCATGTGGCGGTTGAATTACCTGTATATGGGCCATCTTGCGGATGGGGTTTATGAAACAGCGATGAAACTATACTCGCAAAAGCCAGCGTTTCACGTTAAAAATGAAAATCGCCGTAACAACATAGGATAGCTATGCCATGTGTGGCCGTTTTACAAGCACCGCGTCACCTGAAGAATTAATGCGCAAATTTGGCGTCACAATTTTGCAAAATTTGCGGCCTCGGTGGAATGTCGCGCCGAGTCAACAGGCGCTGGTGATTGTGCGCGATGAGTTGCAAAATGAGGCTGTGACGGCGCAGTGGGGGTTGCCGCCTGCCTCTGCCAAACATAGTTTTTTGATCAATGCACGCGCAGAAACCGTACAGGAAAAGCCCACATTTCGGGATGCGTTTCACCATCGTAGATGCCTTGTGGTCGCGTCTGGCTGGTACGAATGGTCAGCCCCAAAAACGCCATGGCATGTGCAGCTTGGTGATGGCGGGGTGATGGCGTTTGCAGGCTTGCGCTATGGACAAAAAGACCAACAGCGCTTTGTCATCATGACCACAAATGCGGATGCCGGGCTTGCCGATATTCACCATCGTGCACCGCTGGTGCTGGCCCCAGATGGCTATGATGCATGGATTGGCGGCAATGCGGCAACCTCGGCCAGCCTGTTGCGCCCGGCCCCGGCGAACTGGTTTAATTGGTATCGGGTCGGGCCAGATGTTGGCAAGGTCACCCATGATCATCCAGCATTAGCAACGCCGCTTACAGATGATGAATTGCGCGGGAAATCTGCACCGCAAGGTGATTTATTTGCCTAGATATCGCCAATGGTGGCGCGTCTGACCAAAATCCCGTAAATATGCCACAGCATTAACGCCCCGGCGCCGCGATAGGGCCGCCAGTTGGCACCAAGCTGTTCCATCTGTTTGCCATTTGGCCGTTCATCCAAACCTTTCAGCCGCTTCATGCCTTCTTGTAATGCCAGATCATTTACCGGCCACGCATCCATATCGCCAAGCGCAAACAGCCGAAAATTATCGGCTGTCCATGCACCGATACCGCGTATTTCAATCAGCCGCTTTTGCACATCATCGCCAGATAACTGATGCAAGGCCTCTAAATCAAGTCGGCCTGATGTGACCTCATCTGCAATGCCAATCAGATATTCAGCTTTGCGGCGAGATAACCCAGCCTGCATCACCCGTTCGACCGACATGGTGGCGATACTGTCTGGGGTTTGTATATTTTGGTCTTTCATACGTTGCCAAATCGCATACGCGGCAGAACGGGAAATTTGTTGGCCGATGATGGATCTGGCCAGCGTATCAAAATTTGCCGGAAGTGAGCGGTCTGCCGGCGGCCCGAATGTTTTGACCGCGTCCGCGATATCTGGATCAAGCGCCGCCAACTTGTCGAGCGCGCCACCAGATTTTAAAAGTTTATCCTGCATAATGGTCATGTCCGAAAGGCTAGCATAAATCATTACAGGATAAGCCAGCGAAAATTTATGTTTTCAGATCACCGCGCCCAGCAGGCATTTATTGGCCCAGCATTTATTTGGCCAGCATTGATCCGGCAGGCATTTATTGGGCCAGCATTGATCTTGTGGGTAAATAAGCGCAGCATAGATAGATCAACAAAAAACAGACGAGACGCCAAATGCGGGTTTGGGATTTGCCGCTTCGAATTTTTCACTGGGCTTTGGTGATTGCGGTCATTGGGGCGGTGGGGTCAGCCAAAGCTGATATAATGTGGCTGCATGAACGATTTGGGCTGACCGTCATGGGGCTTGTGGTGTTTCGCATCTTATGGGGGTTTTTGGGTGGCTATTATGCACGGTTCAGCCAGTTTTTAACGCCGCCACGCATGGTTTTTGCTGGTATTTTAGATCTGCTGAAACCGCAAAACCAACCATCGGTTGGGCATAGTGCCGCGGCTGGTTATGCGGTTATTGGTCTGCTTGGCGTTGCCGCCTATCAGGCCCTGACCGGCAGTGTGTCGAATGATGATGTTTTATTCGATGGGCCGCTGGCACATTTGGTTCCGGGGTGGAGCAATATTGCCAGCGATCTTCATGATATTGGCGAGCCTTTGTTGTTTTTCATGGTGGTACTGCATATCGGTGCCATTTTGATTTATAAATTTGTGAAAAAGCGAAACTTGACCATGACAATGTTTCATGGCCGGGCGCTTCATGGTCATGCGCTTCATGGCCAAGCGCCGCATGATCTGGCGGCAGCATCAATCAAGGATGGAGGCATTTCTGCGATGCGCACGGTTTTTGGGGTGGTGTTATTGGCGGGCTGTGTGCTGGCCGCCAATGCCCTGACATTGTTGCGACCAGCCTTTTATTAGACATTTATTTTAACTCGGGTATTCGGCCTAATCTTTGAAATTGTCGTGACAGGATTTGCAGGTGCCGCCAAGCGCTTTTAATGCACCAATGGTGGCTGATACATCCCCGGTTTTGGCGGTGCTAATCAGTGTCAGAGCCGCTTGTTCATTGGCGGATGCGCGGCTCTTAAACCCGTCAAAATCCATCCAAATATCGGCGCGTGCCTTGGTATCGCCGCTGTCACTATTTTCCGGGAAATAATCGGGCATCACCCGCGCCCAGTCGGCAATGGTTGTCGCTTGCGTGATCACTGTGTCAAAATCGCCGCCGCCAAGTGCCGCATTGATGGCTTTCATGGCCGCTGCATTGGCTTTGAAATTGGCTTTACGTTCGGCGATCACATCGGCCTGTGCGACAACAGCGCTAGAGATCATGCTGGAAAAAATTACCAGCCCGATTGCTGATCGTAACCTCAATATAGATCGTCCCAGCATGAATACACCTTTCTTTCTCATGGCCTGTCTTTTATGTGACCTGCCGTTAAATGTGCTGTGTTTTGGGCCTGATTGACAACTATTATTTGGCATTCAGCATAATAGAATAAAGAAAAAAGAAAACCCGTGCTTTTGGTTGAAACCTGTTTAGGCTGTTTCATGATTTATATTGATGATGAAACATGCTGTGCGCTGATATTGTCTGGCTCTATGCCAAGATATCGCCAATAGCTATAAAAAATGTCATCAGGTTTTTTTATGCGATTGAAAGCCACCCTATGCCGCGTTCACTTGTTATACCGCGTTCACTTGTCGGGGTAGGCCTCAGCCTATCGGCGGTTCTATTTGGGGTGCTGACCGGCATTTTGGTGAAAAAACTCAGCCCCGATGTCACGCTTGTGACAACATTATTCTATCGGTTCTTATTTTCATTGCCGATTTTATTTGCTGTTGCGCTTTACAGCCGTGGGCGGGCATGGCTGCAGATCAATCAGCGCAAAACCATGTGTTTGCGCGTGTTTTTTGGCTTTTGTGGCATCATTTTCTGGTTTTTATCTTTGCGAAATATGCCATTTGGTCTAGCGACCAGTTTATTTCAAAGCTCGGTGATTTTTATCACATTGATGTCACCGTTTCTGCTTGGTGAAAAAGTTGGTGTTTACCGGTGGAGCGCGGTGATTGCGGGGCTGACTGGTGTTGTGATCATTACCGATCCGTTTTCCGGTGATATGACGCTGGCTGTTTTATATGGGGTGGGGGCCGCATTGGCTGGTGCGGTGCTATCAATTTTGTTGCGACGCCTTGGCAAGGGGGATTCACCAATTTCGGTGGCCTGTTGGTATAATGCCAGTGGGTTTGTGGCTTTATCGATCATTGCGCTGGCTGTCCCCAGCCAGTTTCACACGGTCAGCCAAGCGGTGCTTATTGATCTTGTTTTTCTTGGTGTCATTGGCGCCGGTATGCAAATTGTGTTGACCTCTGCCTATCGTTATTCTGAAGCTGTTGTGGTGGCGTCAATGCGCTATCTGCAAATGCCGCTTTCGGGCATCGTTGGTTATGTGATATTTGCTGAAACCATGAGTATGAGCGAGATTTTGGGCGCATTGGTGATTATCAGCAGTTGTCTTGTGATCGCGTGGCGGGAACTGGTGCGCGCCCGCGAGGTGAACCAGCCCGGCATCTAAATGATGATTGGTCTAACGCTGATCTTGCCAACCTCCAGCTAATCTCTATAAACATGCAACCAGATCTTCACAGCCGAATAAAAAGGGCCGCATATCATGGGTAAAATCATCATTCGAATTATGGGCGAGTCCGATATTGTAGATGTCACAATGCAACCGGCAGGAACGTCAAAACACCCGCTGGTTGACGGTCTTGACGATCAGGACAAAATCAATCTTTTGGGCCATTGGATGGATCAGGACCGCGGCGCGGCACTTGCCAAAGATGCGGATCATTTTGCGGCGATGGGCATCATTGCCAGTGAATTTATGTCACGCCATGCGCTGTTCGCCGCATGTGAAACGGGTGCCAATTTTATCTTGCTGACAATTTTGCGGGAAAAATGGCCGGTTGGATCAAAAGCAAAATTTAAAACCCTTGCGGACCGTGTTGGGGCTGACCATACCTATCTGGCGGTGCCTTGCGGTGCTGTTCAAATTGACGAAATTGATGATGAGGCCTCCTTAAAAGAGGCCGAAATACATCAATTAGCGGCAACGCTTGGGTTTTATAAAGCGAACCGTAAACGATTTGCCAATAGCAGTGCGGTTCAAGGCCTGATTAAACAAGCCTAATCTGCTAATTCAGGCAGGACTTTGAAAAATTCCAACGCTTCTGCATTGGCCAGTGCTTCGGTGTTTTTAATCGGCCGTTGATGCACAATATCGCGCACTGCCAGCTCGGTAATCTTGCCGGATCTGGTGCGCGGAATATCTGGCACGGCAATAATCACCGCCGGGACATGCCGGGGGGTGGCACCATGCCGGATGCTGGTTTTAATCCTTTGTTGTAACGCATCATCAAGCCTCTGTCCCTCGGCCAATCTGACAAATAAAATAATGCGGACATCATCTTGCCAGCTTTGTCCAATCACAAGGGCTTCGATGACCTCGTCAAAGGCTTCGACCTGGCGGTAGATTTCAGCCGTGCCTATACGGACACCGCCCGGGTTCAATGTGGCATCTGATCGCCCATGAATGATGGTGCCGCCAGATGGCGTCAGCGTGGCCCAGTCACCATGCCGCCAAATATTTGGAAAATGTTCAAAATAAGCGGCTTTATAGGCACTGCCGGTGGGGTCGTTCCAAAATTTAACTGGCATCGAGGGAAATGGCGCGGTGCAGCATAATTCGCCCTGACGATCGGTAATGCTGTTGCCATCATCATCTAGCACGTCGGTTTTCATGGCTAGCCCGCGGGTTTGGATCTGCCCGGCCAACACTGGCTGTACCGGACAGCCCAAAACAAAACATGACACAATATCGGTCCCGCCTGAAATCGAACATAGCTGGACATCTGGCTTGATGGACTCATAGACAAAGGCAAACCCATCCGACGATAGCGGCGACCCGGTTGATAAAATGCTTCGCAAGCTGGAAAGGTCAACATTGTTTGCCGGAACAAAACCGCTGGTTTTAATCGAGTCTAGATATTTGGCCGAGGTGCCAAAAATGGAAATCTTTTCACCTTCTGCCAGCCGCCATAAACGATCTGGCCCGGGATAGGCTGGATTGCCTTCATACAACAAGATATGGGCCTTTGATGCCAGCCCCGAAACCAGCCAGTTCCACATCATCCAGCCGCATGTGGTGAAATAGAACAATCTATCGCCAGCTTTTACATTGGTGTGCAGCCGATGTTCCTTAATATGCTGAATCAATGTACCGCCGATACCATGAACAATACATTTTGGCGCGCCAGTGGTGCCACTTGAATAGAGAATATAAAGCGGCGCATTAAACGGCATCCGCCGAAATTGCATGATCGCTGTGGCATTGGCCACAGCCTGGTCAAACAGCATGGCGTTTGGCAAACGGCTACAATTTGGTTGTGCCGACAAATATCCAATAACCAGAACCGTGTCGACAGTAGGTAATTTTTGGGCAAGCGCGGCTAACACATCCATGCGGTCAATGGCTTTACCGGCATAGTGATATCCATCACAGCCAACAAGAATTTTTGGTTCAATCTGGCCAAACCGATCGCATACACCCTGCAGCCCAAAATCTGGCGAACAGCTGGAAAATACCGCGCCAAGGCTGGCGGTTGCCAGCATCGTGATGACAGCTTCGACACTGTTTGGTGTATAGGCCGCCACCCGGTCACCCGCGGTCACGCCATGGTCTTGCAACCATCCGGCAAGTGCCAGAACCTGTTGTTTTAATTCGGCGCGGGTCAGGCGGGTAACGCGGCCATCTTCGCCATATGCGGTGATGGCCAACTGTTCATCCGCGTCAGCCAGCAAATTTTCAGCAAAATTTATGCGGGCATCAGGAAAGAATTTTGCGCCGGGCATTTTTTCTGCGCCTTCCAGAACCCTGCCACCTTTGTCGCCGATAATGCCATGCCAGTCCCATAAAAGATTCCAAAATTCTGGCATATGATCCACCGACCATTGCCAAAGTGATTGAAAATCTTGACCCCAGTCAAATTGCGTCTTTGCCTGCACAAAAGACGCAAACTTCGTCACCTCTGCATTGTCAATTTGCGCCTGCGTTGGGCGCCACAAACATGTGCCAGAGACAATTGCCGAGGAAGAAGACACCATATTACACCGAACCCTTGTTGTTTCATTCATCATACCGGCCGCAATGATGACAGATTTACCCCCATGCCACGGCCAGATTATCGCCTGATAATTTTTTGCGCAATTATATCGCCAGCTTCAGGTCAATCAAAAGGATTATATCCCTGTATAGTAGCAAGCGCGTCGCCAATTTGATAATTATTAATAAATGGTTAATTGGCGGTAAATTGTCGATCATGACTCAAGGCACTGACCCTCTATTCCTGTGTAAAGCGTTGATGTGCGCGCATTCTCTGAAATTCTTTCGTCAGGCGCTTATCAACCAAGCGCCAGCGATGAGGCAAAGGTAAATATGGACCAAACAACAAAAACACATATCCGAAATTTGATTTCAGATTTGGCGCAGACACAACCAAAGGTGCTGGATTATCCGGTTCAGGAACTTGCCGCGAGCCGCTGGATGAGTGGCAGCTATGACAATTTTATTGTGCAAATTGAATTGTTGCATCATCGCAATGAGGCGGTGATTTATAGCTGTCTAGCCCGTGATGGTAGCGGCCCGTTAAAAACGCCATTTCTGACCATGCTGATGCTTGAAGACACCATTGCCTATGCGCAGGCCCCCTATGGCATTTGTTCGGGCGCGGCGACGGTGACCATGTTCAGATTTATTGATCTAGCTGATATGACAGCCACAAAGCTGGCGCAGATCATTGCGAATTTTACCAATTTAAATGCAGTCATTTTCGCGGATTATCTGGATCATAATGTGCCGTCTTCGCTGTATCAGCAAGTAGACCTTGTCTAGCCAAACAAAAGCTTGCCACCCCATCTGCAGTTGCGGGTAAATTTTTGATAGTAAGCGGCCCGTGACCATTTGGATTTTTCAAAACTGCCTTGAACTGGCAGGCTGACTGCGCCACATATAGATGATGGCGGTATGATGGCCGCTTTGATCTAGATAATGGTGGTGGCTATGGCACAAACAGGCGCATCTTATGATTATGATCTCATCGTCATTGGCGCGGGTTCGGGCGGTGTGCGGGCTGGTCGGATTGCCGCCGGGCATGGCGCGCGCGTTGCGGTGATTGAAGGGGACCGCCCCGGCGGCACCTGTGTTATTCGCGGTTGTGTGCCGAAAAAACTGCTGATGTATGGATCGGCGTTTTCATCTGATGTTGAAGACGCACGCGGGTTTGGCTGGCAGATAGATCAGATGCCACCGCATGACTGGCCAGCCTTAATCGCGGCCAAAGATGCAGAGCTTAACCGGCTAGAGGCGATCTATCGTTCCTTGCTGAAAAACGCTGGCGCAACGCTGATCTCTGGTTGGGCAAAAGTGACTGGCCCGCATGAAGTCACTGTTGACGGGGCCTCATACAGTGCAGAAAAAATTCTGGTGGCAGTCGGGGGTGCGCCGCATATTGTTGATACGACAGGCCTTGCTGCCCACGCCATAACATCTAATGAAGCCCTTGATCTGGCGCAGTTTCCAAACGAAATTCTGGTTTATGGCAGTGGGTATATTGCGCTTGAATTTGCCGGTATTTTTAACGGCTTTGGGGCCAAAACCCATCTGGTTTATCGCAGTGACTTGCCGTTGCGCGGTTTTGACGAGGATGTGCGCGCGCATATTGCGGTGGCGCTGGCAGATCGCGGTATCACCCTGCATAGCGGGTCGACGATCGACAAGGTTACTGCCAACGGCGCACGCAAACAGGTCACGCTCAGCTCTGGTGCCACCTTGTCAGTTGACGCGGTGATGGCGGCCACCGGGCGGCGGCCAAATACGGCTGGCTTGGGGCTTGATGAGGTTGGCGTTACATGTGGCCAGCAAGGTGAAATCATTGTTGATGCGGAATCGCGTAGCTCAGTCCCTAGCATTTTTGCCATTGGTGATGTGACCAACAGGATTAATTTGACCCCAGTTGCGATTGCCGAGGGACACGCCTTTGCTGATAGTGAATTTGGCGGCAACAAGCGTGTTGCTGATCACAAAAATGTAGCGTCAGCTGTGTTCAGCCAGCCGCCGATTGCCTCGGTTGGGTTGACTGAAACCGAGGCCAAGGCCGCATTTGAATCGATTACTGTGTTCACCAGCGGGTTTCGGGCGATGAAAAACACCATCTCTGGCCGCGGCGAAAAGACGTTTATGAAATTGATCGTCGATCGTGCGAGTGACCGTGTGGTCGGGGCCCATATGATGGGGCCGGATTGCGGAGAAATTATGCAAGGCATTGCGGTTGCGATGAAGGCCGGGGCAACGAAAGCTGATTTTGATGCCACCATTGGCATCCACCCGACCGCGGCTGAAGAATTTGTGACGATGCGAACCGCGCGGCCCTAAGCTGTTGGTTTGTGGCGGCAATCCGCCAAAAATGCTTGAAAAATAACAACAGATCCGCGATATTACCGCTGCTTACCCACAGCTGTCATTCCGGCCGGTTTGTGATGGTATGCTGTATAAAAGGATCAGTCTCAATGACATGGCAACCAAATAGCTGGCGTTCATTCCCCATTTGCCAAGTGCCTGAATATCCAGATGCACATCGGCTTCACGCGGTTGAAGAGATGCTGTCATCACGCCCCCCCTTGGTATTTGCAGGTGAAGCACAAAGCCTGCAACAGCGCCTAGGTGCGGTTGCAAATGGCGAAGCGTTCTTGCTACAGGGCGGAGATTGTGCCGAAAGTTTTGCTGAATTTTCAGCCAATAACATTCGTGACAGTTTCAAAGTGCTATTGCAGATGGCGGTTGTGCTGACCTATGGCGCATCCATGCCGGTTGTCAAAATTGGCCGCATGGCCGGACAATTTGCCAAGCCGCGATCAGCCCCAACCGAGGTGATTGACGGGGTTGAATTGCCAAGCTACCGCGGTGATATGATCAACGGGATGAGCTTTAGCGAAGATGAGCGCGTGCCTGACCCGCGCCGTTTGTTGCGTGTTTACGAACAATCAGCAGCCACGCTAAATTTGTTGCGCGCCTTTGCCCAAGGCGGGTTGGCCGATCTCACAAAAGTCCATAGCTGGGTGACCGATTTTCTGAAAGATACGCCGCAAACACAGCGTTTCGAGGCGCTTGCTGAACGTATCGAAGAGGCGCTGAATTTCATGAAGGCTTGTGGCATTACGCCGGAAAATACACGGCCACTTGCCGAAACTGAACTATATACCAGCCACGAGGCTTTATTGCTTGGCTATGAAGAATCGCTCACCCGCCGTGATACCATCACCGAACAGCATGGATGGTATGCAACCTCAGCGCATATGGTGTGGATTGGTGATAGAACTCGCCAGCCTGATGGTGCGCATGTTGAATATATGCGTGGTATTTCAAACCCGATTGGGTTGAAATGTGGGCCATCGCTTGATCCTGATGAATTGATCCGGCTGATTGAAATTTTGAACCCGGATAATATTGCTGGGCGCTTGACCTTGATTGCGCGGATGGGCGCCGAAAAGGTGCGGACAGGTTTGCCGCCTTTGCTGAAAGCTGTGCAGAAATCAGGCGCGAAAGTTGTGTGGTGCTGTGACCCGATGCATGGCAATACAATTAAGGCGAGCTCTGGCTATAAAACGCGCCGGGTTGATGATGTGATGGCCGAGGTCACTGGATTTTTTGACGCGCATGACGATGTTGGCACCTATCCGGGCGGTGTGCATTTTGAAATGACCGGCCAGAATGTGACTGAATGTGTTGGCGGCGTGGTCGATGTGACCGAAGCTAGCCTAGGCGATCGCTATCATACGCATTGTGACCCCCGTCTGAATGGCGCTCAAGCATTAGAGCTGGCCTTTTTGCTGGCTGATTTGCTAAAGCGTCGGCGTGGTGAACGTTCGATTTTGTCCGAGGCCGTGTAACATCTTCCCAGCTCCTATATGCTGCTGCCAATAACGGGGCAGTGTCGACAAGCAATGGCAAAAGGTAGCCAGATGGCAAAATTTGCAACGAGTGGGCCAACGCCGGAACAACAGCCAAGCCTGACCGATACCTATTTCAAACATACCCGCCATATTGTTCAGGCACATGGCGATTGTGAAGTAACCTATGCGGTGTTTATGCGCCGACCGGTGACCTTTGCTGGCAGGCTGGCGATTGACTGGATCACCGCAATGGCGGCGGTGCGGCAGGCAGAATTACAGATCGAACAGCTTTATGTCGAAGGGGCGTGGATCGGTGCTGGTGAGCCGATTTGCTATATCACTGGGCCATTTTCGGTTCTTGTTGATCTTGAAACAATTTTCCTGCAACGGCTGGGGCCAGCCTGTGTGGCGGCTTATAATGCCTATAATATGTGTATTGAACTGCCAGATGTTGCCTTTTTGGCCATGGATGCGCGCCATTGTGCCGGTGGTGAAATGGCTGAATTGATGGCTTATGGTGCATCTGTCGGGTCAAAAAAGGCACAGGCAAAGACCGGCGCGGTTGGGTTTGTTGGATGCGCCGCTGATGCCACAGCGCATTTTTTCGACAAAGATAAAGGCGCTGGCACTATGCCGCATGCGTTGATTGGCTATGCCGGGTCTACCGTACGCGCCGCCGAATTATTCCACCAGACCATCCCCGATGCGCCGCTGACTGTGCTGATTGATTATTTTGGCACTGAAATCACCGATGCGCTGGCTGTTGCCACACGGTTTAAAGACCTTGCCGCCGCTGGTCAGTTGTCGGTACGGGTGGATACACATGGTGGCCGCTATGTCGAGGGGTTGGATACACAATCATCCTATGCGGTTCTTGAACGCAATGTTCCGGGGGCGTTGCGCGGCTATCGCACCGATGATGAGCTACGTTTATTGCTTGGAACCGGAGTAAGCGCCGCGGCGATCTGGCATCTTCGCGAACAGCTTGACAGGCATGGGTTTGAAAACGTCAAAATCGTAGCATCAAGTGGATTTGGGCCAGATAAATGCCGGGTGTTTGCTTTGGCAAATGCACCTGTCAATGTCATTGGCACCGGGTCATTTCTGCCGCAAGTTTGGTCAGAAACTTATGCAACGGCCGATATTGTCGCCTATGATGGCCAGCCGCGGGTAAAGGCCGGACGCGAATTTTTGATCCGCAAATAAAAAGGTTAGAGCGTTTATGACAAAATCCTTTGCGATCGCGCTGGCACAATTAAATCCGCGACTTGGTGATGTGGCTGGCAATTGTGACCGGCTGGCAAAAGCACGCGGTGAAGCGGCCAAAAATGGGGCAGCGGTGATTGTCACGCCGGAAATGTATTTGTCGGGCTATCCATGCGATGATTTGGTGCTGCGTGATGATTTCATGCGCGATGTTGCCGCCGGTATAGACCGGCTTGCCGCCATGACCGCCGATGGTGGCCCGGCGATTATTGTCGGGGCGCCGCATGCTGAAAATGGGCATATTTTTAACGCTGTCTTTGTGCTTGATGATGGCCAGATTATTGCCCGCCGCGACAAGGTCAATTTGCCAAATTATGGTGTATTTGACGATAAGCGCAATTTTACCGCTGGCGGCTTGCCGGGGCCGGTGATGTTGCGCGGTATCAAATTTGGCTTACCAATTTGCGAAGATATCTGGCAGCCTGATGTGGCTGAATGTTTGCAAGAATCGGGGGCTGATATTTTGGTGGCATTGAATGCCTCGCCATTCGATAGCTCCAAACCAGAACGCCGCATGTCAACCGCTGTTGCCCGTACAGTTGAAACAGGTTTGCCGCTGATTTACGTTAATATGGTTGGCGGACAGGACGAACTGGTCTATGACGGTGCCTCATTTGCACTAAATGCAGATGGCAGCCTTGCCAGCCATTTGCCAAGTTTTTCAGAAACCGTTGTTCTGGTTCAGCTTTCGCTGATCGCCGGGCATATCAGTTTAACCGGGCAAGTAACGCCGCCCGATGAAGGCATGAAGGCGCTATATCGCGGTGTCATGTTGGGGCTTCGTGACTATGTGCAAAAGAACGGGTTTACGGGTGTTGTTTTGGGATTGTCTGGCGGGATTGACTCGGCCCTTGTTGCGGCGCTTGCCGTAGACGCGCTGGGGGCAGATCAGGTGCAGGCGGTGATGATGCCATCTGCCTATACCAGCCAGACCAGTCTTGATGACGCCACTGCCCTTGCAAAAAATCTTGGCATTCGGCTGGACGATATATCAATTGTGCCGGGCATAACGGCTTTGACCGATATGCTGGCTGATCAGTTTGCCGGGACCCAAACAGGTATTGCCGAAGAAAATATCCAGTCCAGATTGCGTGGTTTGGTGTTGATGGCGATTTCCAATAAACATGGGGCAATGGTGTTGGCGACAGGTAATAAATCTGAATATGCGGCGGGATATTCCACCTTATATGGCGATATGTGCGGCGGGTTTGCCCCGTTAAAGGACATCTGGAAGGTCGATGTGTTTCGGCTGTGTAGGTGGCGCAATCAGGCACTGCCGCGCGGTGCCGCTGGCCCTGAAGGTGAAATTATCCCCGACCGGATCATCACCAAACCGCCAACAGCTGAATTACGGCCAGATCAAAAAGACACCGATTCCTTGCCGCCTTATGAACGTTTGGATGCGATCATGGCGGCCTTGTGCGAGGAAATGGCAGATATTGATATGATTGTGGCACGTGGGTTTGACCGTGCCGAAGTCAGTCGTGCCAGCCAGCTATTATTCCGCGCCGAATATAAACGATTTCAGGCGGCACCTGGGCCAAAAATGACGCCTGTTGCCTTTGGCCGCGATCGCCGCTTACCCTTGACCTCGGCGTTCAATCCGAACAGAAATTGAGAGCGATAATTTGCAATGTACACCCGGTTTATGACCATGATGGAGCGAATATGAGTTCAGTCAAAGTCCGTTTTGCGCCAAGTCCGACTGGCCGACTTCATGTTGGTAATTTACGGACGGCTTTGGTGAATTATCTTTTCGCGCGCAAAAATGGTGGCAGCTTTATGTTGCGCATTGATGATACTGATGAAGAACGATCATCGGCCGAATTTGAAACAGCCATTCGAGAAGATTTGAGCTGGATGGGAATGGGCTGGGATTGTGAAGACCGGCAATCAGCCCGACTTGAGCGATATGATGAGGCATTGGCACAGTTGGTCCAAGCTGGTCGTGCCTATGCTTGTTATGAGACGCCAGATGAATTATCGCTGAAACGCAAGGCCCAGCTGTCGGCTGGTCGGCCACCTGTTTATGACCGCGCTGGACTAAAATTAACCGATGAAGACAAAGCAAAATTAGAGGCTGATGGGCGTCGGCCCCATTGGCGTTTTTTGCTCAATGATGCAGAGGTTAGTTGGCATGATATGGTGCGCGGTGATGTTGCCTATCATATGTCCAGCCTGTCAGACCCGGTGCTAATGCGCGAAGACGGGCGGGTGATCTATACGCTGGCATCGGTGGTTGATGATATTGACCACGGCATTACCCATATCATCCGCGGCGAAGACCATGTCACCAATTCAGCCGCACAAATACAGCTGTTTGAAGCGCTTGGTAGCACCGCCCCGATGATGGGACATGTGGCGTTGCTTGCCGGTGCCGATGGTGAAGGCTTGTCAAAGCGGCTTGGCAGCTTGTCGATTGGCGCGTTGCGACAAGACGGGATAGAACCGGTGGCCATTGCCAGTTTGTTGGCACGTATCGGCACCGCCGATCCGGTGATCCCGCAACGTCATATGGCGGCGGTGATCGATGGTTTTGACCTTGGTAAATTTGGTCGCGCAACAGCAAAATTTGACCCGGCAGAGCTTGCCAAACTCAACAGTCAAATTATTCAGGAACTTGATTTTGCAGATGTTGAATCGCGGCTTGCTGATATCGGCGTGACCGGCAATGCTGAATTTTGGCTGGCGGTGCGGGGCAATTTGGCAACTCTAGATGAAGCGCGGGTTTGGTGGGATATCTGTACGCAAGCAATGACACCGGTTATTGAGGCGCCGGCGGTTACAAATGCGGCGGCGGCATTGCTGCCATCTGGCGATCTGGACAGCCAGATTTGGTCGGCATGGACAAAATCCATTGCCGCTGAAACTGGGGTCAAGGGAAAGGGCTTGTTTATGCCGCTTCGTCTGGCTTTGACTGGCCGTGATGCCGGCCCGGAAATCGCACCCTTATTGGCGATTATGGGGCGCGAGCGGGTGATCAAACGATTGCAAGGTTATGCCGCATGAGTGCCATACAGCTATATAATACCCTGTCGCGTCAAAAACAGGTGTTTACGCCGATTGATCCAACGCATGTGCGTGTCTATGCCTGCGGCCCCACTGTTTATGGGCGCATTCATGTTGGTAACGCCCGGCCGATTGTTGTGTTTGACGTGCTTGTGCGGGTGTTGCGCCGGCTGTATGGCCGCGTTACCTATGTGCGCAATATCACTGATGTTGATGATAAAATTAACCAACGCGCTGCGGCAAATGGGCAGACAATTGAAGATTTATGCGCGGAAACAATCATAAGTTTTCATGCCGATACCGCCGCTTTGGGCGCCGAACCCCCAGATGTTGAACCGCGGGCCACGCATCATATTGACGAGATGATCGCGATGATCTGTTTGTTGATTGACAAGGGGCATGCCTATGCCGCTGATGGGCATGTCCTGTTTCAGGTGGCAACCATGGATAATTATGGTGCGCTGTCCAAACGCAGTATGGAAGATATGATCGCTGGTGCCCGTGTAGAGGTTGCCCCCTATAAACGTGCCCCAGAAGATTTTGTGTTGTGGAAACCAAGCACGCCCGAACAACCCGGTTGGGACAGTCCATGGGGGAGGGGACGGCCGGGCTGGCATATTGAATGTTCGGCGATGGCAAAAACCTATCTTGGTGAGGTCTTTGATATTCATGCTGGTGGGCTAGATTTGATTTTTCCCCATCATGAGAATGAAATTGCGCAAAGCTGTTGTGCGCATGGGACAACCCATATGGCCAAATATTGGTTGCATAATGGGTTTGTCACCATGAATGATGAAAAAATGTCAAAATCACTTGGTAATATTATTACCGTTGAAGAGGCGACATCTCGTTACCGCCCAGAAGTGGTGCGGGCGGCTTTATTGTCGGCGCATTACCGCGCCCCTCTTGATTTATCTGATAGCGCCATGCAGGACGCGCATAATAGTCTAGACCGGCTGTACCGGGCGGCTGGAACAGCAAAAGTATCAGACGATCATGTTGATGATGAATTTTTGGCTTGTCTTTGTGATGAACTAAACACGCCAGCGGCGATGGCACGGCTTCATGAACTTGCACGCCGCGCCAATAAAGGCGATGAGGCCGCGGCCACTGCATTAAAATCAAGTGCCAGTCTTCTTGGCTTGTTGCGGCACCAGGCTGATGATTGGGCCAAAGGCGGGGCTATGGTCAGCGGTGGTGATGAACAGCGGTTAGATGATGCCGCCATTGATGCCGAAATTGCGGCGCGCAATGCAGCCCGTGCGGCCCGTGATTTTGCCAAGGCTGATGCCATTCGTGACAAACTAGCGGCCGCTGGTATCATGCTTGAAGATGGGCAGGATGGAACCATTTGGCGGCGTAGCTAGTTTTTTGATTGCGGATTTGCTAGACCAACCAGACGATATATATCGGTCATGCCGTATAGCCAAAGGCGCATAGCACCGCCGGGCATTTGTGATGTGGAGCAGAAATATGAGTGGCGAAAAAATATGGTTGTTTGATACCACATTGCGTGATGGTGGTCAGACCCGCGGTGTTGATTTTTCGCGCGCCGACAAACTAGCTATTGCCCATGCACTAGATGATATCGGCATTGACTATATCGAGGGTGGTTGGCCGGGTGCCAACCCAACTGATGATGCGTTTTTTGCCAACCCTCCCCAACTCAAAACAGCAAAATTATTCGCGTTTGGCATGACCCGTCGCGGGGGGCGCAGTGCGGCCAATGACCCCGGTTTGAATGCGGTCATTGATGCCGAGGTTGATGGGGCGTGCCTTGTCGGTAAAACGTGGGATTTTCATGTCAAAACGGCATTAAACACAACGCTTGATGAAAATTTAAAGATGATCCGGGACTCGCTGGCGGCAGCAAAACAGCGTGGCCGCGACCCCATGTTTGACTGTGAGCATTTTTTTGATGGCTATAAAAACAACCCAGATTTCGCCATAGATTGTGTGCGGGCAGCGCATGAAGGCGGGGCAAGTTGGGTGGTGTTATGCGACACCAATGGTGGCACCTTGCCAGATTCAATTTTTGATATTGTGCAGGCGGTAAAAACCGCCCTGCCGGATGTTAATTTGGGGATTCACTGCCATAATGATTCGGGTGTGGCGGTGGCCAATTCATTGGCGGCTATTGCGGCTGGAGCCCGGCAGGTACAAGGCACGATTAACGGGATTGGTGAACGCTGCGGTAATGCTGATCTGATCAGTCTGATCCCGACATTGGTATTAAAATCTGATTATGTGACATCGGTATCTGAAGAAAATCTGCCGCGGCTTATGGGGTTGTCGCGTCTTCTTGATGAACGGCTGGGCCGGACACCTAATGCGCATGCCCCGTATGTTGGGGCGGCGGCATTTGCCCATAAAGGCGGCTTGCACGCATCAGCGGCGCAAAAAGATCCACGTACCTATGAACATATCCCGCCGGAAAAAGTTGGTAATGAACGCCAATATCTTGTTTCAGATCAAGCTGGTCGGTCAAATATGCTGGCCCGTTTTGCCATGCTGGGAATTGAGATTGATGCCAAAGACAAACGCATTGATAAATTAATCAGGGTTGTTAAAGAAAAAGAGTTTGAAGGCTGGGCATTTGATTCAGCCGAGGCGAGTTTTGAATTACTGGCGCGGCGGATGCTTGATGATGTGCCAGATTTTTTCCGAATTGGTCGGTTCCGGGTTATGGATGAGCGCCGCTTTAATGCCCGCGGCGACTTGGTCGTGGAATCTGAAGCCACGGCCACTATCTTTGTGGGCGATCAGTCTTTTCATGAGGCGGCTGTTGGAAATGGGCCGGTTAATGCGGTGGATACAGCGATGCGCAAAGCCCTAGTCGCGGCCTATCCAACTTTGGCCGAAGTCGAATTGGTCGATTATAAGGTGCGTATTCTGGATGCGGTTGGCGGGCAGGCGGGTACCGGGGCTATGACCCGCGTCTTTATCGAATTTTGCGTCCCGGATGGCACTGTATGGCGCACTGTTGGCTTGTCCACCAATATTATTGATGCGTCTGTTGCCGCACTGGGCGATGGTATGATCTGGAAATTATTGCATGACAAGGTTGCAGGCCCAAAAGCAAAGGCCTGACCCAGTATGGACCAAAAAATTCAAATTGATCCACCTGTGGTGATTCTTGCGCGTCCGCAGATGGGCGAGAATATTGGTGCCACGGCGCGCGCAATGATGAATTGCGGCCTGTCGGATTTACGGCTTGTGGCACCGCGTGATGGCTGGCCAAATGCCGCGGCTTTGCCAATGGCGGCAGGCGGTAAATCAATTATCGAAAATGCGCGTGTGTTCGATACGGTGGCCGCCGCCACCAGTGATATCAGCTTTTTGGCGGCAACATCAGCGCGGCGCCGTGATCTGGCCATTCGGTCATGTGATCCGCGGGATGCGGCTGGTTTGATTGTGGCGCATTCGCACCAATCGGGGGGCAAGGATAGCGCTGCAGATAAAAACCGCGCTGCCATATTATTTGGACCAGAAGCATCCGGCCTTGATAATGATGAGGTTGTTCTGGCTGATATTCTGGTGACGGCGTCACTAAACCCGGACTACCCGTCCTTGAATTTGGCACAGGGTGTTTTGGTGATGGCATGGGAATGGCGCATGGCGGCCCTAGCGGCGGCGGGTCAACACCAAGACAAGGTGGCGCAACCAGTTAGTTTGGATGACCGCGCCTCTGTCGCTGAACGTGATTATTTCTATAGCAGGCTGGAAACGGCACTTGATGATGGCGGGTTTTTCACCGCGCCAGATATGAAGGCGACCGTTAAACGCAATATTCGGGCGCTATTTACCCGGGCTGGTCCAAGCAAACAAGAAATCAGCACGCTTCACGGCATTTTACAGGCCCTGACCAGCAAGCGTAAGTCCTAGCTTCTCCCGGTCTTTTGTAACGGCGTGGCGCAACGGCTGGCGGTACGGCAAAGATGGTTGACAAATGGCAGATATCTGCCTAACTTGCGCGCATTCTCGGGAACGCGGATTGCACCAGCGGGGTGTGATGCCGGTGATATGGCCAAAAATTGGCACTGTGACCCTACCGGGGCAAAAACGATAAAGGAGCCAGTTCATGGCAAAATCTGATCATAAGCGGCACGCCGCGAAACATAAAATTGACCGCCGCCTTGGTGTGAATCTGTGGGGTCGTCCAAAATCACCTGTGAACGCCCGTGAATATGGCCCAGGCCAGCACGGTCAGCGCCGCAAAAAGCCAACTGATTTTGGCGTGCAGCTGATGGCCAAGCAAAAGCTGAAAGGCTATTACGGCAATATTGGTGAAAAACAATTTAAGAAATATTACAATGAAGCTGTGCGCCGCAAAGGTGACACGGGCCAAAATCTTGTCGGTATTCTTGAGTGCCGTCTCGATGCGGTGCTGTATCGCGCGAAACTTGTGCCAACAGTGTTTTCTGCGCGCCAGACCATTAACCATGGACATGTATTATTAAACGGCAAACGCTGTAATATTGCGTCAGTCTTGGTCAAGCCCGGTGATGAAATCACGCTGAAAGAAAAAGCCAAAACCATTCCGGCCGTCCTCGATGCCATCGCATCTGTAGAGCGCGACGTACCAGAATATGTCGAAGTCGATCATAATAAATTCAGTGCCAAATTGGTTCGGGTGCCATCATTTGATGAGGTGCCTTATCCAGTTCAAATGGAGCCAAATCTGGTTGTCGAATATTATTCACGCTAAGTGATTGTGGGCGGCTGGCCCGCGCCAACATAAATTGCGTATATACCCGGGCGGCATGCGATCAACCGCCCGGGTTTTTTATACCTATGATCACTATTCATCTCTGGTCTATTTGACCGGGGGCGGCCTGATGTGGGCGTTTCCCAGCTATCAAAATAACCGCATAAGACCAGACTGTTTGTCCGCGTTTTTAAAAAAATGCTGCAAAAAAACCTTAACCCATAGAAATATCCGGGGCTTGGCAAAGATATGCGGCATGGTTGAAAAAGGCGGCAACGGGTTTTATTTAAACAAAAGGAACATGTAAAAGCCAAAAACAGCGCCATATATGACAGGCGTCTTAAACAACAGCTGCCTCAATTATTAGCTGGCTTAAATATTAGGGATGTTGGCCAAAGCCAAGCGCAAGCATGATAGGATGATGGAAATCGATAGAACACTTGACACGAATGGATGGCCAGAGCGTTATTTTGCGGTGATCTTTACAGCACAGCGCAGTCTGAGCGGTGATGACATCTATGATATGACCACCGACCGCATGGTTTTGCTCGCCCAACGCCAACCGGGATTTTTAGGTGTCGAGTCGGTTCGAGGCGATGATGGCATTGGCATCACCGTATCTTATTGGGTGGATCGTGCGGCCATTGCCAACTGGCGACAACATGCCGAACATCTGGCGGCTCAAGCGCTTGGCCGCCAAGAATTTTATGATTGGTACCGGATACGTGTTGCCGAAGTGGTGTCAGAACGCGGCTTTATCGCCGCTAATATTGTCGAAAATAGTGAACCGGAACAAGAATCCTGATGTCTTGTGCCTAGCTTGGCCGCGCGTCAATCCCATGTGTCTGGAACATTTCGGTCAATTCGCCCGACTCATACATTTCACGGATAATGTCACATCCACCAACAAATTCACCCTTCACATACAGCTGTGGGATGGTTGGCCAATCGGAATAGACCTTTATGCCTTCACGGATGCTATCATCCTCAAGCACGTTAATGCCGCGGAATTTAACGCCAAGATGCGATAAAACGCCGACAACAGCGGCTGAAAAACCGCATTGTGGAAATACCGGTGTTCCCTTCATGAACAGCACGACGGATTCACTGGCAATTTCGTTGTCGATACGGGTTTTTAAAGCGTTGTCCAACATGATTTGGTTCCTCACTTTAGGCGGTTTGCACGATTACAATTAACAAGGGGTTACGCTGGGGCAGATGTCTGCAATGCCAGTGCATGTAGCTCACCGCCCATGCGCCCACCAAGCGCGTTATAGACCATCTGATGCTGTTGCACACGGTTTTTACCGGCAAAGGCGGATGATACCACGCGGCACGCATAATGATCACCGTCACCACGCAAATCCTCAATGGTGATTAAGGCATCTGGAAATGCAGCTTTGATCAGCGCTTCAATTTCACTTGCTTGCATCGCCATTCGATTGTCCTTTATCGGTGTTTGCTCGTCGGTGGCTTTATCCAGCCATTAAAGCAGGCAGGCAAGCTTCAGACAGGTTTTTCAGTTCTTCAACAGATATGGTGTCATTATCACCAAATTGCAATTCTGTTTTTGACGTCACTGTGCCGATTTTGCTGATCGCTATGCCCGCCTTTTGCGCCGCTTGCGTCAGCGACGGCCCAACTGCGGTTGTCACAACATAGCGGGCCTGATCTTCACCAAATGCCCAGCCATGAAGATGACCGCTGGTCGGCAGCGTGATATGCGCGCCAAATGCGGAATGCAGGCTCATCTCGGCAATGGCAACAGCTAGCCCGCCATCGCTGATATCATGCGCCGCGGTAACTGTGCCAGAGGCAATCATCTGAACCAACAGCTTGCCTGTTTGTTCTTCGGCATCAAGGTCGATTGGTGGCGGCGCATATATCGCGGTGATGCCTTGATGCGCGGCATATAAAGATGCACCAAGCCAGCCGTCATTTTGGCTATCATCTTGGCCTAAAATGAAAATCTCTTCATTGGCGGCGACAAAACGGCTGCCAACAGCCATTGTAACATCTTCAATAACGCCAACCATGCCAACAACCGGGCAAGGGCGGATCGCGGTACCATCGGTTTCGTTATATAAAGACACATTGCCAGATACCACCGGGGTATCAAGATGTTTTGCCGCTTTGCCCATGCCGACAACTGATTGGGCTAATTGTGCCATGATGTCGGGCTTTTCTGGGTTGCCAAAATTCAAATTATTGGTGATCGCAAGCGGCCGCGCACCAATCGCACAAATATTGCGATAGGCTTCGGCAACGGCTTGTTTGCCGCCGGTTTCAGGATCAGCCTCTACATAACGTGGGGTGCAATCTGTTGTGATGGCAAGTCCGCGCTGGCTGCCATGCACACGCACCAACGCCGCATCGCCGCCCGGCCCGGCAATGGTATCGGCCATTACGTGGCTGTCATATTGTTCATAAACCCAACGCCGACTGGCCAAATCGACATGGCCAAGCATAGATTGCAACAGATCGGTAATCGGTTTGTCGCTTTTGGCCTTATCACTGGCAAGCCGTGGCCGCTGTGGTACCAGGTTTTGTGGACGGTCATATTCGGGCGCATCATCCACAAGTGGGGCCAACGGAATATCACATGCGATACCGCCATCTTTAAACAGTACCAGACGGCCAGTTTCGGTAACCTGACCAATGGGCATGAAATCGAGGTCCCATTTATCAAAAATGGCGCGTGCGGTGTCTGTGGCATCTGGTTTTAATACCATCAGCATACGTTCTTGCGACTCGGACAACATCAATTCATAGGCGGTCATACCATCTTCGCGCGCGGGTACCAGATCAAGGTCAATTTCCATACCAAGACCACCTTTTGAGGCCATCTCAACAGATGATGATGTCAGCCCGGCGGCGCCCATATCCTGAATTGACAACACCGAATCAGATGCCATCAGTTCTAAACAGGCTTCCATCAGCAATTTGCCGGTAAACGGGTCACCAACCTGAACGGTTGGCCGCTTGCTTTCGGTTTCATCTGAAAATTCGGCAGACGCCATCGTGGCCCCATGGATGCCATCACGCCCGGTTTTTGCCCCGACATAAATCACCGGGTTGCCGGGGCCTGTGGCCGCTGATCTGAAAATCCGGTCACTATTGGCAAGGCCAACAGCCATGGCATTGACCAGAATATTGCCATTGTAGGATTTGTCGAAATTGACTTCGCCGCCAACTGTCGGGATGCCAATGCAATTGCCATATCCACCAATGCCAGCCACAACCCCGCCTAGCAGATGTCGAGTTTTTTCATGGTTTGCCTCGCCAAAGCGCAAGGCATTAAGCAGGGCAACCGGGCGGGCACCCATGGTAAAGACATCGCGCAAAATACCGCCGACACCTGTTGCGGCCCCCTGATAGGGTTCAATAAAAGATGGGTGGTTATGGCTTTCAATTTTAAAGATCGCGGCAAGCCCATCGCCAATATCAACCGCCCCGGCATTTTCACCTGGCCCCTCAATCACCTGAGGGCCGTCAACTGGCAATGTCTTTAACCATTTCTTTGATGATTTATACGAGCAATGTTCCGACCACATGGCAGAAAAAATGCCCAGTTCACATTGATTTGGTGTGCGCTCTAGCCGTTTTAGAATCAGTTCCCATTCGTCACGCGACAGACCCATCGCGGCGGCATCATCAAAGGTCATTAAGTGATCGTTTTGCGTCATGACATCAATGCCTCGAGTGATTTGGAGAGTAGGGTGGCACCATCAGAACTGCCATGCAGCGGGGATATCGCCCGTTCTGGATGTGGCATCATGCCCATCACGCGCCCATTATTTGATAAAATACCGGCAATATCACGCGCCGCGCCATTCGGGTTGGCTGGCCCTTCGGCATCGCTGGCAACATAGCGAAAGGCAATCTGGCCGTTATCCTGCAACCGGTCCAACGTATCTTCATCAGCAAAATAATTGCCCTCATTATGGGCAACGGGAATATCAAGCGACTGTCCAGCTGTCAGGCCTTGGGTAAAGGGCGATGACATGGTTTCCCCGGTTTCGAGCCGCACCATCCGACAGCTAAACCGAAGCCCCGCATTACGGATCAGCACACCCGGCAGCATGCCAGTTTCGGTAAGTACCTGAAACCCGTTACATACGCCCAGAACCGCACCGCCACGTGCGGCGTGGTCCATCACCGCATTCATGATTGGTGATCGGCCAGCCAGGGCGCCACAGCGCAGATAATCGCCAAATGAAAAGCCCCCGGGAACAATCACCAGATCGACGGGATCAAGGCTTGCTTGTTTATGCCAGACCAATGCCGGGCGGCGATTGGTCAATTGTTCAACCGCCACCATCATATCACGGTCACAATTTGAACCGGGAAATACTGTGATCGCGACGCGTAGTGATGCCAGAGATGAAAGAGTCATATTTTGCTTCAGTTTGAAAATTGCGTGATGGATCAGGTTTCGTCAGCTATGTCGATACTGTAATCTTCGATCACAGTGTTTGACAGCAACGTTTCGCACATGCGCGCCACGCGTTGGCGCAAGCGGGCTGGGTCGGTTTCATCAATTTCCAACAAAATCTGTTTACCAACGCGCACATCATTGACTTCACTAAAGCCCAGATCGCCAAGCGACCTTGCGATGGCACGTCCTTGTGGGTCTAAAACACCTTCTTTGAGAGAAATATTCACTATGGCTTGCATCATTTTGCCTTCGGTTGGTTACTGCCAATTTGTCAGTATGGTTAGTTATCCAGATCGGGGATTTTAATACCAAGTCGGTTGGCGATTTCCTGATAGGCCTCAACCAGCCCGCCCAGATCACGCCGAAATCTGTCTTTATCCATTTTTTCATTGGTTTGCGCGTCCCACAACCGGCAATTATCTGGGCTGATTTCATCAGCGAGCATAATCACATCGTCGTCTGCCGCGTCTGGGTCATGGTAAAATCGGCCAAATTCCAGCTTGAAATCAATCAGTCGAACGCCGATTCCCAAAAACAATCCGGTTAGAAAATCATTGATACGCAAGGTGTCCTCGACAATGATTTCCAGCTCATTTGGTGTGGCCCAGCCAAACGTGAAAATATGTTCTGGCGCAATAATCGGATCGCCAAGGCTGTCATCTTTCAGGCAAAATTCAACCAATGTGTTGTTTAATGTCGCGCCTTCTTCCAGCCCAAGACGCGGGCAAATAGACCCGGCGGCTACATTTCTGACAACAACTTCAATCGGGATAATTTCAAGCTTGCGGATCAGCTGTTCACGGTCATTCAGCCGGGCGATAAAGTGATTCGGTATGCCCAAATCCCCGATCGCTGTCATAATATGTTCACTGATGTAATTATTCAGGATGCCTTTGCCTTTGATCACATCTTTTTTTTGTGCGTTAAAGGCGGTGGCATCATCTTTGAAATATTGCACCAATGTGCCAGCTTCCGGCCCTTCAAAAATAACTTTGGCCTTGCCTTCATAAAGCTGTTGTCTCTTTGTCATGATTGTCTTTGTCCCCAAGAAAAGGTGGCGGGTATCTGTGGCTCACCCAAAAACACGTTTAAAAATTGTGTCGACATGCTGAAAATGCTGGCCAAGATCAAACAATGCGTCGAGTTCCTGATCGGTCAGATGCGCGCTGACATCTTCGTCAGATTTTAATTTATCAAGATAGCTGCCACCTTCAGCCCAGATTTTCATCGCATTGCGCTGGACATACACATAGGCATTTTCCCGGCTTACGCCTTTTTGTGTCAATGCCAGCAAAACCTGTTGCGAATGCACAAGCCCGCCAAGCTTGTCGAGATTTGCCTGCATCGCATCAGGATAGACAAGCAGATTTTCCACAACACCCGCCAGACGGTGCAAGGCAAAATCAAGCGCGATGGTGGCATCAGGGGCAAATACACGTTCGACTGACGAATGTGAAATATCGCGTTCGTGCCACAGGGCCACATTTTCCAAAGCAGGTACCACCGCCGCACGCACAATTCGGGCGATACCGGTCAGGTTTTCGGTCAAGACCGGGTTGCGTTTATGCGGCATCGCCGACGACCCTTTTTGTCCGGCCGAGAAAAATTCTTCGGCTTCGCGCACTTCGGTGCGTTGCATATGGCGTATTTCGACCGATAGACGTTCAATTGAACTGGCAATCACGCCTAATGTTGCAAAGAACATCGCGTGGCGGTCACGTGGGATGACCTGCGATGACACCGGTTCAATCTCAAGCCCCATTTTTTCGGCAACATGCGTTTCGACAAATGGATCGATATGGGCAAATGTACCCACCGCCCCAGAAATCGCACAGGTGGCAATTTCGCGGCGTGCCGCAACCAAACGGTCACGACAGCGTGTAAATTCAGCATAAAAACTGGCAAATTTCAGACCAAGCGTTGTTGGTTCGGCATGGATGCCATGGCTGCGGCCAATGGTGGCGGTGCGTTTATGTTCATGCGCCCGTTTTTCAAGGCCAGCAAGCAAACGATCAAGTCCGGCCAGCATCAAATCAGTGGCCCGGGCCAACTGAACCGAAAGGGTTGTGTCTAAAACGTCAGATGATGTCATGCCTTGATGCACAAACCGCGCATCCTCGCCAATATGTTCTGCAAGGTTGGTCAAAAAGGCGATAACATCATGTTTGGTTTCGCGTTCAATTTCGTTAATGCGATCAATTTCAAAGGCACCGCGCTGCCAAATTGTGGCGGCCGCCTCGGCCGGAATAACGCCAAGTTTTGCCTGCGCATCACATGCGTAGGCTTCAATTTCAAACCAAATTTGGAACTTGCTTTCCTCCGACCAAATGGCGGTCATTTCAGGCCGGGAATACCGAGGGATCATACGAACAATACCTTTTGCGTTAGCAGACGTCAGGTTGTAGCATTGAGGCAGGTAAAAAGCCAGAACTTAACTAGTATTTGTGGTCAATTTGGCCGGGAACACACAATATGCTGTTTCAACGTATTTTGATGACAGCGCTGATGACAGCCGCGCGCAATCCTGCTGTGCAGAAAAAAGCTGGAGAGGCGGCAGGCAAAGCTTTAAACGCGGCACGCCCCGGTTTGTTGGCGGCAAGCCGTAAAGCGGGTGAAATGACCCGTAAAATCTCTGAAAATATGAAAAAAAAGTAAGGTTAAAGCGGGGTGCAACAGCACTATAAATGGCCGAGGCTTTTAAAGCTGACGCAATTTGTATCGGTGATAATCAAATGGTCATGAAGGGTGATTCCCATCACCGTCAGCGCTTTTTCTATCTCATTTGTGACCGCAATATCCGCGCGTGATGGTTTCGACTCGCCACTTGGATGATTATGAACAAGAATCACCGACCTTGCATGATGTTTTAATGCGGCATTTACCACCTCGCGTGGATAGACCGCGGTCTGGTTGATTGTGCCAATTGACACGGTTTCTTCGCCAATCAGCCGGTTCTGATTATCCAGACATAGAATCAAAAAATGTTCGACAGGTTCATGGGCTAATAGTTTGATGCAGTAATCTTGCACATGCATCCAATTATTTAAGATGGGATGGTTTTTAATCCGTGAATGGCTGAGATGGAGCGCCGCCGCTTCGGTAACTTTGATCGCCACAATGGCCGCTGGGCCAACCTGTTCTACCTCTTGCAATTTTGCTGGCGAAGCGCGCAACACGCCAGCAAGTGTCTGAAACCGATGCATCAGCCTTTTTGCAACCGGTTTGGTATCGCCGCGCGGATTGCTGGGATAGAGAAGCATTTCCAGTAATTCAAGCTCGGTAAGCGAAGTGGCAGATTTGCCAAGCGCCTTGTCCCGCATACGCGCCCGGTGTCCGGATATATTTGGGTTTTTTGTTTGAGTCCGGCCCGGTCGTTCTGCTGATTGATCTTCTGGCCGATTTTCTGGCCGATCTTTTGGCCGATCTTCTGATCTGTCTTGTGGAATTGATGGGGTGTTCATACCCCTTTTGATAGAAGAAAAATATTAAAGTTTGGTTAATGCGTTACAGATTGGTGGCTCTGATTTTTTCAAAATTTGGAACTGGTGATATGTCACATATCATAGGGCGGCAGGGTCAGGCCAGCTGGTGACAGGGTGAAAATTTCCGGCGCATCTTCGGTGATGCCAATAGAATGTTCGAATTGTGCAGACAGGCTTTTGTCACGGGTCACAGCGGTCCATCCATCTGATAAAATTTTGGTCTCGTGGCGCCCGGCATTAATCATCGGCTCAATGGTAAAAATCATCCCGGGTTCAAGTCGCATGCCTTCGCCCGGCAGACCATAATGCAGGATTGTTGGCGCGCAATGAAATGTCTGGCCAAGACCATGACCGGTAAAATCGCGCACCACTGAAAATCGCTGGGATTCGGCAAAGGACTGGATCGCATGACCAATATCCCCAAGCGCATTGCCGGGGCGTGCCACCTCTATGCCGCGCATCAGGCACTCATAGGTGATTTCTGTCAATCTTTGTGCCTTGATGGATGGGGCGCCCACATAATACATACGCGATGTGTCGCCATACCAACTATCCAAAATAACAGTGACATCGATATTCAAAATATCGCCATCACGCAGGATTTTGTCGCCGGGTATGCCATGGCACACAACATGATTTAGCGAAATACAGGTCGATTTGGGAAAGCCTTTGTAATTCAGCGGGGCTGGCACAGCGCCATGTGCCAGAATATAATCATGGCATAACCGGTCTAGTTCTTCGGTTGTGACACCGGCAACAACATGCGGTGTGATCATATCTAGAACCGCGGCCGCCAGACTGCCAGCTTTGCGCATGCCAGCAAACCCGTCTTCACCATGCCGAATAACTGTTTCTTGTCGCATTATTAATCCTGTAAACTTTTGGTGGCGCTCTGCTATGTCTAATGCCAGATTTGGATAACACCGTTTGGGGCCTGTCTAGCATATTCTGCCCACTTATACCTGCAAAAATTGACCGATTTTCGGCGCGTTGTCATGTGCTGGTAACGCCATTTGACAAAATCCGTCACGGCGCTCATTCTGCCGCGCCACCCGAATTTTTTATTAAGGTTTCGATCATGTCCCAGCCAAAGAACCCGACCGCCGCAATTATTGTGATTGGTGATGAGATTTTATCAGGCCGAACCAAAGACAAAAATATTGGCTGGTTAGCCGAAAATTTAAGTGCGCAAGGCATCCAGCTTGTTGAAGCGCGGGTGATTGCCGACAACCGGCAGGTAATTATTGATACCGTGCAAACATTGTCTGCCGCCTATGATTTGGTTTTTACCAGTGGCGGTATCGGGCCAACGCATGATGACATCACAACCGAGGCGATTGCGGCGGCGTTTCATGTGCCAGTGATCAGGCACCCCGAGGCGGAACGCCGGCTTGTGGCGCATTATGCGAACACCGATCTGGAATTTAATGCGGCACGCCAAAAAATGGCCAATATCCCGGAAACAGCGACGTTAATCGACAATCCATTATCTGCGGCGCCAGGTTTTATTATCGGAAATGTGCATGTCTTGCCGGGGGTCCCGGCCATTTTGCAGGCGATGTTCGTGGGGTTACGCAGTTCATTGCCGGGCGGTGTGGTGATGACGCGGATTACCGTGCAATGCGGCACTGGCGAGGGCAATATTGCAACCATTCTGGCAACGGTTCAATCGCGCTATGAGGGGGTGAGCATTGGCAGCTATCCGTGGTTTAAACCCGGCAAATTTGGCACTGCCGTTGTGGTGAGCGGCCTTGACTGGGCGGCAACCGAATCTGCGGCCAAAGATGTCGAGGCCGAGGTCCGGCTCTTTGGTGCGGATGCCCAGATTGTTGACGCGGACGGTGTGCCTATTCGCTAGCCTCTGCGGTGCAACAGCTTATCTATCCCCATGGCCCGGTTTGGTGATCATCACCGGACTTTGGCTTTTTGCGGCGCGATAGGGGTACAGAGCTTTTTGGTGGGCGCGTTGAAATGCCGCTACTAGCAGGGTCAGGCAATGCGGGGGCGGCCCGGCGATAGCGGGCGCGGGCTTCGGCTTTCACTTCTTGAAAATTTAATGGGCGATCTGCCCAATCTTGCAGGCCAATATCACGGTCGAAAAGTGCGATATGGCGGTATTTGAAAAATGGGATCAGCGCCATGCCAGCCAAAAATCCGCCAATATGCGCCAGATAGGCCACGCCGCCGCCAGTTTCGCTCAAGGCTTGCGGCACGGCAACAAATTGCCCACCAATCCATACGCCAAGCACCAGCCACGCCGGCAGGTTAATAAATCTGAAAAAAATCAGAATCAGAAAAAAACATCTGATAGCGGCTTTCGGGTGAAGCAGCAGATAAGCCCCTAAAATGCCTGCAATCCCGCCAGATGCGCCAATCATGGGAATTGTCGAGCTGGGGTCGAGTGCGGCTTGGGCCATCGCCGCCGCGGTGCCGCAGATCATATAAAACAGCACAAATCTGCCACGCCCCATGGCGGCTTCGACATTATCGCCGAAAATCCACAGATACAGCATATTGCCGCCAATATGCATCCAGCCTGCATGTAAAAACATTGAGGTAAAAATGGTGCTCCATTCTGGCACCAATGTCATATTTTCTGGCAGATTAGCTGGGGTGAAAAACACCGCCGGGATAAAGCCAAGCTGATAGACAATATTATGGGCGGTGCGGTAATCAAGCGATTCCTGCCAGATAAACCCAGACACGCACAAGGCCATAATAATCCATGTCACAAAGGGGCGTGCCACAGTTGGGTTGTTGTCAAATAATGGCAGAAAAAACATGCAAAAAAAGCCTGTTATTGATGTGATGAATAGGGCTACAACCTATCGGACGTCGTCAGGTTTGTCATCTGGATCTGTGGTCCAGTTATCACATCGTTACCATCGATAAAATTGGCGATAATTCTCACCAGTTTGCCAGTGCTAATTTTTCATCGCAAAATTCATTGTTTAAATTAGCCCTCAACTATAAATTTTAAATTTACCAATGTTGGTGCATGGTGGGATTGCGCGTACTACCTACTGTTAGTTCAGGGACAGTGCTGCTGCATCAGCAGATGAATAGCCATCTATCGGCTTGTCACCCAAATGTTTGATAACAACATCAACGTTCCTTGAGGCTCCACGAATAAAGGTTTTGTCCTTACCAACACCCTTCAGCTTGATATACGCATCTCTTGCCTCTGATAGAGTCGGTCCAGACGACAAATGATCAAGACCGTTACTATCATGCACCAAATGCGCTGCAGGAAGCGGCATAGCACTCAATCTTAGCGACAACCAATAATCATGCAGCCTTTGCAGAATGGAATCACACATCCTCTTTGCACGGCTGACCGACTTGGTTTTGAGGCAAATAACTATTCTGTCACGCTTGTAATGCTGCCTGACATCACATGGAACCTGCTTACTAAAATAGTAAACACCACGTTTTTGATAGAGATAAGAGGCACAAGATTTGTCTACCATATTGTCTACCCACATTGACTGCAGCAAATAAAATGCTTGCAAATCAATTGAGTAGCTCAATTGTAACACATTGAATGGTGCGGGCGGGGAGACTTGAACTCCCACGGCCTAGGGCCCACGGATTTTAAGTCCGTTATGTCTACCATTCCATCACGCCCGCAAAAGCGCCATATGCGGTCTGTTATAAAATCCCGCAGTTGGTCATAGCACCAATCTGATAGCCTAACAGTGGCTGTGACGCAAAAGAAACTCACCAAAATACGGCAAATTTTTTTTGCGCCCCTAGCTTTTGCCGCTTGATGGGACTGATCAAAAGCTATTGACTGTCAAAATATCCAGACCCAGCCATATTTGCCCCGGCCGCATACGCCGCTAGTCGTCACGGAAAAGTTATTTGACTTTATTCTGCCCATTGCTCAGGCTGGCGTCATAAGCATGAATTAGGGGGCACCATGGACAAGATTATTTGTGACGAATGCGGCACAAGTTTCAATTGTGGGGCGCCGCCAGGCAAATCGCGTTGCTGGTGTATGGATTTACCAAATCTGCGGGGCAGCTTTGACCTTGCTGGCAGTTGTGTCTGCCCGGATTGCATGACCCTTGGCAAAGCCAAAGAGATCACCAAAATGCGTAAAATCAAAAAGCAACAGCGCGTAGCATCGGCGCTGCGGACGAAAGCCTAGGCTATTTTTGCTTTTTCTGACCGCCAAGAATGGCAAATCGCCGTAAAAATGCGGCCGCTGCATCGCCAGGGGGTTGAACACGCAATTTTATATGTGACGGCGTACCAGATGGCTTGATAAAGATTTTTGCCGCTTCATCATGGCTGAACCCGGCGATTTGCGTTGCTTCAATCCACGCCGCCATACGATCGGCACGTTTGATGGTGCGTTGCACCGCGTCTGGCAATTGCGGCGGCAATCCAAAGCGGATGCTAACAGCGATATCAAGCCGGTGTTCAATGTCTCGGTAAATCCCGCCTAAGGCATATTTAAACGGCGTAATCATATCGCCAATCACATATTCGGGCGCATCATGCAATAACGCGGCAAGGCACCATTTCTGATCAGTTTTTGGCGCATTCAGCCGCACCAAACGTTCTACCAGCACGCAATGTTGGGCAACAGAAAACCCGTATTTGCCGCGGGTTTGCCCATTCCATCGTGTCACCCGGGCTAATCCATGGGCGATATCTTCTATTTCGATATCAAGCGGTGAGGGGTTTAAAATATCGAGACGGCGCCCACTCAACATGCGTTGCCAAGCACGAGGTTCTGGCGCGCCATTGGTCTTTTTTTCCGTTTGTTTGCGCTGTTTTGGCATTTTTTTTGGCTGGCTAGACGTGGAAAACGGCATCTTTACCCTGTATCAATCGGCATAAATAATATGGCACGGCGCCACAGTCGGAAACCAAAAATGCGCCCCGGTTGACGGCCAATCGACATTGTGACAAGCCGCAGATAAAGTTGCAAGCTGAACAAGAACGCGCGGCAATGCTGCTGTTGATCATTGGCTACAGTCATGTCTTGGCCTTTACATCTGGTTGTTGTATGCAAAAGGGGCAAGAACCGTGCTGAACGAGACCCCTAATCAATGGATTTTTTTGAAACACAAGAACGCTATCGCCGCCGTGAAATGCGCGGCTGGATGACCTTGCTTGTCCGCGCGGCGGTGATCGGTGGATGTTTGTGGCTTGGCTGGTTATGGGGCCATGCCGAACAAACCAGTTTGCAAGCCGAAGCCGAATTAGTGATTTACGAAAATAATGTCAAAATCAGTGAGCTAAGCAACGAAAACCAGGCATTGCAACGGCGCCTCGCCGCGTTACGGGCGGAAAAAACAGCCGGATTTGTATCTGGGGACAACCGCGATGATTTGCGGCGGGTGATTGCAAAACAGATCGCCAATGGCGTGAGTTCAGAACAAATTGTGCAATCTATTCAGTCTCTTGGTCAGCCAATTAATTGCCGCGTTGTTGAAAAAAATGATGTGGCTGTTGCCACGCCGCTTTATGGCGGGCCTGAATCAAAATTGTCTTTGTTTAATGGCGGGCTGAACCTGTTTATTGAGGGAAGCGCCGGTCAGCAAGCGCAGCGTGATACCCCGTGGTTTGATCCAAGCGCGCCAATTAAAATTCGGCAGGTTTTTTTAAATGGGCAAAAGACCGTTTCGGGTAGATTGCCAATTGAAACCATTATACCTGCCGAAGATTGGGTGTTAAAGCTACGCTATGAAAAGGCCGATCTGCAAGGCTATGTGACGGCAACTGTACTTAACTGCCCACTAAGCTGACACAGCGTTACCGCCAAAAACTTAAAAGTGGTTTTGTGGTGGGTTATACGGCTGGTCGCTTCATTTCGAACAGCGTGGTAATTTGCGCATAATCCATATAGCCAAGCCGTGCCAGCGGTTGATAAATTGTCACGTCAATTTTGCCATCGACAATCACCTCATCAGCAATGTGAATGCCAGTCATGGTGCCGAGCACAATTGTTGATGCCGCCCCATCTTGTGGGGCTGGCAGTTCAATCGCCTGCCATAAACGGCATTCCAGTGCGGCTGGTGCCGCTTTGACCCGTGGCACCGATACGGTTTCACAATCGGCCATGGCCAGACCGGCCTTGGTAAATTCGCTGGTGCCATAGGGGAAACTGCCGGAGCTGATATTCATCGCATCGCCAAGGGCGGCGCTCACAATATTCACAACAAATTCTTTGGTTTCTAGAACGTTACGTAACGAATCCTTTGATGTGTTGCCGCCGGGGGCGCTGCTGAACATGACCATTGGTGGTTGTTCGGCAATGGCGTTAAAATAGCTATAGGGTGCCAGATTCACCGATCCATCTTTACCACGGCTTGAAATCCAGCCGATTGGCCGCGGCGAAACAATGGCCTTTAGCGGGTTATGCGAAAGGCCGGCTTGAAGATGTGTTCCGGGGGTAAAAAACATGGTATCTCCTGATATGACGCTGCGCCTGTATATAGGCTGCAAACAAAACAAACAGCAAGCCTTTATAAAGGTCAGCGCGGCGCAATGAATGATACATAATTTTATGTAAAAGAGGGATTTGGAATGATTGATCTTTACAGCTGGGCCACGCCAAATGGCCAGAAAATTTCTATTGCGCTCGAAGAATTAGGCCTCGCTTACAATTTGCATTTAATCAATATTGGGGCCGACGAACAATTCGCCCCGCATTTTCTAGCCTTTAGCCCAAATAACCGAATCCCGGCAATCATCGACCATGATGGGCCAGATGGCCAGTCAATCAGCCTGTTTGAATCTGGTGCGATCTTATTTTATTTGGCTGAAAAAACGGGCCAGTTAATGCCGCATGACCCGCATGGCCGGGCAGATGTAATGCAATGGTTGATGTGGCAAATGGGCGGGTTTGGCCCCATGCTGGGCCAAGCGCATCATTTTACCTTGCATGCGAAAGAACAAAGTGCCTATGGCAAGCAACGCTATTACAAAGAAGCCAACAGGCTGTATGGCGTTTTGGATCGACGGCTTGCCGCGCATGAATTTGTCGCTGGTCAGGATTTGTCGATTGCCGATATTGCGATTTTTCCGTGGACGCGCACAGTCTGGCGCCAAGGTGTTGATCTTAATGATTACCCGCATGTGATGCGTTGGCGTCACATGCTGATCAATCGACCAGCATTTCTTGCCGGGGTGCAAATTGGGGCATCGGCCCGCACCGATACAAAAGATATGATCGAGCAAGACTGGTTAGATCAGTTTAGCGGCGCGGTAAATGCCAGCTAGGATGGTTCTTTTTCACCGTCAAATCGTAACGTGCATGCCCCAGTCACAATTTGCGTGAACAGCGATTCTTTGCACAACAGATGTTGCGGGGTCGGCATGCCTGATTCCTGCCGAAAGATTGTGCCAATCGATAAAATGGCCAGCAGGCCAAGAAGAATCCACATTGTTCGGCTCATCAGCGGCCTCCTGTCGTGAATAATGTGCTACCAGCTGGTGATATGGTCAGGCAGATCATCTTCGTCAATGGCGGTTTCTGGAAAAATGCGCCCGGCCACTGACTGGCCAGCCGTTACCTGGCTAGCCGGGTTACCACTGACCAACGGGTGCCAATCTGGTAAAGATTTGCCCTCATACAACAAGCGATAGGCACAGCTATCCGGCATCCAGCGCAATTGCGGTAAATTATCCATCGAGAGAACAATACAATCTGGCACATGGTCTTTGCGGTTCTGGTAATCGCGGCAACGGGCGGTTTTGCAATCGAGTAACTTACAGCCAACATCAGTGTAGTAAATGTCATTGGTGTCGACATCTTCAAGCTTGAGAACACAGCATTTCCCGCACCCATCACATAATGATTCCCATTGTGTTGATGTCATTTTTTCGAGGGGGGTGTGTTGCCAAAAAAATTCGTCTTGCACAATATATCCCGGTAGCTGTCTTCTTTTTGCGCGATGTAACGTCGCCCCAGCGGCGTGACTTTATAATTGTGGCCAAGCTGAAGCTGAAACACCATACCAGCTTGTGATCGGAAAAAATACTCACAACCAGCAAGATAGAATTCCCACATGCGGATAAACCGTTCATCATAATGGGTTCGGACGGTCGCAATATTTGCAAAAAATGCGCGGCGCCATTGTTTCAACGTTTCTTCGTAATGACCGCTCATAATTTCAATATCAAGAATTTTCAGCCCATGCTGGCTGGCGGCGGCGGTCACCTGTTCAAGTGCGGGCAGATACCCGCCGGGGAAAATATATTTATTGATCCATCTGTTGCAGCGGCGCGACTTGCGGCTGACACCAATTGAATGCACAAGGGCAAGACCATCTGGGGCGAGTAATCTTGCAATGCTCGCAAAATAGCTGTTCAAATGTGTCGCCCCGACATGTTCCAGCATACCAATAGAGACAATTTTATCAAAATGGCCGGTTTGGTGCCGGTAATCACGAAGTTCATAGTGAATATATCTGGCCTGCGGTGTTGGCGCGACCCCCGTGCTGGCATAGGCATGTTGATTTTCTGACAAGGTGATGCCGGTTACAGATGCCCCCGGTTCTACCGAGGCAAGGGCAAAGGCCAACCCGCCCCAACCGCAACCAATATCAGGTATTTTATCATGTGGTTGCAGTCGCAATTTGGCGGCAATGCGTGCCAGTTTGGTGATTTGCGCCGCGGCCAAACTATCTTAAGGTGATCGAAAATAAGCACAGGAATATTGCCGCCAAGTGTCTAGAAATATGTCAAAAAGACTGTCTTTCAAATCATAATGATGCGCCACATTCCGCTTTGACCGGCCGGGAAAATTAAAGCTGCTAAACCGAGACAAATGCGTGTCGAACGCCATGACCAGACGGGCAAACCAATGTTTGTTCCATTGGTTGTTACTGGCGATAAGCAATGCCATCAAATCATCAATCGTGCCAGATTCGATTTGCAAATCACCATCCATATAGCTTTCACCAAATGCTAGATCAGGATGCAGCATCAACCGCCATAAGATGCCGCGGCGGGCAAGGCGAATGGCCACCTGCGGCCCGGTGCGGGGCGCTTTTATATGGTGCATCGGGCCATCCGCAACGGCGATTGACAATTGCCCGGCGGCCATGAATTGACGCAAAATAAAACCGGCCAATTCTATATGCATGACGTTTTAGTCCCCCTAATTTTGCTGGGCTTAGACTAAAGGTTAAATCCAAATAAAACGTTAAAACGGGATAAAAACCCGTCTATTTGCGTGATGCCAATGGATGATGGTGCCAATAGATTATTATCAAGTTGCCGCAGATTCAGATTCTAGGCACATTAGCCTATGTCCAACGATCAGTTATCGCCGCATAAAGGGGCCAACTACCAGCTTGACGCGCCTATTGTGTCGTGGCGTGATGGCGTATTGCGCGCTGATGATTTTGATGATTTATATTTTGACGCGCATGATGGTCTGGCCGAAAGCCAATATGTGTTTATTAAAGGCACGCAACTTCCCGATAAATTGCGCACCTCCAGCCATCTTACAATCGCCGAAACCGGGTTTGGTACGGGGCTGAATTTTTTAGCGGTTTTAGATTTGCTGTCGGCATTTCCGCACCATCAAATTGACTACATATCTTATGAATTAAGGCCGCTATCGCCCGAAATTATGGCGGCGTCACATGCCGCATTTCCAACGCTCGCATCATACAGTGCGGCGTTGCTTGCCAATTTGCCGCCACGCTGGCCGGGGCTGCATCTGCGGCATTTCAACAATGGGCAGGTGCGGTTGCATCTATATTATGGCGCGGCTGAAACATTGCTGGCTGAGGGTGCATTTCAGGCTGATATTTGGTTTCTTGATGGGTTTGCACCAGCCAAAAACCCGCAAATCTGGTCGCCAACGGTTCTGAATCATATTGGCCGATTGACCCGGGCTGGTGGTCATCTTGCCAGCTTTACCGCGGCTGGCACGGTGCGAGGCGGATTAAGCGTGGCCGGGTTCAACATCCAGAAACAACCGGGATTTGGCCGCAAACGCGATATGATTACCGGGGTAAAGGCAGGCAGCGCCGCTGTGCCGACAAAACCGCGAAAGGTTGGGATCATTGGTGGCGGCATTGCTGGTGCGTCTGTTGCCGCTGGTCTGCGGCATCGCGCTATTGATGCCACAATTTTGGATGCGGGGCCGGGGCTAGCGACAGCGGCATCGGGCAATCGGCTGGCATTGCAAACACCGCGATTGACGGTTGATCACAATGATGCGAGCCAGTTATCCGCCGCTTGCTTGGCATTTGCGGCCCATTGCAGTGATCAGGCTGGTGCCACATGTGCCGACAAGGTGATCTCGCTTGACTGGCCAGATCGTGAAGCCGCGCGGCAAGATAAATTCCGCGGCCAGTTCTGGCCAGATGATTTGTTGCGTGCCGTTGATGTTGATACCGCCGCGCAAGATGCTGGCATACCACTGCCGACGGCTGGGGTTGTCCATGATTTTGGCCGGGTGATTGTACCTGTACGCCTCTGTCAGCATTTGGCCGGGTCCACGCCGCTTATTGTTGATGCGAAGATTTCGGACATCATCCGAAATGACCATGGGCTGATGCTAACAGCAGAAGATGGACGCCAGTTCAGCTTTGATCAAATCGTTGTGGCGACCGGTGCTGGTTTGCCCGAAACCTTGCGCCGATTGGCAATTGCCGGGGTGCGGGTGGATATTACCGCCGGTCAGGTCAGCCACATCCCGCAACAGCCTGCATTAAATGCGTTAAAAGCGGGGCTCAGCTTTGGTGGCTATCTTACCCCTTGCCATGATGGCTTTCATGAACTTGGGGCGACATTTGACCGAAGCGGACAGGCGATTGGCGATGATCATGCCTTTTGCCATAACCGCGATCTCTTGCCGCCAGCGCTGAAAGAAATTTTGCTGCATTTAGATAGCTGTTCGGGGCGCAGCAGTCAGCGGGCCAGTACGCCTGATCGCAATCCGGTTATGGGACAGCTTGCCGCGGATGTCTATGTGCTGGGCGCGGTTGGTGCGCGCGGCTTTACCATGGCCCCGCTCTTGGGCGAATATTTGGCGGCGCAGATTGCCTTAATGCCAAATTGTTTGAACCAGACCATTCAGGCCGCGCTTGACCCGTTTCGCTTTCGCTTGCGGCGCGGGCTATAGGCCCAGCATGTCGCGGGCCTGAAACAGCTGGCCATGATCCTGACAATTGCTGGATAATAACTGCAAAAATGCTGGGGCGATGGCGTCTGGGCTTGGCAATGTCTTTGGATCTTCGCCCGGAAACGCGGCGGCGCGCATGCTTGTCGCGGTGCCGCCGGGATTAATCATATTCACCCGCAAATTGGTTTGTTCGGTCTCGCCAGCCCATACCCGCCCCATGGCTTCAAGTCCGGCTTTGGACACGGCATATGCCCCCCAAAATGGATAGCTGCCATGTGCGGCACCGGATGATACCAATATGGCGCGCCCGGCTGGCGCGGCGATCAATAATGGTTCCATGGCCTTTATCAAATGCCATTGGGCCGTCAGATTAATCGAGATCGTTTCATCCCATATAGTTTGGTCAAGATGCGATAATGGCGTTAATGTGCCAAGCATGGCCGCGTTTGCGACCAATCCATCTAACCGCCCCCAGCGTTCATGAATGGCCGCGGCGAGGCGAGGCAGGGCGGCGACATCGCTCATATCATGTTCGACAATGGTGGCATGGGCACCGCTAGCCTTGATCGCGTCATCAAGTTCTTCAAGCGCGCCAATGGTCCGCCCGGTGATAATCAAATCTGCACCGGCCCTTGCCGCGGCAAGCGCCACCGCATGACCAATCCCGCGGCCGGCCCCCGTCACCAAAATAACCTTGCCCGACAAATCTGCTGAACTGCCCATGATGATGCCCTTTAATGGTTAGCGGCTATTGCCGTGTGACACGCGCTTGCTAGAAAGGCCAGAGGCAAGCTTTATCGGATAATCGCCGGTAAAGCAGGCGTCACAAAATTGTGGGTTATCGCCGTTTCGTGCGGTTTCACCCATGGCCCGGTACAGACCATCGATCGAGATAAAACCAAGTGAATCAGCACCAATGTCAGTGGTGATTTCCGCAATGGTTTTCTGTGCGGCAATAAGCTGGTCTTTATCCGGCGTATCAACCCCATAAAAACAGGGGTTGGTGGTGGGCGGGCTTGCGATCCGCATATGCACCTCGGCGGCACCAGCGGCGCGGATCATCGAGACAATTTTTCGGGATGTGGTTCCGCGAACAATCGAATCATCCACCAGAACGACACGTTTGCCAGCTACCGTTGCCGGGTTTGCGTTATGTTTCATTTTGACGCTGTCGGTGCGGCCCTTTTGCGTCGGCTGAATAAAGGTTCGGCCAATATAGTGGTTGCGAATAATGCCAAGATCGAACGGGATTTTTGACGCTTCGGCGAATCCAAGGGCGGCAGGCACCCCAGAATCTGGCACCGGCACCACAAGGTCGGCATCTGCAGGTGCCTCTTTGGCCAGCTCAGCGCCAATTGATTTGCGTGCGTGATAGACGCCGCGCCCCTCTAGGATGCTGTCAGGACGGGCAAAATAAATATATTCAAAAATACAAAACCGGTGGCTTTGTGGCTGAAAGGGTTTGCGTGAATTGATGCCGTTTTTATCGATAATCACCATTTCACCGGGGTCGAGGTCGCGCACAAAACTGGCCCCCACAATGTCCAGCGCGCAGGTTTCCGAGGCCAGCACAAAGGCATTGCCCTGCTTGCCCAATACCAGCGGGCGGACACCATGCGGGTCGCGCACACCAATCAACATATCTTTGGCAATACATACAAGCGAGAAGGCCCCCTCTATCTGCTTGATCGCGTCGATTAATCTGTCAATGACCGTATCTTGATGCGAGCGTGCCACCAAATGCACGATAATTTCAGTGTCGGATGAGGATTGAAACAAACTGCCGGTTTCTACAAGCGATGCACGAAGCCGCGCCGCGTTGGTCAAATTCCCATTATGCGCCAGCGCAAATCCGCCAAAAGCAAGTTCTGACGAAAATGGCTGAATTTCCATTAAGGCATTGGTTTTACCACTTGTCGAATAGCGGTTATGCCCGATCGCCACATGACCATGTAACGCCTGCATTTCAGCCGATCCGGCATCAAAATTTTCACCCACATGGCCAAGGCCACGATGCGAATGAAAATGCCGCCCGTCAAAGCTGACGATACCGGCCGCTTCTTGACCACGATGTTGCAACGCATGCAAACCAAGGGCGGTATTGATATTGGCCTCGTTGGTGCCGTAAATGCCAAAAATGGCACATTCTTCATGCAAATGGTCATCATCAAATGGGTTGGTTGTGGTGCGGGTCATGGCCTGTCTCTGGCGGTGAATGGTGCCGGGTTATTTAGGTTAACTACAAGGGTGCTGTGGGCGTCGCAACGGGCTGGTTGGCTGTTTATGTAGCATGGTCAGTTGGTCTTTTCATCATTCAGTAATTGAAGCGGTTTTTTTACGATATCTGCGCCATTATCGATCATGTTATCGATGGCTTCGGCGGCGGTGGCATTGGCACCTTTATGATCAATCAGACTGGATGATAATTTGTCACTGTAATCATCTGGCATAAAGCTGGCGAAATACTGGGCGCTTTGGCTGAATAGCGGCGTGCTTTGGGCATTTTGAATCGTTGCTGGCAATTCGTTTTCGCCCTCTAGGGCAAGCACCGCCCCGATAAAGGCAAGAAGCACCAATAGATAGCCGCGAGCCACACCAAAAATAACGCCAAGCCACCGGTCAAGACTACCAAGTCCCGCGCGGGTGAGCCCGGGGGACAAAAGACTGGCCAGTAAAAACCAGATGATCACCGTTGTCGCAAAGGGAATCCCCCACGCCAAAGCCGCGCTCAACCCATCGGCATTGATTACATCTTCGATCGGATCTTCCAGCAGAGGTTTGGCATAATTGGCCACCACAACCGACACCACCCAGCCAACAAGCCCCAAAAATTCGCGGGTCATGCCGCGCAACGTCGAAAACACAGCTGATATAAACAGCACAAAAACAACGGCATAGTCGACAATTGTAAGCGTGGTAAAATCAATCATGACACGGTTATAACAGAAAGTGAGGCAATAGCGATAGACAGGATCATGGTCAGTTTATACCTCCCATTATGTCAATTAAATCTGCCAATGTTGGGGGTTGCGACAGGTTAATCTCGGCATGTTTGGCGCTGGCTTTGCGTGGGCGCGGCATTACCGCATTGTCAAAGCCAAGCTTGGCGGCTTCTTTCAACCGCGCATCTGACTGTGCCACTTGCCGTAATTCAGCAGAAAGGGCAACTTCGCCAAAAAACACGGTTCGTTTTGGGGCTGGTCTGCCTGTCACCGATGAAATCAACGCCGCGGCAACAGCAAGATCAGCCGCCGTTTCAGATTTTTTCAGCCCGCCCGCCACATTTAAAAAAATATCACGCCCCGATAACGGCACCCCGCACCGCGCTTCCAAGACAGCTGTGAGCATGGCAAGGCGGCTGCTGTCCCAGCCAACAACATTGCGCCTTGGCGTTGCCAGCGATGAGGGGGCGACCAACGCTTCAATTTCGACCAGCACTGGGCGGCTTCCCTCGATACCGGCAAATACCACCGCGCCAGTGACATCATCGCGCCGGTCTGCCAGAAAAAGTTCTGATGGGTTTGGCACTTCGGCAAGCCCGGCCTCAACCATTTCAAACACGCCAATCTCATCAGTTGCGCCAAAACGGTTTTTGACACCGCGCAAAATTCTAAAATGATGCGACCGGTCACCTTCAAAATATAAAACAGCATCAACCATATGTTCGAGCACACGCGGCCCAGCAATCGCCCCGTCTTTGGTCACATGGCCAACAATCAGCAAGGCGACACGATTATTTTTTGCCGCGCGGATCAATTCCTGTGCGCTGGCTCGCACCTGTGACACGGTGCCGGGGGCCGAATCAAGGCTTGGCAAAAACATTGTCTGGATCGAATCAATCACCACAATATCCGGGCGGTCTGGCCCGGTCATTGACACGGCAATGTCGCTGGCATTGGTGGCGGTGCCAAGTTCAACCGCGGCATTGGCAAGGCCCAGACGGGTGGCCCGCATGCGCACCTGATCGGCCGATTCTTCACCAGAAATATAGGCGGCACGAAAACCGCGTTTGGATAAATTACAGGTAAGTTGCAGCAATAATGTTGATTTGCCGATGCCCGGATCGCCGCCAATTAATGTGGCTGACCCCGGCACCAATCCGCCGCCTGCCACGCGGTCAAATTCTGAAATATCTGATTGCATGCGTGGCAATGGCGCGGCGGTACGTGCGCTTTGTAATGGTTCTAGGGCAATTTGCCGCCCAACGGCCCGTTTGCCGGGCCCAGCAGGGGCGTCTTTGCGTTCTTCAACAAGCGTATTCCACGCCCCGCAATCATCACATTTGCCAGCCCATTTTGGAAAAGCTGACCCGCATTGCTGGCAGACATAGCTGACCAAAGCGCGTGCCATTATGTGCGGCCTTGCTGCGCTGGTGCCGCGGTTTGCGTGAGCGGCCCTTCCGCCAAACCATGGACGAATTGATGGACCTCGGGAACGCCACTTTTGTCCATATCTTTTACATCACCGCACCATAAAATAACGCCATTATGAACCATCGCCACCTTATCGGCGATTCGTCGCACTGATGCCATATCATGGCTGATGGTGACCGTGGTCGCGCCCAGACGCTGGACCGCGTCAATGATCAACCGGTCAATGACGCCGCCAGTGATCGGATCAAGACCAGATGTTGGTTCGTCAAAGAGCAAAATTTCAGGTTTATCAGCAATCGCCCGTGCTAGTGCGACACGTTTTTGCATGCCGCCGGATAATTCGGCGGGATATTGATCGATCACATGCGGTGCAAGTCCAAGATCGGTGACGGTGGCAACGGCGATATCGCGGGCCGCGGCTTTGGTCAGCTTTTGCCGCTGGCGTAGGCGGAATGTCACATTTTCCCATATGGGCAGTGAATCAAACAAGGCGCCAAATTGAAATGTCATACCAAATCGGCGGCGCAAATCTTCCATGGCGGCACGGTCACCCCCAAAAATTTCAACGCCGTCAATTTTTATACTGCCGCCATCTGGTGTGATCAGGCCGTTTAAACATTTCAGTGTGACTGACTTGCCACAGCCCGAAGTGCCGATAATCACCAGTGATTCACCCGCCGCCACCTGTAAATCAATGCCCTTTAACACCGCGTTATCACCAAAGGTCTTGGTGACGCCGATCAGTTCGATTTTTGGCGTTGCGGTCATGTTACACCCCAAAAAACAATGCGGTGACAAGATAATTGGAAATCAAAATCAAGATGGATGCGGATACAACCGCATTTGTTGTTGCCCGTCCGACACCTTCAGCGCCGCGTCCGGAATGATAACCGTGATAGCATCCCATTAAGGCAATCAAGAAGCCAAATACCGCGGCTTTGATCAGACCAAGCGTAACATCGGAAATTTCCAGATATTCCAACGTGCGTGATAGATAAATCGCCGGGTTAAACCCCAGCCGGAACACGCCAATGATATAGCCGCCAAACACCCCGATCACATCACCGATTAGCACCAAAAAAGGCAAGCAAATCGTGCCAGCCAACAACCGAGGTGCCACCAGATATTGCATCGGGCGGGTGGATAAGGTGTCAAGCGCATCGATCTGGTCGGTAACCCGCATGGTGCCAATCTCGGCCGCCATTGACGCGCCAATGCGTCCTGCTACCATTAACCCGGCCAATACCGGCCCCAATTCCCGGGTGACCGACAGCACCACAACGGTGGCCACGGTGTCTTCTGCGGAAAATCGGGCAAATCCGGTATAAGATTGTAACGCCAGCACCATCCCGGAAAATAGCGTGGTCAACCCCACCACCGGCAGAGAATAATAGCCAATGTCAATAATTTGTCTGAGTAATTGTTGCCAGTAATAGGGGGGCGTAAAAATCCATCGAACCGCAATCACCGAAAATAGGGTCAGGCGGCCCAGAGCCGACAAAAAGGTTAGGGCCGTCCGACCGATATTTTGGATAAAGCTGAGCATTGCTGGCAGTTGTTACAATCGTTATCGCGAAAATCTATCTTTTGGTTATGCCGATATTTCCATTTTTTGGCTACCGTTAATACCATTTTTATGCATTTTGGTAGTGGCGCGCCGGGCGTGTTCCAAGCCGTGTCAATATTTCATAGGCAATGGTATCGGCGTCACCAGCCATGCGTGACAGATCATAGCCATCATGCAGTAATTCAACGCTACCATGCCGCAAATGCGCTGGATCAATATCGGTCACATCAACAGTGATGCTGTCCATCGATACGCGGCCAATCACTGGCGCGGTTTGGGTGCCGATCAACACCGTTGCCTTGCCGCCAAGCTTGCGATTATAGCCATCGGCATAACCAACGCCAACTGTGGCAATGCGCGAGTCACGGCCTAGAAGATAGGTGCCGCCATACCCAACGCGGTCCCCTGCTTTGGCGTGGCGCAATTGAACAATGCGCGCTTGCCAGGTGACAACGCGCGTCAATCTATCTGTCGGCAAATCCGCTGGATGCGCCCCATAAAGGGCAATGCCGGGCCGGGTCATCTGAAAATGATACGCCGCCGACAACATGCTGCCAGCGCTATTGGCAAGGCTGGCAGGGATGCCGGCAAACCACTGCCGCACCTCATTAAACGCATCAAGCTGTCTGGCATTTATTGGATCATCGGCAATTTCGGCTGATACCATATGGCTCATCACATAGCGGCAGTCGACCCCGTCAAGGGCAGATTTATTTTCAATCAGCCAGTCAATTTGATCGGTATCAAAGCCAAGCCGGGTCATGCCGGTATCGATATGCAACAAAGCTGGCAATCTGTCTGATTGCCGCTGGCTGAACATGCGCCAGCGCGATAATTGTTCCAAATCATTAAGCACCGGCGTGATACGAAATGCGGCATGGTCGTCAAGCTGATCAAGATGACAGCCATGCAGGGTCATGATATTGGGCTGGTTCTGACCAAGACCATCAAGATGCTGGCGCAGGGCAATGGCCTCGCCAAGATTTGCCACAAAAAATTCGGTGCATCCTGCTTGTGCCAGCGCCTCTGCCACCTTATTTGCGCCCAATCCATAGCCATTTGCCTTGACCATGGCCGCCGTTATGGTGGCGGCTGATGATAAGCTGTCGATCGTGCGCCAATTTGAAACAATAGCCCCAAGATCGATAGACAAACAGCTATCCGCATGCCCCGTAGCCGATAATGACATGGCTATCAAAACCCCTCGGGGAGGTGGGCGGCATCAGTCAAATCAGTAAAATGGGTAAAGCGCTTTTCAAAATGCACCTGAACCGCCCCGGTGGGGCCGTGACGTTGTTTTGCAACGATAACCTCGGCCTTGTTTTCAGAGGCTTGCATACGCGACAGCCATTCATCATGACGGATGTTAAAGCTGTCTTCGGATTCTTCCATTTTGCGTTCGGGTTCACGTTTGTTCAGATAATATTCTTCACGATATACAAACATAACCACATCGGCATCTTGCTCAATTGATCCAGATTCACGCAGGTCAGCCAGATTTGGCCGTTTGTCTTCGCGCATTTCAACCGCGCGCGACAATTGCGATAATGCAATGACCGGCACATTTAAATCTTTGGCGATGGCTTTTAGCGTCCGGCTGATATTGGAAATTTCCTGAACGCGATTTTCTGACCTGACACCAAGTTGCGGGGTAAGAAGCTGTAAATAGTCAACAACAATCAGGCCCAAACCCGATGTGCGCTTTAACCGGCGGGCACGGCTGGCCAGTTGAGAGACGGACAAAGATGGCGTGTCGTCGATAAAAAACGGTGCCGCCGAAATTCTGTTGCTGGCCTCGACAAGCCGATCAAATTCAGGCCCATCTAATTTACCGCGGCGTATCTGTTCAGAATCAATTTGCGCACGTTCACTCAAAATACGCGTGCCAAGCTGTTCAGCCGCCATTTCCAGCGAGAAAAAGGCAACTGGCACCGATGCTTCGCCGCTTCGTGTGGTTGTGGCCGCATGAAAGGCAATATTGGTGGCAAGCGCGGTTTTGCCCATAGCTGGGCGGCCAGCCAAAATAATCAGATCTGACTTATGCAAGCCGCCAAGCAGATTATTAAGATCGGTGAGCCCGGTGCTGGTGCCAGATAAATGACCATCGCTTTTGCGCGCCAGATCGGCTTGGGTGATGCTGGCGGTGATCACACTGTCAAAGCCGCGTAACCCGGCGCTCGCGGTTTCGGTTTCGGCTAGTTTAAATAATTTTGCTTCGGCAGCTTCAATCTGCAAATTTGCTGGCGCGTCAATGGTCGGCTGGCTGGCGTCAAAAATCACTTCGTCGCCAATTAAAATCAATTCACGGCGGATATGCGCTTCATAAATGGTATGCGCATAATCAGGCGCCTGTGTGATGCTGATCACACCATCTGCAAGTTCGCTGAGATAGGTGGCCACATCGCCGTCATCAAGATCGGTGCTATTGGCAAAAAAGCTTTTCAGCGTGACCGGATTAGCCAACTGTCCGCGTTCGATCAGTCGCTGCATGGTCGTAAAAATACGGCCATGTAACGGGTCATAGAAATGTGCCGCAACAAGCCGGTCATCGATCCGTTCAATGACACTATTATCAAGCAGAATCGCACCTAACAGATTTTGTTCTGCAGGCAAATTATACGGCATGCTACGCGGGGTATTGGATGGCGCGCCCGCTAGCGGAAAATTTTTAATATTTGTTTGTTCATCAGCCATAATCAATTTGTAACAAATTGTGCATCTTTTACCATCAGCTTATTGCCCGGCACCGCATGTTACTTGTGGGGATAATGGGGATAAAAAAAAGCCGGGGATACCCCCCGGCTTTTAAAGATGCAGGCAAAAGCCTACTTTATGACTGGTCGGCTGCGGCGTCACTGGCAGTGTCACTGGCGGTGTCAGCATCATCTGCTGTGTGATCTTCGCCTTGCTCTGATGGGCTGGCTTTCTGTGCATCTGCTTCGCCACCATCATTGGTCTCGCCCGTTACGGCAATACCTGTTTTCAACTGGGTTTCTGCTTCGGCAAGTGACCGGGCAATGTTGACCGTGACAGATACAGACACTTCCGGATGCAACCGGATGCGCGTTTCGGTCAGGCCAAGTGTTTTGATCGCACGATCCATAACCACTTGACTGCGATCAATGGTAAAACCAGCTTCTGTGACAGCTTCGGCAATATCACGCGATGTCACTGATCCAAATAATTGGCCCATTTCAGATGCGGCGCGCACCATGTTGACTGCCAGACCGTCCATCTTTTTGGCTTCGGTTTCGGCTTCTGAACGTTTGGTCAGATTGTCAGCTTCGCGTTGTGCGCGTTCTGATTCAAACCGTTCCATATTGGTTTTGTTGGCACGTAATGCTTTGCCCTGTGGCAACAGATAGTTGCGTGCATATCCGGGCTTCACATTCACCAGATCGCCCATCTGGCCAAGCTTTTCGATGCGCTCAAGAAGAATAATTTGCATGTTATTGGTCTCCTGTTATCCGGCTATGCCTATTCGGTGACATAAGGCATCAATGCCAGAAAGCGTGCGCGCTTGATGGCGGTTGCAAGTTCACGCTGTTTCTTGGCTGATACAGCAGAAATGCGTGACGGAACAATTTTGCCCCGTTCCGAGGTAAAGCGAAGCAATAGCTTGGTGTCTTTATAGTCGATTTTTGGCGCATTCGGGCCAGAAAACGGACAGGCTTTACGACGACGGTTAAATGGCTTGCGAACAGCTTCGCGTTTGATTTCTAACTGTGTCATGGATTAGTCCTCGCTATTTTCTGAGCTGTCATCTTTGTCATAATGCGCATCGGCATCAGCATGATCGCGCTGGCCGCGAGATGAACGTTCGGTTTTGGCCTGCATCATGATTGACGGGCCGTCTTCAACTTCTTCAATATTCAGGTTCAAAAACCGTAAAACATCTTCATTCAGGCCCATAATGCGCTCATATTCGCGCAGTGCTTCTGGTCCGGTTTCCATGTTGAACATCACATAATGGCCTTTCCGGTTCTTTTTGATCCGGTAAGCAAGGCTCCGCAGACCCCAATATTCGCGTTTCTTAATCGAACCGCCAGCAGATGTGATAATTTCGGCAAATTCATCTGCCATGGTTTCAACCTGGGCAGAGGTAATATCTTGGCGTGCAATAAACACGCTTTCATACAAGCGCATGATAACTCCTTATGGCTCATTGCTGATCGTGTGTTGGCTTGGCTTACCTGCCGGGCCCGCACCGCATCAACTAACCGGATATTCCGGCAAGGATTTTGGTCAATGATGTATCGCCACCCTGCATAACAGCCGAATGACTGGGGCGCACAATATACAATCATTATGATTTTGCAAGTCTTTCATTATGATTTTGCAAGTCTTTCGATCAGATTGCACCATCACAGCGCACTGGTCGCGTTGCGTAAAGCGAGGTGCAAAAACTTGCCTTATGAGCGAAAATCTGGAATAGGTCACTGCACCCACCATTTTTCATTGGCTGGGTCACAGAAAATCATTTTTTGCCAGCATCTGATTGGCGCCATTATTTGGGTTTAGGCATATGACATCTTTTGAGATCGCGTTTTTATTTCCCGGACAGGGGTCACAGGCAGTCGGCATGGGGGTCGCGTTGGCGGCATCGCACCAGCCAGCCAAGCAGGTTTTTGATGAAGTGAATGACGCTTTGAATGAAAATCTATTTGAGATCATGGCAAATGGGCCGGATGATCTGATCCGGATGACACGTATCGCACAGCCAGCCCTGTTTGCCACATCAATGGCGGCGGTGAGGGTGCTCGAATCCGAACTTGGCAAGCCGCTGTCAGACAATAATGCGGTTTGTGCCGGACATTCGCTTGGCGAATATGCGGCGTTGGCGGCGGCTGGCAGTTTGCAGATTGGTGACGCGGCGAGATTGCTCCGCCAGCGCGGTGACGCCATGCAAGAAGCGGTGCCGGTTGGTGCTGGGGCGATGGCCGCTATTCTTGGGGGTGATGAAGACCAAATCACCGCAATTATTGCGGCGTCAAAGGACGCGGGTCTTGTGGAAATTGCCAATGATAACGCACCCGGACAGATTGTTATTAGCGGTGCCGCAGATGCTGTTGATAAAGCCATTGATGAGGCCAAAGCCGCCGGGTTGCGCCGCGCCATCAAATTGCCGGTATCGGCACCGTTCCATTGTGGGTTAATGGCACCAGCGGCAGAGGTTATGCGCCAAGCACTGGCGGCCAGTCAGATCAGAGATGCCAAAATGCCGGTATTTTGCAATGTCACCGCGGCCGCCGAAACTTCGGCTGAGCTATTGCGCGATAATCTGGTCACGCAGGTAACAGCGCGGGTGCGTTGGCGCGAATCTCTGATGGCTATGCAGGCGGCTGGGTGTCAGCGCTATATAGAACTTGGTACAGGGAAAGTTTTGTCAGGTCTGGTCAAACGTAGCCTAGACGATGTGCGTGTTGCCAATCTTGACGGGCCAGACGATCTGGACAGTGTGCTGGCCGAACTGTAAAACTGTTGATGCTGCAAGGCGATATCAAAAAAAGAGGAATGTTTTATGTTTGATCTAACCGGTAAAACCGCGCTTGTCACTGGGGCCAGCGGTGGCATTGGCGAGGCTGTCGCACGCGCGCTGCATGCACAAGGTGCCACGGTGGTGTTGCATGGTACGCGAGCGGAAAAACTGGAAGCGCTTCAGCAACAGCTTGGCAAGCGTGCTTTTTCACTGGCAGTTGATCTATCAGACCGCGATCAAGTGGCTGGGTTAATAGAGGCTGCCACCGCGCTGGCTGGCCCGATTTCCATTCTTGTCAATAACGCTGGCATCACCCGTGATGGATTGTTAATGCGGATGAAAGATGATGATTGGGATACTGTTTTAGAGGTTAATATGACAGCGTCGATGAGCCTTTGCCGGGCGGCGATGCGCGGCATGATGAAAGCCAAAACCGGTCGTATCATCTCTGTTTCGTCGGTGGTTGGTGTAACTGGCAATCCCGGCCAAACAAATTATGCGGCGTCAAAAGCTGGTATGATCGGCTTTAGCAAATCACTGGCTGGTGAGGTTGCAAGCCGCGGTGTAACGGTGAATGTCGTTGCCCCCGGTTTTATCGAAACGCCGATGACAGATGTGCTTGACGAGTCGCAGAAAGCCGGGTTGTTGTCGCGGGTGCCAGCCGGACGTTTGGGCCAAGCCGATGAAATTGCCGCCGCGGTTGTGTTTCTGGCAAGTGATGAGGCATCCTATATCACTGGTGCAACACTGCATGTGAATGGCGGTATGGCAATGCTTTGATTTCGGCATGCAAACCGGTATAATGAACAAACAGGGTGGCATATCCGTAAAAACTATGTTATCTGCCGCCAACTTTTGATTTCTCCGGCCACTTTCGGCCAACATCCAAGCTTCTAAGAGGGGGCACTCATGAGCGATATTGCAGATCGTGTAAAAAACATTGTTGTTGAACATTTGGGCGTCGATGCCGATAAGGTTGTCGAGGGCGCAAGTTTCATCGATGATCTTGGCGCTGACAGCCTTGATACCGTTGAACTGGTTATGGCATTTGAAGAAGAGTTTGGTGTTGAGATTCCAGACGATGCTGCAGAACGTATTCTGACCGTGAAAGATGCGGTGTCATTCCTCGAAGAAAACGCTGGTTAATTACCGCTACTAAACTATTGCTGTGCATGGCTATTTTGATGGTGATGCACAGCCATTAATTGACCAACATCATATCCTGGAGGGTTGCTTTGCGTCGAGTCGTAGTCACCGGATTAGGGATGGTTACCCCGCTTGGTTCAGGGGTAGACCATAATTGGTCAGAAATCACCGCTGGCAAAAGCGGTATTTCCAAAATCGAAAATTTTGATGTGTCTGACATCAGCTGTCGGATCGCCGGTCAGGTGCCGGGCGCCGACCAGCCGGGTGGTCTTAATCTTGATGATTGGATTGATCCGCGTGAGCAAAGAAAGCAAGACAGATTTATTCAGCTTGGGCTTGCCGCGGCATGTCAGGCGGTTGAAGATTCTGGCTGGATGCCGAATGATCGCGAGTCACAAAACCGTACCGGTGTAATGATTGGGTCTGGCATTGGTGGGCTTGAATCGATTGTTGTTACCGACCAGCTGATGCATGAAAAAGGGCCGCGTCGTATCAGCCCATTTTTTATTCCGTCGGCTTTGATCAACCTGATTTCGGGTCATGTATCGATTCGCTATGGTTTCCGCGGGCCAAACCATGCTGTTGTCACCGCTTGTTCAACCGGGGCGCATGCCATTGGCGATGCGGCACGCATGGTGGCACTTGACGACGCGGATGTGATGGTTGCTGGCGGTTCTGAAGCCGCTGTTTGCCGCATTGGTATGGCGGGATTCGCCGCCGCCCGTGCGCTGTCGACTAGCTATAATGATACACCTGAAGTGGCGTCACGGCCATGGGACAAGGGGCGTGACGGGTTTGTGATGGGCGAAGGTGCTGGCATCGTGGTTTTAGAAGAACTGGAACATGCCAAAGCCCGCGGCGCAAAAATTTATGCCGAGGTGAAAGGCTATGGCATGTCTGGTGACGCGCATCATATCACCGCCCCGGCTGATGATGGTGATGGTGGCTTCCGGGCCATGCAAGCCGCGATGAAACGTGCGGGCTTGACCCCGGCTGATATTGATTATGTGAATGCGCATGGCACCTCAACGCCGCTTGGGGATGTGATTGAGGCCAAAGCAGTGGCCCGCTTGCTTGGTGATGCCATTGGCAATGTGTCTATTTCATCAACCAAAAGTGCAACCGGGCATTTGCTGGGCGCGGCAGGGGCCATCGAGGCCATCTATTCAATCAAAGCCGTTGCAACCGGGACATTGCCGCCAACTCTGAATCTGAATGATCCTGAAGATGACGTGGCTGGGTTTGATCTGGTGCCGCTGAAAAGCCGCCAGCGTCAAGTGCGCAACGCCATGTCAAATTCATTTGGCTTTGGTGGCACCAACGCATCCTTGATTGTTGGCCAGGTGACCTGATGCTTGGATTTGCCGCCCGGTTGATGACCCGGCCGGCGTTTCTTTGTGGGGTGCTGGCCCTGTCCATGGTGGCCACAAGCTGGCTGTGGGTCTCTACAATGCTAGGACGGCCCGGCCCACACACCGATGACAGCATTGTCATTATAACCGCTGGCAGTGGTCACGCGTCGGTGCGATGGGACTTGCAACGGGCTGGCGTTTTACATCAAATGTATCATTATGATGCGGCGCGGATGCTAGCTGGCGATAATTTTGTGCCAAAGGCTGGCGAATTTCTGCTGCCAGCTGGGGCGAGCCTGCGTCAGGTTATGGATATTTTGCACAAGGGCAAAAGCCTGCAACGTCGCCTGACCATTGTTGAGGGGCAAACCAGCGCCGAAATCGTTGCTAGCCTTGATGCCATCCCCGGTTTGACCGGTAGCGTTGCCCCACTGGTTGATGAAGGCAGTCTATATCCCGATACTTATTTTTATACCTATGCGACCGCACGTGTTGATGTGATTTCGCGCATGCAGGATAAAATGCAGATCACCCTTGCCGAGGCATGGGCCAGCAGACAGCCTGATCTTCCCTATAAAACACCTGATGAGGCGTTAATCATGGCCTCTATCATCGAAAAGGAAGCTGCCAGCAAAGCCGACCGGCAACTGGTTGCGGCGGTGTTGGTCAACCGGATAAAGCGGGGTATGCGTCTGCAATCAGACCCAACCGTGCGCTATGGCATTGATGTTAAAACAGACCGACCGATCAGCAAGGCTGATCTGCGGCGTAAAACCCCATGGAATACCTATGTGATTACCGGCTTGCCAAAAACGCCAATTTGCAACCCCGGCTTTGAATCGATAGACGCGGCCTTGCACCCAGCTGATAGCGATTTTTTATATTTTGTGTCAGATGGCTTTGGCGGGCTGCGATTTGCGAAAACGCTGGACGTTCACAATAAAAATGTCAGATTATTTCGGGCGATCGAAGCACAAAACCCAAAGGGACCAAAACCATGAAACAGGACGGCGATGCCGCAGGATCAGACAAGGGAGAACTGGGCGGGCGGCGCGGTTTAATGCTTGTGTTATCATCGCCATCCGGGGCTGGCAAAACCACCATTGCCAGACGGTTGTTGGCCGAAGATGCAGGGCTTGAACTTTCAGTTTCCGCGACCACCAGGCAACGCCGCCCGGGCGAGGTAGAGGGAAAAGATTACCATTTTGTCACAACATCTGATTTTCAGATTATGATTAATGATAGTGCGCTTTTGGAATATGCCAAAGTGTTTGATAATTATTATGGCACCCCATCGGCACCTGTTATGGCCGCGCTTGCCGAGGGGCGTGATATGTTGTTTGACATTGATTGGCAGGGTACCCAGCAACTAGCTGATGCAAGCCGAGAAGATTTGGTTTCGGTTTTCATTCTGCCACCGTCGACGCGTGATCTTGAAAAACGGCTGTTATCGCGGGCGCAGGACAGTGCTGATGTGGTCGCCGCACGCATGTCAAAAGCCGCCGATGAAATCAGCCATTATCGCGAATATGACTATATTCTGGTAAATCGTGACATTGATGTGGCGGTGGCACAGGTCAAGGCGATTTTGCAGGCGGAAAGGTTGCGCCGCGACCGTCAGGTGGGGCTAACAAATTTTGTGAAGAAATTGCGTGCTGGCTATTAACAGACGATTTTTCCAGCCGTTTCATACAGATTGGCTAATTTACAAAACCCTTCAATATCAATGTCTTGTGGCCGGGATTCGGGCGCAATGCCAGCCGCTGCCAATAGTTGGTCTCCATTGATTTTCTTTAGTGAACTACGCAACATTTTACGGCGCTGGCCAAAAGCCGTGCGGGTGATGCATTCTAGGGCCTGTTGCGAACAAGGGTAACGCGGATGTGCCAACGGGACAATTTGGACAATGGATGAGGTGATTTTTGGCGGCGGCACAAAGGCTGATGCAGGCACATCGAATAAAATTTCGGCATCGGCGAGCCATCTGGTTAGAACGCTGAGACGTCCATAGGCCGCCTCGCCGGGGCGGGCGGTGATGCGTTCGGCGACCTCGCGCTGAAACATCAAGGTCATCGAATCAAAACAACTGGCATGTTCCAGCCATTGGATCAACAAAGTTGTGGCAATGTTATAGGGAAGATTGGCAATGATCCGCCGGGGCGCCGTGCCAAGTTCCCAAATTGGACTGGTCAGCGCGTCAGCCTCTATCAATGTCAAGCGGTCACCCGCCGTCGCCGATAGCGATGATAATACCGCGCTGGCACGTCGATCTTTTTCAATTGCGATGACATGTGCGGCATGTTCAAGAAGCAGGGCGCGTGTCAGCCCACCAGGGCCTGGGCCTATTTCGATTGTGGTACCTGTCAGCGCACCGGCACTGCGGGCAATTTTTCGGGTCAGGTTCAAATCAAACAGGAAATTTTGCCCCAACGATTTGCGTGCCCGCATATCCATGCTTTCAACAAGCAAGCGCAAGGGCGGCAGAGCGTCAATACGGGCTGTCAGATCGCCATCTGCTGGATCATTCATGATGAAACCGCCAGTGATGCGGCGGCCATTTTTCGGGCCATGTCTATTGCGGCCATAAGGCTGTCTGGACGCGCTGTGCCGGTCCCGGCAATATCCAAACCGGTGCCATGATCGGGCGATGTACGGATAAAATCTAGCCCCAAGGTAATGTTCACACCACCAAAAAAATCTAATGTTTTTAGAGGTATAAGAACTTGGTCATGATACATGCCGATAACCGCGTCATAGGATTTGCGCGCTTCGTGATGAAATAATGTATCAGCCGGAAAGGGGCCAGTTACTTTGAGTCCAATTTGTTGCAAATCGGTGATCGCTGGCTGAATTATGTCTTGGTCTTCGCGGCCAATAGTGCCGTTTTCACCAGCATGTGGGTTCAAACCGGCAATGGCAATTCGCGGTGTGGACAGGCCAAAAAACCGTCTCAAGCTGGCATCAAGCAATTGTGCTGTGGTGATGATTGATTGTTTTGAAATGCTATGCGGTACATCTTTAACCGGGATGTGTATCGTTAATGGCACCACCCTCAATTCATCACTGGCAAGCATCATCATCGGGCCACCGCAATCAACAGATGCCAAGCTGGCAAGAAATTCAGTATGGCCGGGATGGGCTAACCCCGCTGCATAGAGAGTTGCTTTCTGGATCGGATTTGTCACCATGCCAGCGGCTGACCCATCACGGCAAAATGCCGCCGCAATGGTTATCGAATCGATAACAATCTGCCCATTGCGGTGATCGGGTAATCCAAAAACGGGCGGAACCGGCCAATCAATGGGAATCACATGCAAAGTCTGGTCATCAGCGATGAATTGATCGGGCTGTGTTATTGCGCGAATAAAAAGCGGTATGCCAAGCTTGGCGGCAATATCTACTAGGCGGTCTGGTGACTCGATCACGCAGATATCCCGCTGGCCGGCATGCCATGATTTAATGGTGATTTCCGCGCCAATACCAGCAGGTTCACCCGGGGTTACGATAAAGGGACGGCGCGTTGACATGATGTTAGCGACGTTCAATCGCCGCGGCACGGCGCAACCGCAACAAATAGCGTTCGCCAAGTGATCCGAATAGTTTTTCTACAATGACACGCTCTACATCTTCGCGTGACGGCAAATCAATTTTTGCTTTTTCACGTTTGCATAGCATGAACACCGCCACCCCCTCGCTAAAAGATAGCGGTGTACTAGCAATGCCGGGCTGTAATTCAGATACAAGATCTAGCATTTGTGGGGCCAGACTGCCGATAATGATGTTATCGAGACGGCCTTGCATATTGGACCCATAGCTTTCGTGCAGTGTCAGCAAATCTGGACAGGTTGAGATATTCGCCGTATCTCTTTCAAGGCGCGCCGCCGCTTCAAGTCTGTCGGCGTTGGCCGCCCCCGGTGCCAGTGGCAGCAAGGCACGGGTTAGCCATACGCGATCTTGACTAGGATCAGCCTGACCATTTTTGCGTTCGCCATTCTTCTGAAACAGCAAAATAGCACCATCTTGTTGCAATGGTGGTGTCACAGCACCAATATCGATCTTGGCAAGGGCGTCGCTGACATTTTCTGGCAATTGGTTTGTCGATAGCCAGCCAAGACGTCCGCCGTTTTGGGCGCTGCCAGCGACCGAATATTGTTGGGCAATGGCATTGAAATTCGCCCCTTGGCCAACGGCTGCGACAATCTCATTAGCCAGCCTTAGGGTTTCTTGCAAAGGGCGGCTTGGCTCGGGTACCAGAATCAGTTCGCTGAGCCGGATTTGCGGTTTTGTTGCATCTTCCATAATCCGTGCAAGCTCGGCGTCAATTTTGGCGTCAACATCGCCTAATTTACTGCCAAATTTTGCCTGAATGAAACTGGCCCACGCCAGATCGGTCACGAATTTTTGCTGGATAGATGCGGTGTCTAATTGCAATTCGCGTAAAACTTCAAAGCCGTTTTTGCCATTTTGCTGAAACGAACTGTTGACAAGGTCGCGGGCCATTGCAAGGCTACGCGCGCCAATGTTTGGATCAATTTCCTGTGCCGCTGCAAGTTTCAACTTTTCATCAATCAGCATCTGCAAGGCATCTGTTTCAATACGCTGCCGGTTGCTGTCATTCAGTTTAATATTGGTGACCGTGGCGAGAAAATTTACCCGCTGAGCCAAATCATAATTGGTGATGGGTTGGCCATTCACCTTTGCAACAATCTCAATAGCCGCATATGCTGGCTGGATCAGCGCGCTCATCAAAATCAGGCCAGAAATGAATGTCTGTAACAAAAGTCGATAGATCACCGGGCAAAATCCTTGTTGCGACCCCCCTATTGGCATGGCTGGGTCTAGGCTAATTATTGATTTACGCTTCGTCACCTCGGGCAAGAATGATGGCGCCAATTAAAAACACGGCAAAGGCGGGTGTCCATGCTGCAACAATTGTAGGCACGCGCAAAGATGCACCCATGACTTGCATAAAATAAGTGAACATGAAGATAATCGTTGCCAACATCACCCCGCGTATGAATAGACGAGACCGACTGCCACGTAAACTATTTGTCAGTGTGGCGCGCGCCGCCAACATCGTGATGCCAATCATCATGAGTGGCAATGCCAACAGTTGATAAAGATGCATGCGGTGGGCTGTTGCGGGTATGCCGGCATGTTCGAGTGATAGAATAAAATCTGGCAATTGAAAAATCGACAAGGCGCGGGGCGACAAGCTGGATTGCTGCAAATTCAGCGCGCCAAGACCCGTTGGCAAAATGATATTGCCAAGAATTTTTTCTGTCCCGTCATTTTGCCAACTGACTGCATTTTCGACCATCCAGCCATTTTTTGTTAATTGGCTGGATTCAGCTTTGATAACGCGGCGTAAATTTGACGTGTCGTTAAATTCATAAATGATCGGATTTAGAATTCGTGATGAGTCCGCATCCAATGTTTCACCACGCAGAATCAACCGACTGTCAGGCAGGTTGTCACGTATCCAAATGCCACTTTCCGATACCGCTAGGTCATGTTTATCGGTACCAAAAATTTCGGCCATTTTTGCCTCATAGGCAAGCGATGTGACCGCGCCAATTGGATTGATCACGGTGATAAATGCCATGCCCACCATAAAGCTGGCAAATAATGCCGGACCTAGCGCGGCCCATATTGATTGCCCAAACCCACGCACAGCAACAAATTCATTGCTCCGGTTCCATGATGAAAAACACAATATGGCCCCAGTCAAAACAGCAAATGGTAGAATCATATGCATGACATTCGGGATATTTAACGCGGCCATGCCAACATAATTTATATCTGGAACGGTGCGTGTTAAAACGCTCACCCGGCGCACAAGCTCGATGGTCTGGATCAGGCTGATGATTGACACCAGACCAAACAAGCAAAGACAGATCCAGCCAGCAAAACGCAGTGCAAAATAGCGAAACAATGTGCCAAATGGCACAAACTGGCTCATGTCTGCTCCCCTATTGCTGGTGCTTTTGGACTAATCAGATGCCGGCCAGCAAATCCAATCGGTGCCAAAATGCTAAGATAAATTAACGGCCAGAATATCGCCTGATTACTGGTCCACCCGCGGGTCATCACCACGCAAATAATAACAAGCACACAGGCGCTGACATTGGCCATCACGCGTTTCGACCATAAATCCCGGCGGATTTGCCCTTTCAAGATCAGTGCGGCGGATAACATCGTTAATGCAAGGCCAAGCCAAGGTGAGGCCATCCGGTAATGCGCTTCGGCATGGCGTTGCAGATAATATTTCGGCGAGGTGGCGCGTTCGGGCGATAGCAAGTTGCGGATGCTATCTTCATTCATATCAATCGATTGACGTTCGGTTGGCTGGTCATTTTTTTGTGTGATTGACAAAGAATAGCTATCAAAAAGCAGGACAGCGCCCGTTTGCCCTTCATCATCGCCCTCGGAACGTTCGCCATTTTGCAAGATCAGCGTTGGCACACCATCACGATCGATGAATTTGCCAGTTTCAGCCGTCATGGTGATCACCCGGTCATCGGTGCGTGTGTCATGGATAAAAATATCCTGCAACACGTCATTTTCGCCCCGCTTGCCGATAAACATCGTCAAATCATCGACAATTTCGATAAACACGCCCTCGCGCAGCAAAACTGTGGGGATGCTGTGACGCAGTTTGAATTGTAGGTTCTTATATGTTTGAAATGAGTTTGGCAGAATATAAACCGAATTGACGGTCAAAAATGCGGATAATACCAGCCCTAATGCAATCGGGGCTTTGGCAAGTTGAAACGGGCTGAGTCCAACCGCTTGCATGACGGTCAGTTCACGGTCTGCAAGAATACGGCTAAATACCCAATTCACGGCAATAAATCCTGATATTGGTACTGTGATCATTAACCATAGGGGCATGGCCGCAACCGACATCGCAAAGAATTCCCATACCGACGCGCCTTTATCCACAACGAATTCCAGCAATCGAATACTTTGAAACAGCCAAATAATGCTGATCAGCACCGTGATCAGGGCCATGCATGTCCGAAATAGCTGGTTGAAAATATACAGATTAAACTGCATTAATGTCCTCGTTGGTTTGCCAATCCGTCCATACCACATTCTTGCCAGTTATGGCAAAACCATATGTGATGCGGAGATGGATTGACAGCCGGGCAATCAGCCATATTTACTGGCCTGATGGCCGAATGAAATTTTAGATCCAGATATAGAGAGTGACATGCCTACAAAATTACAGCTTAGCTTTGCCGCAGATGCCCCAAAAGGCGACGTCATAACGATTTGTCTTATTGGGAAAGGGGGGCAGATTGTCCCCAGCCTTGATCAGGATGTTGCCGCCTTTTTGATTGATGCAATGGCGGCGCTGAAATTTACTGGTGCTGCTGGTAAAACCATGCTTGCCTATCATGACCGGACAAGTTACCTGCTGGTCGGTATTGGCGCCGCGTTAAGCGCTGGCATCGCCGCTGAAAATCTGGGGGGGCAGTTGTTTTCAGCCCTTGCAGATACCAATGCAAAAATTGGTTGGTTGTCTGACCATCAGCTTGACGACACTGTGCTGGCTGATATCTGTTTTGGGGCCGAACTGGCGTCCTATCATTTCGACAAATATTTTACCGATAATAAATCTGATGATTCTCAGGTGCAGCTTATTGTCGGGGGGCAGGGCTTGCAGGCAGATAGCCCACTGATGGCTGACCGCAAAGCCCTTGCAAACGGTGTGTTTGTGGCACGTGATCTGGTGTTTGAACCGGCAAACAAATTATTTCCCGAATCATTCGCATCACGCTGTAGCCAGCTGAAAGACCTTGGTCTTGAGGTTGAAATTCTGGATGAAGCCGCCATGGAAAAGCTGGGTATGGGGGCGTTGCTTGGCGTTGGTCAGGGAAGCCGGCGGGAGTCACGTCTTGTGGTAATGAATTGGCGTGGCGGCGGGGATGAAGCACCGCTAGCACTTGTTGGCAAGGGGGTGACCTTTGATACTGGCGGTATCTCGTTGAAACCGGCCAAAGGCATGGAAGATATGAAGTGGGATATGGGCGGTGCGGCGGCTGTGACGGGCGCGATGGCCGCCATTGCCGGTCGCAAAATCAACAAGAATGTTGTCGGGGTGATTGGGTTGGTTGAAAATATGCCGGATGGCAACGCCCAGCGCCCGGGTGATGTTGTGACAGCAATGTCTGGCAAAACAATAGAGGTGATTAATACCGATGCCGAAGGCCGGTTGGTGCTGGCTGATGCCCTGCATTACACTGAAACCCGGTTCAAGCCGCGGATGATGGTTAATCTGGCAACTCTTACCGGGGCGATCATTGTGTCACTGGGCAAGGAATTTGGTGGGATGTTCACCAATAGTAGCGGGCTGGCCGGGCAAATACGGGCGGCTGGTGACCGCACCGCAGAACCAGTTTGGCATATGCCAATGGGGGCGGCGTATCATAAGATGCTGAAATCACATATCGCCGATATGAAAAATATTGGTGGGCCTTATGGCGGTGCCATTACAGCTGCGTGTTTTTTGGCGAAATTTGTCAATGATACACCATGGGCGCATTTGGATATCGCTGGCAAAGCTTGGTCGGATAAAGCCACAGCAACAGTCCCTAAAGGCGGCACTGGATATGGCGTAAGGCTGTTGAACCAGTTGATCGATAATTGGCAGGATGTGAGCCGCGACAGCGATGATGCTGGGGCAGATGGTGACGCAGATTAAGCGGCGGGTGTGATGCTGCATATCGGGTTTTACCAGCTTGGTGATGCCAGCGTGAATGATGCGGTGTTGATGCTCGTTCAAAAGGCACGTGGTACCGGCAAAAAGATGCTTATTTTTTGTCCAAACCCGGCCGCGGCGGCGATTGATGAAGCGTTGTGGAGCCATGATCAAAACAGCTGGTTGCCACATGGGCTGGATGCGGCGCCGGGGGCTGAACTCGCATCGGTGTGGGTGTGCAGTGATATGACCAGCAATCCCATAGCCGCCGATTATGTCATGCTGTTGCACGGGGCAGAACCGGATAGCTGGGCCGGGTTTGAACGCGGATTTGTGGTTTTTGATGGGAAATCAGATGCGCAGTTACAACAGGCTCGGTCACAATGGCAGAAATGGAAATCGCAGGCTGAAACGAAACTGGCTTATTTTGCTCAAACTGCTGGTGGCGGTTGGGAACAAAAGGCCTGACCATCATTATTTATAACCGCCGTTATGGTCTTTGAACCCCGGCATAATTTTCTCTAACCTGCCACGATTAGGGGTTGTCTATGCGGGCCTGCTTGCCGTATTAAGACGTCTGTTATTTAGGCTTTCAATCTGGGTTGGCACAAGGTCGGCCGGGCCCATAAATCAAAGGATGCATAATGGCTATCGAAAGAACCTTTTCAATCATCAAACCCGATGCAACGCGCCGTAACCTGACCGGTCAAATCAATGCCCGGCTCGAAGCTGCTGGTCTGCGTATTGTTGGACAAAAGCGCAAACAACTAACCGAAGCAGAAGCCAAGGCATTTTACGCGGTGCATGCGGCGCGCCCATTTTATAATGATCTGGTCGCCTTTATGACATCTGGCCCGGTGGTTTTGCAGGTGCTAGAGGGTGAAAATGCTGTTGCCGCCAATCGTGAAGTGATGGGCGCAACCAACCCGGCTGATGCGGCTGATGGCACAATCCGCAAAGATTTTGCTGAATCAATCGAAGCAAATTCGGTTCATGGGTCAGATAGCCCAGAAAATGCGGCCATCGAAATCAGCTATTTCTTTGCTGGCTGTGAAATCACTTCATAACGCGTGACCAGCTTGTCACAGCGTTAGACGAATAAAATTCATAATAAAAAAGGCGGGTTCATCCCGCCTTTTGCTGTCTATGGCCGCTAGTTTATACCAGCGTTGCCGCCATGATCACCAATGTTGCAATAATAGCAACAATGCAGATTTTGGCCGCAAACATCACATTTTCATAAATTTTTAGGTGCTGTTTGGCCTGTTTATCAAATGAACTTGTATCCATTTCTTGGCGCTCCCCTGTAAATTCGGTTGGTGCAACACGAACATCACTATGCCGTGCCGCAAATCCTAGACAATATATGGCCGAAATGACGGTGCAAATCAACTTACAATTAAACTGGCAATTCACCTGTCAATTCACCGGGCAATGCAACTGGTAAATCGTCGTGACAATTGCGCACTATCGCTCTAAAGGGCGAGTTTGCCAGGCTATGACTGGTTTTGTTGCGGCCATTTCAGCGCTTTGGTCAGATCGCAGCGGCTATCCACAGATGCCGATTGCAGTGCGCGGTCTGGGCTATGCCATGTCGCCCTGTCTGCAAACAGGGTCAAATGACCTTCGCATAGGCATTTTAGAACAAAGGCGTAAAGGCGGTGTTCAAGCTTTAACACGCGCGCGGCCAGACGATCTGCATCATCTTCTGGCAAGATTGTTAGCTGTGCTTGAAGAATGATTGGGCCGTCATCTAGTTCTGCCGTAACAAGATGAACTGTGGCGCCATGATATTTGGCCTGTGCCTCAATCGCGCGCTGATGGGTGTCTAGGCCCTTAAAATCAGGCAAAAGTGACGGATGAATATTGATCAGTCTGCCAGCAAATGCCGTGGTGAAATCAGCGCCAAGAATGGCCATATACCCGGCTAAAAACACATAATCGGCAGATGATGATGTGATGGCATCATGAATGGCCCCATCATGGTCATGCCGGGTTTTAAAATTTTGTCGTTCAATAACTTTTGTTTCTATGCCCAAATTGGCCGCATGGGTGATGCCCGCACAATGCTGGTTACTGATCACAATGGCGATGCGTGCGTTAAGCTGGTCTGCCGCAATCGCTTCGGCAAGTTTGATCATATTACTGCCGCGGCCAGAAATGAGGACGGCAAGTTGCAGCATTACCGCCCAAACCAGCTATCGCTCTGATCAAGCACAACAGCGCTGTCAGTGGAACGATTGGCCAATGTGCCAGCCACAAAGGCATCAGGCTCTGGGCCGTTTTGCAAAGCTGACAAAACGTCATCAGACTTGTTGCTATCGACAAAAATCAGCAAACCAATACCACAATTAAATGTGCGTGCTAATTCTTGTATTTCCATTGCGCCTTGATCACGCAACCAGCCAAAAATGGGTGGCAATGGCCGCGCCGCACAATTAATATGTAATGCCAGATGATCATCATAGACGCGCGGCGGGTTTTCTATTAAGCCGCCACCGGTGACATGGACAATGCCGTTGATCCCGCCTGTTTGCAGTGCGATGGCCGCGGCTTTTTGGTAAATCCTTGTTGGTGCCATGACGGCGTCGCCGAGTGTGGCCGCGGCGCTGTCAAAAGGGGGTGCCGCGTCAAGGGCGGCCCCGGACAGTTCGATAATTTTTCGAACCAAGGAATAGCCATTTGAATGCACGCCTGATGATGGCAAGGCGATCGCGATATCACCTGCCTTTGGCTGGCCGGGGGCGAGCAAACTGCCACGTTCAGCGGCACCAACACAAAACCCAGCCAGATCGTAACTGCCAGCCGGATACATGCCGGGCATTTCAGCTGTTTCACCGCCAATCAGCGCGCAATCTGCCATAAGACAGCCATCCGCAATCCCCGCAATGACTTCGGTTGCCATGCCCCGATCCAGCTTTCCAGTTGCAAAATAATCAAGAAAAAACAGCGGCATTGCGCCTTGAGCTAGAATGTCATTTGCACACATGGCCACCAAATCAATGCCAATGCCGCGGTGCAACCCGGTTTGTTTGGCAAGTTCAAGCTTGGTGCCAACACCATCGGTCGCGGCGACCAGCACCGGGTCGGTAAAACCAGCGGTTTTCAGGTCAAATAGCCCACCAAACCCGCCAAGGGTGGAATCTGCGCCAGCGCGCCGTGTACGTTTGGCATGGGGGGCAATATCACCAATCAGCGCATCGCCAGCATCAATATCGACACCAGCATCACTATATTTTAGGGGTTTTGGTTGTTTTTGTCGGTTAGACATGCTGGCCTCAATCGATAGGGGTGATATAACAGTGTGGCGGTTGGTATGATTTCATCATCAGTATAATAGGCATTTGACAGCATGCATCCAGCATTAATCTTTTACAAATTTTCAAAATTCATCACACGCAAGATTTGCCGTGCGAACGGGCTTGTCATCATCGTCATGATATGCCTGACAGCCACCAGCCCGGCAATCGCAAAAATCGCCAGCCGTTGTGATGAACCTGTATTTGGTGCGGCTGGCATTGCGATCGACAAAGTTGCCGCCACCGCCGCTGAAGCCCAGCAAATAGGCGTTGATGCTGCCGCGCAGACAGCCTTTCATCAGGTGTTAACCCGCCTGTTGCTATCTAAAGCGGATCAAGATGAATTTGCCGCGGCGCATTCATATGACGCATTCACCGATTTTGTGCATGTTATAGAGGAAAAGAATCTCGAAAAACGCTATATCGCGCGGCTGGATTTTTGTTTTGACGCCGAGCGGATGCGAACGGCCATGCAAAATGCTGGCTTGCAATGGGCAGAATTGCAAAGCCCGCCAATTTTACTGCTTCCCGTCTGGAAAGACCCGGATGGTGCCAGCGCATGGTTGAAAAATAATAGCTGGATTACTGGCTGGCAGGATGCGGTGGATCATTATAAAGGGCTTGTCAGCTTGCGGCGTTTACCGCATAGCCTGACGCACGAGCGACGGTTTCGCGGTGCCGATCTATTGGCTGCTGATCCGATCAAGCTGGCCGCGGCGGCCCGTATCGCCGAAGCGGAACAGGTTTTGGTTGTCGCCGCCACGCTTGATTATGAGGGAAGCAAACGCGTGGTCGATGTTGAGGTGCGCTTGTTCGATAAAACCGGGCAACCCATCGCAACCATTTTCAGCCAGTCAGATATTATGCTTGGCAAAACCGATGCCAAGCCACTGGATGCAACGATGCAAGCCATTCTAGGGCGGATCGAAGGGTCATGGCATAGTGCAAATCTGATCAATAGCAGTGCGGCAGGTTACTTGCTTGTCGATGTGCCGGTAACATCAGTGAAACAATGGTCTGATCGGTTGGCGGCATTGCGCCAAGTTGCGGTTATCAAAAATGTGACCATCCGCACGCTCGACACCAATGGCGGGAGCGTTTTACTGGCCCTAGTTGGATCAAGAGAGGCCTTGCAAAATGCGTTGGCATCACAGGGTTTGGCGCTTGTTGATACAGGTGACATGATATCCATCATTGCACAATCAGTTGGGCAATGAATGGCTGATGCTGGTGATGTAATGACACGCAAGATGCAACAAATGCCGCTAGATATGCCGTTCCCAAAATTACAGGGGCGAGACGATTTTATCATCGGGGCTTGCAACAGGCTGGCGGCGGCGTGGATCAATCGCTGGCCTGATTGGCCAAAACCCGGTCACAGCCTGAATTTGGTTGGTCCGGCCGGGGCCGGTAAATCGCATCTGGCGGCAATTTGGCAAGAAATGTGCGGGGCGCGTCTTTGTGATCACCCAGCTGAATTGGCCTCTATTATGGATGATGGTGGTGTGCCGCTTGTGGTGCTTGATAAAATGGATGGTGCCTTTGATTGGCCGGAAGACACATTATTTCACTTGTTTACCCGGTGTGACGTTGAATCGGGCGGGCTTTTGATGCTGTCTGAACAACCGGTGGCGCAAATGCATTGGGACCTTGCTGATTTGCGTTCGCGTATGCGGGGTGTGGCCATGGCGGCCATTGATTTGCCAGATGACGCGCTGGTTTATGCATTGCTCGAAAAATATTTTGCCGACCGGCAACTTTTGGCACCGCCTGCGATGCTAAGTTATTTGGTAAGCCGGATGGAACGGTCGTTTGGCGCTGTTCAGACAATCGCGGCGGCGCTGGATCGACGCTCAATTGCCGATAAAAAACCATTGTCGGTCGGCTTGGCAAGGCTTGTTTTGCGTGAACTGCAGGCCCTGTCTGACTAACAACATGGTGCGATGCCCCGCACCTTTTATTTTGTCTTAAAAAATTTTGTCATCAAATAAAGAAAGAAAGAAAATTATGTCTGGATTAGATTTTGGCATTGCCGGTAAAAAAGCCATCGTATGTGCGTCGAGCAAAGGGTTGGGATTTGGCTGTGCAAACGCATTGGCGGCGGTTGGGGTTAATCTTGTGATGTGCGCACGCGGGGCTGATCGATTGCATGAATCGGCAAACCAGCTGCGCAAAAAACATGGTGTGGAAATTACCGAAGTTGCCTGCGATATCACAACCGAAGACGGGCGCGCCGCAATTCTGGATGCGGCAGGCCGGGTGGATATTCTTGTAAATAATGCGGGCGGCCCGCCACCCGGCGATTTCAGAGATTGGACACGCGATACATGGATCGCCGCATTGGACGCCAATATGCTGACAGCTTTTGCGTTAATTCAGGCGGTTATTGATCCGATGATCGACCAGAAATTTGGACGGATTGTGAATATCACTTCTGGTTCGGTAAAATCGCCTATTCCCGCGCTTGGCCTGTCAAACGGGGCACGGGCGGCGCTGACCGGGTTTTGTGGCGGATTGGCCCGTCAGGTGGCCCAGCATAACGTCACAGTAAACGGCCTGTTGCCCGGTCAATATAATACCGACCGGATCGAAACCATCATTGCCAACACCGCAAAAACCGAAAATATCAGCCCAGCGGCGGCGCGTGATATGCTGGAAAAAAGAAACCCGACAAAGCGTCTTGGTGAAATCCATGAATTTGGATTTGCCTGTGCGTGGATGTGCAGTGCGCATTCGGGCTATTTAACTGGCCAAAATATTTTGATTGACGGGGGCAGCTTTAACAGCACCTTTTAACCCGGCCCGCCTTATTGCCTTGCTACATTGATCCGGTGCTTCCCCGGCCAGCCAGCATCAACCAGCCAGTATCAGCCAGCCAGCATCAGCCAGCCAGCATCAGCCCACCGGGTCAATGTCCGTGATCAGCTGAATTCGACCATGTTTCACGGCAAGGGCAATCTCGCCATGCTTTAATTTCAGCGCGGTGGCGCCAAAAACCTCGCGCCGCCAGCCTGTCAAAGCCCGAATAGGGGCGTTGTCATCACGTGCCAGAAGTTCAAGATCATCGGCTGAGGCGATCAAGCGCGGCGCGATATTTTGTTCGTCTGTGACATGTTTCAGCAAAACCCGCAACAATTCCATGATTGCGGCTGGTGGCTTTTTCACATGTGCGTGCGATAGCGGTGCTGGCAAATCGCTGTCGGGCATTGCGGCAACGTTATGCAGTATTTCTAAAATAGGCGGGGCCAGTTTGCCCTCCTTGCCTCCGGGAAAATTGCGAATGGCACTAAAATCGTCAAGCGTTTTTGGGTTACTGCCAGCCAGATCAATCAATGTTTCGTCACGCAATACCCGGTTGCGCGGCAGGTCGCGTTGCTGTGCTTCGGTCTCGCGCCAAGCGGCCAAATGCATCAAACGGCGCAATGCTGGTGCGCGCATATTGCGGATTTTCAACCGCCGCCACGCATCCTGCGGCGCGGTTATATAGGTGGTGGGGTCATTTGATTTTGCATATTCTTCATCAAGCCAATCTGTTCGGCCATCATCGGCAATGCGTTTTTTCATCAGTGGATAAAGCCGCGCCAGATAAATCACATCATCAAGCGAATAGGTGATTTGCCTGCCGCTAAGTGGCCGTTTTGACCAGTCGGTAAAGCGTGATGTTTTGTCGATATCATCGCCAAGCAAGGCTTTCACAAGCTTGTCATAGCCAACCTGATCGCCAAGCCCGCATACCATGGCGGCTAATTGCGTGTCATAGATTGGTGCGGGTAATTGCCCCATTTGATGCAGGAAAATTTCCATATCCTGCTGGCCAGCGTGAAACACTTTTACAATGGCTTCATCGCGCATCAGCGCCCATAGGGGGGCAAGGTCAAGCCCCTTTGCCAGCGGGTCTATAGCAACGGCGGTGGTGCCATCACTGATCTGCACCAGACAAAGCTGCGGATAATAGGTGCGTTCACGCATAAATTCTGTGTCGACGGCAAGAAATGGGGCGTGTTGAAATTGGTCTGCAATTTCGCGCAAGGCCGAATTTTCGGTTATGGTTTTCACACTAGCCGGGTCGGCACGCTCTTGCGGTGCCGTGTCAAGGTGACGTTTCATTGAAATCCTCGAATGCTTTGGCTGAAGGTATAAGGTAAAATCAACGCAAGGCAAAGGTAAACATATTGATTTGCCCCGAATTCACCCCTACATGTAAATCATGACAAGATTTACCAAACATGCCCTCGGAACTGTGGTGTTTGCGCTGACCTCTGCCGCAATCGTTGTGGCCCATGCGGCCAATATTACGGGTCACCGTGCGTTTTATGAAATGCGTATGGGGCAGTCAGATAAAAATGCTGTTGTGCAATCTGTATCTGGCCGGTCTGCCTTTGTTCTTGAAAAAGATTGTGACGGATGGCGATCTGCCGAAGATTATATGATTGAATTTGGCAATGGTGATGGGCGCACGGATCGTATTATATCGCATTTTGAATCTTGGGAGTCAGACTCTGGCGAGCAATATAGTTTTGATATTGCCGAAAAAAGCAGCTTTCAGGATGATAAAAATTTCAGCGGCTATGCTGAAATAAATGCCAATGGCGGTGAAGCTGTCTTTATGCTGGATGGGCAAAGCAATATCGCGTTACCGGAAAACACCTATTTCCCGATGCAGCATATACGCGCCATCATAAACAAGGCTGGTGACGGCGGCAAAATTTTGGCGGCATCGGTATTTGCTGGCGCTGAACCAGATGATGCGCTGTTGACCACCAACACGGTGATCGGTGGCTGGCAGGGGGGCAAGGCCGATGTCGAATTAGGTGCCTTGGATGGTGATGGATTTTGGCCGATTCAAATCGCATTTTTTAAACCGTCAGCTACCGAAGTTGAACCCGAATATGAAATCCACTACTGGTTGCAACCAAATGGCGTGGTACGGCAATATGAGATTAATTACGGCGATTTTAGTATTGTTGCCGGGCTGGTGACGATTGAAACGGTCGATACGCCCGTTTGTCAGTAATGATTTTGCCAGCATAGCGGGCCGCCATCAACTGATCTGCACTTATATTTTATTGGGCATGTAACTTATTGGGCATGTATTTTGTTGGGCATGTGATCTTGCATGTTATCGGGCCATTTTCGCGTGGATATACGCCCCGGCCACAATCGCATCATCGCCCCTTGCGGCGCGGACAAGATGTGTTGCTGATTTTCCGGTAAATGTATAGCCGGGCCATTTGCGCGGTACATTGACATAAAGCCGATCAAGGCTCGCAAGGCGACCAGCTAGCGTAATGATGTCCGGGTCAAGCATATTGATCAGCATGGCCGTGGCCCGGCCAACGCGATCATCCAAGATCTGCAGAACGCTCTCGGCAACAATATCATTTTGACTGGCGGCTCTGGAGATTTCATCGACCGTTAATGCGGTCTCGGTCGAGGCCAGATAGTCGGCTTCGACTCCCTTGGCAGAAATAAATGATTCAAGGCATCCGGTGCGCCCGCACCAGCAGCCCCGGCCGTCAAGTTCATGTGGTACTGGCCAGCCAAGTGGCATATGTCCCCAGGCACCAGCTAGGCGGTTGCCACCTTTCCACAACGTCTGGCCAAATGTCACACCGCCGGTTACATTTTGATCCAGATATAGCAAACAGGCGACCCCAGATGTTTGTGCCGCACCAAAGCTGGCCTCATAGAGGGCATAGGCCTGTGCTGGTGCGATACATTCAACCGGGCGGCCAAGGCTGGCCTGCAACGCGGATTTCACATCAAGATTGGCCAGAACCGGGGCGCTATTTGGCGGTGATGGCTGGCCACCAAACCCGCTATTGATCGCCACGCTGACCGGGGCGTTTGGATCGGCCGCAGATCGCTGCACAAGATCAGCGATGTGCCGACAGAGCGTGCCAGCATCATGTGCTGGCGTCTCGATTTGTTCGTAAAAAACAAAATCACCGCCACTTGATAGGGCGGCGGTGCTTATAAAATCATTCGCGATATGAATGCCAACAGACATGGCTGGCCTTTCGGCGGGGACAAAACCCTATTTGATTTTGCTTTCGCGGAAAATCACATGCTTGCGCGCACGTGGGTCATATTTTTTCAATTCAAGCTTTTCAGGCTTGGTGCGTGGGTTCTTTTTGGTGACGTAAAAATAGCCGGTGTCGGCTGTGCTTACGAGTTTAATTTGAAGGGTCGCTGGCTTCGCCATGACACATACTCCTTGAGGCCATGTGACACATCTACACCGGATTTCCGGCGGTCACTGAAAAACTGCGCGCAACCTGCGGTAAAACGCGCAAAATGTCAAGCCTGCATTAGCGTCTTTTTGATTTGCCTGATCGTTGCTTTGTCGGCTTTTTGCCAGCGGCTGATGATGATGACCGCCGGCGCCGGGCCGCCTTATTTCGTGTTGGGCTTTTATCAATTCTGCCGCCATCCACCCAATCTAGCAAAATGCCGCCAGAAACAGCCGTCACTTCAGTGATTTTGACTTTTAGTTCGTCACCTGCGGCAAATACCCATCCGGTGTGTCGGCCTTCTAGACGTTCCTTTGATTCATGATAATCATAAAAATCATCGGGCAGGGCATGTAGCGGCAATAACCCGTCAGCTGCGCCATCATCAATCCGCACAAACGCACCAAAACTGGTTATGGCAACAATAACGCCATCGACGGTCTCGCCGAGTCGGGTTTCAAACAGGGCGGCAGCAAATCGGTCAATTGTCCGGCGTTCGGCCGCCGCGGCATTGGCTTCGGTTTCTGAAATATGTGTGCAAATTTCGGCTATTTGATCAGGCAAAATGCCGCCAAGACCATCTTTTGGTTGGCCAGTTTTTGTGGCCGCATCATTCAAGGCACGATGTACCAATAAATCAGCATAACGCCGTATTGGTGATGTAAAATGCGCATAATTGCGCAAGGCCAAACCAAAATGACCAATATTATCAATTGAATAAACAGCTTTTGCTTGACTGCGCAACACCGCCTCATTGATTGTGGTCATGTCGGCGGTGCCGTCTGCGACTTGCAGAATTTGGTTAAAATGGCGAGGGCGCAAAACCTGCCCAATTGTGAAATGCGCACCGACGGCTTCGGCCAATTTTGTCAGGCTGGCGGCTTTTTTCGGGTCTGGCGTGTCATGAACGCGAAACACGCATAATGTTTTTGCGGCAATCAATCGGTCTGCTGCTGCCACATTTGCCGTGATCATAAAATCTTCAATCAGCCGTTGGGCTTCATTTTGCGATCGTTGCTCAATGCGAATCGGGGTATTGTCTTCGGCCATGATGACCCGGCGCTCTTTTAAATTTAGTGCCAACGGGGCGCGTTTTTCACGGTCAATCGTCAGCGCCCGCCACGCGCCAAACAAACTGTGCAATGTGCCATGCGGCACTGCGCAATCAGCCTCGTCAAGCGTCCCATCATAAACCGCCTGCAGCTGATCATATGTCAGTCTGGCATGCGATGTGATGATGGCGCGTTCGATTTTGAAAGACTGTCTTTGGCCGTCTTGATCAATGATCATATCGGCAACCATGGCGGCACGATCCTGATGTGGACGAAGCGAACATAAATCATTTGAGATCGCTTCGGGTAACATTGGTACGACACGGTCTGGCAAATAAACAGAATTGCCGCGAAGCTGGGCCTCTCGATCAAGTGCCGATCCGGGCCTTACATAATGCGATACATCCGCAATCGCCACCATCAGACGCCAGCCACCATGATCAACAGGTTCTGCATAAACCGCATCATCAAAATCGCGGGCATCTGCCCCGTCAATTGTCACAAATGGCATTTGTCTTAGATCGCGCCGCCCTTTGATCGGCGGTGTCTTTAGCGATTCTGTCTCACGAATCACAGCTTCGGGAAATTCATGTCTGATGTTAAATTCGGCAAGTGCTAGCGCACTAAACGCGCCTGATTGGGTGCTGTTGCCAAGATTGGCGATGACCCGTGCTGATTTGCTAAAGCGCCCACGGCCAGATTGAATGATGGCCTCTACAAGGTCACCATCGGTGATTTCTATATCCGCCGGGACGATTAAATTTAGCTGGTCACGCTTGCCGCGCGTTGCGGGTTGCAACATAAAATTTTTACCAGATGTATATTTGCCAGATGTGTTTTTATGAACCGCAACAGCAATCCCAAAAATATATTTTGGCTGTCGATCAAGTACCCGGATGATTCGTGCCTCATAGTGGCCGGGGGCAAGTTGCGTAAGCCGTGCTAATATTTGCTGTCCGACAGCTGGTGCGCGGCCTTCACGGCGGCTCAGCAATACGCAGATATCAACGTCAGCGGCATCATCATCAACAGGGCGGGCATGACCATTGCCATCATCGTCAAATCCCAAAATTTCCAGCAAGCTGATTTCTGGCATACCGGATTTTGCAAGGCCATCAGCTTTTCTGGTGCCGGTCTGGCTTTGTTTGGTTAATTGGCCAGATTCTGCAAGTTCACGTAAACGCCGCCGAAGCGCTGGCCGTAATTCGGCGTCCAGATGAAAGGCGCGGGCAATGTCGCGTGGCCGCGCTGGTTGCGCACAGCTATTGATATAGTCGATCAGCGTGTCATCATCGGGCAGGGCAGCAGGGGCGCTGTTATGGCGGCGTGTTGGCAATTAGCTGGCTGCCTTTTTGGTGGCGGCTTTCTTGGTGCCTGATTTTTTAGGTGCGGCTTTTTTAGCTGCCGCTTTTTTAGCTAGCGCTTTCTTTGTGCTGCCGCCCTTGGCCAGCTTGGCGGCTAAAAGTTCGAGGGCGGTTTCAAGCGTGATGTCGGCCATATCATGGGCTTTGCCAAGTGTGGCGCGCAGTTTATTATGTTCGACATACGGGCCATATCGTCCCGCTTTCACATGGACCTGTCCACCAGCTGGATGTTCACCCAAAAGCCGTCCTGCCTTTTTCGCCGATTCGGCAAGCAAATCAACCGCCCGATTGATGCCGACTGTCAACACATCATCCTCGCTCGGCAGGCTGGTAAAGCGTCCCTGATATTTCAGATAGGGGCCAAATCGGCCAATGCCTGCCTGAATCATGTCGCCAGTTTCCGGGTGTGGTTCGATATCGCGTGGCAAGGCCAGCAGGCCAAGTGCCGCCTGCAGATCAAGCTGGCTAGCATCTGCGCCCTTTGGCAGTGACGCCCGTTTTGGTTTTTTGGTCTCAGGATCGCCAATTTGCACATAGGGGCCATAGGGGCCGTTGCGCAAATAGATCGGTAAATTGGTTGCCGGGTCAATGCCAAGTTCGGTATCACTTACCGCGCCATTTGCATGGTCATCATCCCCATTGGCCAATTGCCGGGTAAATTTGCAATCGGGGTAGTTGGAACATCCGACAAAAGCCCCAAATTTGCCAAGTTTCAACCCAAGGCGCCCATCAGCACAATTTGGACATCCACGGATTAAGGCGCCATTGTCATCAGCTTTGAAAAAATGGGGGCCTAATTCTTCGTCAAGAACATCAAGAACATTGGTAATGGTGAGGTCTTTGGTGCCGTCAATGGCGGCCTTAAAATCACGCCAAAATGCAGCAAGCAACTGTTTCCAATCAAGTTTTCCAGCCGAAACATCATCAAGCTGTGTTTCAAGCCGTGCGGTAAAATCATATTCGACATACCGGTCAAAGAAATTGCCAAGAAATGTTGATACCAACCGTCCCCGGTCTTCCGGAATAAAACGCCCTTTGTCCTTGATCACATAATTTCGTTGCTGCAGCACCTGAATGATCGACGCATAGGTAGAGGGGCGACCGATTCCCAGTTCTTCCATACGCTTAACTAGACTAGCATCGGTAAATCGCGGTGGTGGCTGGGTGAAATGCTGTTCAGGTGTGACCGTGCCGGTGGTCAGGACTTCGCCTTTGGCAAGGTCAGGCAATAATTTCCCAGATTCATCGCCAGCCTCATCACCGCTATCGCCGTCATTGGTTTCATCAACGCTTTCCCGGTAAACTGATAAAAACCCGTCAAATACCATGACCTGCCCATTTGCGCGCAAAACCGCATCACCAGTTTTTGTGGTGATGTCAACGCCGGTCTGATCAAGTTCTGCTGATTGCATCTGGCTCGCGATTGTGCGTTTCCAGATTAGCTCATACAAACGGAATTGGTCATGATCTAGAAATGCTTGCATCTCTTTTGGATCACGATTGATGGCTGTTGGCCGGATGGCCTCATGCGCTTCTTGTGCATTTGCCGCTTTGGTTTTGTAAACACGCGGTTTATCAGGCACATAGCGCGCACCAAACCGGCCGCTGATATCGTCTCTAATGGCGGCAATTGCCTCGTTGCCAAGCTGTACACCATCTGTCCGCATATAGGTGATCAAGCCTGTTGTCTCGCTTCCGATATTGATGCCTTCATACAGTTTTTGCGCAATTTGCATCGTCCGGCTGGCAGAAAATCCAAGCTTGCGTGATGCTTCTTGCTGGAGGGTAGAGGTGGTGAAGGGGGGCTGTGGATTGCGTTTAACCCGTTTTGTTTCAACCGCACTAACCGCGGCGTCTGATGCGATAATTTTGGCAACAGCGGCCTGTGCGTCGGCCTCGGTCTTTAGATCAAGTTTGTCGAGTTTTTGCCCGTCAAGCTGGGTCAGCCGCGCAGTAAATGCGCGGCCATCTGTTTTGGTAAATTGGGCCTCGATGCTCCAATATTCTTGTGATCGAAATGCTTCGATTTCAGCTTCGCGTTCACAAACAAGGCGCAACGCCACCGATTGAACCCGCCCAGCTGATTTTGACCCCGGCAGTTTGCGCCACAATACCGGTGAAATAGAAAATCCAACCAAATAATCGAGCGCCCGTCTTGCCCGGTAAGCGTTGATCAACTCATCATCAAGCTGGCGCGGGTTATCCATCGCGTGTAAAATCGCCGATTTGGTCACTTCATTGAACACCACGCGTTCAACCGGCAAGCGATCGACAAGATTCTTTGTTTTTAGCTGTTCCAAAACATGCCAGCTAATGGCTTCACCTTCCCGGTCGGGGTCAGTCGCCAGAATAAGTTTGTCGGCACCTTTGAGCGCTGAAATGATGTCTTTGAGATGCTTTTCAGACCCGCTGGATACCTGCCATTTCATCTCAAAATCATTGTCTGGCAGCACCGATCCGTCCTTGCTTGGCAGATCGCATACATGGCCGTAAGACGCCAATACCTTGAACTCATCGCCAAGGTAGCGGTTGATCGTTTTAGCTTTTGCAGGCGACTCAACAACAACGACTTTCATGGGGTGTCCTTTACATGAATGAACCGCATGCGATAAAGCTAAAAAAGCTTTTTGTCAAAACTTCTGGCGATTTTTTGATGCCGTGGCAGGCTATTGCGGGGCGATACGGGCCACGCGATTGCCATAATGCCGGGTCACCAGCCCAGCGATTTCCAGTTCCAAATAGCCGCCCACACAACTGTTGCGGGCTGTGCGCACCAGCCGATCAAATCATCAATGTCAACCGGGTCAAATGACAAATCACGCAACAAGGTTTCACGGACATTATCGACCGCTGTCTGGTCAATGTTTTGGCGCATGCCATCGCTCCATTCAGGCGCTGTGGGTAGAATTTCAACTTGTGGTTGGCGGCTGACACATTCGATCACATCGGCGGCATGTTGTACCAATGTGGCACCATCACGGATCAGCTGGTTACACCCATCTGATCGCGGGTCAAGTGGTGATCCCGGCACCGCCATGACATCACTGCCACGATTTGCGGCTTCTCTTGCGGTGATCAGTGACCCAGAACGATGGGCGGCTTCGGCAACAACCACACCCAGTGCCAAGCTGGCGATCACCCGGTTGCGGATCGGAAAATGACGCGGTGTTGGCTGGGTGCCGGGTGGCATTTCAGCAAGCAACAAACCCTTTTCGGCCACGTCATCAAATAGATCCGCATTTTCTGGCGGATACACCATATCAATACCGCCAGCCACAACACCAATAGTGCCAGTTTGTAACGCGCCGCGATGGGCGGCGGTGTCAATGCCGCGGGCCATGCCAGATACGATAATATAGTTATTTTGGCCAAGTTCAGTGGCCATTTTCTGGGCATGACGCTGGGCATTAATCGAGGCATTTCTCGCCCCGACAATGGCAATCATCGGCTGGGTCAAAAGATGCAGGTTGCCTTTGGCAGTGATGCAGGCTGGTGCATCATCATACATAGCGAGACGATCTGGATAATATTCACTGTCGCGCCATAATAAAACCGCGCCTGATGCCTTGATCAGATCGAATTCTGTCTTCGCACTAGCAATGCTGGCCAAAGATATGTGTCTGCCGCCACGTTTGGCCATAGCCGGAATGGCAGCCAATGCCGCCTTGGCCAAACCATAGCGCCGCATCAGCAAGCCATAGGTCATCGGGCCAATGTGACGCGTTCTGATTAACCGTAACCGGGCAATCTGTTCTGATTGATCCATGAAATAATTTATAAAGACGCCGTATTAACAAACAGTTAATAAGATCGAGCCTTTGGTTTAGATGGCGTTTGGCGGCCACATCTTGGCCCGGATTATCTAGCGCCGTTATTTTGCGCCTATTTTTGTTTCGGTACAGGCAAGCAACCGACCGATATTGCTATGATGGCGGGTCCAGACAAGACCGCTTAGCAGCAAGATATAGATTTGGCTGATCATATCATCCAGTAGCACAAATCCGCCAACTGTCACGGCAAGCACCGCGCTTAAGGCGGCCAGTGATGAATAGCGTGATAGAAAAGCGGTGACCAGCCAGACAATCGCAAATACCCCGCCAAGCCGGATATCAATGGCGGCAAACACAGCAAGGCTTGTGGCAACCCCCTTGCCGCCTTTAAATTTCAACCAGACTGGAAAACAGTGGCCAATGACAGCCAAAAGCCCGGCAAGGGTGGCAATATGAATATCAGCAAAATAATTGGCAACACCCACAGCCACCGCGCCCTTGCCAGCATCAAACACCAGCGTCAGAACAGCCAGTTTGCGGCTGCCAGTGCGAAATACATTTGTCGCGCCGATATTACCGCTACCCATGTTGCGGATGTCACCGCGCCCAGATAATTTTGTAAAAATCAGGCCAAAGGGAATGCTGCCGATACCATAGGCAAGCATAATCAAGATAATCGTTGAAAATGACGGGTTCAGCATCATATCGCCATCCAGATCAAGCCAGTTCCGCTGGTGGATAGGCCTGCACACCATTGATATAGGTGAAGTCAACAACACCTTGTACCGGGTGCGATTCAAACGGGGTAATACGCGAATTCGACGCGAAATCGGCCCCTTTGATTATCCAGCTACTGTCTAGTCGGAACAAAATGAAATTGGCTGTCGCCCCCGGCATTAAGGTGCCGCCTTCAATATCCAAGATGGTGGATGGGGCCAAGCTCAGCAGTTCGATCGCGCGGCTTAACGAGATATGGTTTTGATGCACCAGCGTTAAGGTGAGCGCCAACAGGGTGTCGACGCCAGATGCGCCGGGGGCCGCCGGTCCAAATGGCTGGGTTTTGGCGTCACGGTCAACCGGCATATGATCAGACGCAACCGCATCAATTGTGCCGTCAGCCAGCCCCTCGATCACCGCTTGGCGGTCATCTTCGCTTCGCAAGGGCGGCGATAATTTAAATGCCGTATTATAGGTGCTGACCGCCAGCTCATTCAAAAGAAAATAGGGCGGTGCGGTATCGGCGGTTACGCCAAGACCTTCTGCCTTGGCGCGCCGAACAGATTCAATAGCGGCCCGTGTCGAAATATGTGCCACATGATACCGCGCACCGCTTCGGCGAACCAGATGCAAGTCACGTTCAAGAATAATGACCTCAGCTTCAGATGGCATGCCAATCAAGCCAAGCCGGGTGGATGTCTCCCCCTCGTTCATTTCACCATTTTCAGTGAGGCTTGGGTCCTCGCAATGTTGGATGAATGGGCGGTCAAGCATGCTGGCATAGGCCAGCAAGCGCCGCATCGTCAAACTATCGGCAATCGCGGTGGTGCCGTTGGTAAAGCCAACCGCGCCAGCGTCTGCCATCAGGCCAAGTTCGGCCATTTCAGCGCCAAGCAAGCCTTTGGTTGCCGCCCCATATGCCGACAAACGAGGCCCACCAATGCGCGATGCCCGCAAACATAAAGAATCAATGGCGCTGGCCTCGTCAATAACCGGCCTTGTATTTGGCAAGCAGGCAAGTGCGGTGATGCCGCCTTTTGCCGCGGCGGCCAACAATGTGGATAATGATTCTAGATGTTCAGCCCCCGGATCAGCCGATTGCACCCGCATATCTACAAGGCCCGGGGCCAATATTGCGCCGTTACAGTCGGTTAATTTATCGACCGTATCATGTTTGCCCGGGGTGCCAAGCTGTAGGTCTGATATCTTGCCATCGACAATATCTATATATCCAATGCCATCAATGGATTGTGATGGGTCAACAATATGCGCATTGTAAAAACGGGAAATGGTCATGCGGCCCCCAGTGAGACAGCTTCAAGACAGGCCATGCGGGCGGCAACACCCATTTCCACCTGAATATGTATCAGGCTTTTTTCAACGTCATCGGCAATCGCTGAATCGATTTCTACACCGCGGTTCATCGGGCCGGGATGCATGATCAATGCTTTTGGTGCGGCCCTGTTCAATTTGTCCTTATTCAATCCAAACAGGTTGAAATATTCACGCTGAGACGGGGTTTCGGTGCCAGCCATGCGTTCGGTCTGCAGGCGTAACATCATAACGATATCTGCATCGGCAATGCCGCTTTCCATATCGGTATAGACATCAACCCCCATCTGATCAATCGCGGCCGGTAGCAACGTTGACGGGCAGACAAGGCGAATGTTCGCACCAAGCGTGCTGAGCAAATGGATATTGGAGCGGGCCACACGGCTATTTGCGATATCACCACAAATTGCCACTGTCAGCCCTTCGATCCGGCCAATGCGCCGCCGAATGGTCAGCGCGTCTAGCAACGCTTGGGTGGGATGTTCGTGGCGGCCATCGCCAGCGTTGATCACCGCCGCATCGACATGCCGGCTGAGCAATCTTGCCGCGCCAGAACAGTTATGCCGCACCACCAAAATATCTGGGTGCATGGCATTCAGCGTGGTCGCTGTGTCCAACAATGTTTCGCCTTTTTTCACCGAAGATCCGGCAACGGCAATATTTAGCACCGATCCACCTAGGCGTTTTGCCGCCAATTCAAATGATGTGCGGGTGCGCGTTGAATTTTCATAGAATAGATTGACAATGGTTTTGCCGCGCAAGGCGGTGCTGCCACTGTCGGTCGGATGATCTGCAAAATAACTGCCGCGATCGAGAAGCGCCCGAATTTCCAGAGGTGACATGCCCTCAATACCCAATATATGGCGGTTTGAAAGACGCGCCACTTCGGGCTGGCCGTGGCCACTATTCGCGTTCGGTGTCTGCTTGGTCATGAAGCCAGTCTATTAGCCTAACTCCCGCCAGTGGTCTAGCGTTAATTTAAGGTCTAGCGTTAATTTAAACGGCGAAACGGCGGGCCGATCATGGCGCTGTTTTAGGTGTCAGCGGTGATGTGATGATCGTGAAGATAATCCAGAAATGATTGGAGAATCCAACAAGCGGCCAGCGCATCACGGCGCTCGGCACGTTTGGCACGGGTCATATCGGCGGCAACCATGGCCGATTCAACAGCCTTTGTTGATAGGCGTTCATCCTGAAACACAATGGGTATGTCACGAATTTTCAGCAATGCATGGGCAAAATCGCGCACCGAGTCACAGCGCGGGCCGCGGCTGCCATCCATATTCACCGGCCACCCTAACACAAGCCCACCAACATTTTGTGAATCGGCAAATGCCAGCAAATGCGCCATATCGGGCGTAAACTTTGTGCGATAGAGTATTTTTACCGGCGAGGCGATTTTCAGGCTGGCGTCACTCAACGCCAATCCAATGGTTTTTTTGCCAATGTCCAGCCCAAGCAGTTTTTCACCGGATGAAATATGCAGTTTTATATCGTTTGGCTTGCAGATCGTCATGCTGAGTGATAAGTCACCAATGAATTTTTTTCAATAACAGCAAAAAGCACAGTGATATGTCCGTTGACAAGACCACAGTTGCCAAAATCGCACGTTTGGCACGATTAAATGTCCCGGAAGATCGGTTAGAACCGGTGGCAAACGAGCTTAATGGCATTCTGGACTGGATCGCCGAATTGAATGAAGTGCCCACTGATAATGTCGAGCCGCTTGCCAGCGTCACCGGTCATGCCTTGCCGATGCGGGATGATGTGGTGACCGATGGTGATTGTGTTGACCGGGTGCTTGCCAATGCGCCAGAGGGTGCTAGCGGCTTTTTTGTGGTTCCAAAGGTTGTTGAATAATGTCTGATTTGCTTGATCTTAGCGCTGTTGAGGCGCGCGCAGCCCTTGATGCAAAATCGATTTCTGCAACCGAGTTAACTTCGGCCTATATCAAAGCCGCTGAAGAAACCGCCTCGCTTAATAATTATGTGTTGCTGACGCCGGATCATGCGCTTGCTATGGCCGCACGCGCTGATGAAAAGCTGGCCAAAGGCGAGGCTGGCTTGTTGGAAGGCATCCCGCTTGGGGTAAAGGATTTATTCTGTACCACTGGTGTTGCCACAACCGCTTGTTCGCGTATTTTACAGGGATTCACCCCGCCTTATGAAAGCACCGTGACGGCCAATTTATGGGCAGAAGGCGCGGTGATGCTTGGCAAGTTGAATTGTGATGAATTTGCCATGGGGTCGGCAAATGAAACTAGCGCCTTTGGCCCGGCGATTAATCCATGGCAAAGCGCCGAAAAGATTGACCTTGTGCCGGGTGGTTCATCTGGCGGGTCGGCATCTGCGGTGGCAGCGCGCTCAGCGCTTATGGCAACTGGCACCGACACCGGCGGTTCCATTCGACAGCCTGCCGCTTTTTGCGGTGTGGTTGGGTTAAAGCCAACCTATGGTCGCTGTTCGCGCTGGGGTATTGTTGCCTTTGCATCTTCTCTGGATCAGGCTGGTCCCTTTACCCGCACGGTTGCCGATAATGCATTGATGTTGCAGGCCATGGCCAGTCATGACGCCAAGGATTCAACTTCAAGCGTTGTGCAATTGCAGGATGTTATGGCCGCGGTCGGGCAGGGCGTGAGCGGCATGAAAATCGGCGTGCCGCGTGAATATGTGATGGATGGCATGGACCCCGACGTTATGGCGCTGTGGCAGCAGGGACAGGACTGGCTCCGTCAGGCGGGGGCAGAGCTTGTCGAGGTGTCCTTGCCACATACAAAATATGCACTGCCAACTTACTACATCATTGCACCAGCCGAGGCGTCGTCTAATTTGGCGCGTTATGATGGGGTGCGCTATGGCTTGCGGGTCGAGGCTGGATCGCTGGACCAGATGTATGAAGCTACGCGGGCGGCTGGCTTTGGTGAAGAGGTGCAACGCCGCATTTTGATTGGTACCTATGTGCTGTCGGCTGGCTATTATGATGCCTATTATCTAAAAGCACAAAAAGTGCGCCGCTTAATCAAACAGGATTTTGATACGGTGTTCACTACGGTTGATGCGTTGCTGACCCCGGCGACCCCATCAGCGGCATTTGCTGTTGGTCGTAAAATTGACGACCCGGTGGTGAATTTCTTGAATGATGTCTTTACCGTGCCAGCAAATTTGGCAGGCCTGCCGGGGATGTCGGTACCGGCCGGGTTGAATGCAGATGGGTTGCCGCTTGGTCTACAGGTTTTGGGCAAGCCTTATGACGAGGCCAGCCTTTACCGCGTGGCCGGGGTGCTGGAACAGGCCACCGCCTTTACCGCCACACCAACCCGCCGGGCAGGAGGTGCAAAATGAGCCAGCTTGTAACCGGACGCACCGGTGATTGGGAAGTTGTGATTGGTCTTGAAGTGCATGCGCAGGTATCAAGCCAAGCCAAATTATTTTCTGGGGCGTCTGCCAGCTTTGGGGCCGCGCCGAATGAAAATGTGTCGCTGGTTGATGCGGCCATGCCCGGCATGTTGCCAGTGATTAACCGCGAATGTGTTTATCAGGCCATACGCACAGGTCTTGGGCTGAAAGCGCAAATTAATTTGACCAGTGTGTTTGACCGGAAAAATTATTTTTATGCAGATTTGCCACAAGGCTATCAAATCAGCCAATTCAAGCATTCGATCGTTGGTGCGGGGGTGTTACGCATTGTTCTGGCAGATGGCAGTACCAGAGACATCGGTATAGAGCGTTTGCACCTTGAACAGGATGCTGGCAAGTCAATGCATGACCAGCACCCGAGTAAGAGCTATATCGACCTGAACCGGACCGGGGTTGCGTTGATGGAAATCGTCTCGCGCCCAGATATGCGGTCCGCCGCCGAAGCCGCGGCCTTTGTCCGCAAATTGCGTTCGATCTTGCGCTATCTCGGCACATGTGACGGCAATATGGAAGAGGGGTCATTGCGGGCCGATGTGAATGTATCGGTGCGCCGCACCGGTGCAGAATTTGGCACCCGTACCGAAACCAAAAACCTGAATTCACTTCGCTTTATTCAGCAGGCCATTGATTATGAAGTGGCCCGGCAAATTGAATTGATTGAGGATGGCGGCACGGTCGATCAGGAAACCAGATTATTTGATACAAATACCGGCACAACCCGCACTATGCGCAGTAAAGAAGATGCGCATGATTACCGGTATTTCCCCGATCCGGATTTATTGCCGCTTGTGGTCACGCAAAAAGAGGTGGATGACCTCGCCGCCGCTTTGCCAGAATTGCCAGATGATATTCGTGACCGGCTGATCAATGATTATGGGTTGTCACCCTATGACGCATCGGTCATCACCGAAGAACGGGACACCGCCGAATTTTATGAGGCGGCCAGTGCCGGGCAGGATCGCAAACTTGTTGCAAATTGGATGACGGTTGAATTATTTGGCGCGCTGAATAAGTCCGGACAAAGCTTGTCAGACTGCAAAATTTCGCCAGCCATGCTTGGCGGGCTGGTGAGTCTGATCAGCGATGGTACAATTTCCGGGCGTATCGCCAAGGATGTATTTGCCGATATGTTTGAAACCGGCAAAGATGCCGCATCGATTGTCGATGAAAAAGGTTTGAAACAAGTATCCGATAGCGGGGCGATTGAAGCGCTAATTGATGCGGTGATTGCGGCCAATATGGATAAGGTCGAAGAATATCGCGGCGGCAAGGACAAGCTGTTTGGGTTTTTTGTCGGGCAGGTGATGAAACAATCTGGCGGGCAGGCCAACCCCGGCATGGTCAACCAGATATTAAAATCCAAGCTTGATAGCTAGATAGAGGCACGAAGGGCGGCGGCGGTTGGCGGCTCGTCCAATGCGTCCCAATACGGCGTATCCCCATATAGCGATTGCAGAAATTCCAAAAACACCTCAATTTTTGGAATGGCGTGTCGGCCGGGTATGGTGACAGCGTGGATTGGATAGTCTTCCATCACCAAACTATCTAGAATGGTGACAAGCGCGCCAGACCGGATATGCCGCGCTGTCATATAAGTGGGCAACATGGCAATACCGCCATGATTGAGCACCGCACGCAACATCGCATCGCCGCTATCCATTAACAAATGGCCACGGGCATGGATGGTCTGCGTGCCGCTGCCATCTCTGAAATGCCAATAATTCGAATTGCTTCTGGTGGTATGGGTGATCAGCCGGTGTTTGTTTAAGTCAGCTGGTTTTTCTGGTGCGCCATAGGTCGCCAAATAATCTGGTGTGGCAATTAATTGGCGGCTGTTGGCTGCTAATTCTGTGTAGACAAGTTTATCGTGGTCACTATGCGGGCTGATCCTGATACACACATCAAAACCGGCCTCAATCATATCTGTGTCACTTTCGGCGCTTTGCAATTCGACCGATAAATGCGGATATTTTTCTATAAAAATAGGCAAATGTGGCGCTACATGACGGTGCGCAAAGCCGATCGGGGCGCCAACATGCAACACCCCTTGCACCGATCCGCTGGCGGTTCTAGCTTCGCTATTGGCTTTGTCTAGTTCAGCAATGATCAACCGACAACTTTGCAGGTAAGAGGTGCCAACCTCGGTCAAAGCAACTTGGCGGGTGGTACGGGTGAGCAATTGCGCGCCAAGTTTATTTTCAAGTGCCGCGATATGTTTCGACACGGCAGATGGCGAAATTTCCATCTGGCGCGCCGCGCCGTTCAGCGCGCCGGTTTCCGCTACCGCCATAAAAATCCGCATCGAGGCAATTTGGTCCACTATTTTGCTCTTGTTATTTTGCTTGGTTGATTTTCTAGCCGTTGATCGCCAACGCTCAAAAAGGCCATGGACTGGCCCGGATTGCAAGCGATTTATCTGGCTTTTTCGCCGGGCTGGCTGGGGCGCGCGGCGTGGCAAGGTGCAACCGCACCCAATAGGGCGGATCGATGTATTTTCGGATTTGACAGCCAGCCATTTCGCCGCTAGGAAAAGGGCAGCATACGCCGTGTACTATCAACACGAACGGCCGGTGGTTCGACTGGCTTGATCTCGTGGCCCCGGCGGAGGGGTGGCCGAGTGGCTGAAGGCGGCGGTTTGCTAAATCGTTGAAGGAGGAAACTCCTTCCGGGGGTTCGAATCCCTTCCCCTCCGCCATTTCTTTTTTCTATTGATAATTTTCAACTATTTGACTGTCACAAACAATTGTGAAAGCATAACGCCACTATTTTGGACACTATTTTGGACACTATTTTAGTTGTTGTTGAATTGTGAAAGAGTACAAAGCCACATTAAATCCTGTCAAAGGCAAATGGTATGTTTGCATGACTGTACCCGAAGAGGTGCGGCATTTGCTTAATTCTCAGATAAAGCTGAGTACTGGAACGTCTGATAAAAACGAAGCGCAAAAACGACTTCCCGAATTAGCCATCAAACTCAAGCAAAAGATAGCAGATGCTAGAGCTATTTTGGATGCCGATGAACTCAGGAAAGAGGTGAGGACGATTGCTGCTAATCTTAATCGCAGTTCAGAGTTTGACATAGATAACGCTAATACCAGCCAACTAATTGTTATTCTTCAACAACTAAGTACATCAGAAACGCAGGACGTTATTCATCAGGGTAAATACCACCTTGTCTAGCCCCAATTTTCTGTGCCACTAATTTTCGATTACTCTATTAGTGTTTCAGGTACGGGCGGTC
>JAQCEA010000027.1 GCA_027620495.1 Pseudomonadota bacterium | reverse complement strand
CTATTTTGAAATTGTTGCGGCGGTCATCATTGGCTTGGTCTTGTTTGGCAATGTGCCTGACACCATTTCTCGGATCGGTATGGTTCTGATTGTTGCCAGCGGTATTCTGGTGAAAAGCATGCCAGGCACGCTGCGCCTTCGCCGTGGTGAAAAAATCTGAGATAGCGGTTGAAACGATAATTTGTGCCCAAAGAATTTACCGTTTTGGTTCGATCTAAAAAATGTAGCCTGTGCTTGGAGCGTTTTTGCCCCATTCGAAAAAGTATACTCCTAAATGCCGATTGCAGGTCTTCAGGAAATGTTATTTTGTAGTTAACAAGTCCTCATATCATTGCATAATCAAGGTGCAGGTAACGGCGGTTGCGTGCCCTTACATCAATTCAAACCCACTTTTTAATGGTAGGGTCTTGAACAAATCCTACCCCCGCAACCATCGTTATTTGCACCCCCTCGCTTTCGGCTTGGGGGTGTTCGTTTTTCGGCTCTGTGCCTATCTTTGGAAAGGCCCCAAGCTCACCGTGGATTTTGATTTCCAATTCCCCATTTTGACTTAAAATCGAATGAAACAGTTGCATTTAAAACTAATTTGCATAATAAATAAAATCATGGAGTTTTCGGATGAATTAAAGAGTTTTCCGCCGCTGATGGTAGCGCTTCTGCACCGCTTGCTGACGGAAGAGTTTGATCGACGGTGTCAGCGCAGACTCAAGCTTGAACGGCAGGATTGGCTGGTGATTTTGATGATTGGCAAGGGTAGCCAGATTACGGCGACAGCCCTTGCTCAGGCGACTGGAATTCACAAATCTAAACTGAGTCGGATGGTTTTGCGTCTTGAGACAAAGCGTGTGATCAGGCGTCAACCTCTTTCAGTTGATCGCCGATTTGAGGGGCTCGTACTTACTAATTCTGGTGTCGCTACTTATCGGTCACTTCTGCGCGAGGTTCAGTTTTTCAACTCGCGTTGCTCTGCCTTGCATGATGATTTGGACGCATGGACTGTGACGTCGGCACAATGGTTAAACTCCGCTTCCATTCTTAAAGATTTTGATCAGGTAAATTGAAAGTGAGAGCATTGCCGAGTTGCTATTGAAAACGATGAAAAACCGATCACGCCTCAATCATGACACATGTTTCCGTCACTTTGGGGTTATAAACATCCTCCATATATGAAGCTTATGTTTCAATAGCCATCGTATTGCCTTTATGCTGCCGATATTGTTGTGGTGTCTCACGACCTATACGGCGGAAAGCCCGTGAAAAGGCTGATAGCTCCGAGTAACCGAGAAGCAGTGAGATCTCGGTTAGGCTGATGTCCGGCTGGTCAAGATAATGCCTGGCAAGTTCAAAGCGGGTTTCTTTGACCAAATCATGGAAACCTAGTTTTTTGGAACGAATTAGCTTTAAGAACTGTTTTTCTGAGAGTCGCATGCTTTGCGCGACTTTACGAGTTGTTACAGGCTCTGAGCCCATTAGCATTAAAATATGCTGTTTGACTATAAAACCAAAATCAGCCTGAATGTTGCGCTGCGCTGACAAAAGGTCAATAACCTCTTTTAAGAGTTTGTGTAGGTTGTCATCGCAGTTAGGCATGGGGGCATTAAGATCGCGCGGACTGATGCCGATCGCATTGATACGGCGACCAAATTGAATTGGACAGCCGAAGATCGTTTCATATCTTGGCCCACCAGTTGGCTTGCTATGTTGAAAGCGAATTTCCACAGGTGACCAGGTGCGCCCTAAGACGGATCGCAGAAAATTTACAAAGATAGCAATCATCATGTCGGCATTCTGCTGATGAATTGGGACCCGGTTGTCGCTGATCGCATAGGAAAGCCAAAATAAATCTTCCTCTTGATGAAGACCAAAATAGGTTTTGCTCTGAAAAATAAAAAAATGATTGCACAATGATTCAATAGCCTCGGCCAAGCTTTGTGAGGAAACAGCAAGTTGTCCTACCAGGCCCAGATGCGCCACTTGTAAACGAGCGCCGGCATGAATGCCAAACGCTGCATCACCAGTTAATTTAGTCAGTTCATCCAAAAGTCGGCAGAAATGTTCTAGCGGGATGATATTAAGATGTCCATCTACCTGGCGTCGGTTAAGGGAAGATGCGGCGAGGACGCGATCGCGCAGATTTTCATCCAAACCCGCCACATCTAGAGCAGGGATAACTAATGAAGACAATGTCATTGGCGGTGAGGTAATTTTCATCATTGCCCAGAATCTTAAACTTTTAGAAGCATCCTATCAGGATAACGTTTGGGTTGGTGTCTGCCCGGGCGGTGCCGATAATTTAAAGCATGAATGACTAAAATCAGATAACGCCAAAATCTGGCAGCTATGCAAGCATATGCATAAAGTGTCAAATTGAACTTATAGAATGTCAAGCGGCAAAGTGGGATTGCTTAGCACACTGAAGCTATAAAAGGCTCAAAAGCCACCCGTTGAAAAACAAATAAAGGGAGGTCATTCAATGACAATTAGCCGAAGACAGTTCAATAAAGGTGTTGCGTTCACAGCTGGTGCAACTCTCGCCGGGCCAATTGGTTCAGCTTTCGCTGCGCGCAACGAATTAAATATCTTATGCTGGGAAGGATACAACACTGACGAGGTGCTAAGCCCCTTCCGTAAGCTAAACCCTGGTGCAACAGTTCGCGCAGAAAGTGGCACATCCGATCCTGACATGATCAACAAGCTGCGTGCTGGTGAGACCAATGTCTGGGATCTTATCAACGTCAACCAGCCTTGGGCTCAGGGCCAATTATATCCTGAAGGTCTTATCAAGCCACTCAACAAAGACCGGTTCATGCCTTATTTTGATCAAATGTTACCAGAATTTAAGGCGCCTTACCCATTGGCTTTGGCTGGCAATGGCGATTTGATTGGCATGCCGCAACGCTATGGTCCATTCTCATTTGTGGTGAACACGGATAAGATCAGTCGAGCAACTGCCGAGGATCAGGGCTGGAAGCTGTTCTTGGATCCGAAGATGAAGGGCCGTTACGGTATCCTCACTTATGACAACTGGAACGTCATGCATATGGCGCTCACTGGTGACCAAAACCCGTTTGAACCAATGGATGCGGCTGGGTTAGAGACTTTCAAGAAAACAGCAGATGCAATTTTTGGTGGTGCAAAGATGCTGACAGATGACCTTGTCGCGATGAATTTAGCACTTATCAATGGAGAGATTGATGCCTATTTCACTGGCGGCACCTATACCGCTTCGCCAGCACGGCTTGATGGTGCATCGAATGTTCGTGCCATCACGCCAAATTCAGGCCCAGTTGGTGGTAAGGGTGGCGTTGTTTGGGTTGAATTGACTTCGCTGGTCAACAATCCAAACCCTTCAACTATTGCTGAGGACTTCCTTGAATATGTGCAAAAGCCTGAAATCTGCAAGGCAGTTGCTTTTGCCGAGGGTACTTACAACCCAGTTAGCCAGATGGCCAACCCAAAAGTGATGAGCCTGTTTGATAGTGACGAGCTTGACGCCATTCAGATGGATAGTCTTGCTGAGGAGATGGAACGCTCATTGGATTACCAAATTGTTCCCTCCTATGATGAGCTGATCAAAATTTACAGCGAAGCAAAGCGTAGCTAGTCACTGGATAAAACAAGGTCTGGCATCAGATGGTGCCAGACCTCTTATAGGGGTATTCGTGGGATGTCTGACCCAATCCTTCAACTGAAAAATATCCGCAAAAATTTTGATACTTTTGAAGCGATCAAGGATATAAGCCTTGATATCAGAGAAGGCGAGTTTCTGACAATAGTGGGCCCATCGGGTAGCGGAAAGACTACGCTGATACGGCTTATGGTCGGAATGGATGAACCATCATCGGGTGAAATTTGGTTGCGAGATGAGCGCATCGACAAGTTGCCCGCTAACAAACGCCCTACTTGCATGGTATTTCAGTCTCTTGCGCTGTTTCCGCATCGGTCGGTAGGCGAGAATATCGAATTTCCGTTAAAAATTCGTGGCGTGGATTTGCAGGTGCGTAGGCAAAAGGCGCTCGAGCTTTTGGAATTGTTGCGTCTTCCACAATCCTATCATGGTAAGCGTATCCATGAATGTTCGGGCGGTGAGCGCCAGCGTGTCGCTTTAGCGCGTGCGCTTGCATTTGATCCAGAAATTCTGTTTTTCGACGAGCCCCTCTCGGCACTTGACTATCGCTTACGAAAGACGTTGGAAAAGGAACTCAAGGCCCTTCACGAAAAAACTGGCAAAACCTTTGTTTACATTACTCATTCTCTAGAAGAGGCCATGGTTATGTCTGACCGCATAGCCATCATGAAGGCGGGTGTCTTTGAACAGATTGACCCAGCCCGTGAGATTTATTCGCGTCCGGTAAGCCGGTTCGTCGCCGAATTCATGGGCGAGGTTAATTTGATCCCCTTCAAGATTGCAGGAAAGGTATTGACTAGTCCTGGTGAGATCATGCTCTCAAAGTCAGTTACGAGCGACATTTCCGGTCAGTTAAAAAAGGCCAATGCCTCTTGCGGCACTATTGTGGTGCGCCCAGAATTTGTCGCTTTCGGCAAAGGTCAGGCGGCTGACTTCTCAGTCGAGGGGCGGGTTTTGCAAGATTATGAACTTGGCTCCAGGATCCAATATGAGGTCGAGGCCGCTGGACTGGGTCTGGTTACCATTGAAAAGCTTCGCATGGATATGTTTGACGGCAAACCTGGTGATCAATGCACGCTCAGTTGGGCGATGTCAGATTGCCATCTGATCGTGGGTGAATAGCCAGAGCGGGGAGAAAGCAAATGGATCGACTAAACAAGCGCATTGCCTATCTTTCTGCGGCACCGATCCTGATACTGCTTTTGGTATTTTTTGTGGCCCCGCTTTTGGTCATTGGCATCTATTCTATTATGCCACAAAAATCCTTTAGCCTCCTGGCTATGCCGGATTTCAGCAGTTACAGCTTAATCTTTGTCGAGGGCTATCTGAAATCGCTCTTCTGGTCACTTGTTCTTGCATTTAGTTCGACGGTCATTCTCTTCTTGCTTTGTTGGCCGCTTGCCTATGCGATGGCAAAAATTTTCAACCGCTTCACGCTAATCATTACCATCGCTGTGGTTGTCAGTTTGTTTGTGTCAGAAAACATCCGGCTTTTTGGGTGGCTTTTGACACTAATGAAGGGCGGGTTGATTGAGGGCTTGTTACGCCACTACACCGGCAATGGGTTTGAAGGCGCGCTTTACAATGTCCCGATAATAATTTTTGGGCTTGTTTACGTCTATTTTCCTTTCATGCTGTTTCCTCTTATGCAGGGGATTGCGATGATCGCAGAAGATACCCGTCAGGCTGCTTTTGATTTGGGTGCAACGCGGTGGCAGGTGCTTCGTGAGATCGAACTGCCTTTGGCAGCGCCAGGAATCGTTGTCGGCACATTGCTCAGCTTTGTTTTGGCCGCAGGCGCTCTTGCCGAGTCCAAGCTTTTAGGTGGGCAGACTGTAATTGTCCTTGCCGATGATATTGAAACCGCCTTTACCTATGGGCAGAATTGGCCGCTGGGTTCGGCCCTATCAATGCTATTGATCATGATTATTGCCACTATTGCTGTCTTTGGTATCTCGCGGGTTGATATTGATACGATTATGGGGCGCAAACGATCATGAAACCCAGCTATAGTACTAAAATTGTCCTTTTTGCGTATGGTATTTTGGCGATTATATTTCTATATCTGCCGTTGCTTTCAGTCAGCTTTGCTTCAATCTCCAGGGCGCGTTATCTCACTTTTCCGATCAAAGCCTATTCTTTCAAATGGTATACGAAGGCATTTGAAAGTGACACTGTTACCGATCTGGTAATTATTTCTCTTAAAGTTGCGTCAATTGTAACCATTGTCTCGATGGTACTTGGCTTCTTTGGGGCGTTGGCTTTTGCGCGCTATAACTGGCGCTTTCGCCACTTGTTTCAGAAAGTCATCCTGTTGCCAATCTTCTTTCCTCAGGCAGTGTTGGGGTTGGCTCTTTTGATTTGGTTTAATTCGCTTGGCGTGATCCCAACCTGGAAGACAGCAATTATCTCACATCTTGTGTGGATATCACCCATTACGACGTTGATTATTGCTATCCGAGCCTACAGCTTCGATTCATCCCTTGAAGAGGCTGCTCGCGACATGGGGGCTTCGACTTTCACCATCTTTCGCGAAGTTACATTGCCGCTACTTATGCCAGGCGTGATCTCGGCGGGACTTTTCTCTTTTCTATTGAGCTGGGGAAACTTTCCACTATCACTTTTTACCACGGGAGCCGATCTGACCATGCCTGAATGGCTATACGCTAAGATGATTTCGGGCTATTCACCGCTTGTTCCGACAGTCGGCATGCTGTCGATTTCAGTTTCGCTTTTTGTTATAGTATTTGCGTTTGCGGTTGCGCACCTGGTGCGCATGATCAAACAAGCTAGAATATAAATGAACGAAGAATAAAGGAGGGAATAATGCTAACTTCAATCAAAGGAAAATCGGTCATTGTAACCGGCGGTTCGAAGGGAATTGGTCGCGGTATCGCCGAGGTGTTTGCCCGTCAAGGAGCTCGTGTGATGATAGCTGCGCGTGGCGAGCAGGCCGCCAAGATAGCGGCTGATCAGCTCAATGCCCAAGGATGTGATGTCCATCACACGACATGTGATGTCAGTGATTGGGACAGTGTGCAGAAGATGGTTGAGTCGACGGCTGTGGCCTTTGGTGGTGTTGATGTTCTTTGCGCCAATGCTGGCGCTTTTCCGCAAACCAAAATGGTCGAAATGGATCCTGCAGAATGGGATCAAGTTATGGGTACAAATTTGCGAAGTGCCTTTCTGACCGTGAAAGCCTGCATTCCACATTTTGAAAAAGCCGGAAAGGGTCGGGTGATCCTGACCTCGTCAATTACTGGGCCGATCACTGGCTTTCCAGGCTGGGCGCATTATGGCGCATCAAAAGCTGGCCAACTTGGTTTCATGCGCACTGCGTGTATGGAGTTGGCGCGTTATAACACGACTATCAATGCGGTGATGCCGGGCAATATTTACACAGAGGGGTTGCAAGACCTTGGCCAAGAATATCTCGACACGATGGCCGCATCAATTCCTCTCAAGCGTCTTGGTGCCGTTGCTGATATCGGCAATGCGGCGCTTTTCTTTGCGTCAGATGAGGCAGCCTACATCACCGGGCAGCAAATCGTTGTGGATGGTGGCCAGACCATTCCGGAATCTCTCGAGGCCATAGAGAGCATCTAACTACCTGCTCTATCGCATCTGCATAAAGATAAAAAGATTGATAACAGGAGGGAGTGTCTCATGGGAACATCGGACATGCCACATGATGAGCTGGTTGCCTGCTTGGCAGAGCTCGCGAATGCTTCGCTCAAACTATGGGATCTGCCGCAAAATGCGAATGCGCGGCTCATAAATCTCTCGGAAAATGCAACCTATATAGTCGAAGCCGATGGCGCGTATAAGAGCATTCTACGCGTGCATCGTGAAGGCTACCATACATATCGCGCAATTGAATGTGAGTTGGAATGGATGGAAGCTCTAGGCTGTGATGGCGGTGTGGTTACGCCGCCAATCATTAACGGCATAAATGGTGCCCCGATCCAGAGCTTCAAAACACATCGTCTCTCAGACCGCTATCTTGTGATGTTCGTTTTTCTCGATGGAGAGGAGCCTGATGAGAGCCAGGATCTTGTCGAGCCATTCAATCAATTGGGTGCAATCGCCGCCAAAACCCATCTTCATTCGATTGGTTGGCATCGAAAACAACCTTTTGAACGATTGATTTGGGACGATGAGATGGTATTTGGCCCAAAAGCAAACTGGGGTAACTGGCGTGATGCAGCTGGTGTGACGGCTGAGATTGAGCATACATTAAATGCGTGCGAGACGCGTGTCCGTGACCGTTTGGTTGCATATGGCAAAGGGTCAGATCGTTTTGGGCTGATCCATGCTGATATGAGGTTGGCCAATTTGCTGATTGATGAAGGGCAGACACGGCTAATTGATTTTGACGACTGCGGTCTTGGCTGGTTTATGTATGATTTTGCAACGGGCATCAGTTTCATGGAAGATCATGTCCAAGTTCCGGCGCTTAAAGCGTCTTGGGTTGCTGGTTATGAAACAGTTAGACCGCTGGAGGATGTTGACAAACAGGAAATTGACACATTTGTCATGTTGCGCCGAATGGCTTTACTAGCTTGGATTGGCTCACATGCCGAGACTGATTTGGCGCAATCGCTGGAAAAGGATTTTGCGCGGGTTTCAGCGGAACTAGCCGAACCCTACCTCGCCATAGCTGATGGATGAGCCCGATAGGGTGGGGCAATATTAAAAAGTAAAAAATGTCAAATTTACCTTTTTGGTGTCAAGCGTTGTTCTTTCACGATGCATGATGATAGGCCATTGTAAAAAGTAGGATCACCACTATGAGTGAGGCAAAACTAGAATTTCTTGAGCGTTCACGTCAGTTCTGGAATCCGGGGAAAACTCAAGATTGGCAGGATTTTGGCGTTGATCTGGTTATAGATCGGCGCGAGCGTTATCACCTGTATGACATGGATGGCCAGCGGCTTATTGATGTGCATTTGAATGGTGGAACCTATAACCTTGGGCACCGCCACCCTGAATTGGTCGAGGTGCTGAAGGCGGGCACAAATCGTTTTGACATGGGTAATCACCACTTTCCGGCTCTGGCTCGAACGGCACTCGCGGAATCATTGGCTCTTTGTTCCCCTAACCCGGCTATGCGATATACTATCTATGGGTCAGGTGGTGGCGAGGCTATTGACATTGCCATTAAGACAGCGCGCCATGCCGTGCAGAAACGTAAGATCGTATCAATCGTCAAGGCCTATCACGGGCATACAGGCCTCGCCGTAAAGACTGGTGATGACCGTTTTTCAAAGCTCTTTCTCTCGGAAGATACTAATGATGAATTCGTGCAGGTGCCTTTTAATGACCTTGATGCCATGGAAGATGCTCTCAAGAAAAGGGATGTTGCTGCTGTCATCATGGAGACAATACCTGCAACTTATGGTTTTCCGATGCCGAATGAAGGGTATTTGCCATCTGTCAAAGCGCTCTGCGAACGCTATGATGTGCTCTATATCGCTGATGAGGTGCAGACTGGACTGATGCGCACGGGTGAAATGTGGGGGATCACGAGGTACGGTGTGAAACCCGATATTATGGTCACAGGCAAAGGCATTTCAGGTGGCATGTACCCAATTGCCTGTGTACTCGTGTCCGAAGAACATGGAGGTTGGCTTAAAAAAGATGGTTTTGGCCATATCTCTACCATGGGCGGCGCCGAGCTTGGATGTGTTGTCGCAATGAAAGTTCTAGAAATTGTCCAAAGGCCCCAGATCCGTACGATGGTACGTTATATTTCGGACTATATTCGTGATGGTCTAGAACAGATCATGGATATATATCCTGATTTCTTCATTGGTATCCGACAGCATGGTGTCGTCATGGGGTTGGAATTCAACCATGAGCAAGGTGCCAAGCCAGTAATGAAGCATCTCTACAACAATGGTGTTTGGGCTATTTTCTCAACGCTTGACCCGCGGGTCTTGCAATTTAAGCCTGGCCTTCTCATGACGCAGGAAGATTGTGAAGATCTCTTGCGGCGCGTTGAGATTGCTATTGGCCTCGCCGAAGCCGAGGTTATGGGGCGCTATAGGAAAGCGGGGCGCTAGATCATGGCAGGAAAGAAATATATGGTTGGCGCCAGTGGAACCAGGCCTGGTATTTCGACTGGTGGGGCGAGCCAACCTGTGCAAAAGGCTGGTCGGCTTGAGCCAGAAATTAGAAACCTTATAGATATCTCGGGATCGCAGCCATCAATGCAGGCTCTGGCCGAACTTTACTTGGATCGTGCACGCTGGGCCTCGCAGGTATTTTTACGCTATGACCGCGATGCTGTGATGCGTATTGTTGATGCAGTGGCCGAAACGGCCCATCAGCACGCTCTGAAATATGCTGAATGGGCGGTTGAGGAATCTGGGTTTGGCGTTGTTGCTCATAAAAAAATCAAGAACGAATTGACGGCTCACCCACTGGTCGCCGCGTATGCCGATGTGGATTTTGTTTCTCCACGGATTGACCGGGCCAATAAGATCGTTGAAATCCCTCGTCCAGCTGGTGTCATTTTCGCGTTGGTTCCGTCAACCAATCCGATCAGCACAGTCAATTTTAAGATTATTCTTGCAATGTTAACTCGTAATGCCATCGTTTTGTCGCCGCATCCGGCAGTAAAGGATTGCTGCATTGACGCGGTCACGACACTGGCGGCGGCGGCTGAAGCTGCCGGCGCACCACCAGCATGTATCCAAGTCGTTGATACACCTAAAATTCCTTTGATTGAGGAATTCATGAAGTCTGCAAAGACAAATGTTGTCTTGGCTACGGGCGGAACTGCCATGGTGCGCGCCGCCTATTCGTCATCCAACCCGGCTATTGGCGTTGGCCCCGGCAATGCACCGGTTTATGTAGATCCGTCTGCTGACTTCAAGAAGGCGGCGCATTACATCGTCGAGTCAAAGAGCTTCGACAATTCAGTTCTATGCACCAACGAATCTGTGCTGATTACGGTCAGAGATTGCCATGATGCTGTTGAGTCTGAATTAAAGAAGGAAGGGGCGCATATCTGTTCAGACGAAGAGACGGCGATGTTGCGGAACTTCCTGTTTCATGCGCAGGGGTTCAATATTGAAGCGATTGGTCAGGACGCTATCTGGATTGCTGAGAAGGCTGGAATTAAGGTGTCGACGAAAACTAAAATACTGGTCGCTCCGATTACCAAGATTGGAATTGAGGAGCCGCTTTCGAAGGAAAAACTCTGTCCGGTCCTTGCCTTGCATGTAACCAGTTCACCGCTACAGGCAGTGGCCTCAGCACGGGCCGTCCTAAGACTAGCAGGAGCAGGTCACTCTGCAGCCATTCATGCTAGTGATGAGCGTATGATTTTCCAATTTTCATCGCAGGTAGAATGCTATCGTTGTGTTGTCAATGCACCATGCTCACAAGGAGCGGCAGGCTTTGGAACAGGTCTTGCACCCACATTTACGATTGGAACTGGGTATTTCGGCCGCAGTTCGGTTGGTGAAAATGTCGGCCCGCAGCATCTTGTCAACTATACACGGATTGCTTGGAATTCCAGCCATGATGAACCATTTGGCAATTTTGAGGGTATCCACCAGTCACTGGATGGCCCACTACCTGAGGCACCATCTGACGGTGTTCCGGGTAAATCATTCTCAACTGGAAGTCGATCTTCATCGCGCGATGCCATTCAGGGCGGCGATCTGAATCATGCTGAATTGCGCAGGCTTATCGCCGAGGAGCTTCGTCTTGCCCTGCGAGGAGATAAATCCTAATGGCCGAGTTGCGCTCTTTCATTTTTATCGATCAGCTGCAGCCCCAGACACTCTGTTATATCAGCAGTTGGATGCGAGGTAGCCTGCCACGGCGCAACATGGCGGCCCAGATCATCGAGATTGCACCAGGGCTTGATATTGAGGCGCTGACTGATATCGCAATCAAGGAAAGTGATGTCAGGGCTGGGATTCTTGTGGTTGAGCGCCAGTTTGGCTACCTTGAGATACATTCGCACTCCACAGCAAAGGTGAAATTGAGTGCCGAAGCGGTGATCAAAAGCCTTGGCGCCCGCGCTGATGATGCCACACGTCCGACCATTCTTGCGTCAAAAATTGTCACGCGGATTGACAACCAGCATGCATTCTTAATCAACCGAAACAAGCTTGGATCAATGATCCTAGGTGGCGAATCTCTCTATCTTCTTGAATGCCAACCCGCGTCCTACGCGCTGATTGCTTGTAATGAAGCCGAAAAACAGGCCAATATTAAAGTTGTCGATGTGCGAATGATTGGGGCAAATGGCAGGCTGTATCTTTCGGGCACTGAGGCCGAAATTCGTAATGCCAAAGAAGCCGCCGAGAATGCTTTGCTGAAGTTGGGGGCATAGCAGGAATGGATATGAACCTGTTGCGACAACAAATAAGGCAGATCCTTGTTGAGGAGATGGGTCAGCTAGGCATACATGAACGTAAGGTGCCGGTGCCTGCCTATCGGGAGGAAACTGTGAAGATACAGAGTGACGCCGACCTCAACGGGTTTGCTCAACGGCTATTAGAGATCGGACGGGACGGCAAATCGCGCGCAGAAATTCTCGGTGGCAGATGGGTTTTCCGTCTTGATCACTCTAGAGCTGAGATATCAATGGGAACCAGTACCGGGTCGCCCCAGCGCGCTTCAGGCCAAACTGTCGCTGTTGAAAAAGGGCTTATCACTGAGAGTATGATCGCCAAGATGCAGCAAGGGTCAACGCTGGTCGTGGCAAAGGCGGTTAGTATGACACCACTTGCACGCGATGAAGCCAGACGCAAACAGATAAAAATCCAGAGGACACTAGCATGATACTTGGACGTGTAACAGGACAGATATGGTCGAGCAGAAAGCTCGACACAATGCCGAGTGCAGCCCTGCTGGAAGTGAAAACTGATGCAGGAGCTGTTATTATAACTCTAGACACAATCGGATGCGCTGTTGGTGAAAAGGTGTTGGTGACTACAGGTTCGGTGGCGGCAGCACAATTTCCTGACATCCGCGCGCCAATCGATGCGCTGATTATTGCATCAATTGACGAGGAGTGAGGCTGATGGAGGCATTGGCTACTAAGAAAAAGAAGGCTGCAAGACCCAAATCAGAAGAATCAACTACCAACAACACTGAGACACAAGGAGTAAAGGATATGTCAAATCAAGCGATCGGGATGATTGAAACCAAGGGGTTTGTTGCTGCGTTGGCGGCGGCAGATGCCATGGTAAAGGCGGCAAATGTGGTAATAGTAGCGCGTGAAGAAGTCGGTGATGGACTGGTTTCGGTAGTCATCCGTGGCGATGTCGGCGCGGTCAAAGCGGCTACCGAAGCAGGTGCTGAAACCGCCAACCACATAGGCGAATTGATTTCAGTCCACATAATTCCAAGGCCGCATCAGGATCTAGGCAAATATTTCAACGTTACTGGTTAAGTGGTTGACGGAATATCAGTAAGCAGTGAAAGGCCAATGCAATGACCGAGTTGCGCGTCTATTTGCCCATTTTTGATTTGCAACCTCAGTTTGCTGCTTATCTTAGCACGCCAACACGAGCGCGCGCATACCCGCCCTTTGAAGGTGAACATTCACTTATCATTGAGGTATCGCCTGCTTTGGCTATTCACCGGATCTGTGATCTGGCACTTAAAGTCGCTCCTGAAATGGAACCAGGACTGTTGTTTACTGAACGGCAGTTTGGCCTGCTTGAGTTGCATTCCAGTGACAAGGACTTGCTGGAAGCGGCTGGCAAGGCAATTCTTGACGGAATCGGTGCTAAGCCAATGGATCAGTTGAAACCATCGATCCTGTTCACTGATATTATTGAGGATGTTTCCGACCAGCATGCCATTATCCTGAATCGAACAAGGGGTGGTTCTATGCTGGTTCCAGGGTCAAGCCTGCTGGTGTGCGAAATGTCACCGGCGCTTTTCGCATGTGTAGCTGCCAACGAGGCCGAAAAGGCGGTGCCTGACATTATTATTAATGATGTTGAGATGATGGGAGCCTCAGGGAGAATTTTCTTTTCAGGCGAGATGGGCAATCTTCGGATTGCACAGCGTGTAATCACAGAGACACTGAAAAAAATTGAGGGCCGGAGTAAATGAGCAACTGGAAAAAGGCATTTCGTTCATTCTATTATGAGACGGCTGAGGATCCTGAGGATATCGTTCTGCCACCCAAGGAAACAGCCCTTCTGGTCATTGATATCCAAAACACCTACCTTGAGGTGCCTGACAACGCAGCGGAGGCGGCGCGTTGGCAAGGGTTTCATGACCGGATGCATGAAACGGTCATACCCAACACCCGTGAACTGATCGATTTATGCCGGGGTCGCGGATGTGAGATCATCTATGCGCGCATCGCCTGTCTGAAGGCAGACGGGCGCGATCGGTCTCTGTCTCAAAAGAAACCGGGTTTCAATTATCTGCTGTTGCCTAAGAATGACCATGATAGCCAGATCATTGACGAATTGGCACCTGAAGCCGAAGATGTCGTTGTGCTGAAGACAACAGACAGCGCGCTGACAGGCACTAACTTGCGGCTCATATTAGATAATATGGGTATCAAGAATGTTATCTGTGCAGGCATTTTCACTGACCAGTGCGTCTCAAGTACAGTGCGGTCACTCGCTGATGAGAGCTTTAATGTAGTGGTTGTTGAGGATTGCTGTGCAGCTGCGACTATGGAACTACATGAGAACGAATTGAAGACCATAAATATGATTTATTCTCACATTGTATGGCTTGAGGATATCAACGGCTTTTTATCCTAGACATTCTGGCCCGAGCTGCTTCGATATTCATAATACTAAAGACGGTTAATGGATGGGGTAAATGACCTGGCGGCACCAAAGCAATCGTTGGCGGCGTTTTGATGATTGGGATAACCGTCCCTTGCGACTCGATCTCTTTTCAAAAGACGACCCCTCCAATGGGTTCACTGCCTGGCATGGAGAAAATGATCCCACCCCCAGTTTGACTATAAAAAACAGGTTGGTTACAGCAATGGACAGTGTTTCCGTTGACCGTTTCGACATGATCGACACCTTTATTGCCCGCTACCATATTGATGTTGATATTGCTGAAGAGGCGATGGCCATGTCTTCAGATGAGATTGCGCGGATGCTTGTCGACATAAATGTCCCACGTGAACAGCTAACCAGGTTGGCGCATGGAATGACCCCGGCAAAGCTGGCGGATGTGGTGGCGCGGCTATCAGCTGTTGAATTGACTTTTGCTTATGCCAAGATGCGCCCGCGCGAAATGCCGGGTAATCAGGGGCATGTGACAAATGCTAAGGATGACCCCCTGCAACTGGCAGCTGATGCGGCTGTCGCTGTAGCGCTGGGCTTTGATGAAATTGAGACAACAATGCGAGTCTCACGCAATTCCTGGTCAAATGCCTTGGCCTGCTGTGTAGGCGCCGCTGTGGGTCGGGCTGGGGTGCTTTTCCAGTGTTCAAGCGAAGAAGCCGAAGAATTAGAGATAGGCATGAAGGGGTTTACATCTTACGCCGAAACTGTATCTGTCTACGGCACTGAAGGGGCGTTTATCGATGGTGATGACACGCCATGGTCAAAAGCATGGCTGACCTCGGCTTATGCCTCACGAGGGATCAAGATGCGCTGTACTTCGGGCGCGGCTGCCGAGCTGCTGATGGGGTTCCACGAGGCCAAATCACTACTTTATCTAGAGGCGCGCTGTCTTTGCATGCAACGTGGGATGGGAGCTCAGGGCACTCAAAATGGTGGTATTGACGGTGCGCCGCTTGCTTCGACAATTCCGGGCGGGGTTCGTGAGCTTCTGGCCGAGAATCTGCTGGCGGTGTGGCTCGACCTTGAATGTGCCTCGGGCAATGACGCACGACATTCGGAATCCGAAATAAGGGTTGGTGCAAAAATTACCCCCTATCTGCTTGCCGGTTCTGATTTGATTTGCTCAGGGTTCGGTACCATCCTAAAATATGATAATTCCTTTAACCCATCATCTTTTAATGGGGAGGAACTTGAGGATTTCCTTGTTCTGCAACGTGATTTTGAGGCTGATGGCGGACTACGCTCGGTTGAGGAGTCCAGTATGTTAGCACTCCGACAACGTGCTGTTGATGCACTTGAGGCGGTGTTTGATGCGATGGGTCTTGCGGTGCCGACATCAACGATGAAGCAGAGTGTTGTCGTGGCGTCTGGGTCAAATGAGACCGAGACGTTCAGTGTTGGTGATGTTGGACGAATTTCTAGCGCTATCCAACAAAAGGGCATTACAATCCTTGATGTGATCAAGGTCTTGCATCAGCGTGGCTTTCGTGATGAAGCCGAAAACCTGCTTTTTCTTCTTAGGCTGAAACTTAGTGGGGACTTTTTACAGACCTCAGCCCTAATCCGAGATCAGAAAGTATTGAGTGCTGTGAACCGACCCAACCAGTACCTGGGGCCGGGCACTGGGTACCGTGTTAGCGCTGAACGCCTGTCCGAACTATCACAAATACGCGGCGAACTCGACAAAGATGCTGTCATTACCGGACAGGCAGTCTACGCCGCATCCGAGGCAAAAAAAATTAGCTATCGCGACCTTGGCGATTATATTCCTTCCAGTGAGCCGAAAGAGGTTGTTGTCGCTATTTCTCCTGCCTTTGGCACTCGTTTGTTTCAGACACTTGCCGGACATTCGCTTGCCGATGTGCTTCGATGCCTTGGCGAAGGAATCGAAGCAGAGGGTATGGCAATGCGAGTCATCCGTTGCTGGCATTCTGCAGATACGTCCTTTCTGGGACTGACAGCAGCCCGCCTTTCGGGCAGTGGAATAGGAATCGGCATTCAGGCCAAGGGAACGGCGGTTATTCACAAGCGTGGTCGCCTACCGCACAATAACCTTGAATTATTTTCAAATGCCCCCATCACTTCGCGCGAACATTACCAAAGATTGGGTGCGAATGCTGCCATATATGCCCGCGGAGACTGGCCCGAGCCAGTGATAGTGACGAATCAGGGAGAAGCTTTAGGGGCGCGGTTTCATGCGCGGGTGGCACTAATTTATGCCATTGAAACAGCCATGCTTGTTGCCGACAGACATCCACAGCAAGTCGCAATCACCTTCCTTGAGAGTAGCAATGTCTAATAACCGAAAATCTTACCCCTTGTCAGAAAACCATGCAGATGAACTGCGTGCCTCAAATGGATTTCATCTTGATGACCTGACAATCGAGAATATTCTTAACGACAAAGTGACGATGGCAGATATCCAGATTGCACCAGAAACACTTAGTCATCAGGCTGAAATTGCTGGCGCTGCGAAGCGCTACCCACTTGCAGATAACTTTTGGCGCGCTGCGGAAATGACGTCCCTGCCGAATGAACTAATCATGGAAATTTATGAAATGTTGCGTCCCGGCCGAGCATTAGATCGCTCCAGCCTTGATGCCTGTGCAGAGCGCCTGCGCAACGATTTTGGCGCCGAGAAACTGGCTCTGTTTCTTGAGGAGGCAGCCGAAATTTATACGCGTCATGGGGTCTTTTCAAAACGCTTTTGATTGATCATGGGCCCCGGTGTAACGTGACCCATCCAGCTATAGGGAGACAGAGCAAATGTTACTTGAAAACAAGATAGCATTGGTGACCGCAGCTGGTTCAGGAATCGGCCAGGCGGGGGCTCAGATCATGGCCAGAAATGGCGCTATGGTTTTGGTCACAGATCGTGATGGACAGCGTGCTGATGAAACAGCCAAGATGATTCAGGCTGAGGGTGGCCTGTGCGAGTCAGCATGTCTTGATGTAACTGCCGACAGCGATATCTCCAATATCGTTGAAAAAGTCATGGCGTCGCATGGCCGCCTTGATGTGCTTCATTCGCATGCAGGCATCCAAGTTGAAGGCACCGTTGAGCAGATTGACGTTGATGGATTTGATGCATCTTGGGCAATAAACGTGCGGGCCCATTTCATGCTGATCAAGTCTGTTCTTGGGATGATGCGAGAAGCTGGCGGCGGGTCAATTATCGTTACTGCCTCAAATTCAGGTGTGCTTTATGATCGTGAAATGGTTGCCTACGCTACCAGCAAGCATGCTTGTGTTGCCATGGTTAAGCAAATCGCCGCCGACTATGCTGCGCATAACATCAGAGTCAATGCTTTGTGCCCAGGATGGATCGACACGCCTTTTAACGACCCGTTTACCCGTCAGATGGGTGGGCGTGAGGCGTTGCTTGATTATGTTAGTAGCGCCATTCCAATGCGTCGATTTGGTAATGTTGAAGAAATCGCCGAAGCAATCCTGTTTTTGGCCTCGTCCAAATCATCTTTTATGACAGGGCAAGCTTTTGTGGTTGATGGTGGCGAAGCCATATAACGTTTCATTTCGACAAATACAACAGCAATCACTCTGGCAAAAAATAATATATTTACCAATGTGATAGAAAAAACTTGGGCAGAAACAACCAAATAACAATACTCTCAACACTAGTAGAATTCTGGTATCAGTAGTAACATTTTACACCAATAAACTGCCTCAGACCTATTGTTTAATCTTAGGGTCTTGAAAAATCCTGTCCTCGGAACCACAAAAACCCTAAATATTTGCATAATCGAGGTGCAAGTAACGGCGGTTGCGCGCCCCCGCAACCAATAATTATTATTTTATATCAGATATATAGCCGCTTCATTTTTGAGGCGGCTTTTTTGTTTTCCAAATCATTGCCGCGTTCATTGCCACGTTTAAATTGCCCATGAACCCAGTTCCATGGACCGTGTACCACGAGCCGGGGTTACTGGAGCTGTTTCTCAACCAGATATGGTCATGATTAAAGGGTGGGGCCTTGGTTGGGCTGGACTTTGCTGCATCCAAACAATTTCTTATTTGTAAGAGATTGGATTGCAGGTACAGTTGGACTATCAAAAAAATTAAATATAGGGAGAACGACATGCTTAAGCATTTTCTGGTCTCTGCCGCCATACTGTCAGTGAGCGTTTCTGCGGTATCGGCAGAAACTATCCGTTGGGCGCGTGCAGGCGATTCAATCACCATGGACCCGCATGCACAGAATGAGGGCCCTACCCACACCTTGTCGCATCAGATTTACGACTCGCTTCTACAACGAGATATGGCCGGTTCAATCATTCCGTCGTTGGCGACTGAATGGTCTGCGTTACCGGACAATCCTAGTGTTTGGCGGTTTAAGTTGCGTCAAGGCGTGACCTTTCATGATGGGGCCACATTCGACTCTGAAGATGTCGTGTTCTCTTTGGGGCGCGCAAGGGCAGATGGTTCTGAGATGAAAGAATTGCTCTCATCAGTCAAAGACGTCCGCGCCGTTGATGCCCATACAGTCGATATCGAGACCAATGGTGCAAACCCCCTTTTGGTCAACAACCTCACCAACATGTTTATCATGGACAAGGGGTGGTCAGAAGCCAATAACGTCATGACACCGCATGATGTGGCAAAAGGTGAAACCAACTACGCCACCATGAACACGAATGGCACTGGCGCTTTCATGTTGGTGAGCCGAGCTGTCGACGAAAAAACGGTACTAAAGGCGAACCCAAATTATTGGGGCAAGGATATTTACCCCAACGAGGTTTCGGAAATCATTTACACCCCCATTCAATCCTCGGCAACGCGTGTCGCGGCTTTGCTATCTGGTGAAGTCGACATCATACAGGATGTTCCAGTGCAAGACCTTGGTCGCGTGGAATCGTCAGCAGGCTTGAAATTGGCTACTGCCGCTCAGAACCGCGTTATTTTCCTTGGTGTTGATACAGTAAATGGGCCAACATCTGACCTGCGTGTTCGGCAAGCCATGAATATCGCCATCAATCGTGACTCAATCAAGAAAGTTGTGATGCGGGGCCAATCTGATCCAACTGGCGTAATCATGCCGCCTTTTGTAAATGGTTGGACAGACAAACTGAATGAATACCCGAAATACGATGTGAAAATAGCCAAAGATTTAATGGCTGCAGCTGGTTACAGCGACGGGTTTGATATCGTTCTGAACTGCCCCAATGATCGCTATGTTAATGATGAGGCCATTTGTCAGGCAGTTGTTGGCATGATGGCTCAACTTGGGATTAATGTGACGCTTGACGCAAAGCCAAAGGCACAGCATTTCCCCATTGCCAAAGGCGGTGAGTCTGACTTTTACATGTTAGGCTGGGGTGTGCCGACATTTGACTCCCATTATATCTTCAATTTTCTGGTTCATACCCAGACTGAAGACCGTGGCTCTTGGAATCCAACAGGATTTTCAAATGCGGATGTTGATGCAATGATCGTAAGCCTTGAGTCCGAAACAGATTTGGCTAAACGAGATGAAACGATTGCAAAGATCTGGGCGGAGGTTCAGAAAGCACAAATGTACCTGCCTATTCACAATCAGGTTTTGAATTGGGGCATGCGTGACAATATTGAATTTGATGTTCAGCCAGAAGATCAGCCTCATTTTCAATTCCTGAAATTCAACTAAAGACAAACGTTATTCTGCCAGGTTCGTCAGTTAATCTGGCAGAATACACACTTTTAATATGTTGATCATTGTCCTCAGACGCTTGTTGCAAGCAGTGATGGTGCTGTTGTTCGTAGCGCTCATCTCTTTTTTGATTTTTCGTTATGTTGGCAACCCGGTTGAAAGTCTTCTCGGTCAGGAGGCAACAGTCGCGCAACGTGCTGCACTGGAAGAAGCGCTGGGTCTGAAAGATCCAATTTACGAGCAATATGCCGATTTTGTCTTGCGTGCTTTGCAATTTGATTTTGGGAATTCCTATCGAGGGGCTTTACCAGTCGCTGAATTAATTGCCTTACGCTTACCTGCGACCCTCGAGCTGGCAATGACATCAGCAATTTTTGCAGTAATTTTTGGTGTAATTACCGGTATTTATACCGCTATCAACCGTGGAGGTTTCATCGCTAATCTCATCCTCTCAACCTCGCTGGTTGGGGTGTCTCTACCTACGTTCCTTATTGGTGTTTTGTTAATCTGGGTGTTTTCAGTTGAATTAAACTGGCTCCCATCATTTGGTCGTGGCGAGGTTGTTGAGTTGGGCTGGTGGACAACCGGTTTTTTAACGGCAAGTGGCGTGAAATCTCTTATACTTCCGAGTATCACATTAGGCCTCTATCAAATGACCCTGATCATGCGCCTAACCCGTGCTGAAATGCTTGAAGTGCTTCGCCAAGACTATATTCGACTGGCTGTTGCCCTAGGGCAGTCAAAGCGGCAAGTCTATTTTTTTCATGCACTGCCTAATATTTTGATACCCGTAATAACCATTACAGGTTTGCAATTGGGTTCGGTGATAGCCTTTGCAATAATAACGGAAACCGTCTTTCAATGGCCCGGTGTGGGGTTGCTATTTATCAACGCAGTATATTTTGTAGATATCCCCGTAATGAGTGCATATCTGTTGTTGGTTGGGTTTGCCTTTGTGGTGATTAATTTAGTGGTTGATCTCCTCTACCTTCTTATTGATCCGCGGTTGCGTGATGGTCAGTTGAAGAGAGGGGCTGATTGATGCATTGGTTTTTGCAATCTGATTTCTTTTATAGTTTTCGCAATGCGCCAGTGGCAGTTGCCTCTTTTTTCGTTTTTGCAGTGATCATATTGGCTGCAGTTTTTGCAAATTTTATTGCACCCAACAATCCATTTGATCCGGCCAGTTTAAACTTGATGAACGGTTTTACGCCGCCTTTGCAATCCAATGAATTTACCGGGGATGTATTTTTATTAGGTGCTGATGACCAAGGCCGTGATTTATTCTCAACCATACTTTATGGCCTGCGTATCTCTTTGTTTGTTGGCATCATGGCGGTAATGCTGGCTATGGTGATGGGAGTGGTGTTGGGCCTAATTGCGGGCTATTTGGGGGGATGGCTGGATACATTTATTATGCGTTTTGCAGATATCCAAATGACCTTTCCTTCTATTCTGGTGGCGATGTTGATTTATGGTGTGGCCAAAGGGGTTTTACCGCCTGATTTGCGATATGAGATGTCCATTGCGGTACTTATCATTTCAATTGGTCTATCAGAGTGGGTGCCGTTTGCTCGCACAGTTCGAGGGTTAACACTGGTTGAGAAAGAGAAAGAGTACATCACAGCTGCAAAGATGATTGGCTTGAGGAAAAGTCAAATCATGTCGCGCCACATCCTGCCTAATGTCCTTGGCCCGGTTTTAGTGATCGCTACAATTACCTTTGCTTTGGCTATTATTGCAGAAGCAACTTTGTCTTTCCTTGGAGTTGGCGTGCCAACCACAAAGCCAAGTTTGGGGACGCTAATTCGAATTGGACAAGATTTTCTTTTTTCTGGAGAGTGGTGGATACTTCTCTTCCCGGCATTGACTTTGCTCGCATTGGCATTGTCTATCAATCTGTTTGGTGATTGGTTGCGAGATACGCTTAACCCTAAACTAAAATGAGTGGTAACAGAGAAATGGTGGCGCCCCTCCTTGAAATCAGTCGTTTGAGTGTGGTGCTCGATAAACGGCACCAGAGGTTTAAGGCCGTTGATGATTTGTCGTTTAGGGTTTTCCCGGGGGAGATTTTAGGTCTGGTGGGAGAGTCTGGGGCTGGAAAGTCTATGACAGGCTGTGCTATTCTTGGGTTGATTGAGCCGCCTCTCTCCATTTCATCAGGTGAAATCACTTTTGATGGTGTTCGAATCGATCAAGATGCAAGCAGCATTCGTGGTTCAAAAATCTCAATGATTTTCCAGGATCCGCTTGTCAGTCTCAATCCGCTTCGAAAAATAGGGGATCAATTGGTTGAAGTCATCAGAACCCACATTAACATATCAAAAGCTGAAGCCTTTGGTCGGGCAAAGACTCTTCTTGCGGAAGTTGGCATTGATCCAGGGCGCATCAATGCTTACCCACATACATTTTCAGGAGGCATGCGTCAGCGCGTTGTAATTGCGCTTGCGCTTGCGCCAGAACCAGCACTTATCATAGCAGACGAACCAACCACAGCGCTTGATGTATCTGTTCAAGCCCAAATTCTGGATCTGTTGAAGCGATTATGTCGGGAGCGAGGGACGTCAATTATCCTGATCACTCATGACATGGGCGTAATTTCTGAGACCACTGATAGGGTTGCTGTTCTATACGCTGGCCGGTTGGCTGAAATTGGTAAAACTTCAGCGGTTCTTAAAAATCCACGCCATCCATACACCAAAGGGCTTGTCGCAGCTACTCCCCGGATTGATGCAAATTCATTTGAAAAAAGGTTGTTTCAAATCCCGGGCGCTATGCCTGATCTGGAAAATATTCCAAAAGGGTGCGCATTTCACCCGCGATGTGATTTTGCGAGCACTCAATGCCAAAAGCAACAACCGCCATTGTTTGAAGATCGCTCTGCTTGCTGGCTGTCAAATGAAGGGTCAGAGACGTCATGAGTTATGTTGTTGCTCGTGAACTGACAAAATATTTTAATTTGTCTGATCCATGGGTTGTGCGCAAGATCACAGGGCGCAAAAAGCAAATTCTCACGGCAGTAGATGGGGTTAGCTTTTCGATCAAAAAAGGTGAAACCTATGCGCTTGTTGGCGAGAGTGGTTCGGGAAAATCGACCATAGCACAAATGGTATCGGGTTTGCTCAGACCTTCAATGGGATCAGTGCTAATAGATGGGCACGATTTTCACAACAACAATATTGACGGATCGTCCTTGCGGAACATGCGTCAACGCATCCAAATGGTATTTCAATCGCCCTATGCCAGCCTTAATCCAAGATGGAAAGTCGGTGATATAATTCTCGAGCCAATCAGGTCTTTTCAACTGATCGCTGACAGACAGGAGCAACAAAAGCGCGTTGCTGAGTTGCTTGACCAAGTGGGTTTGTCTCCGCGTGATATCAACAAGTACCCTCATGAATTTTCTGGTGGACAGCGACAACGAATTTCTATTGCTCGCGCACTTGCGTCACAACCCGAAATCATAATTTGCGATGAACCTACTTCTGCTCTCGATGTCTCGGTGCAGGCACAAGTCCTCAACTTGTTGAAGGAATTACAGCATGAATTTTTGCTGACCTACTTATTTATCTCCCATGATCTTGCGGTTATTTCGACCATGGCAAATACAATTGGCGTCTTAAAAAACGGTCAATTGGTCGAAGAAGCAAGAGGGCCTGTGTTATTAAAAAACCCAAAACATGATTATACAAAAATGCTTCTTTCATCTGCTCCAGACATTGGTTCAATAAAGACCTAATTCAGGTGCAGTGTTTGTCTTAGCAAATGACAGTCATCCGCGTCTTACCTGTCTTAGCCCCGTAAAACTGTGCCATAATTTGATAGAGACGGAGGATCGAAATTATGGCTAGGAAG
>JAQCEA010000026.1 GCA_027620495.1 Pseudomonadota bacterium | reverse complement strand
ATGCCTTACTATTTTATAAGTCATTGATAATAATGAATAAATGGTGTTCCATTTAGGACAAAACAACCTGTTCCTAATCTGTAGGTAGCAGGTTCGAGTCCTGCCGGGATCACCACATCATATTCATGCAAAAAAATGCGCTTCGACGCTGGCACATATATGGTGATAAATGGGAAGATGCATTTCTTGAATTTGCGCCACATTATCTGATGGAACATTGATCGTAATATCACAAAGCCCAGCCAGTTTTCCGCCAGTGGCACCAGTCAGGCCGATCACCAGCATATTTTTAGCGCGCGCGGTTTTGGCGGCCAGCAGTACATTTTGCGAGTTACCTGACGTTGAAATAGCCAGCAAAATATCACCGGCTTGTCCCAGCCCCCAGACCTGTTGCGCAAAAATAAGCTTTCCGTCCTGATCATTGGCTGTGGCGGTGATCAGCGCAGAATGGCTGACCAGCGACAAGGCGGCCAATCCATATTGCAATTTTGTGCCCAGCAGTTCGGCATCATCACCGGCAACAGATGCCAACTCTGCCTTGTCAGTGTCTGACAAGCGGCGCGGCAGGCAAAACCCTTTCATCATCTCGCCAACAATATGTTCCGCATCGGCGGCACTGCCCCCATTGCCACAAACCAGTAATTTCCCTTCGCGTTCATAACAGGTGATCAGTGCCGCAATGGCCTGTGCCACCTGGGCATCACAACCAGCCAGTCGGCTATTTGGGGTCGGCTGTTTATCACTTGTCATGCGGGCTACCTTGTCATGTCATCCATGCGGCTAGTATAGACGCGTCGCGGTGGCTATGCCAGCCTGCTTGCATCTTATCTAGATCGGGCCGGGTGGCTGCCAATGGCGCAATTATCAATCAATCTTGTCTCGCCAAGCCAGGCGGCAACAAACAGACGGTCATCAGCCTTAGCGGTTAGAGAGGGGGCCAGATTGGTCGCATCTCGTAAATCTAGATAGTCAATTTTTGTAAAGCCACCGGCCAATAAATGGCTTTTAGCCTCATCTAGGCTTTGCTGAATGTCACCGCCAGCCAAAATCTCTGCCGCGCTCTTGCCAAGTGTTTGATATAAAAGCGGGGCAATGGCGCGTTGTTCTGCCGACAAATAGTGATTACGAGATGACAAGGCCAAGCCATCGGTCTCGCGGACGGTGGGGTGTCCGATCAGTGAAATTGGCAAGTTCAAATCACCTACCATTTGGCGCAAAACGGCAAGCTGCTGGAAATCCTTTTCGCCAAAAACGGCATAATCGGCAGGGACATGCTGGAATAATTTAAAGACTATGGTGGCAACGCCGGTAAAAAAATGTGGCCGCGATTCACCTTCCATCGGCAAGGCAACGCCAGATGGCACGATATGCGTGGCATGCTGGTCACGATACATGGCTTGCGGTGCATAAATCGCATCGACCCCACCGGCCGCTTCGATTTTCTGTTGATCAGCCCGGAAATTGCGGGGGTAGCTGTCAAAATCTTCACCAGCGGCAAATTGTGTCGGGTTGACATAAATGCTGACAACAACTCGTTTGGCAGCTTTTTTGGCGGCTGTCACAAGTGCCAGATGCCCGTCATGGATGGCCCCCATTGTTGGTACCAAACACAGCTGTTCACCGGCCGCACGCCATTCGGCACTGGCATGGCGCATATCATCTGGGGTGGAAAAAACCATCATGGGTGATGACCTGTTACTGTTTTGGCCAGAATAGATGTTGTTCCAGCGGAAATGTCTCGCTGACAACAGCCTCGTGAAAGGCCGCGGCAGCCGCGCCTATATCGGTTTGCAAATCGGCAAATTTTTCCACAAATTTTGGTGTGAACCCATCATAGAGTCCCAAAATATCTTCGGTGACAAGAATCTGCCCATCACAGGCTGGCGAGGCACCAATGCCAATTGTTGGGACTGGGCAATTTGCGGCAATAGATGCGGCAACAGGTTCAATAATGCCTTCCATCACGATACCAAAAGCGCCAGCGTCGCATACGGCACGGGCATCGCTGGCCAGCTGTTCGGCTTCTTCAGCTGTACGGCCGGTAATCCGAAAGCCGGATTTTGATGTGGCTTTTTGTGGCAGCAGGCCAATATGCGCCAATACCGCAATATCTGATTCAACAAGCCGCGCAACATGTCCTGCCATTTGACTGCCACCTTCCAGCTTGACCCCATCAGCACCGGTTTCATCCAGTACCCGCCGCGCCGTTGCCAGCGCCTGTTCAGGGCTGTTTTCATAACTGCCAGCAGGCAAATCAATGATCACAACAGCCGTTTGGCGGCGGCGCATCACCGCCTGACCATGCCGGATCATCATGTCCAGATCAGCCCCTTGTGTGGTGTCCATGCCATACAAAACCATGGCCACCGAATCACCGACCAGCAATAAATCGCAATGCGGATCAAGCGCATGCGTCATTGGCGCAGAATACGCCGTCAGGCACACAATTTTGCGTTGCCCTTTCAGCGATTTAAATTGCTCGATGCGCGGGGATTCTACCATGATGATTGTCACCGCCCGGGGTGGGGGCATGACCCTGTTCGATTGTGATCGTGCCAGTATAAAACCATATAAGAGCGTGTCATTAGCATAGAATCTGAAGAGGAGCGATAGGTTTTTATCATCTGTGTGGCATCAATAATATCGGCTAAACCCAGCCTTAAAAAATCGGATAAAGCTTGACCGTCACTGCCGGACTGCTAGCATTTAGCCTGCTTTGTCCGTTACGGGCAAGCTGCCAAATCTTGCGATGCCGCCAGTTCTGACGGCCATTTTCAAAACCATGTATCAAGAGGGTGTTATGAGCCGACCAACAATCATCATGGCGGCGCCAAATGGGGCGCGCAAAGTCAAAACCGACCATCCGCAACTGCCGGTATCGATTGATGAAACAATTGCCGCGGCCAAAGCTTGCCATGCTGAAGGGGCCAGTATTCTGCATGCCCATGTGCGCGGTGATCAGGATGAACATGTTTTGGATGTCGCCCGCTATAAAGCCTTGTTAGCTGGGTTGCGCGAACAGGTACCGGACATGTTGGTGCAGGTCACTACCGAGGCTGTTGGCATCTATTCGCCACAACAACAATATGATGTGGTGTTTGGGGTCGCGCCAGATTTTGTGTCAGTGGGATTGCGCGAGATGCTGGCGGATGACAGCGCCGCCGCGCATCAACTGGCCAAGGATTTTTATCATCGGGCGCAAGCCGAACATATTTATGTCCAGCATATTTTGTATGACGCGCATGATATCACCCGCATGCGGGCGGCGATGAAAGCAGGTATTTTACCAGCTGGGGCCCCGCATGTATTGTTGGTGTTGGGGCGTTATACGGCAGATTTCCAGTCAGACCCATCCGAACTTGCCCCACTGCTGGGGGACGGGTTGCCGGATATGGCAAGCTGGTCAATTTGTGCTTTTGGCTATAAGGAATATGACGTGATGATGGCGGCGGTGGCGGCTGGCGGTCATTGCCGGGTTGGGTTTGAAAACAACATGCATCTCAAAGATGGGCAATTGGCACCAGATAACGCCGCGCTTATTCGCCAGCTTGCCGCATCGGTGCGGCCCGCAACACGCGAAGAAACCTTGCAGATTTTCACCGCATAGATGTATCGCGCAGTGCTGATGCGGCCCTTATTCCGCGGCCCCACATATCTATTCGGCGGCGTCCTCCCAGCTATCTAGCGGGGGGCAAGCGCAAATCAGGTTGCGGTCACCAAAGGCATTGTCGACACGTCCAACAGGTGGCCAGTATTTATTTGCCTGCCGGTCACCAGCAGGAGCGCCGGCCTGTTGTCGGCTATAGGGATGTGGCCAGTCATCTGCCATGATCGCCGCCGCGGTATGTGGTGCGTTGACCAGCGGGTTATCATTTTCCGGCCAGACCCCGTCTTTGATGGTGCGAATTTCCGCCGCAATAGCCAGCATGGCATCACAAAACCGATCAATTTCCGCGCGCGATTCTGATTCGGTTGGTTCAATCATCAAGGTGCCAGCAACTGGAAAGGACATGGTTGGTGCATGAAAGCCAAAATCAATCAGTCGCTTGGCGATATCTTCATTGCTGATGCCACAAGCCGCCTCGATCGGGCGGATATCCAAAATACATTCATGGGCAACCCGGCCATTGCGTCCGGTATAGAGAACAGGAAAGTCATTAACAAGCCGCGCCGCAATATAATTGGCCGATAAAATCGCCGTGGCGGTAGCGCTGGCAAGGCCGGGGGCACCCATCATCAAAATATACATATAGGTGATTGGCAATATCCCGGCTGACCCATAGGGCGCTGCACTTACCGCGCCTTCGCCATCTGCCGGGTGTCCGGGCAGAAATGGGGCAAGATGCGCCGCAACCCCGATCGGCCCCACCCCCGGGCCACCCCCACCATGCGGAATGCAAAAGGTTTTATGCAAATTCAAATGCGATACATCGGCGCCAAATTCAGGGAGCGCGCAATGCCCAACAAGCGCATTCAAATTGGCCCCATCAACATAAACCTGACCGCCAGCCTCATGAACAATGGCGCATATTTCATCTATGGCTTCTTCAAACACCCCATGTGTTGACGGATATGTCACCATCAATGCCGCAACATGCGCGCGGTGCGTATCTATTTTGGCTTTGAGATCAGCAATATCAACATTGCCCTCATCATCGCATTTCACAACCACAACTTTCAGTCCAGCAAGGGCGGCTGATGCAGGGTTGGTGCCGTGAGCCGATGAGGGAATTAAGCAGATATTGCGATGACCTTCACCGCGCGATTCATGATAGCGAGTGATCGCCAACAGCCCGGCAAATTCGCCTTGTGATCCGGCATTTGGTTGAAGCGATATCGCCGCATAGCCCGTCGCCTCGGCCAGCATATGTTCCAATTCGGCGATTAATTGCTGGTATCCTTCGGTTTGGTCCGCTGGTGCATAGGGATGAATATTGGCAAATTCTGGCCAACTGATTGGCATCATTTCAGCTGTTGCATTCAGCTTCATTGTGCATGACCCAAGCGGAATCATACAGCGATCAAGTGCTAGATCACGATCAGCAAGCTGTCGCATATACCGCATCATTTCGGTTTCGGTATGATATTTATGAAATACCGGATGTGTCATAAATGGGCTGTGCCGTTCAAGCTTTGGTGGCAGTGGTGGCTGACAGGCGTCAGCCACCACCAATGTCGCTTTGCCGCTGATCGCACCAATCAGGGCAAATAGTGTGTTTTCGTCCGTTGTCTCGTCAAAGCTGACCGCCACGCCGCCGTCAATAGGCCGAAGGTTAAACCCACCTGCCAGCGCTTTGGCGATCAGTTCATCACGGTCCTCTGGTGCGTCAATAACGACTGTGTCAAAAAACTGGTCATGGCGTATCTGCCGACCAGCTGACCGCATGGTGGCGGCAAATTGACAGGCCATTTTATGGGTGTGGGCGGCAATTTTACGCAAGCCATCTGGCCCATGCCAGAGCGCGTAAAATCCAGCCATGACGGCTAGCAAAACTTGCGCGGTGCAGATATTAGATGTGGCTTTCTCGCGTCTGATATGTTGTTCGCGTGTTTGCAGGGCCAGCCGGTAGGCTGGCTGGCTATGCCGGTCTTGTGACACGCCGACAAGTCTGCCGGGGATGGCGCGTTGCAGGCGCTGATGTGTGGCAAAAAAGGCCGCATGCGGCCCGCCAAATCCAAATGGGACGCCAAATCTCTGGGCGCTACCAATGGCAATATCAGCCCCAAGTTCGCCGGGTGATGTCAGCATGGTTAGTGCCAATAAATCACAACATACAATGGCCATGCCGCCACCATTATGAATGGCGTCAATATCAGCCGCGATATCGCGCAGCTTGCCACTGCTTCCCGGGTAGCTGATCAAGCTGCCAAAACAAGCTTCTGGTAGCATTTTTGGCATGGCTGTCACGTCAATCTGGATGCCAAGTGGCTTGGCACGGGTGCGTAACACGCCAATTGTTTGCGGATGCGTGTCGGGGTCGACGATAAATAGGCTGCCATTACCTTTAAAGGCACGAAAGGCTACGGCCATGGCCTCGGCGGCGGCGGTGGCCTCATCAAGCAAAGATCCATTGGCAATATCTAGGCCGGTCAGATCAGTCACCATTGTCTGAAAATTCAGGATGGCTTCTAATCGTCCTTGTGAAATTTCTGGCTGATAAGGGGTGTAGGCTGTGTACCAAGCTGGATTTTCCAGCACGTTACGTTGAATAACCGGCGGGACATGACAATTATAATAGCCCATGCCAATCAATGATGTGACCATGTCATTTCGGTTTGCTAGGCCACGTATAACGGCCAATGCCTGATGTTCTGAATGCGGATCGGGTAAATCCATCTTATCCTTGCGCCGGATTTTGGCGGGAATGACCGAATCAATCAGATCATCTAAAGAAGGACTGTTTACCGTTGCCAGCATCGTGCTGATATCAGCCTCACTTAGGCCAATATGACGGGTGGCAAAACTGGCATGAGGAACCGAATTGAGCGTCATATCATTTCCTTTCACAAACTTAAATGGCGTGACAGAGACCGTGGGTCTATAAATGGGTCAGCTATCGACCCGCTTGGATATCACCGTTTAGTCAATCATCGCTTTATATTGGTCTTCATCCATCAACCCATCGAGGTCAGATGGGGCGGTCAGCTTGACCTTAAACAGCCAGTTATGCATCGCATCATCAGCTGTGATGGCACCAAGGTCATCAGCCAGCGCGGTGTTTACGTCAATTATTTCACCACCAGCCGGGCTGTAGATATCAGAGGCAGCCTTGACCGATTCAAAAACGGCAACAGCATCGCCTTTGTTTACATTCGTGCCAATATCCGGCAGTTCGATAAAAACAATATCGCCAAGCTGTTCAACGGCATGCGGTGAAATGCCAACTTCGGCAATGTCACCATCTAGTTTTACCCATTCATGGTCTTCTGAAAATTTAACCATTTTGTTCTCCTTATAAAAGTGACCTGGAATAACGATCTCTGATCATGACCCCCCATATAATGATCCGGGCCAAAAATAATGATCATCGGAAATATTGATGTTGGACAAAGGGAAGGTCGCTAACCGTTACTGGTGTTGGCGTGCCGCGTGTGTCTGCTAGTAAAGAAGTACCGGGGGCCGCAAACTCGGTCTCGACAAAGCCAAGGGCCGCTGGCCGGTCCAGACTGGGGGCAAATCCACCCGAGGTGATAGATCCAACAGTTCTGTCATTATAGCGTAATAAAACGCCATCACGCACCGGGCGCGCCCCGCCAGCTAAAAGGCCAACAAGACGGCGTTTTGGGCCAGTTTTCAGTTGATCATTTATCCGTTTGGCCCCCGGAAAATCAGCCGCATCGCGGCGTTTTTTCGAAATGGCAAAGCCAAGCCCGGCTTCAACAGGTGTGATGGTTTCTTCCAGCTCATGCCCCCATAGCGGCAGGCCAGCTTCCATCCGCAATGTGTCGCGCGCACCAAGCCCGGCAAGTGTGACCAGACCAGTCGACAGGCAGGCGTCGCAAAATTGGCTGGCGACACTGACTGGCAGGGCAATTTCAAACCCATCCTCGCCAGTATAGCCAGACCGGCTAATTACTAATTCTGTGCCGTTAAAATCAAAATGCCGAAGCTGCATAAACCGAAAATCGTCAAGACGTAATCCCAGCATGCCCAGAACATTTGCCGATTGTGGGCCTTGCAAGGCCACCAACGCCCGGTCAGTACGGATGGTCAGTTTGGTTGTGGCGTCAAGGTGCTTTTGCAGATGCGCAATGTCATGGTCGGCCCGGCCAGCATTCACCACCAGATAAAACACATCACCCAAGCGGCCAATCATCAAATCATCCAAAACACCGCCTTGGTCATTCAAAAATAGTGAATAGCGTAAACGTCCATCGCCAATGCCCGCAATATCGCTGGGGGTTAATGCCGCCAGATCAGCCCCGGCCTGGTCCCCACTGATTTCCAGTTGGGCCATATGTGACACGTCAAATAATCCAGCTGATTGGCGTGTTGCCAGATGCTCTGCTTTAATCCCAGCGGCATATTGTATCGGCATATCCCAGCCAGCAAATGGCACCATGCGCGCATTATGGGCGCGGTGAAACGCATGAAGTGGTGTTTGTTTTGTACTCATGCCATCCCCCATGGCTCACAACAAAAACAGCCATATACCATGTGCGGTATATGACCCCTCTGTCGCGAAACCTGAGAGATTTGCCGGCGACCAATATCTTGGTCATGTACTGGCCTGCCTATTACCGGGCGGTGCCAGTTGCCGGTTGTCCCCGTCGGTGGGCACTGCCGTGCCACTTTCCAGATCGCTCACATGAAAGGGTTCTTTTACCTGAGAGTTTCCGGGGGGTTGCTCCTTCGGTGGACCCTGCATCGCTGGTGCTGTTATCAGCATGGCGAGGCGGTCACTCTCCCCTCTCATGTATCGAGCAAGAAAAGGCTAGCGCAGTTCATTCTTCTACGCAAGCAAATGACGGCAGATGATGCTGGCTTAATGATAATTTTTTTTGCGTTAGCTGGTCAATTTTGTCATGGCGGTCATGCTTGAGAAAAACCCACAGCATCCCCATATAATGTCCAGCGCTGTGAAAGATGTGTCACGAAAATGTGAAGCCGATTATAACAGGCTGGTCTGACGTTGTGACGCCGTGGTTGTAAAGGATATGTGTGCTATGCCGGATTCATGCCCAATCTGGGATTTAAACGATCTTTATTCAGGCATTAATGATGTCAAATTGGCGTCTGACGTGGCGTCTTGCCGGAAAGCGGCGGCGGCGTTGCAAGATCGCTGGCAAGGCCAGCTGGCCACAGCATCAGCTGAAGATTTGGCAACTGTCATTGGTGAATATGAAGATTTGCTCGAACAGCTTGGCCGCGTGCAAAGCCACGCCCAATTGCTGTTTGCCGCCAATACGGCAGAACCTGAAATTGCCAGACATCATCAATCAATGCGCGAAGTAGGCGCAGAAATTCACGCAAAAATTTTATTCGTTGAGCTTGAGCTTGCCCGCTTTGACGAATCACATATGAAGACCTTGTTGCAAACCTCGGCGCTGGCGCATTTTGCGCCATGGTTGCGCCGTGTCCGGGCGATGGCACCCTATCAGCTGGCCCCGGAAATTGAACAGATGATCGCCGAGCGCGCACCAACCGGAAGCGCTGCTTGGGTGCGGCTTTTTGACGAGACCACAACATCTATGCGGTTTCCGTTTGACGGCCGCGATGTGACCGAGGCCGAAATTCTTGATGCGTTGTCGCATGCCGATGCGGCGACACGTGCCGAAGCTGGCCAGTCATTATCAACAACATTAAAATCGCACGAACGGTTGTTGTCGCTGACTCTCAATACCATTGCCAAGGACAAACAGATCGAAGATGGCTGGCGTGGTTTTACCCGGCCGGTGGCGTCGCGTAATCTGGCAAATGATGTGGATGATGCGGTTGTTGACGCGCTGGTCGCGGCGGTGAATGGGCGGAACGGTGATTTGACCCACCGCTATTACCAGTTGAAAGCCAAATGGATGGGAGTCAAACAGCTCAATTGGTGGGACCGTAACGCCCCCCTGCCAGGCGATGATGATCGGCAATTTAGCTGGGATGAGGCCCGCCATATTGTGCTTGATGCCTTTGCTGGATTTGATCCGAACATGGCTGAGATCGCCGCGCCGTTTTTCAGCAATAACTGGATTGATGCCGCCCCGCGTGCTGGCAAAAGTTCGGGGGCTTTTTCGCACCCTGTTGTGCCATCAGCCCATCCCTATATTTTGATGAATTTTGCTGGCAAATCGCGTGATGTTATGACGTTGGCACATGAAATGGGGCATGGCATCCATCAATCACTGGCAGCCGATCAGGGCTATTTAATGTCTGATACACCGCTGACACTGGCCGAAACCGCGTCGGTGTTTGCCGAGATGCTTGCTTTTCGTCACTTGCTTGATAGTCAGGATGATGCCAAGGCCCGCCGCTATCTGCTTGCTGGAAAAGTGGAAGACATGCTGAATACCGTTGTGCGGCAGGTCGCCTTTCACAATTTTGAAACGCAGTTTCATGATCGCCGCAGGGCTGGTGAATTAACAGCCGATGAAATTGCTGACATCTGGATGGAAACACAGCGTGCCGCATTAGGGCCAGCAATTAAGATTGGCGATGATTACCGCCCAATCTGGAGCTACGTACCACATTTTGTGCATACGCCATTTTATGTCTATGCCTATGCCTTTGGCGATTGTCTGGTCAATGCATTATGGCAACAATATCAAGCTTGCCTACAGCAGGGCAACGCCGCTGGCTTTATCGCACAATATACGCATTTGCTGATGGCTGGCGGGACTGAACGCTATGATGTGGCGCTCAAGCGGTTTGACCTTGACGCTGGCCAAGCCGCTTTCTGGTCGTTAGGGCTTGATATGATAAGTGATATGATTGATGAGTTGGAAAGTCTGACCTAATGGCATCTGAACAAGATAATGGCCGTATGGACGGTCGCCCCTTTGGTGGCCGTTTGCGGCGCTATGCACGGGTGACAACGACAATGGGCGGTTTGGCGGCGCGTGTGGCGGGCGAACGCTATCTTGGTTGGGATATTGACCGGGCCAAACATGCCGCAGATTTACGTCAAGCGCTTGGTGGGCTGAAAGGCCCGATCATGAAAGTGGCGCAAATTCTCTCGACGATACCTGATGCCTTGCCAGCGGAATATGCAGATGAACTCGCCGGACTGCAAGCTGACGCCCCGGCGATGGGCTGGTTGTTTACAAAGCGGCGAATGGCCAGTGAACTTGGCGCTGACTGGCAACAGAAATTCAGCCAGTTTGATCGTGATGCCATTTCGGCAGCGTCTCTTGGACAGGTGCATCAAGCTGTCGGACAAGACGGTGAAAAGCTGGCGGTTAAATTACAATATCCGGATATGCAATCGGCGATTGAGGCTGATTTACGTCAGCTGAAATTATTGTTTCAACTTTATGAGCGCTATGATTCGGCGATTTCAACGTCAGATATTTATGATGAATTGTCTGAACGCCTCTATGAGGAGCTTGATTACCGCCGCGAGGCGCAGAATATGCAGCTTTATCGTTATATGCTGGCGGATGAATCATGCGTTGTTGTGCCCGAACATCGGCCCGAATTATCGAGCGAACGCTTGCTAACGATGAACTGGCTGGATGGCACCCGTCTGATGCCATTTCTAGATACCAATCCAGACCAAGACATCCGCAACAAAATTGCCAGACATATGTTCAGGGTATGGTATGTGCCATTTTACTATTATGGCGTAATCCATGGTGACCCGCATTTAGGTAATTATTCAATTGCCAGTGATCACCGGATCAATTTGATGGATTTTGGATCAATACGTCTGTTCCGGCCAGAATTTGTTGCCGGTGTCATCGAACTTTATAAAGCTTTGCGTGATGATGATAAGGCCCAGGCTGTCGATGCCTATGAACGGTGGGGCTTTGTCGGCTTGGATAATGAGGCCATTGATGTCCTTAATATGTGGGCAGGATTTATTTATGCACCGCTTCTTGAAGATCGTGTCCGGCCGATCCAGCAAATGCGCAATGGCAAGGCTGGGCGTGACCTTGCAGGTAAAGTGCATCAGGAATTAAAGCGTATTGGTGGGATTCGGCCGCCGCGTGAATTTGTGCTGATGGACCGTGCGGCCGTTGGTCTTGGGTCGGTCTTTATGCATCTTGGTGCAGAAGTAAATTGGCATGAATTGTTTCATGATTTGATCGATGATTTTTCCATCGATGGTTTGGCCGCGCGTCAACGTAAAGCGGCGGAGACAATCGGGTTGCCAGCAAAATTAACCGCGTTTTGAGACAAACACCTAATTTTGCCGTCCAGCATTCCAGCACAGGCATGCCAGCAACCGGGCTGTTTGGATCATCTTGTGCGGCTGTTTCCTCGGGGTATCCAATCAACATCAACTAGCCGATAAAAATGAAAAAGCCGCCTCTATTGGCGGCTTTAACATATCAGGTGGGTTGGGATATCGCCTCTAATAGCCTTCGCGCTCTAAACGTTTGCGCATGAGCTTGCGAACACGTCGTGTTGACTCAGCGGCTTCGCGCGCCCGGCGTTCTGATGGCTTTTCATAAGAGCGCCGGTTTTTCATTTCCCGAAACACACCTTCGCGCTGCATTTTCTTTTTCAGAACACGCAGAGCCTGGTCTACATTATTGTCTCTAACGGTGACGTACACGTCTTTCACATCCTTTCAAAAGATTGTTGTTATGCCGTTTTGAGTGAGCGCTGTATTTATCATAACAATGGCACGAGTGCAAACATTAAACCTGATCAAAAAAACCACTATTTTGGTGCGGCGGAGGGGCGGGCAGAATGCCGGGTGTTGATAATGCGGCAATAGGCTGGAAATATGCGCGGCAATCACTATATTCACCAAGAGGCGAAGCCGGCTTATCAAGAACGCGTGGTAAACGATGTAATGAGCAAAAGGATTGAATGGATGACAGCGCCCCATAACGCCATTGACCCAACAGCAGTCGCGGTAATGAACGCCACATTGCTGCATGTGCCATTTGATGGGTGGAGCGATGCGGCACTTGCGTCTGGGGCGGCAGATGCTTGTGTTGAACAGCATATGGTTTCGGTGCTGTTTCCGCGCGGTGCCATTGATGCAATTGCGCTTCATTCGCGGCTTGCCGATGCTGAAATGGTGGCGGCGTTTCACGCGTTGCCAGAAACACCACAAAAAATTCATCTGGCGATTCGGGCGCTTGTTTTATTGCGTCTTGAATTGGCGCAGCAGAATAAAGATGCGGTGCGGCGCGCCCTGACAATGCTGGCGTTGCCTGCGCATGTGAAAATATCGGCCGAATTATTATATGAAACCGTCGATGCGATATGGCGTGCGGCAGGTCAGACCGACACCGGGTTCAGCTTTTACACCAGACGGGCCACATTAGCCGCTGTTTATAGTGCCACGCTTCTAGCTTGGCTTGCCGATAATAGCGGCGATATGGGCAAAACTGTGGCGTTTCTTGATCGCCGTCTTGCCAATGTCGCGTCAATTCCGAAAGCCACCGCGCCTTTGCGCGGCGTCAAAGCGGCTGGCGAACAATTTGCGCGCGCGATGCTAAAGACCATTGGCAGACGGCACGCCCGCTGATTAATTCCTTAAGTTCATGTGATGTTGCGATCGCAAATGGTGCGGCATTGGATTTTTTTACGTTAATCGCTATAAGGCAAGTGGTGTCCGTGTGGCGCTAGATATTTTAAGGAGCCATTGATGCCGATTAAAGTGCCAGATAATCTGCCAGCTTTGGAAACGCTGAATGCCGAGCAGGTTGATGTGATGCCACAAGAAATGGCAGTCCGTCAGGATATTCGACCGCTACGGTTGCTTTTGCTCAATTTGATGCCAAAGAAATGCGATACTGAAATTCAGTTTGCGCGGCTTTTTGGCAATACACCGCTTCAAGTTGAAATGATCCTGATGACAACGGCGAGCTATACCCCGCGTAATACCGAACCCGGCTATTTGCGGCGATTTTATCGCCAGCTTGATGATTTGCGCGACGAATATTTTGATGCCTTGATTGTTACTGGTGCGCCAATTGAAACCTTGCCATTTGAAGAGGTTAATTATTGGCAGGAATTAAGCGAAATTATGGATTGGTCGCGGACCCATTGTTTTCGCCGTTTGGGCATCTGCTGGGGGGCGCAGGCGCTTTTATGGCATTTTTTCAAGGTGCCAAAACATCAGCTTGATTCGAAATTATTTGGCGTGTTCGACCACCGTTTAAGCCATATTTCAGGGCGGCTAATGAACGGGTTTACCGACCGGTTTCCAATGCCAATATCGCGCTACACAATGAATCGCACTGATGACATCGAGGCGGCTGGGCTTGATGTGCTTGCCAATGGTGTTGATTGCGGCGCTGGTATGGTCCGCGATCCAAACAGTGGTGATTTATTTGTGTTTAATCACCTTGAATATGACGCCACAACGCTTGCTGATGAATATCACCGGGATATTGGCGCGGGTCTGGATACCTCTTTGCCGCAAAATTATTTTCCGAATGATGACCCAACGCAATCGCCTGTCAATAACTGGCGTCCGTTTGCCTTTTTGCTGATCAGCAATTGGATCAATGATTTATATCAGTCAACCCCGTTTGACCTGACCGAAATCGAGCAACGGGTTGGATAATATAACCGGCGGATTAAGCAGTGATCAGCCGGTTCGTGTGGCCCATTTTGCGCCCAGTTTTGGCACTGGCTTTTCCATAAAGATGCAGATGTAGGCCGGGTTCAGCCACTAGCTGTTCAAGCCCCGGCATATCCTCGCCAAGCAAATTATCCATTTGCCATTGTCCGTAACTGTGGGTGCTGCCAAGCGCCATGCCAGCAAGACACCGGGCCAATTGGGTGAATTGACTGGTTGCACAACCTTCGATGGTCCAATGAAAGGAATTATGCGGGCGCGGGGCGATTTCATTGAATAATAATTTGCCGTCGGTGGTCACAAATGTTTCCAATGCCAGCACCCCAACAAGCGCCATCGCCTCGGCCAGCCGCTGCCCCGCTTCTTGGCCAGATGTCACCAGATTTTCGCTGATGGGGGCTGGTGCCACTGACCGGGCCAGAATCCCGTTTTTATGCGTGTTCAGACTGGCTGGAAAATGTGCAATACGGCCATCTGCTGTGCGTGCGACCAAAAAGCTGGCCTCGGCGGCAAAATCAACCGCTGCTTCCAAAATAGCATCGTCACTGCCAAGCGCGGCAAAACTGGCATCAAGATCATCGCTGGGGTCAATCCAGATTTGTCCCTTTCCATCATAGCCAAGCTGGCATGTTTTAAGAACGCCGCGACCCTGCAATTCTGCCATGGCCTGATGCAGGCTGGCGGCATCTCTAACGTGCCAAAAATCGGGGGTAAGAATGCCATGCTCGCGGGCGAAATTCTTTTCGCGTACCCGGTGCTGGGCAATATGCAGGGCCGTGGTGCCGGGGCTAACCGGGCGAAATTGTGCCAAATGCGCCATGGTTTCTGATGGCACATTTTCAAATTCACTGGTGATCACGTCAACGCTGGCGGCAAATTGATCAAGCGCGGCGTAATCATCATAAGCGGCGGTGGTGGCGTTGGTGGCCATTTCACCAGCCGGGCTGCTATTCGCATCAGGCGCAAAAATATGTGTTTTGATGCCAAGCTGGGCGGCGGCAATGACAAGCATCCGGCCAAGCTGGCCACTTCCCAGAATACCAATGGTGGTGTGCGGCATATCCATGGTTATGCAAGGCTTTCTATTCAGGGGTTTCGGCGACATTCGCGGTTTGTGTAGCGCGCCATTCTTTTATCTTAGCGGCCAGCTGTGGGTCTGACAGGGCAAGCATTTGTACAGCGAGAAGAGCCGCGTTTTTCGCGCCAGCTTGACCAATCGCAAGCGTGCCAACAGGCACGCCAGCAGGCATCTGTACGATTGATAAAAGGGAATCCATGCCCTTTAGCGCGGCTGATTCAACCGGCACACCTAGCACCGGAAGATGTGTGTTCGCCGCCAACATACCCGGCAAATGCGCGGCCCCACCCGCCCCGGCGATGATAACGGCAAACCCTGATTCATGCGCGGTTTCGGCAAATGCTGTTAATCGCGCTGGGGTGCGGTGGGCCGAGATAATTTTTACCTCATAGGCGGCACCAAGATCATCAAGCATGCTGGCGGCATCTTGCATTGTGCGCCAGTCAGACTGACTGCCCATACAAATGGCTATTTTTCCAGAGGGTGCTTGCGAAATGCTGGCCATAATAATCTCTTTTAATAGTTATCTGACGTGGGTCTATAAGCTATGCGCACCAGCCGCAGGGCCATGACATTGGCTGGGTAAAGCCTGCAAGATTTTCACCCGTCAGGCAATAATATCTGGCAAAATTCGGCTACGCAGCTTGGTGATGCCGTCTTTCAACGCCAATTTGCGTTTTTTTAACCGTTGTAATTGTAATTGGTCAAAGGGCTTGTCGTCACCAAGACGTTCAATCACATCATCTAGGTCGCGGTGTTCGCTTTCCAACTGATGGAGCTGGGCGACAATTTGGTCTTGGTTGTCATCTTCGCTGTTATTCACTGACCACCCTCTTTAAAACGCCCGGCGGGTCCGGGTTAGGGAAGTTCTCTGATATCAGATACTTGTTCTTCAGTTTGTGCCGCACCGCCAGCTTTGGTAATGGCGGCATCAAGATCTGCCTGTTTGCATAGACCAAGCATGGCCGGATGTTTGGCACTGATATTGGCAATGTTCCAATGTGTCCGCTCACGAATCTTGGCAATGGTTTCTTTGGTTGTGCCAATCAGCCTGATGATTTGCGAATTTTTCAATTCTGGATGGTGTTTGACCAGCCACATAATGCCATCTGGCTTGTCACCGCGGCGTGCCACTGGGACATAGCGTGGGCCTTTGGTGCGGCGATTCGGAACCGGCAAGTTTGATTCAGCCAATTTCAGATTGGCCGTTGGGTCAGCCTCGCATCTATCAAGTTCGGCACGTGTGATTTGCCCGTTGATAATCGGATCATAGCCTTGAATACCGATGCCGGCCTCGCCATCAGCAATTGACTGCACCTCTAACGGGTGCAGGTTGCAAAATTTTCCAATTTGCTCAAATGTGAGCGCGCTGTTATCAATCAGCCATACTGCGGTGGCTTTTGGCATCAAAAGCTGTGTCATTGTCTTACCTTTTGTCGCGTCGGCCCCATTTTCGAAATTTGGCGTTGGGTAACACAGCAAATTCAAAAACGGCGCGTCGCAGTCTCTTTAAAGTCAAAAATTATCGGAAACGCTCTTCTATATAAGCCGCATTCTGTATGATTGCAAAGCCTGCCTTTTCAGTTTCTTGGAAAAAGTGCAGATTGCGCAGAGATTGCGCAGAGATTGCGCAGAGATTGCGCAGAGATTGCGCAGAGATTGCGCAGAGATTGCATAGGGAAAAGGTGATGGATGATGAAATTGAACGGCTGAAGCCGGGGGCAATGCCAGCCGACATGCGAAGCTGGAATATTGAGGATTTACAAGCCTATATTGATGCTATGAAAGCTGAAATTGTCAGGGTTGAAGCCTTGATTGCGCAAAAAAATAAAGTCCAGTCGGCGGCGGCGGCATTATTTGGTGGCACGCCATCTAAATAATCATACGCCGCGTGCTGTACGGGTGGTATGCATCACCGTTGTGGCGGCACCGGTAATGGCAAGCACCATGCAGGCGGACACAGCCTTGCCGCCTGCCCATTAATCACAAGATCGGTTGCAGGCGTGGCGGCCGCTTGGTCTATGATGGCGTGAATATCGTCAAGCTTTAACAAGGCCAAGGCCACTGAATGCCCAGCATGATCAGGGCAGGCGACGGCGGTTTTGCTGGCGCCTATCATTTTGCCTTGCCAGATAATTTCACTGCCAACTGCCGGTGGCGGCCCTTCACAACAAAGCGGCAGCAATCGGCGCTTTACCAGCCCGCGATAATGCGTGCGTGCGGTAACCTCTTGGCCGATATAACAGCCTTTTTCAAAATCGACAGCGGCCAGTCTATCAAGGCCAGCTTCCAGCATCAGCGCGCGTTCAGGCACCAGATCAATCGCCCCTTCGGGAATGGCCTGCTGGATGCGGCGTGCCTGCCAATCTTCATAAGGCGCGGGTTTGGCGCCGTTTAATGCTGGCGGTAAATCAGCATTGGTGCTGATGATTCGGCAGCCTAAATCAGCATGCCGCGGATCTAGAAAAATGCTGTCCTCATCAGGCTTTACCGTGCCATCATAGCCCCACCATAAGGTGAGCTGCATATCCAAACGCTGTTCAAGGGTGACCGGCCGGCGCAACCGATATCGGCGGAGCCGGGCCAGCAAATCGCCCGTCCGTTCTTGGTCTGTTTGAAGACACATACCTTGATCAGATAGACGATACAGCATCATATCAATCAAGATACGGCCCTGCGGCGTTAAAAGCGCGGCTGGCCGACAACCACCAACAGCAATAGTGGCAACATTTGCCGTCAAAATTGATTGCAAAAAATCAATCGATTCAGTGCCAGACACCATAATGAACCCGGCATCATCAGATTTGGCAATATGGCCATTGGCAAAATATGTCATCGGCAAAAAGGTCTCTAATCAGCGAAAGATTTTACGCATTGTTACTTGGCAGAACTCTACTTGGCAAAGCTATAGATGCCATCAAATGGCGCAATATAGAACCGGCGTTTGCTGGCCCAAAAGCAACGATCATCATCAGGCCACATTTCCCGGTAATGTTCGGTATCGGCAAAATAAAATGTTTGGGTGCATCCAAGAAATGTCACGTCAAACTGGTTTTCGCGCAAGGTCAATCTGCCGCGATTTGTTTTAGTGATGGTGATTTCTGGGCGGTCACGCCGAAAGCATTGCCCTTTTTTATCCCCGCGGCAGGCGGTTTCATCAGATTGCGTAATCCGTAAATAGCTAAGCTGGCCGTCAGCCAGTTGGAACCCTTCATCATCAAACATTTGGCAGGCATCATCTGGGGCGCGCTGACGTTGAGCAAATTCGCAAATAAACCAGATACCCGGCCATTGGTTATCTGGCGTGCCAAACCCATCTGCACGCACCGATGTTGTGGGGATAGACGCACCGACAATCGCCAGTAGGCCAAGCATCCCATAAACCAGCCAGCCTGCCAAAACCGCCGTGCCAACCCACAAATGTGACAGGCGTGACAGGGGGGCGTTCCGCGACATATAGGGTATTGTATCCATGATGAATTATGTGGTGATTAGCGGCGTATATGCAAGACCATTGTGGCGAGAAACTGGGCGGCAAGCGGCACGATAATATTCAGTCCCAAAAGCGCATCAAGACCAAAACCCGCGTCAATCATCACCCCCATAATCATTGGTGACAGGGCAGATGCAAATACGCTTACCAGCAAGAACAGCGCTTTGATCTCGCCCATAAACCGCGTACCATATATTTCCGCGACAAGCGCGGCATTTGCCGTGTGCGGCATTCCGATTGCGAGTCCAAAAAATATAAAAAATAGCGGGACGCCAAGTTCTATCGAGCCAAACAGCAAAGCAGCACAGGCCAGCGCATTTGGCAAAAGGGTGTGGGGGGCAACGCGCCGTGCTGAAAATCGGTCAATCAACTGGCCAATGGTCAGGCTGCCAATCACCGCAAAGATGGCATAAAGCACATAGCTTGCGGTCCAATGGCTGAGCGCAACGCCTTTGGCGTCAGCCAGAAAAAGCTGATGGAACAAAAGCCCGGTCAGCACAAAAGATGGCACCGCCACCAACCATAAAATAGCCAGCCAGAACCGTGGGTCGACAAGCACGTCACGCCGCCGCCAATGATCTGACGCTGATGTTTGATTGGCATGATCTAGGGTCTGATCGGCGGACAGAATGCCGTCAATGCCTTCACCGTCTTGCAAGGCGGTGCGCCGCGTTAACTGGCGCAAAAATGGCGCGACAAGAATTAACGCTGATGCTGGCAATATAATCCAGATTGTCCGCCAGTCGAACAGGGCATGCAGTGCCACAACACCTGCTGGGCCAACTGATTCGCTGATTGTATGGCCAAGCTGGGCAATTGAAATGGCGCGGCCACGCGCCGCAACATAGCGCCTGGCCATAGCCGTGCTGTAGACATGCGTCATCATGCCTTGACCGAACATCCGCAACAGGTAAAGCCCGATAACCAGCATGATCAGTGAATTGATCTGGCTGAAAAACATAGCCGCCGAACACAGGCTGACCAAAATGAACAATGCCAGTTTTTCCAGCCGCATCGTGTCGGCCAGCTTGCCAAGCCATAACAGGCTTATGGCACTGGCGGTTGTGGCAATGGCATAATAAGTGCCAAAATCACCATGGCTTAGGTCAAGTGCGGCGCGGATATCATCAGAAAATAGCGAAATAAAAAATGTTTGGCCAAGTGACGACCAAAACGCCATGATCATGCCAAATAGCAAAAAGCGCCATTCCACCCGAATAAATCTGGTTGTTTTCACTGATGATAGGGGCGTGGCGGGTGATATTGTCATGCGCGAGATCACAGCATGCGGCCCATAAGACTGGCAAGATGTTATTAAAAATCTCTATATGAAATATTGAAATGGCATTTGTGAGTACATACATGATTTGTAAATCAAAACAGCACCATCACTGGCATGCCGTGGTTCTGCGGGCCTGTTCTGCTGTTTGATTTTCACCAGATCATCTGTGGTCGGTGGGCAATCATCGGGGGATGAAGAGGAGATGTATGATGCAAAGTGATAAATTTACAGCCATTGTCCGTAATGCCATTGGTGCGGCGCAAACCGCGGCGTTATCTGCCAATCATCAGAAATTGACTGGCGAGCATATTTTGGCGGCGCTTCTCAAAGATGATAATATGACTGTCAAAATGCTGATCAGCAAAGCCGGCGGCGATGCTGGGGCTATCAGCAAGGCGGTAGAGGCCGCGCTTGCCAAATTACCGCAAATCACCGGCAGTGGGGCTGGCCAATTGCAAATGGATGCAGATTTAGCCCGTTTGCTTGGTGCCGCCGAAACCGAAGCAAAATCAAGGCATGACCAATATATCGCGGCTGATGTGTTGCTTTTGGTGATGGCCAAATCAAAATCGTCGGTTGGGCAGATATTGGTGGATGCCGGTGTCAATGCCGCGACGCTTGAGGCGGCTATTGCCGATATGCGCAAAGGCCGCAATGCAGATAGTGACGGTGCCGAAGATAGCTATGATGCGCTATCGCGCTATACCACTGACCTGACCGAAAATGCGCGTAATGGCAAATTAGACCCGGTTATTGGCCGTGACGGCGAAGTGCGGCGGTCGATCCAGATTTTGGCACGCCGTACCAAGAATAACCCGGTCTTAATTGGCCAACCGGGTGTTGGCAAAACAGCCATTGCCGAAGGTTTGGCCCAGCGCATTATTAATGGTGATGTGCCAGAAGCGTTGGCCAATAAAACCCTGCTATCGCTTGACATGGGCGCGCTTGTCGCCGGGGCAAAATATCGCGGTGAATTTGAAGAACGTTTGAAAGCCGTTTTGAAAGAAGTACAAGGGCGGGATGGTGAAATCATCCTGTTCATTGACGAGATGCATCAACTTGTTGGGGCGGGCAAAACCGATGGGGCGATGGATGCGTCCAATTTGCTGAAACCTGCGCTGGCACGTGGTGAGCTTCGTTGTATTGGTGCGACAACGCTTGATGAATATCGCAAATATGTTGAAAAAGACGCGGCGCTCACGCGGCGGTTTCAGCCGGTATTTGTTGATGAACCAACGGTTGAGGAAAGTATTTTCATCCTGCGCGGCCTCAAAGAAAAATATGAAGTCCACCATGGTGTTCGCATCACCGACGAAGCATTGGTGGCCGCGGCAAAATTATCACATCGCTACATTAATGAACGGTTTTTGCCAGACAAAGCGATTGATGTGATGGATGAGGCGGCCAGCCATTTGCGAATCGAGGCGGACAGCAAACCGGCCGATCTTGATGTGGCAGATCGGCAAATCATGCAGCTTAAAATCGAACAAGCCGCCTTGCAACGTGACCAGCAACAATCTGGTGCATCTGGGCCTGAAAATAAGCGGCTAACGACCATTGCCGATGAACTGGCGGCACTTGAAGTGAAATCTGCTGAACTTGCCAAGGCGTGGGAAGCGGTCAAGGGCCAAATGGCTGAAGTTGTGCGATTGCAACAAGCAATTGAAGACGCCAGACACAGGCTAGAGGTCGCACAGCGAAGCGGTGATCTGGGGATGGCAGCTGAACTGACCTATGGTCAGTTACCAGCGCTGGAACAGGAATTAAAGGCGGCAAAAGACGCTGTTGCGGCGGCAGAAATGATGAATGAAGCGGTGACAAGCCAGCATATTGCCGAAGTCATCAGCAAATGGACAGGCATTCCAATTGATAAAATGCTCGAAGGTGAGCGTGATAAATTATTGGCAATGGAAGACCATATTGGCAAGCGGATCATCGGCCAGCAAGAGGCGGTTGCCGCGGTGGCGAATGCCACCAGACGGTCTCGTGCTGGGCTGGCTGACCCTAACCAACCGATGGGCAGCTTTTTGATGCTGGGGCCGACCGGTGTTGGCAAAACCGAACTAACCAAGGCATTGGCGGCATTTTTGTTTGATGATGACAGCGCAGTATTGCGAATGGATATGTCGGAATATATGGAAAAACATGCGGTGGCACGGTTGATTGGCGCGCCGCCAGGTTATGTCGGCCATGAAGATGGGGGGGCGTTGACCGAGGCCGTACGGCGGCGGCCCTATCAGGTGGTTCTGTTTGATGAAATCGAAAAGGCCCACCCGGACATTTTCAATATTTTGCTGCAGGTGCTTGATGAAGGGCGGCTGACAGATGGCAAAGGGCGGCAAGTTGATTTTCGCAATACGATGATTTTGCTGACGTCAAATATCGGTGCTGAACATTTGCTGGCACTTGATGATCAGGCCCCAGCTGATGACGCGCGCGACGCCATTATGACCGAGGTTGCCGGGCTGTTCAGACCAGAATTTTTGAACAGGCTTGACGAAATCTTGTTGTTCCGCAGGCTATCACGCGATGATATGGGGCAGATTGTCACGATTCAGCTTGATCGATTGCAAGCCCGGCTTGGCGAACGCGGTCTGACCATGCATCTTAGCACCGAGGCAACCGAATGGTTGGCAACCAAAGGCTATGATGTCCAATTTGGCGCGCGGCCGTTGCAACGGGTGATTAAGAACAAATTGCAAAACCCGCTTGCCGAGGCGTTATTGCAAGGTGATTTTGCCGAGGGCGATGTCATTACCGTTGGGCTGGATAAAGTGGCAGACAAATTGGTTTTTGAACGCGATACCGCACTGGCCACAGCGAGTTAAGCTGTAACACACCATAATAAAGCGGTGCGTTGGCGCCGCTTTTTTTGCCACATCCTGTTGATTTTGTACCAATAACAAAGCAACATCCCATTGGCTGATGACGCACAGTTGGCATATCGGCACCTTAACATATGCTTGAAAAGGCGGCAGATATGACGGCTGGTATTTGGCTCTTATTCTATGATATTGCGGCGGCTGATCGTGATCACTATGTCGATTGGTTTCATCGCTATCATATTCCCGAAAAGCTGGCCCGCCAGGGCTATCGTTGGGCGGCCCATTTTGAGGCACCACCCCCATCTGGCAATAGTGATCTTTATCGGTATATTGGGATGTTTGGTGGCGATTCGACCAGAGTATTTTTGGAACCAAGCCCGGCCCAGTTAAAATTAACCCAAAGCGACGATACCCGCGCCATGATGGCTTTGCGCCAAAACCCGTCATCCGCGATTTTGGCACATGAATGGTCATGGCAGACGCCCGGCGATACAAATGCCCATACCGCCCCTAGCGCACCAGATGCGGCAATGAATGCGCGTGATATTCACATCCTGACAATCGAGGCAGGCGCGCATGATGAAACGGTTGGCAGTTTATGCGCCCAGAAACTGGCACCCGAATTTGCCGACCAAAGGGGGGCGATGGCATGCCATAAAATGACCAATGTTATGGGTGGGCCGCGCCATATCATGGTATTTGAGGTGACGGATGTTTCATCTGCTGGTGCTGGGTCTGATCAGGCAAATCCGCCGGTTGATCTGTCGGCTTTGGCAGATTTAGGTGATGCCGTGCAGATGGCAACGCGCTATGGACACCGCATTTGGCCAGCGTGACCACCCATATATAGGGGCCAGTTGCAATCAACCGGGAAGAGGATTTTTTTAAAGATATGATACCAGCCAAATTCGCACCGCTATTATTCAGCTTCTTTTTGTCGATCATTATGTCCTGTGTGGTGTCGGGCGTGGCAACGCTGAACGCGGCTGGCTTGTCGGATGATTTTACCGCATTATGGGCGGCGGCGTGGTATAAAAGCTGGATTGTTGCCTTTCCCACAATTTTGGTTGTGGCACCGCTGACCCGCCGCTTTGTTGCACGCATTACGCGCGGATAGCCCAGCAAACGACCAAAGCCCGCACCAAAAATGCCAGTTCTTGAATGTTGCACAATGAGGAGGTAGGGGCCGGGAAAATGGTGCTGCCAGCGAGTAGGATATACACCCCTAAGGCACCATCAGCATGTCATAC